>JBDHJM010000103.1:0-5108 GCA_039586895.1 Gemmatimonadota bacterium | reverse complement strand
GAGAATCGCGGTCATTCGCGCGGAGCGTGGTGACGCCTAACAGGCGCATGCAGCTGCGGAGGCGTGGTCAGGGGGAGACGATAAAGTACGGCATTTGCACCCCCAAAGTACGACGAAGTACGACATTTTGACGTCCGAACCCGACACCGGACGACACGAACTCGCGTTGAGTGTGACATTTTGTCGGGTCTGGAGCCCCTAGCGCCGACGCTCTGGATCAGACGTGTCCTGGTCGAGCGCCACCCCACCGCGCTCTACTGCGCAACGCTCGAGCGAACTGCCAAGGCCCGCTTGACGTAGAGGTCCTGGCCGCTCATGGCTCCAACCGATAGCTTGCAGTGTAAGTACCATCGGATGATTGCATGAAGCTGCTGCTGGTCAATCCAAAGTCGCCTGAGAGCTTCTGGAGCCTCAAGTGGGCCGTGGACGTGGTCCTACCCCACAAGCGGTCCCTCAATCCGCCCCTCGGGCTGGCTACGCTGGCAGCGCTCTGCCCGCAAGGGTGGGAGGTCTCGATCGTCGATGAGAACATCGAGGCGATCCCATTGCGCCCGGAAGCGGATATCATCGGGATCTGCGGCATGGGGGTGCAATTCCCACGACAGAGGGAGTTGCTGACCTACTACCGGAGCAAGGGGTTCTACGTCGTTGCCGGAGGGAGCTACGCCTCGCTCTGCCCGGAGTTGTACGCGCCGCTGGCAGACACGGTCGTGGCGGGTGAGGCCGAGTACACGTGGCGGGAGTTCTGCAGGGACATCGAGTCAAACGAGCCGAAGCCGCTGTATCAGGAGAGCGGCACCGTCTCTCTGGCGGACTCTCCCGTCCCCCGCTTCGACCTGCTGCAGCTGGACAAGTACCAAACGGTGAGTCTGCAGTTCTCGCGCGGCTGCCCGTTCCGCTGCGAATTCTGTGACATCATCGTCATGTTCGGCCGACGGCCCCGCACCAAGTCCGTCGAACAGGTGGGTCGGGAGCTGGACCTGCTGAGACGGCGCAACGTGCGCAACGCCTTCTTTGTCGACGACAACTTCATCGGGAACAAGCCCGCTGCGAAAGAGCTCTTGGAGTTCCTCAGGGACTACCAGCGCGATCATGATTATGACTTCCGCTTCGGGACGGAGGCGTCCATCAACCTGGCGCACGACGAAGAGCTGCTCGAGCTGTTTCGCCAGGCGAATTTCGCATGGGTGTTCATCGGCATCGAATCGCCGGACGCGGACAGCCTGAAGGAAACCAGGAAGTATCAGAATACGCGGCGGGACCTGCTCTCCTCGGTGCGACGTATCTACTCGGAGGGTATCGACGTTCTCGGCGGCTTCATCGTCGGTTTCGACAATGACACGATCGAGACGTTCGGCAAACAGTACGAGTTCATCATGCAGTCGGGCATCCAGACGGCGATGGTCGGGCTGCTGACGGCGCTGCCCAAGACCCCCCTCTATGAACGCCTGCGCGGAGAGGGAAGGCTCATCGCCGGCGCGAGCGGTGCGGAGAACACGCGGCTCGCGACGAACGTCATTCCCAAGCGGATGGCATACGCAGAGCTGGTTGGCGGGTACCGGACGCTGCTGCGGCGGCTGGTCCGATACGACGGCATTGCGGGCCGGATCAGGAACAAGACCCGCTATCTCACGCGTCCGCTGGGAGGGCGTGAGTGGTCGTGGGGGGAGCGGCTCCACATGCTGAGGAAGATCGTTGTCTATGGCGTGCTGCGGGGTGGAGCGGTTCGCTTGTTCCATTTCGTACGGTCCATCCCGTTCTCGCGGCCGAGGCTCATTCCGCTGGTGATGCAGGACTGGGTCGTGGGGTTGGCGATGCGGGACTACGTGAACCGCCACTTCGCAGAGATGGCCGGGAAGGTGCGGCTGCCGGCGAGGAGCCACTTCGGCTCTATCGAGAAGGCTCTGCGGCGCTATGTGCGCCGGGGTGCCGTGCGGCTATCCCTCGACGAGGTGATGAATGCGGGGGCCCATCTGTCGCTGTCGCTGAAGGCGGGGCTCGATCGCAGGTTCTACGCGCGCGCTCGGCGCCATCTCGAGGGCTTGCTGAGGCATACGACGGCGTCGGTGACCCTTGAAATCGAAGAGCTGGCCGGGGCGCAGCACCGTCACCTGCAGCGCATGTTGAAGCGCCTTTCCAGGTACGGCGATCGCATGTACATCAGCGTGCGCGAAGAGCTGAGGGAGATGATCGAGATCGACTGGTCGCCGTTCAGACTCGTCCCCGTGGCTTGAGCCACGGGCTCTGCGCGGCCTGAGACCGCCAGCTCCAGCATCATCCCCCTGAGGCCGACGCTCTGGATCAGAAGAGCCCTGGTTCTTAGCCCTCACAATCCCGATACAGATTCCCCTTGTTCCTATATGGCCCAGCGGAACATTAGCACGATCCGTCGAACCGCCGATGGCCTCGACGGCCCGCCGCCAGCGCGACGCCCTCCATCTGGACGCCACACCGACGACGGGACCGCCAGACCACCGACGGGAGTGAGCGAGGCCGTCTTCAAAGGAGGTCCTACCATGAAGTGGCATCTACGCTGTGCATGCGTAGCAGTAGCGGCGCTGTTGTCCTTGGGAGTTGCGGCGGGCGCTCAAGCACAGCAGACATGGGTGGGAGACGGGAACGGGTTGTACACCAGCACCCTACTGGAGGAGTATCAGCTTCCCGACGGCCGGACGGTGCGGGCCGTGAGCCTCGCGGGCTTCAACGTCTCCGATGACAAGGAGAGCCCGTTCCACCTCGTGAGCCAGGACTGCAGTGGCACCTGGGTTATCGAGGCCGACGGCGGTGCTTACAGTGTCGCGGGGCATTGCGTGTCGCGGGATGCGGATAGTGATGTGTTTTGGTTCTGGTGGAGCGGGGATGCCAGCGGCGGCGAGTTCGGCATGACGAGCGGCACGGGCAAGTTCGCGGGTATGGAGGGCGGTGGGACCTACACGAACTTGGCGCAGATGCCGGACGGCAAGATCATCAACGCTTGGCACGCCGAAGTCACAATGGCCGCTGGGATGACCATGAGGTGAGCTGAGGAGACCGTGGGGGGTACCCGCAAGCAAAGCCCCGCGGAACCTCGTTACGCCAGCCCGCACAAACAGCGCCCGGCCCCGTGCCGGGCGCTGTCGTTTCCGTAGGCCAACACGACAAACCACGGCACTTGCCGCGACATCTGTCGTGTGAAACCGGCATTTTGCCAGCCAACCCCGACACCGGACGACACGAACCCGCGATTGATGTGACATTCTGCCGGGTTTGGGGCCCGTAGCGCCGGCGCTCTGGATCAAAAGCCCGTTGACTTCATCCACTTCCCGCTCGGGTATTGCGGGCCGTGCGATTCCGAGTATGTTGATCCCGCTTCAGCCGTAGGATCGCAATGCCCGGCAAGATTCCCTGGACCCGAGTACTCGCCGAAGGCGCAGTAATCGTGGTCTCGATTCTGCTCGCGTTCAGTATTGACGCTTGGTGGGAAGGACGCGGCGAGTCGCAAAGGGCAGAGGATTACCTGACTCGCCTGCACGCCGACCTCGTCCAGGACACGGCTAGCATCTCCTACCTGTTGGCCGGCCTGGCTCGGAAGAACGCGGCACTTCTCTCGCTCCAAGCGGCCACGCAACGTGGAGTGGATCAGGCTGACTTCGCGTCCGCGATGCTACAGGCCGAGCAGTATGGTTGGGGTCAGTTTCAGTTCAACGGAACGACATTCGAGGACCTGCGAAGCACAGGCAATCTCCGGCTCATAGCTGACGATGAACTCCGGGCTAGACTTGTGGACTATTACGAGGCGTGGCGGCTGGAACAGGCACGAATCGCCCATCGCCGCTCAGATCTTCCCGCGACAGTGTACAGACTGCTCCCCATCGAGTTCGGAGTGGCCGACTCTCTGACCGTCACGGTAGACGAAAACCAGGCCCTTGATCTGCGCGAGCTGGGCGCTGTCAAAGCCGATGACCTGATGGACGCAGCAAGGGAACCATCGTTCCAGCGCGATATCGTTCACGAGCTGAACTACACGGGCTTCGCGCGCACGGCCCTACTGCGTCTCCATCAGCGTGCGCTCCGAGTACTGATTCTCGTGGAGGACGCCCTTTGAGGTCTTGCCTTCTCGCACCTGTCCACCTTGCGTGGCTGGCGCAGCCGCGCGGCGGCCACGCCACGCCGTGAGTCCACCTAACAGCTGGCGAAGATCATGCCATGCACCCCCCAAATACTGGAGACGCCGATGATGGAGCTTTCTGCTCGATCCGTGTTGATCACCCTCGCACTGGCAGGGTGTGCCGCACCGGGGGCGGAGGTGCCCGATCACGATCCCGCCATGATCGAGGCAGTGTTGGAGGACATTCGAGTTGGGTGGGAGCAGGGAGATGGTGAGCCCTTCTACGCGCATTTCCTTGATTGGGAGGGTGCTCGCTACTTCGAAGGTGGGGGAGAGAACGTGGGTTTGCGCGATCTGGTAGAGAACCATGTGGAGCCTGAAGCGGAGCTGGGCCTACGTCTGGGCTTCTCGAATATCCAGACACACTTCGAAGGCAACTTTGCCTGGGCTGTGGTCGACACGGACATTCAGCTCACTACGTCGGACGGGCGTGACATCCACAACCGAGGCCATGGAACGTACCTGTTGCGGTGGGTGGATGGTGCGTGGAGGGTGGTACACACTCAGTCGGCTGATTCGGGAGGAATGCCGGACAACGCTTGGGCCGTGCGAGCCATTCGTAGGCGAGTGCGCCCGCGAAAACACCGACGGCACCCAAGAGGCCGGCAATCGAGGCTAGCCGATAGCTGCGCGCTAGAGGGGACCTGCGGCACGACAAATCACGACACTTGACACGACATCTTGTCGTGTCAAACCGACATATTGCCCTCAGAACCCGGCAACGGACGACACGAACCCGCGGTTAGTGTGACATTTTGCCGGGTTTGAGGCCCCTAGCGCCGGCGCTCTGGATCAGAAGCCCTCTGCTCGACATCGAATCACGAGTAACACCCTCCCCTCTCTGCTCTGGCCGCGTACAAGTGCGATTCGCCGTGGCGCTCGCGGGCTTGCAGGGTCTCCGATGGCACCCCGCCTCCTGCGTCAACGCTTTCTCAGCTGAGTGCATCTAACCCGGTATCAC
>JBDHJM010000011.1:0-64138 GCA_039586895.1 Gemmatimonadota bacterium | reverse complement strand
CGCGACCTGCTCGCGTTCCAGCCGCAGGATCCGCGCACCAACGTGGCCGCGGCCCTGGCATACGCATCTCAGCTACTGCGGCACCGCTCGATAGTTGCCGTGCTGTCCGACTTCCGCGCGCCGGGCTGGGAGGAGCAGCTGGGGCGGATGTCGCAGAAGCACGAAGTCGTGGCGATCACGGTCGACGATCCACGAGAGTTCGAGCTGCCCGACGCGGGCTGGATCGAGCTGGAGGATGCCGAGTCAGGGCAGCGCGAACTGGTGGACACGTCGCACCACCGGACCAGGCTCGAGTTGGCGATGGCGGCGGAGAAGGGGCGGCTGGCGCGGTCCCGGGCGCTCAAGCAGGCGCGGGTCGATCACATCGCGCTGCGCACGGACCGACCCTATGCGGAGGCGCTGCACCGCGCGTTCGCCGAGCGCGCCAGGAGGCTCAAGCGGTGATCATCGGCCTGCTGCTGGCCCTGCTGCAGGCGCCGGTGTGGAGCGTAGAACCGGGCGGTGCAGCGACCGTGGGAGACACGGTGCGCCTGGTGCGCCGCCTGAGCGCTCCGCCCGACGTGCAGGTGCGGCTGCGCCCGCTGTCGTCGTCGCCGCTGCTCGAGCCGCTCAGCGCGCCGCGAGCGGCGTACGCCGAGGGCGCGCTGACGATCCTCTACACGGTCGCGTTCTTCGAGGCGGGCAGCCACACGCTTCCCATGCCCGACGCCGAGCTGCTCTACACCGACGGCCGCGTGGAGGCGGTTCCGGGCGGCTTGGCCAGTGTCACGATTACATCGGTGCTCCCCGCGGACGATCCACCGCCGCCGCCGCTTCCCGCACGCGCCACTCTGGAGCGGCATCTGACGTCGCCGGCGCCGCTCGCCGGACTGGTGCTCGTAGTGCTGGTGCTGGCGGTTCTCGGGGGCGCACTGTGGCGCCGGGCCGGTCCCCGGCCGCCCAGAGGCGCCGCCGCGGCACGGCGCCCAGCGCCGCCGATCGAGCGCTGGATCGCCGCGGGTGAGCCGCGCGCCGTGGCCGCCGTGACGGCCGACCACTTGCGGGAGCGGCTGGCTGCAGCAGTGCCTGTGGCTGGCCGGCACCTCGACACCGACGAGTGTCTCGACGCTCTGCGCGCTGCCGACCGGCAGCTCCCGCTGCGCGAGCTCTCGGACGTGCTTCACGCGCTGGAACGGGCACGCTTCTCACCCGCGGTGCCGAGCGACGTGCTCGAGCTGGTGGAGCGTGCCCTGCACCTGGTGCACGAGGTGGAGACGGTGCCCGAGAGCGATGAGCCTCCGGAGGAAGCGGCGTGATATTCGCCCGGCCGCTGGTTCTGCTGCTGCTGCTCGCGCTCCCCGTCTGGTGGTGGCGCCGCCGCACGCGGCCGCAGCCGGTCGTCAGCTACAGCGACGCTTCACAGCTGAGGGCGGCACGCGGCCGGCGCCGCTGGATTGCTGGCGCACCCGCCGCGCTGCGCAGCGTCGTCCTGGGTGCCTGGATAATTGCCGCGGCGGGACCGGAGTACGGCGTTTCGTCTACCGACACCACCAGCGAGGGGATCGCTATCGTGCTAGCGGTGGACGTGTCGTCGAGCATGCTGGCGGAGGATTTTGCGCCCTCCAACAGGCTGGACGTGGCCAAAGAGCAGTCTGTGGCGTTCATATCGGGACGCGGCCACGACCGTATTGGCCTTGTGTCGTTCGCTGGTGAGGCCCTGACGCGGGTGCCGATCACCGTCGACTACTCCGTGCTCGAGCAGGCGGTGCGGGATCTGAAGGTGGGCGAGCTCGAGGACGGCACTGCGATCGGCACCGCGATCGGCACCGCTGCCAACCGGCTGCGCCGCGCACCGGGGGCGAGCAAGGTCGTCGTCTTGCTCACCGACGGTGAGAACACGCGCGGCATGTTGGACCCGCGCACCGCCGCGGAAGCCGCCGCCGAGTTCGGAATCCGGATCTACACGGTGGGGGTCGGCACCGAGGGTGAGGCACCCATGCCGATCGGCCGTGGCACGCAGGGACAGCTCCGCTACCAGACCCTTCCCGTGCGCATCGACGAGGAGCTGCTGGAGGACATCGCGCGGCTCACCGGTGGCCGCTACTTCCGCGCCACCGACCCCGAGGCCCTGAACCGCATCTTCCGGCAGATCGACCGGCTCGAGAAGACACCGGTGGTCGTGACCCGCTACACGCAGTACAACGAGGCGTTCCAGCTTCCGCTGCTCGTCGGACTCGGCGCGCTGGCACTGGAGCTCATGATTGCAGCCACGGTAGTGGTGCGGGTGCCCTGATGACGTTCGACGTTCCCGCACTGCTCTGGCTCGCCCCGGTGCTGGGCCTCCTCGCCGCAATGCTGGCATGGTGGGGTAGGGCTGCGCGCGTGAGCAGGGCTCGCCGCTGGTCCTCCGAGTTCGGCGCACGGGCGTCCCGTCTCGGCCGGTCCGGCCCGGTCGCCCTCGGGCTCGTCGCGGGGGCGGCGGTGCTTGCGCTCGCCGGCCCACGCTGGGGCAGCCGCCTCGTGGTAGCCGAGACCAAGGGGCTCAACCTGGTCATCGCGATGGACATCTCGCGCTCGATGCTCGCGGAGGACGTCGGGCCGTCCCGGCTGGAGCGGGCCAAACGGCAGGCGCGCCGGCTGGTGCACGACCTGGCTGGTGACCGCATCGGTCTCGTGGCGTTCGCGGGTCAGAGCTTCGTGCTCTCGCCGCTCACCGTGGACGGCGGCGCTCTCAACCTGCTCATCGACGCGATGGATCCGGAGATCACGAGTGCCGGTGGCACCGAACTGGCGCGCGCTCTGGAACACGGCCGCGAGCTGCTGTTCGCCGGCGATCCGGTGGCCGACCGCGTGCTCGTGGTGTTCTCGGACGGGGAGGCTCACGATACGCTGTCCACCGTACTGGAGGCCGCCGAACGGCTGCGGCGCGAGCGGGTGCGGCTCATACTGGTCGCCGAAGGCGGGGTCGAGCCGGTACCGATTCCGGTGCGTAATCCGGACGGTACGCTGGTCGGCTACCAGCGGGAGCCGATGGGGGAGGTAGTCTCTACGGTGCGGCGCGACGACATCCTGGCGGCGGTGGCCGATGCCGCACAGGGCGTTCTGGTCTCGGCGCGGCTCGGCGACCAGGCCGGTGCCGTGCGCGACCTGGTGGCAGCCTACAAGCGCTCCCCCCAGGCGACCTCGACCGCTGCCGAGGACATCTCACGGGCGTGGGTCCCGCTGCTCATCGCTGCCCTGATTCTGCTGGCGCACACTTTCACGCGGCGCTCGATGGCGCTCGTGTCGCTTGGGGTGCTCCTTGCCGGAGCGAGCAGCCTGGAGGCGCAGGCGCCGCGCAACCGCGCCGACGAAGCTTGGGCCAGCGGCGACTTCCGCGAAGCCGCTGTGCAGTATCTGGCACAGGTTAGAGCCGGCGAGGGTGGGGACACCACCTGGTACAACCTGGGGACGGCCGCACTCGCCGCGTGGGACACCGCTCTGGCACGCGACGCGCTGCAGCGGGCCGCAGCTTCACTCGATCCCGAGCTGCGGTTCCGGGCCGTATACAACCTCGGGCTGTTGCTCCTGCACTTGGCCGAGCGAGACAGCGCGCACGCCGCGGCGCACATAGAGGAGGCGGCGCGCCGGTACCGCCAGGCGCTGCTGCTGAAGCCGTCCGACGACGCGGCGAAGTGGAACCTCGAGCTGGCCGTGAGAATGCGGCCCCCACTCGAAACCGGCGCCGCCCCGCCGCCCGGCGGTGGAGAGGGAGGCGAGCCGCCCCCGCCGGAGCTTCCGCCCGATGGGCTCTCGCCGGCGCAGGCGCAGCAGATCCTCAACTCGATGGCCGACGAGGAGCGCCGCACGCGCAGGCGGCACCTCCAGCGGCAGGACCGCCGCGAAACCCGGGGGCGCAAGGAGTGGTAACCCTGCTTCTTTGGGCCGTGCTGCTGCTGCCGCAGCTGCAGGTGTCCGCGCACGTGGATCGGAACGAGGTGCTGGTGGGCGAGGAGCTGACGCTCACCATCACGGTCGAGGGTCGCGGCGGCCCGGCTCCGGTCGAAATCGAGGATCCCGATCTGGTGAACCTCGAGTTCCTCGGATCGCGCGATCAGAGCCGCGTGCAGATGCAGGACGGGACGCCGGCGCGCATCACCACGCGAGAGGTGACGCTGCGGGCGGTGCGCCCGGGGACCGCGAGTGTGGGAGCCGTGCGCGTGCGGCAGGGCGATGAGGAATTGGAGACCGCACCGATCGCGATCACCGTGAACGCTCCTGCGGGCGACCTCGGCGGCGGCATGGCCGAGAGCGTCGAAATGCTGGTACGGGAATCGGTGGCGCCGGAGCTGGATAGGGAGCAGGTGTCGCTCGTCGTGCTTGCCGCTCCGGAGTCGGTGGTGCTGGGGCAGCAGGTGGACCTGGTTGTCGTTGCGTGGTTTCCTCGCACCATCCGCGCCAGGCTGCGCAATCCGCCAACACTCGAATCGCCGAGCCTGAGAGGCGCCTGGACGTACGACCGCCCCGCTCCGGCCGGTGTGCTGCTGAGCCGGCAGGTGCGCGGCGACTGGTTCGATCTCTACGTGCTGCATCAAGTGATCTTCCCGCTCGCGGCGGGCGGCCTCGAGATAGGCCCGGCCAAGGTCTCGTTCAGCCTGCCGGTGTCGTCCTCCTTCCTGAGCCGCGAGCTGCGTCACGAGGTGACGAGCGACCCGCTCCGGCTGGCCGTGCGGCCGCCGCCGCCGCCTCGTGGCGTGCCCGGGTTCCACGGCGCGGCCGGCAGCGACCTCGAGTTCCGCGTGGAGGTCCCGCCGGGCGAGCTGCGGCTCGGTGACGCCGCAATAGTGCGGGCCGTGCTACGCGGGCGCGGCAACGTCGCTTTGTGGCCGGAGCCGGAGCTGGAGTGGCCCCTTGGCCTGCGGGCGTATCCGCAGGAGGTCTCGCTCAGCATCGACACCGACGGTGGTCTGGTGGGCGGTGAGAAGCGCTTCGAGTATCTCGTGGTCGCCGACTCGGCGGGCACTCACCGCGTTCCGGCTCCTAGCTACGCCTACTTCGACGTTGGTGCGGGCACCCATGTGGAGCTGCGTGCCGCGCCGGTCGAGTTCGTTACACCGAGCGGTGCGGCCGGTGTGATGCCGGTGGAAACCGTGCCGCGGCTGATGGACGCGGCGCGTAGCTCCACTGAGCTGCTCGTCGGGCGCGTTTCCCGCTTGGGCTGGATCGTGCTGATCCTGGCGCCGCCGCTCGCGGCGCTCGTGCTCCGCACACGCAGGCGGTGGCCGCGGTACCGGGGCCGGGCCGCGGTCCCGGAGTCCGAGCCGATGCCTCTGGCTGCGCTGGAAATCGAGTTCGGGGTAGTGCTGGAGGGGCTCGTCCCGGCCGAGCGCCTGCGCGGAGGCGACGGCCTGGCGGACGCCCTGCGTGCTGCCGGGGTCGAAGCTCCACTCGCGGCGCACGCCGCCCGGGTGCGAGACCGGCTGCGGCAGGCCCTCTACGGGCCGCAGGGCTCCACCGACCCGGATGAGCTGACCGCCGAGGTGTCGGAGGTGCTCCGCGCGCTGCGCGCCGCTGCGGGCCCCACTCGCTCGACGTCGGGTACGGCTGCAGGTGCGGCGCTTGCACTCCTGTTCGTGACCGCCGCCGCTCACGCGCAGGCGCCCGAGCGTCTGTACGAAGCGGGCGCGGTGCGGCCCGCGGCCGACAGCTTTGCGCGCCGTGCTGCAAGCGATCCGAGCACGGCGGCGCATTGGTACAACCTCGGCGCTGCGCTCGACCGCATCGGAGAGGATGTCCGTGCCCGGGCCGCATGGCTGAGAGCGGCGCAGCTCGCCCCGCGGGACGAGACGATCCGGCGCGCCCTCGATGCGGCCAGGCTGCCCGACGCGGCGCCCTCAGGCCTGATTTGGATCGCGCCGATCTCGCCTACCGAGGCGGTGGCGCTCGCCGCATTGTGCTGGCTGCTGGGGTGGGGGCTGCTGCTGTTCAAGGTGCGGCCGAGGCGTGCAGCCCCGCTGCTCCTGCTGGCTCTGGCAGCGTCGGCCTACGCGTGGTCCGTGTCCGGCCGGTACGCCCGACCGGTGGCGCTCGTGCTGCTTGAGGAGACGCCGCTGCGCGAAGCACCCTACGGACCGGCCGGCGCCGCACGCGAACTCGGTCGGGCGGCGCCCGTGATCATTGAAGATGAGCGCGGCCCGTGGCTGCTGGTGAGCGACGGGGTGGATCGCGGTTGGCTGCTCCGCTCCGAGCTGGTGAGGCTCTGATGGGCCGGATCGTCATTCTCCCAACAGTCGTGGTCGATCAGATCGCTGCCGGCGAGGTGGTGGAGCGGCCCGCCTCGGTCGTGAAGGAGCTGGTCGAAAACGCGCTGGACGCCGGTGCAACGGCGATCACCGTCGAGCTGGAAGACGGCGGTCGCGCACTGATTCGCGTGAACGACGACGGTGCCGGCATGGACCGGGAAGACGCCGTGCTGGCCGTGGACCGCCACGCGACATCCAAGATCCGCCGAGCGCCGGACCTGGTGGGTGTCACCACGTACGGATTCCGCGGCGAGGCCCTCGCGGCCATCGCCGCGGTGTCCGTGTTCGAGCTCGAGACTGCTCCTGCGGGAGGCGAAGGGGTGGGCACCCGGCTTCGCGTGCGTGCGGGACGGCTCGACGGGGTGGACGATGCGGCGCACGCCCCCGGCACTACCGTCACCGTGGCCCGGCTCTTCGCCAATACGCCGGCGCGCCGCAAGTTCCTGCGCACGCGGCGCAGCGAGACGCGTGCTGCGGTGGAGGCGCTCACCGTCCTCGCGCTGGCTCGGCTCGACGTTTCGTTCCGGCTCACCAGCGACGGCAGGACGCTGCTCGACGCTCCGCGCGTTTCCAGTGTTGCCGAGCGGATTGCCGCACTGTACGGGCGCGGCCTCGCCGATCAGCTCGTGCCGGTTGAACACGGCGACGGCTACGTATCGGTGCGCGGGTTGGCGCAGCGGCCCGACAGCGCGCGCACCAGCGGGCGCAAGGCCCATCTGTTCGTGAACGGCAGACCCTTTAAGGATCCGTTCCTGGTGCGGGCTGCAGAATCCGGATACCGCGCAACGATCCCGGCGGGTGTACGTCCCTCACTGTTCCTCGCGATAGGAGTGCCGGGGGACAGAGTGGATGTGAACGTGCACCCGGCAAAGCTGGAAGTCCGCTTCCGCGACAAGGCATTCGTGGAGCGCGTGATGGAGGAAGCGGTGCGGGCGAGTCTGCAGCCCATGGCGGCGGCGGCGGTAGTTGGTGTGGCCGAGCCTGCTGCCGCGGGACGTCCCGTGGCGGCGCAGGGCCTGCCGGGCGCAGCGGAGCCGGATGCGGCGGGCGTGGTGCAGCAGGAGGCGCTGTTCGCTCCGGCAGAGGGAGGTGTGCCCGGCGCTCCGCTCGATCTGGTTCAGCTGTTCGACACCTACATCGTGTTCGAAAGACCCGAGGGGCTGGCCGTGGTGGATCAGCACTCCGCGCACGAGCGAGTGCTGTACGAGCAGGCGATGGCCGAGCTGGAGCGGGGCGGCGGCAGTGCACAGCGCCTGCTGCTCCCTCTCACACTGGACCTCGCCCCCGAGGAGCTGGAGGTGGTGGAGCAATACGGCGACCTGCTCGCCCGGGTCGGCTTCGAGGTGGAACCGTTCGGAGGCCGCTCCGTAGTGGTGCAGACCGCGCCCAATCCCCACCCGCGCTTCGACGCGCGCCGCTGCCTCGAGGAGCTCGTGGCCGATCTGGCGCGCGGGCGGCTCAGCGGTCTGCGCAACCGGCTCGAGCGCTTCGCCGCCACCTATGGCTGCCGCGCCGCCGTCATGGCCGGGCAGCGCCTGGCTCCAGATGAGATGCGCGCGCTGCTGCGGCGCCTGTTCGCATGCGAGCTTCCCCCTCATGACGTGCACGGGCGGCCGGCGATCGTGACGATGTCGCGCGCGGAGCTGGAGCGCCGCTTTGGCCGAGGCTAAGCCTCTAGTCCCGGTCATCGTGGGCCCCACCGCCGTCGGAAAGACGGCGGTGGCCGTAGAGCTCTCGGCGTTGCGGCCGATAGTCGTCATCTCGGCAGACTCGCGACAGATCTACCGCGGGCTGGACATCGGTACGGCCAAGCCCACCCCGGAGGAGCAGCAGGCCGTGCCGCACCTGGGCATCGATCTGGTGTCCCCCGGCGAGCGCTACAGTGCGGGCCGCTTCGCCGCCGCGGCCGCCGGATGGCTCGGCGACGTCGGCCCGGGTCGGCAGCCGGTCGTGGTTGGCGGAACGGGCTTCTACGTCCGCGCGCTCGCCGACGGGCTGTTCCGCGAGCCGCCGCTGCCGGCCCGGCGAAGGGAGCAACTGCGGCGGTGGACCGGCCGCTGCGACGGACTCGGACGCTGGGCGGCCCGTCTGGATCCCAAGTTCAGCGGGGGAGGGCGCCAGCGGGCGTCGCGGGTGGTCGAGGTGGCGCTGCTCACCGGACGGTCGCTCTCCTGGTGGCAGGTAAAGGCCAAGGAGGAGGGCGCCATGCGTCCCTGGTACGTGCGGCTCACCCTGCCGCGGCCGGTGCTGCACCGGCGCATCGAGGAGCGCGTGGACCGGATGCTGGAGCTGGGCCTGGTTGCAGAGGTGCAGGCGCTGCTGGATCGGGGCGTACCTCCGGACGCACCCGGACTGGACGCGGTGGGGTATCGTGAAGTGGTGCGCCTCCTGCGCGGAGAGCTGGACGAGGAGGAGCTGGCGCACGCCATCACGGTATCCACGCGGCGCTACGCCAAGCGGCAGGAGACCTGGTTTCGGCACCAGCTGGGGGGCGATCCGGTTGTAACTTTGGACGCTGCCAAGCCGGCTGGGTCGGTGGCCGGCGAGATCCTCGAGCTTTGGGGGGAGTGCGAAGACTGATGCGCATTGGGATCACCTGTTACCCGACGTACGGCGGATCCGGGGCGGTGGCCACCGAGCTGGGGTTGGAGCTTGCCCGCCGCGGACACGAGATCCACTTCATCTCCTACGCCTCACCCTTCCGGCTGAGGGGGTTTACCGAGCGCGTTTACTTCCATGAAGTGGACCTGAGCGGCACGTACCCGCTGCTCGAGTACTTCCCGTACTCGCTCGCGCTCGCGGTCACGCAGGAGGAGGTGGCTCTGCGCGAGGAGCTGGACGTACTGCACGTGCACTACGCGGTGCCGCACGCGACCGCGGCGTTCTTGGCGCGCGAGATGGTGCGGGAGCAGCGCGACCTGCAGGTCGTGACCACGCTGCACGGTACCGACATTACGCTGGTCGGCCGTGAGCGCTCCTTTTTTACTGTCACCAAGTTCTCCATCGAACGGTCCGATGCGGTCACGGCAGTGTCCGAATACCTGAAGGAGGAGACGTACGAAGCCTTCGGGTGTCATCCCTGCGGCATCGAAGTGATCCCCAACTTCGTGAACCCGGCCGAGTATTACGCGTCGGACGAGGTGAAGTGCCGCTCCGCCTTCGCTCCCGCCGACACCAAAGTGCTGATGCACGTGTCCAACTTCAGGGAAGTGAAGCGCGTGCCGGACGTCGTCCGCATGTTCGCCAAGGTGCGCGAGCGCGTACCGGCGGTGCTGGTCCTGGTGGGCGACGGCCCGGAGCGGCCGGCCACCGAGGCGGAGGCGGAGCAGCTGGGTGTGGCGGAGCACGTACAGTTCCTGGGCAAGGTGGACGCGGTCGCCGACCTGCTGCGGGCGGCGGATCTGTTTGTGCTGCCGAGCTCTTCCGAATCCTTCGGACTGAGCGCCCTCGAGGCGATGGCCTGCGGGGTGCCGGTGGTGGCCAGCCGCGTAGGCGGCATCCCCGAGGTCGTGGTGGACGGGGACACCGGCATCCTGGTTCCGGTGGGTGACGTGGAGGCGATGGCCGAAGCGGGCGCGGAGCTGCTGGCCCCGGAGCGCTGGAGCGCGGCGCGCGCGGCAGCCATCGCGCGCTCCGAGGATTTCTCGGCCGAGTTGGTAGTGCCTCGTTACGAGGCGTTGTATGCCCGGGTGACCGGGCAGTGACCTACTGGGAGGGGCTGCTCCTCGGAGTGGTGCAGGGACTCACCGAGTTCCTGCCCATATCCAGCTCGGGGCACCTCGTCGTGGCCGAGACGGCGCTCGATCTCGCAACTCCCGGCGTGATGGTCGAGGTCGCGGTGCACGTAGCCACGCTGCTTGCTGTCGTGTTCGTGTACCGCGCACGTTTGATGGAACTGGCGTCTGGCGCGCTGCGCGGGCAGCGTTCGGAGTGGGGCTACGTAGCTCTGCTGGCGTTGGGGTCCGTGCCCGCCGGCCTGATTGGCTTCTTCTTCGCGGATTTCTTCGAGCGCGCCTTCGACTCCCTGCTGCTGGTAGGGGTGGACTTCATGGTGACCGGGCTTATCCTGTGGAGCACCAGGGGGCCGGCACGCCGTGCACAGGCCCCCGAACCGAAGCCGGCGGGCGCCTTCGGGATCGGTGTGGCGCAGGCGCTGAGCATCCTGCCGGGAATCTCCCGCTCGGGCGCCACGGTGTCAGCGGGACTGTGGCTGGGAGTCGAGCCGGTGCGGGCGGCGGAATTCTCGTTCCTGCTCGCCATCCCTGCCATAATGGGAGCGGCCGTGCTCCAGGTGCCCAACCTGTCGGCCGACACGGCCGCCGTTGGACTGGGTCCCCTGGCGCTGAGCTTCATGGCGGCCTTGGGGGCGGGCATCTGGGCGATCCGTTTTCTGGTGCGGCTGCTCGAGCGAGGCGGTTTCCACCGCTTCGCTCCGTACTGTTGGACCATCGGGATCGGCACCATCTTGTGGGCGCTGCTGCGGTGAGTTACGACGGCCTTGCGCCCGAAGAGCTGAGCCGCATTCTAGGTGCGCCGCGCTGCGAGTGCTTCGAGTCCGTCGGCAGCACGCTGGACGTAACGCACGGACTGGCCGCCGAGGGAGCGCCGGCCGGCACCGTGGTGCTGGCGGACGAGCAGGTAGCGGGGCGGGGGCGCCGCGGTAGGCGCTGGCACAGCCCCCCGGGTACGGGGATCTGGCTCGGATTCCTAGCACGGCCGGAGGCGCGGCCCGAAAGCGGCGTGATGGCATTGCGGGTGGGGCTCGCTGTGGTAGAGTCCCTGGGGGAGTTGGGTGCAGACGCCAGTCTCAAGTGGCCCAACGATGTGGTGCTGTGCGACCGCAAGCTGGGCGGCATACTGTGCGAGGCCCGGTGGAAGGAGAGCAGGCCGACCTGGGTAGCGCTGGGCATCGGGCTCAACGTGCGCGGCCCGCTGCCTGCTGAGCTGGAGGGAGAGGCCGCTGCGCTGGACGAAGTGCTGCACGACGTCACCAGGCTGGCGGTGCTCGAGCGTCTGGTCCCGCGGCTGCGGGCGCTGCACGACGCGGCTGAGCTGGACGAAGCCGAGCTCGGCAGCTACGAACGGCACGACTGGCTGAGCGGGCGCGCGGTTTCGGAGCCCGTAAACGGGATCGCACGGGGCGTGGCGCCCGACGGAGCTCTCTTGGTGGAAACGGAGGTAGGCCTGGAACGGATCGTGGGAGGCGGCGTTGTCACAGCGTGATCTGCCCCTGTGGGCGCGCGGCGTGGCCGCGGCCCTGCTGCTCTTTGCGTCGTGGTGGCTGCTGAAGACCGAGACGCTCAGGGGTCTGATCGGCGACACTATAGCGCCGCTCAGCCTCGGCGTCGTGGCCGCTTTCATCCTGCGCGGAATGCACCTGCCGATAGGGCTGTGGCCGAACGGGCCGTACCGCGACCGTTTCTCGATGGGAACGGTGGTAGCAGTGGCCGTGGCTTTCGGCGCGGCAATCGCGGCGGCCCCGCTGCTCGGCGGCGGCGCGCCGGCCGCGCAGCTCGAGGTGGGAACGGCGGCTCTGATATTGGTCGGCATCCTGGTGTGGGGGTTCGCCTTCGCCTTCGTCCAGCAGCAGGCCTTCGGGCCGTGGTACGGAATTGCCGCGGTGGCGGCGCTGGCGCCGTGGGTGGTGGCTCTGCTCGGAGCATCCGTGCGCGATGGAGCGGCGATCTGCCTGCTGGCTCCGGGAGCAGCCGGGGAGAGCGCTTCGTGCAGCGCGTCCGCGGCCGGTACGCTGCTGTATGTGACGGCCACCGGTGCCGCGGCCACTATAGTCACTGTGGAGCTGGCCTTCCGCCGTCTGCTGATCGGACATCCCGACCGCGCCGGGCTCGTCATGGTGGCCGGTGCGGCGGTAGTCGCGACCCTGTGGGCGCTGCTCATGTCGGTCGGGTCCGAGATGTTCGACCTGCCGTGGTGGCTCGCGGCGCTGGCCAGCGTGGCCGCAGGATCGATGTACGTGCTTTCTGGCTCGCTCCAGGTCGCTGCGCTCTACTCCGCTTTCGTCTACGCCGGGTATGAAGCCCTGCGCTACGCCACAGTAGTTGCCGATGTGGAGGCCGCGTGGTCGCCCGGGTGGGAGTATCGCGTGGCGCACGCCGTAATCGCTGTGCTGCTCGCCGTAGCCGTAGCGCGCCGCAAAGGTGTGCTGCGCGGCATAATCTGAGGACCGACAGTGCTGCTGGCCGCCGACATCGGCAACACGGAGATCACGCTGGGGCTGTTCGCGGGGGAGCGGCTCCTGGCGCACTGGCGGCTGACCACGGTTACGACCCGCACGCCCGACGAGTGGGCCGCGATGCTCACCTCGTTTCTCACCCATGCCGGACACTCCACGCACGAAGTGCAGGCGGCGGTCGAAGCCTCGGTAGCGCCGGGGGTGACCGAGGTGATGGCGGAGGGCATCCAGCTCGCGCTCGGATTCACTCCGGTTCAGGTCGGCGCGGGCTCGTCGCTTCCCATCACGCTCGAGGTCGAGGAGCCACACACGGTGGGTGCCGACCGCGTGGTGAACACGCTGGCGGCAGCCGAGCTGTACGGCCGCGACACCATCATCGTGGACTTCGGCACGGCCACCACTTTCGACTGCATCACGAAATCGGGCGCGTTCCTGGGAGGCGTCATCGCTCCCGGCATCGCCACTGCCGCCGAGAACCTGGCGCTCAAGGCTGCCAAGCTGCCTGCCACAGAGCTGGTTCCGCCCGAACGCGTGATCGGACGGCGCACCGAGGAGTGCATTCGCTCCGGTGTCCTGTTCGGCGCTGCCGACTCGGTGGACGGGCTGGTACGGCGCATCAAGGCCGAGTGGCCCACGTCGGACACTCCCTACGTGGTTGCCACCGGCGGCCTGGCCGAACAGATCGCCCCGCTGTGCACCGAGGTGGAGGCGGTCGAGCCGCACCTCACGCTGCTCGGGTTGAGGGCGGCGGCAAAGCAACTGGGCCTCGCCTGGTAATGTCGGCGCGGCTAGATTTTCGGCGGCTTCGAATGACCCTCCACCACGGGACGACGCGACTATGACAGCAGCAGCCGAGCCGGCCGGCGCCGAGCGCGCCGACGCCAGGACAATCGTCGGCGGCGGCATCAAGCTGGGAATCCTCACGGCCGCAGGCGTGGCGGCGTTCGCACTGCTGTCGCGCGTCATGACCGGCACGCCCGAGCTCGTCGTGCAGTGCGTGCTGGTGCTAGTCGGCGGTGTCGTGTTCAGCTACCTGCCGGCGCTCTTCATCGGGCCGCGCTCGGCCGATTCGATTGCCTGGACCGCGCTGGTGGGTTTGATCGGCGCGCTGGTCTTCACCGTCATCGACACGGCGCTGCTGCGGCCGCTGAACCTGTATCACTGGACGTGGGACCGGATCGGTGGGGGCAGCGGGTTCTGGTACGTCCCGGTGTGGTGGATGCTGTCCGCTGCGCTCGCCTGGCTGGGAGGCTGGGTCAGCGCGATCGGCAAGGCCGGACCCGGGCCGAGCGTGTTCCGGCCGGCGGCGCTGACGGTGGGCCTGTGCGTGGTCCTGTTCGGGATCATGACCGTCCCCCGGCTGCTGCCCGTGCACGCTGCGGTGATGGCACTTGCCTGGGGGATCGCCGTAGTCGTGCATGTTCCGGTGGCCGCGGCGATGGCGAAGCGGTGAACCCGGAAACGCGGCGCCGGCTACTGCGCATTGCCGGCTGGCTGCTCACACCCGTCGTGGTGTGGGCGGCCTCGTTTTTTGGGGGATGGATGGGCGCTCTCCTCGCGGAATTCCGAGAGACACCGAGCGGGAGTATCTGGTGGATGGTGCTGGGTGCGGTGGGCGGCGGCCTGGTTGGGGTAGTGGGATGGGTGGTGGTGATGATGCGGTGGGACCGGAGTGGGGGGACGGGAGCATCCACCGAGGGAGAGACAGCAGGGCAATAGTTGTCCGGGTCAACGAATCCTAAGTTGCGCTGTTGGGATTCCTGCTGCACATTCGCTGCCTGACAGATCCTCCTCACCCTCCCACGGAGGCACCAATGCGCCCTGTAACAACCTTACTCTGCACCACCGGGCTTCTCCTCCTGCCGCTCGCGGCCGGGGCCCAATCCATGGAGGAGAAGATCGCGAACGCGATGAGCGCGGCGCCCGCCTCGATCGCAAAGCACGCCACGATCATGGATTGGGACCAGACGAAACTGAGGGAGGGCACCAACGGGTGGACCTGCATGCCCGACAACCCGAACACCCCAGGGAACGATCCCATGTGCATCGATGAGCCGTGGCTCAACTGGGTGGATGCCTGGGTCAACAAGAAGCAGCCCAGCTACGACCGCATGGGGTTCGGCTACATGCTGGCCGGCGGGAGTCCGGACAGCAACACGGATCCCTACGCCGAGGGGCCGACGGCCGACAACGAGTGGATGGACAAGGGAGTGCCGCACCTGATGATCATCGTGCCGGACGCGGCCGCGCTCGAGGGTGTTCCGACCCATCCGAGCGAGGGCGGCGGGCCGTGGGTGATGTGGCGCGATACTCCCTACGTGCACATCATGGCGCCGATGCCCGGGCACTAGACCGCACCTCTGTAGCGATCACCGCAATGGGGGTGGACGATTCCGATCGCCCGCCCCCACTTGCCGTTCAGATCGAAAAGGCTACGCCCGCCCGCCGATCCGTCTGAGTCGGGAACCTCTCCGACCCGCCTGTAGTTAGCCCACAAGACCACCGCCACCATTTCTAGCACCACCACAGTTCGGAGGCGCCCATGAACACCCATAAGCGAGCCCGCTGGCCTTTCCTCGTGCTGGCCGGAGTGCTCCTTCCCGCCGGAGCTGCCCTGGCGCAGCTCCCCGATCCAGGCATGGAGATCGACCACGAGCGGACCGCCATAGTCATAACCGACCCACAGAACGACTTCCTGAGTCCGGATGGGGTGACTTGGGGCGTGGTCGGCGAGAGCGTGACCGAGAACAACACAATCGAGAATCTCGAGAGACTCATGCGCGCGGCCAAGGAAGGCGGGTACGCACTCTTCGTTTCGCCCCACTACTACTATCCCACGGATCACGGCTGGAAGTTCGGCGGTGCGCTCGAGGTGCTGATGCACAACATCGGCATGTTCGACCGCGTGTCGCCGCTGAGCCTCGAGGGGTTCGAGGGGTCGGGCGCGGACTGGCTCGAGCAGTACAAGGTTTACCTGGAGGACGGGGAGACCGTCGTAGCGAGCCCGCACAAGGTCTTCGGCCCCGAGACCAACGACCTCGTACTGCAGCTGCGCAAGCGGGGAATCGACAAGGTGATTCTGGCGGGCATGTCCGCCAACCTGTGCACCGAGGCGCACATGCGAGAGCTGATGGAGCAGGGCTTCGAGGTTGCCGTGGTCACCGACGCGACCGCGGCGGCGAAGCTGCCGGACTGGAATGGATACGAGGCGGCCCTGGTCAACTTCCGCTTCATTGCGAACGCGACCTGGACCACCGAAGAGGCGGTAGCAGCGCTGTCGGAGGGGCACGCGAGCGGGTACTAGGTGGACCTTGCTCGTTGCACGAGCTGCGGCGGACGAAGGGGCCGTTCCGAATGCGCGGGACGGCCCCTTGTTGCTGCCCGGCACCCCGTGAACTCGCATCGCGTGAACCGCCACTTCCGCAGCTTCGGCCAGCGTGGTTACTTGTCCACCACACCCGACGAGAGCGGCTTCATGACGAAGCTTGACGGTACCGCAACTGCTACGCTGCTGGCCGGCATTCCGGCCGAGAACATGAACCTCTACCGGAAGATCCGGTTCGTAGTGGGAGATCCAGCCGCCGCGATCGATCTGCCGGGGGCAAACGGGGAACGGCAGACCACCCTGATCATCCGCGACATCGAGCTGGCCCGTGCGCGCAGGTACGCGCGAGCCGACGAGTTCGCATGCCCGGCCGACTTTGCCCCCGATGGCGGTCTGTCGGGTGATCGCGAGACGGCCACCGCCCAGTCGGTCGCCGAGTTCCTGCGACGCTCCGGCGTCGAGGTCGTCGTGGCGGACAGGTCGCTCCCGTTCATCTTCGCCCACTTCATCCACGAAGCCGGAATGCGGGTCCACTGCGAACCGGAGCTGGGTGTTATCGAGCGCCGGGCAAAGGACCCGGAGGAGATATCGCATCTGCGCGAGTCGCAGCGTCTCACAGAGGAGGCGATCCGCACGGCCTGCGAGCTGATCGCAGAAGCGGACGCTGGCGCGGACGGCGTGCTGCAGGTGGAGGGAGAGCCTCTCACTGCGGAGCGGGTGCGCAGAGGGATCGATCTGTTCCTGGCCGAGCGCGGCTACCAGGCCCCACCCAGCATCATCGCAGGCGGCTCCGACGGCGCCGACTGCCACAACAACGGTTCCGGTCCGTTGCGCACTGGTGAGCCGGTGATCGTCGACATCTTCCCGCGCAACCGTGAAACGCTCTACTACGGGGACTGTACACGCACCGTGGTGCACGGCTCCATCCCGCCGGAGCTCGCGAAGATGCGCGACGCCGTAGCGGCGGCAAAGGAAGCGGCGATCGCGGCGGTACGGCCGGGTGTGACCGGCGAGGCGATACACGAAGTCACCGCGCGCACGCTGACGCAGCATGGCTACGAAGTGGGGAGGCCGGACGAGGTGAGCGGTGACGGTGCCGCCATGGTCCACGGTACCGGGCACGGTGTCGGTCTCGAGGTGCACGAGCCGCCGCTGCTGGACCGGTTGGGTCCGGAGCTGGTCGTGGGCGACGTGCTGACGGTCGAGCCCGGGCTCTACCGCAGTCCGATGGGCGGAGTGAGGCTCGAAGACATGATCGTGGTGACGGAGGACGGCTGCGAGAACTTCAACAGCCTGCCGGAGGGATTGAGCTGGGGGTAGCGGTCCTACCCCGGAAGGCAGCTTGGCACCGGCTAGCCCGTCTTGGATCCAGCACCGACTTCCCGACCCGCCGCCAGCGCCACGTGATACAGATACGCCGCCCCCACCGCCAGCGCCTGCTCGTCAAACCGGAATCCTGACGAATGCGCGGCCACAGGCCCATCCTCTGGCTGCGCCCCGATGCGCACGTAGCATCCCGGCACCTTCTCCATGTAGAAGCCGAAGTCCTCGCCGCCCAGGTTGGGCTTGCGTAGCGGCACGACTCCCGCATCACCTGCAGCGTGGCGCGCCGCTTCGCGTGCGGGCGCGGTGGCGTCGGGATGGTTGATCACGGCCGGCGTACCTTCGAGGATCTCCACGCTCGCCTCTACGCCCTGCGCTGCGGCAGTGGACTCGGCGATCTGGCGCACGCTGTCGATCAGTGCGGCCCGGACACCCGGATCCAGCGCCCGCAGCGTTCCCTGCAGCTTCGCGCTGGTCGCGATGACGTTGGTGGCAGTTCCGGCGTCGAACCGCCCGACCGAGACAACCGCTGCGTCGCTGGGAGCTACTGAGCGGGCCACCACGGTTTGCAGGGCCGAAACCAGCAGGCTGCCGGCGACTATCGGGTCCACGGTCTCGTGCGGCCGCGCGGCGTGGCCGCCGGGGCCGGTGAGCTCGATGGTGAACTCGTCGGTGGATGCGTTTACGGCCCCACCGTGCACCACGATCTCGCCCACTGCGTAAGCCCCGTCCAGATGGCCGCCGAAGATGAACGCCACGCCGTCGAGTGCCCCCTCGTCGATCATCGGCAGCGCTCCCCGACCGGTCTCTTCGGCCGGCTGGAATAAGAGTCGCACGGTGCAGGGGAGAGTGCTCTCTCGTGCCAGCAGCTCGGCGGCGCCCAGCAGCATGGCGGTGTGGCCGTCGTGGCCGCACGCGTGCATCACGCCGTCGTTGACCGAGGCGTACTCCAGGCCGGTCTCTTCGGTGATCGGCAGTGCGTCCATGTCGGCGCGCAGCGCGACGATGGGAGCGCTTGTCAGTCCGGGCAGCTCTGCAAAGACGCCGGTTCCTGCGACACCGCTGCGGTAGCCGATTCCCAGCCGCTCGAGCTCGGCGCACACGCGCTCTGCGGTGCGCGTCTCCTGCCACGCCGGCTCGGGGTGGCGGTGCAGGTCGCGCCGCAGCGCCACCAGCCGCTCGAACAGCGCCGCGTCCACTGCGCTCACGCCACGTCTCCCGCCTCGATGACGTTCTTGCGCTCGGTGCACTCGGCGAGAAAGTCCCGGTCGATCTCCACACCCATGCCGGGACGTTCGGCGGGCACCGTGACCACGCCCCCGTCCATGGTCCACTCGGGAGCGACCACATCACGCTCCCAGTAGCGCCGGCTCGGGCTCAGGTCGCCCGGCAGCAGGAAGTTGGGCAGCGATGCCAGCGCCACGTTGTGTGCGCGCCCGACTCCGGCCTCCAGCATGCCGCCGCACCACACCGGGAGCCCGTGCTCCGCGGCGAGGTCGTGAATGGCGATCGCGGACGTGAAGCCCCCCACCCGGCCCGGCTTGATGTTGATCACCCGCCCGCTTCCCAGGGCCACCATGTCGGCAGCACGGTCCGGGTCGGTGATGGACTCGTCGAGGCAGATCGAGGTGTCCAGCGCGCGCTGCAGCACGGCATGGCGCACCAGGTCGCCCGGCGCGAGCGGCTGCTCCAGCATCACCAGTCGGAATGCGTCCAGCAAACGCAGCAGCTGTGTGTCGTTGGGGGTGTAGGCGCCGTTGGCGTCCACGCTGAGCGCCGCGTCATCGCCGAGCGCGGAACGGACTGCCTCCACGTAGGCGACGTCCCGGCCGGGAGCGATCTTCAGCTTGATGCGCCGGTAGCCCTCCCGCATGGCAGCGGCGGCCTTCTCGGCCAGCTCGGCGGGGTCGGACTGGAGTCCCAGCGAGATGCCGGTCTCCACGGTGTCCCGCGTGCCGCCCAGCAGCCGGGCCAGCGGGAGCCCCCGCACCCGCGCCGCGAGCTCCCACGCGGCCATCTCCACGGCTGCCCGCGCCATGTGATGGCCGCGGATCGCAGCGGCGAGAGTGCCGTAAACCTCGCTGGGCTCCCCGAAACCGCGGCCCAGCACCAGCGGGGCGATCCACCGCTCGATTGCGAGCCGGGCGGTGTCCACCGTCTCCGGCGAGTAGTGCGGCGTCTCGCCTGCCACGCACTCGCCCCACCCGGTGGCACCGTCGGCGTTGGTCAGCTCCACCAGCAGGATGCGGCGCTCCCAGCTCTCTCCCGAGGAGATGCGGAACGGCTCCCGCAGGCGCAGCCTGATCTCGTGCAGCGTGAGCCGTACGGGCTGGAGCATCACTCGCCGTCCGGCCGGCGCAGCAGATAGTGGCAGTGCTGTTTGTGGCGGTCGCGGACGAACCCGGCGACGGCGTAGCCCGCGCCCAGGTAGTGAATGAACGCGCGGCGCGTGCTCTTGCGCCATTCGACGGCTGCGCCGGGCGCTTCCTGTTTGAGCGCCTGGATGTCGGGCGGGACCTCGACGAGAACGGCCGGCTCGTCCACCAGGTCAGGTGCCGCTCCCTTGCCTCCGCTCGATACCACCGGCGCGGCGGTGGGGAGCGCCGGCTTGCCCGCTTGTGCTGCCTCTGCCGCTATGTCCCAAGCAACCACGAGCCTGTCGCTCCCGATCACGCTATCGGTGCGGCTCATGGGGTTGTCGCCGTACATGTCCTCGACGTACTCGAGAACGGTCGTCCCGAGCCGGTTCAGGTTGAGGTGCGCGTTGCGCGCTACCAGCGGGTCGAAGCTCCACAGCACCGACTCCACGCCGATCGACTGCATGCGCGCCCGTTGGTGCAGCTTCAACAGCTGCCCCACTCCGCGGTCGCGCAGATCCTCGCGCACGGCGAGCATGTGCGACCAGTGCACCGGACGCCCCTCGCGCACGCCGGTGAGCCCGAACACGAAGCCCACGAGCGGGCCCTCCGGCTCGAACGCACCCGCTGCGATGCCGCCCACCTTCTGCGCGATCTGCAGCACGGCGGGCGGCACCAGTTCGCGGAAGTCGTTGCCCCAGGTGGCCCGCTGCAGTGCGATGCACTGCTCCAGGTCGTCCTGGGTCGTGAGGTCGCGCAGTTCGAGCTCGTCGGTTATCACCATGATCGTGTTCCTCGACCGTCATACCTTAGCGCGAACTTGCGGCCCTGTCGATTCCCGGTATTCCTATTAGACGGTTCATAATGGAGACTCGATGACTCCTCGAGCGACTCGCTGGTCGATAGGGCTGGCCCTTTGCGCACTGGCGGTGGCGCCGGCTGCGGCTGCCCAGCAGGAAGATGTCGCCCCCGGTCCGGATCGCGCAGCGGACGAAGGGCAGGGGCCCTTCGAGCGGCTCATCATCCGCGGGGCCACCGTGGTGGACGGCACCGGAGCGCCGGCCCGCGGGCCGATGGACATCGTCATCGAGGGGAACCGCATCGTGCGGGTGCAGAGCGTGGGTGCTCCCGGCGTGCCGATCGACGACGACGAGCGGCCCGGCGATGCCACCTACGAGCTCGACGCCAGCGGGATGTACGTGCTGCCGGGGTTCGTGGACCTGCACGCCCACATCGGAGGCCGGTCCCAGGGAACGACCGCCGAGTACGTCTACAAGCTGTGGATGGCGCACGGCATCACGGCGGTGCGCGAGCCCGGATCGGGCAACGGTGTGGAGTGGACGCTGAACGAGCAAGCCCGCTCGGCTGCGAACGCCATTGTGGCGCCCCGGATATTCGTGTATGCGCGGCCCGGCGCCGGCTGGGACGACGGCCCGGTCCGGACACCCGATGACGCGCGGGACTGGGTGCGCTGGGCCGCCAGGGAAGGCGTGGACGGTCTCAAGCTCGGCTCCTACGATCCCGAGGTCATGGCCGCGCTGATCGGCGAGGCCAAGCGGCAGGGCATGGGCACCGCCGCCCACCTGGGCCAGATGGGTGTCGCGCGGATGGACGTGCTCGACGCCGCGCGGCTGGGGCTCACCTCGATGGAGCACTGGTACGGCCTGCCCGAGGCACTCTTCACCGACCGCACCGTGCAGGACTTTCCGCCCGACTACAACTACAGCGACGAGTACCACCGCTTCGGCCAGGCCGGACGCCTGTGGAAACAGGCCGCGCCCCCGGGCAGCGAGCGGTGGAACGCGGTGATGGACGAGCTGCTGGAGTTGGGATTCGTTCTGGATCCCACGATGACGATCTACGAGGCGAGCCGCGACGTGATGCGCGCGCGGCGCGCCGAATGGCACGAGACGTACACGCTGCCCTCACTGTGGCGCTTCTACCAGCCGAGCCGGGAGAGCCACGGCTCCTACTGGTTCGACTGGACGACGCAGGACGAGATCGAGTGGAAGCACAACTTCCGGCTGTGGATGGAGTTCATCAACGAGTACAAGAACCGGGGCGGAAGGGTCACGACCGGCTCCGACGCCGGGTTCATCTACAAGCTGTACGGGTTCGGCTACGTGCGAGAGCTGGAGCTGCTGCAGGAAGCGGGATTCCACCCGCTCGAGGTGGTGCGCTCGGCCGCGCTGTACGGCGCGCAGGCCATCCATGAGCCCAAAGGCGTCGCGCCGGCTTTCGGTGCGGTCCGGGCGGGCATGCTCGCCGATCTGGTGGTAGTCGAGGAGAACCCGCTCCACAACCTCAAGGTGCTCTACGGGACCGGCACCGAACGGCTGAACGACGAGACCGGAGCGGTGGAGCGCGTCGGCGGCGTCCGCTACACCATCAAGGACGGGATCGTATACGACGCCCGCCGCCTGCTGGCCGACGTGCAACGGATGGTGGAGGAGGCGAGGAGCTCGGCTGCGGTAGCGCCGTAGACTCAGTCTCGACGCAGCTACTCCACCGGCCGGATGTGAACCTCGTCCGCCATGAAGAGCGGGATGAGCAGCCGCCGGCGCCGCGAGTCGAAGCCGATGTCGGCGGGAGCCTCGATGCTGTCGACCTCCGTGGTGTAGAGGCCGCCGAGGCCCATCCGGTAGACGGCCCCACCCTCCCAGCTGGAGATCAAGAACGTGCTCTCGGCCACCTTCACCACGCCGTCGAGCTGACCGGACGGAGGGGCGGGAAGCCCGCTGATGGTGCCCGTCGCGCGTTGGACCAGGTGGACCCGTCCGGATCCCCCGGTCACAAACATGACCCGCCCGCCGTCGACCAGGATGCCGTTGGGTCCGCCCAGGGCGTCGCCGCTCACAAGGGCCACAGGCTCGCCTGCGGCGTCGAATTTGTGCACGGCATCGGTGCCCGAGGGCAGGAAGCCCTGGTAGACGCCGGTGTCGGTCACGTAGACCGTTCGGTCGGGGCCCACGGCGACGTCGTTGAGGAAGGTCGAGCCAGGTACCGGCCAGGAGCCCAGTGCCACTCCGGTGGTGCGGTGGAACAGGCGCACCTCATCGATGTCGGCCACCAGCAGGGTGTCTCCCTTGAATGCCATGCCCTTGGGGGCGTTGAGCGTGACGTCTGCTGCCGCACCGTCGATCCACTTGAGCTCGGTCACGGTGCCGTCCGGTGCGAGCCGGGAGATGAACCCGTTGCCGTCCTTGGCGAAGGGGGAGCCGTTGATGTTGGAGACCAGGTAGGCGTCTGCGGCCCAGTCGTGCAGCACCGATTCCGGCGTGGCAAATCCGACGCCGGCCACGACGATCGGCTCGTCGCCGCCAGCCCCGCGCTCGCCGGCCACACAGGCCGTCAGGGCCAATGTGACGCCGATCACCGCGGCAAATCGTGACCTTTGCATCCCTTGATCCTCCGTACTTTGCTGGTAGCGGGCCGCAAAATAGCCAGGAACCGATGCGTCCGCTAGCACGCTGTGCGCCCACAATACCCTGTCTGCGGAGGTCACAGATGAAGACGATCCGACGCGCCCTGATGGTTCTCTTGGTGCCGCTGCTGGTGGGCGGTCTCGCCGCTTCGGCCGGCGCTCAGGAGATCATGGTCGAGGGCGCCATCGCGATGGACGTCGTGGACCGGATGCCGGTGGATACCGCCTCGACGTTCAGCGCCGACGTGGGGCAGCTCTGGTGCTGGACCAAGATCACCGGCGCCGAAGGTATGACGATCGAGCACGTGTGGAGCTATGGTGAGTGGGAGTGGGCCGTGCCGCTGCAGATCGGCGGCTCGCCGTGGCGCACCTACACGAGCAAGAAGGTGATGCCGGACTGGACGGGAGACTGGACGGTCACCGTGCGCACGAGCGCCGGGGAAGTGCTCGAGACCATTACGTTCACGGTCCAGTAGCGCCGCAGCACTGCTTACCACAGAGACGAGGCCGGGGTCCCGCCTCGGCGAACTGCTCCGCTCGGGTCCACTGGAGGTGGTTTGATTCACCTCCAACCCTCGCGCTGACGTTCGCTACGGCGAGACCCCGGCCTCGTCTCTGTGGGGCCCTACGGCGGCCGCTCCTGGCCGCTCTTCTCTTCTCTCCTAACCCCCGCCCAGGCCCGTCAGCAGCGTCAGCAGCCCGGAGAACAGCAGGCTCCACACCAGCCACAGGCCGCCCACGACCGCAAGGGGGCCGGTGAGGCCCTTTGCGCCGATCTTCACCTGGTTCCCCAGGGCCAGCATCACCACGTTCCACAGCCCGAACAGGTGGAGCATGGTGGCCAGCATGAACAGGAATGTCTGTGTCTCCGGGTCGAACATGAAGCCCAGCGAGATAGTGGGCTGGTCGAATCCCGCGAAGCGCATCAGCAGCACCAGCAGAAAGAACCCCAGGACTTGGGGCATGAACGCGTGGGTGACGATCGCGAACTCCTGCTTGAAGCTGATCGGCTCGGAGCCCATGGCCCCGAAGATCAGCATGAGCACCGCCGCCACCACCACGAAGGCGATGAGGTAGTACGCGATTCGGACGCCCGCCCCAATGGCGCGGCCCGTGACGCTGGCGGCCCGCTCCACGCGGTCCTCGATCATCTCGTCTGTGATGCGGTCCGGGGACCGCTGCTGGGCCGACTCCATCTGCTCCCGGGTCTGACGCTGCAGGTTCGCGGCCGGTGTGCCATAGGACAAGAACACCGTGGCGACGACCAACAGGACAATAGGCACCCACGCGGTGGGCCGTACTGCTATCTGCCGGAACACCTCCACCGGCTCGTCGATCACCCGCAGTGCGAGCTTCCACGGACCCCAGGCCTGCTCTGAAGTATTCAAGGTGCTCTCCTGTTCTTGGCTAGCAGTCCACTCCGGCGGCGTAGGGGCCGCGGATCGAGCGGCTCACCACGCGGACCCGGGTGACGACCCATTCGAGCGATACGTCTGCGCCGTCCCCGATTACTGCCCAGCGCTGGTCGTCATGCAGCAGCACCCCGATGGCCCGCGGCTGCAGGTCGACCAGCACGTCGATGCATCCGTTGGGAGGCCGCACCTGGGCGCGGAGGGTGCGTACCGGCCTCTCGTCCAGCGACGGGAATACCGCCAGACCCCGGACGAATTCAGGGTCCGCCGGCGAGCCCTGCGTCACCTCCCGCGGCGTGCCGAGCAGCGCCAGCCCGCCGCGGGCCGACTGCTCGGGGATTCCCACCCTCAGTCCCTGCCAGCTCCGGTTGGGGACGCTGAACGTGATCGCGTAGACGATCTGATTGAGGGCGTCGACCTGCAGGTCCGTGCCGAAGGCATAGCGCGTCAGGCGCGCGTCGTCGGGGTGCGGCTCCGGCACCTGAGAGCCCAGCAAGGCGAACGCCGTCGTGATCGGGGCGCCCGGGTCCAGCGGCAGGGGCAGCACGCTCGCCGGGTCGGCCTCCACCGGGTGGGGCTGGTCGATGATCCGGGGCCGCGTGGTGAAGTAGAGCACCGCCACCAGGAGGGCCGCCACCACGGCACCTATCGCGACGATCCGGCGCCCGCCGGTGAACCGATCGCCCAGGGTCGGCCTGTATTCGGGCACGCCGAGGTCGCCGGGCGGCGTGATCTCGGGGATCTCCGGGGGCGGGGCGGGCGGCAACGTTTCTACGTCCACGGCTTTCCCCGAGCGCGACATCCGCGCCAGCTCCTTGATCGCGCTGGCTTGTCCGTCACCCTCCTTTTCAGCAGAGCAGGCCGGACAACCACGAGGGTTCTCGTCGTTATACGGAATCTGGTGCTTGGGGCAGCGGACGAGCGCCATGATGTCGATGCGTCAGATCTTGGGGAGTGTGACCCCGCGCTGAGCCTGGTACTTGCCCTTGCGGTCCCCGTAGCTGACCTCGCACACGTCGTCGTTGTCGGCCTCGAAGAAGAGCACCTGCGCGATCCCCTCGTTGGCGTAGATCCGGGCCGGCAGCGGGGTAGTGTTGGAGATCTCCAGTGTCACGTGACCCTCCCACTCAGGCTCGAACGGCGTGACGTTCGTGATGATGCCGCAGCGGGCATACGTGCTCTTCCCCACACAGATGGTCAGCACGTTGCGCGGGATACGAAAGTACTCCACCGACCGCGCCAGCGCGAAAGAGTTCGGCGGGATGACGCATACCTCACCATCGTAGTCCACCAGGGACAGCGGGTCGAAGTTCTTGGGGTCGACCACCGGCGAGTGGACGTTGGTGAAGATGCGGAACTCCGGACCCACGCGCATGTCGTAGCCGTAGGACGAGACCCCGTAGCTGATGCCGCCTTCCCGCACCTGAGCCTCGGCGAACGGATCGATCATGCTGTGCTCCTGCGCCATCCGGCGAATCCAGCGGTCGGACTTGATGGACATGGACCTCTCTTCCTCACGGATTCGGAACGGGATCGCGGGACCGCCTGAGGTGGGCCCGGCGCGGGTGAGGGAAAGATACGTAACCATCGCCCGTACGCCACCTTAGACTTGCTTGACACTGCTCGTGAGGCTTGGGTAACTTCCACGCCCGTAAACCCGACGAACGTTAACGCGATACGCGAAAGCGGAGTTCGGTGCTACAGGAATACGTTCCCCTGCTTCTTCTAATGGCCTTCGTGGTGCTCACGGCCCTGGGCATCATCATTGCGTCCCATCTCTACCCTCGGGCGACCGCGACACCGATCAAGCTGACCCCGTACGAATCGGGGATGCCGCCGCTGGGCGGCACCCGCGAGCGGTTCAGTGTTCATTACTATCTGATCGCGATGCTGTTCATAGTGTTCGATCTAGAGGTGGTCTTCATGCTCCCATGGGCGGTCGCCTTCAGGAGCATGGGGCTGTACGCGCTCGTCGAGATGCTCGTGTTCGTGCTGATACTCCTGGTGGGCTTCATCTACGCCTGGAAGCGGGGAGCACTGCAATGGCACTGACCGCGCCTCCTGAGGCCTCCGGCGACACCAAGCTGGTCTCGCAGATCTCGCCCAGCTGGGTCACGACACGGCTCGACTTCCTGCTCAACTGGGCGCGCTCCAACAGCCTGTGGCCGATGCCGTTCGGGACCGCCTGCTGCGCCATCGAGTTCATGGCCACCGCCGCCAGCCGGTACGACATCGCGCGCTTCGGGATGGAGCGCCTGGGCTACACGCCGCGCCAGGCTGACGTTCTGCTCTGTGCCGGCCGGCTTCCCTTCAAGCTGGCGCCGGTGATACGCCGCATCTGGGACCAGATGCCGCAGCCCAAGTGGGTCATCTCGATGGGCGCCTGCGCATCCACGGGCGGGATCTTCGACACGTACTCGATGGTGCAGGGGATCGACACAGTCGTGCCCGTCGACGTCTACGTGCCCGGGTGCCCGCCACGGCCGGAGGGTCTCCTGTACGGCATTCTGATGCTGCACAAGAAGATCCGGGGCGAGACGCTGGCCGACCCGACGCTGCGCGTCGAGCGGACGCTCGAGCCCGGGGGCCTGCGCATTCCGCCGGGCCTGGTTGACGAGCTCTCTGAGCCGTTCGGCAACTCGGTCCACCAGACACGCTCAGCCTAGGGGTTACGTGAACCCGTCAGTGGAGTCCCTGCGGCGCGCCTTCGGCAACAAGATCGGACGCGCCACCGAGTCCTGCGGCCAGACAATCGTGTACGTGGAGACCGGCAGCCTGCAGGAGGTCATGGGGTGGCTCAAGGACACCCCGGGTGAGGATTACAACTACCTCGTGGACGTGACGGCGGTCGAATACCGCGACCCCGAGCTGCCCCTGGAGGTGGTGTACGAGCTCCGCTCCCTGGAGCGCGGCGCCGAGCTGCGCGTCAAGGTGGAACTCTCCAAGGACGAGCCGCTCGAAGTGACGTCGGTGGTGCCGTTGTGGCACGCGGCGGATTGGCCCGAGCGGGAAGTGTACGACATGTTCGGCGTCACCTTCCTGGAGCATCCGGACCTGCGGCGGCTGCTCATGTGGGATACCTACGCCGAGGGCTACCCCCTGAGGAAGGACTTCCCCCTGCGCGGCCGGTTCTCGCGGGCCGAGCAGGTGCGGCAAGCGCTGCACGCCAATCCCGAAGCGCACTACTCCATGGAGGAGCTGTCTATCGCCGAGGCCAGCCGCGACTTGCCGCAGGACGTGCGGGAGCGTCTGCAGCGGGGCGAGCGGGACCGGATCCCAGAGCTACCGGTGGGTGAGGAAAATGGGTGAGAAGCGGACGATAGAGCTCGACGCCGCGACTACGGGAGTGGACGCGCAGGGCCGGCCGGCGCGGATCCCGGTCGGACTGGCGGAGCCCGAGGCCGGGGAGCCCGATTTCGACGCCGACCACATGCTCATCAACATCGGGCCCCAGCATCCGGCGACGCACGGCGTGCTGCGCCTGGTGGTGGAGCTGGACGGCGAGGTCGTCGTCCGGGTCATTCCCCATATAGGCTATCTGCACTCCGGTTTCGAGAAGCTGGGGGAGTACCGCCACTACAACCAGATAATCCCGCTCACCGACCGCACCGACTACCTGGCGCCCATGGCCAACAACGTGGGCTTCGCGCTCGCGGCCGAGCAGCTCATGGGCATCGAGATCACCGAGCGGTGCAAGGTGCTGCGCGTCATCGCCTGCGAGATCAGCCGCATCATCTCGCACATCGTGTGGCTGGGCACGACGGCCGTGGACATCGGCGCCTTCACTCCGTTCCTGTGGACGTTCCAGGAGCGGGAGAAGCTGTACGACCTGCAGGAGAACTGGACCGGGGCTCGACTCACCACGAGCCTCACCCGGGTGGGCGGTATGATGGCCGACATTCCGGAGGGGTTCGTTGACGATCTGCGCGACTGGTGCACCCAGTACCCGAAGGTCATGGACGAGGTGGACCGGCTGCTCACGCGGAACGGCATCTGGTGCGCGCGGACCCAGGACATCGGGGCGCTGACGGCCGAGGAGGCGATCAACTACGGGATGTCGGGCCCGATGCTGCGGGCGAGCGGCGTGCCGTACGATCTCCGCAAGGACCGGCCCTACCTGGATTACGAGACCTACGACTTCGACGTACCGATCGGCGAGAAAGGCGACGTCTACGACCGCTACCTGGTGCGCATGGAGGAGATGCGCCAGTCGGTGCGGATCCTGGAGCAGGCGTTGGACCGCCTGCCCGACGGACCGCTCAACGCCGAGGACCCGCGGGTGATCCTGCCGCCGAAGAGCGCCGCCATGTCCGACATGGAGGCGATGATCTTCCACTTCAAGCAAGTCATGGAAGGCGTGCCGGCTCCCCTGGGCGAGGCGTACGTACCGATCGAGAACGGCAAGGGAGAGCTGGGTTACTATCTCGTGTCCGACGGCACCGCGAAGCCGGTGCGCTGGCGCATTCGGGCGCCGTCGCTGATCAACCTGGCGGCGCTGCCCAAGATGGCGCAGGGACACCTGCTGGCGGACCTGATCGCAATCAACGCCAGCGTGGACATCGTGTTGGGAGAGATCGACCGCTAGGGGGCGGGGGCCGGAGCGGAAGCGAGTGATGCACGAGACTACGACTTACGAGCCCGTCTTCACGGGCACGCGGAAGAAACAGCTCGAGGACCTCCTGCAGCGTTACGAGACGAAGCGCGCAGGGCTGCTGCCTGCTTTGTGGATGGTGCAGCAGGAGCACGGCTGGATCTCGGACGCGGCGATGGCGGAGGTGGCCGAAGTTCTGGAGCTCACCCCCGCCTACGTGAAGGGCGTGGTGACGTTCTACACGATGTATCACCAGCATCCCGTCGGGAAGCACTTCATCCAGGTGTGCACGACGACGTGCTGCAACTTGGTGGGTGCGGAGGACGTCGTCGGGGCCCTGCTGGAGCAGACCGGGTGCGGCGAGCTGGGCGCCACTTCGCCCGACGGTAAGTACACGGTCATCGAGGTGGAGTGCCTTGGAGCCTGCGGCTTCCCCACACCGGTCATGGTGAACGACGATTTCATCGAGAGCGTGACTCCGGAGTCGGTGCCCGAACTCCTGGAGCGGTACCAGTGAGCCCGGGCGGGGCGGGGCAGGGAGCATAATGGGCTATCCGCACGAGCCGCACCCAAAAGAAACCCTCGTCCTGAGCGAGCATTTCGGCGACGCCGAGGCCCGCACCTACGACGGCTGGGTCAAGCGGGGCGGGTATCAGGCTCTCGAGAAGGCGCTGGGCATGGATCCGGCGCAGGTGATCGACGAGGTGAAGGAATCCGGGCTGCGGGGCAGAGGCGGCGCCGGGTTCCCGGCCGGGGTGAAGTGGGGCTTCATGCCCAAGGAGAAGAAGGGCCCCCACTACCTCTGCGTGAACGCCGATGAGTCGGAGCCGGGGACGTTCAAGGACCGCGAGGTCATGCGGTGGACGCCCCACGCGATGATCGAGGGTGCGGCTATCGCGCAGTACGCAATACAGGCCGAGATCGCCTACATCTACATACGCGGCGAGTTCACCGAGGCCATCGCGGTAGTGCAGCAGGCGCTCGACGAGGCATACGAAAAAGGCGTCCTGGGCAAGAACGCGATGGGCACCGGCAAGCGCCTCGACATGTACATCCACCGCGGCGCCGGCGCCTACATCTGCGGCGAAGAAACGGCGCTGATGAACTCCATCGAGGGCCGGCGTGGCAACCCCCGCATCAGGCCGCCGTTCCCGGCAGCCTACGGTGTCTTCGGCCGTCCCACCACGATCAACAACGTGGAGACCCTGACGTCCGTGGGGCACATCATCAACCGCGGATCGCAGTGGTACAAGTCGCTGAGCCGCAGCAACCCCAAGAGCACCGGAACCAAGCTCCTCAGCGTGTGCGGGCAGGTCAACAAACCGGGCAACTACGAAGTGGAGATGGGGTTCCCGCTGAAGGACCTGATCTACGATCTGTGCGGGGGCGTGAAGAACGGCGAACTCAAGGCGGTCGTCCCGGGCGGATCATCGGTGCCCTACATCAATAAGGAAGAGGCCGAGGCGTGCCTGCTCGACTACGAGGGCTGCGTCGAGGTAGGCACCATGCTGGGATCGGGCGGCGTGATCGTGTTCGACGAGACCGCCGACCTGGTGTACCAGACGATGCGTACCTCCCGGTTCTACGCCCACGAATCCTGCGCCCAGTGCACGCAGTGCCGCGAGGGAACCGGCTGGACCGTGCGAATCCTGGAGAAGATCCTGGCGGGCGAGGGTGAAATGAAGGACCTGGACCTGCTGATGGACCTCGGCGAGCAGATGACCGGCAAGACCATCTGCGTGCTGAGCGATTCATGTGCCGCGCCGGTGATGAGCGCGATCCAGAAGTTCCGGAACGAGTTCGAGGCCTACATCACCGGTGCGAGGAGCCCGGTGCTGGCGGCGGTGTGAGGGAGATGGCTGAACGAGAACTGGTCAAACTGACGATCGACGACGTCGAGGTTTCCGTCCCCAGGGGGACGATGATCCTCGAGGCGGCGAAGCAGGCCGGGGTCCTGATCCCCCATTACTGCTACCATCCGGGCCTGCCCGTCGCGGGCGTGTGCCGCATGTGCCTGGTAGAGGTCGAGGGGATGCCGAAGCTGGCCATCGGGTGCGCCACGCCGGTGGCCGACGGAATGACGGTGCGCGTCTCCACGCCGCAGGCCGAGAAGGCCCGCGAGGGAGTACTCGAGTTCCTGCTCATCAACCACCCCCTGGACTGCCCCATTTGCGACCAGGCGGGCGAGTGCGAGCTGCAGGATTACGTGTTCCAGGAGGGACGGGCGCGGACGCGGTACTCGCCCACGTTCGCCAAGCGCTTCGACCCGGTCGAGGACTTCGGGGGCGACATACTGTACGTGCCGAACCGCTGCATTCTGTGCACGCGGTGTGTGCGTTTCATGGACCACGTGGCCGAGGAGCCGGTGCTCAACGTGAGCGAGCGCGGCGACCGCGCCCACATCGGCATCCACCCCGACCGCGACATGGAGCACCAGTGGGCCGGCAACGTGGTGGATCTATGCCCAGTCGGCTCGCTGCTCTCCAAGGACTTCCTGCACAAGGCGCGCGCCTGGGAGATGGACCGCACCGCCACCGTGTGCACCGGGTGCTCGCAGGGGTGCAACGTATACGCTGAGACCCGCGACAACGTCGTGGTCCGGCTGCGTCCCAGAACCAACGAAGACGTGAACCGGTACTTCATGTGCGATCACGGCCGCCTGACCTACCGGGACATGAACAGGGGCGACCGGATCGAGGCGCCGCTCGTGGCGGAGAACGGCGACCTGGCCGCAACCGACTGGGATCACGCCCTGGCCCGGGCGGCCCAGATCGTGAAGGGAGCGAGCGGCAGGGCCGTCGCGCTGGTGTCGTCTGCCGCGTCGAACGAGGCACTGTTCCTCGGCGCCAGACTGCTGGAGGACTTCGAAACCACCGCCGCATTCCGCGTGGAGAGGGTGGACGGGGAGGAGCCGCTGGCAGGAGTGCCGAACCTGGCGCTGAGGAGCGAGCGCGCTCCCAACACAACGGGCGCCACGATGCTGGGCTACGAGGAGCGGTTCGACGCCGCCCTCGAGGCGGTGAGCGACGCCGCGCTGGTGCTGGTGCTGGGCGAAGCGCTCGACGGTGTGCCCCGAGCCGCGCTGGAGCGGGCCGGCAACGTGATCTACATGGGCACCGTCCTGCCCGAAGCCGCACGTGCGGCGCGAGTGGCGCTGCCGATCACGAACGTGGCCGAGGAGGACGGGAGCTTCGTCAACCGGGACGGACGGGTGCAGCGGTACCTGCAGGCGAAATCGGGACCCGGGATGGCGCGGCCCGCATGGTGGGTGCTGGGCGAGCTGCTGGCCGAGCTGGGCCGCGGCGAGCCGCTGGGCAGTGCAGGTGAGGCCTTCGACCTCCTGGCAGAGGCAAGGGACTCCTTTGCAGGCCTGTCCTACGCGCGCCTCGGGTACAAGGGAATGGCTGTGGGGGGGGTGAGCCCCGCGGAGGTGGCCAGGTGACGCCTGAACTGAAGGGCTTCCTGCTCGTCGGCATCGTCAAGCTCGTGGTGGCGTTCTTCGGGCTGCTGCTGGCCGTGGCGTTCGTGACATGGTTGGAGCGGCGGGTCGCGGGGTGGATCCAGAACCGGCAGGGGCCGAACCGGGTGGGACCGCAGGGCCTGTTCCAGCCGATCGCTGACGGGATCAAGAACTTCGTGAAGGAAGAGACGCTGCCGGGGCAGGCCGAGCGGACACTGTTCCTGCTGGCTCCGGCGATGTCGTTCGTGCCGTCGCTGGTGCTGTTTGCGGTGATCCCCTTCGCCGCCCCGTTCCCGCTCTCCTTCGACTTCACGCTGCCCCTGCTCGGACGGTTCGTGTTCGAGGGGCCAATGGCGATGCAGGTGGCAAACGTCTCGATCGGGATCCTCTTCATTCTGGCGGTCGCGAGCCTCGCGGTGTACGGCGTGGTGATGGCCGGCTGGTCGTCCGGCAACAAGTACTCCTTCCTGGGCGGGCTGCGCGCCAGCGCGCAGATGATCAGCTACGAGATCGCCCTCGGCATGAGCGTGATCACCGTGCTGATCCTGGCCGGCGACGTGACGCTGAACCAGGTCATCGCCCACCAGCAGCAGACCGTGTGGTTCGTGGTCGCTCTGACGCTCGGGTTCGTGCTGTTCGCGGTCTCGGCGCTGGCGGAAGGCAACCGCCTGCCGTTCGATCTCCCCGAGGCAGAGGCCGAGCTCGTGGGCGGCTACCACACCGAGTACAGCTCGATGCGGTTCGCGATGTTCTTCCTCGCCGAGTACGGGGCGCTGATCACGATGTCGGCGCTGATCGCGACGCTGTTCTTCGGCGGGTGGGACATTCCGTTCACGGCCTGGGACGAGGGTGAGCCCTCGGTGCTGAAGTCGCTCCTCACGTTCGCGTTCTTCGGCGTTAAGACGTTCTTCTTCGTGTTCTGGTTTATCTGGGTGCGATGGACCCTGCCGCGCTTCCGCTTCGACCAGCTGATGGGACTGGGCTGGAAGGTGATGCTGCCGGTGGCGCTGGCGTACATCATGCTCGTCGCCACGTGCGTGTTGGTGCTCGACACTATTGGTCTCGAAGAGGGACTGTGGTACGGCGTGTCCCTGTTCGGGATGAATGTGGTGGCCCTGGGCGTCGTTGCCCGGATTCTCGACAGCGACCGCCTGATCGCCGGCCAGCACGCCCGGCGGGAACGGAGTGCGTGATGGCGATCAATGTGGTGGTGATGAAGCGTCCCGAGCAGGGGGTCACATATCTGCGGGCGGCACTCAAGGGACTGGCGATGACCTTCCGCCACCTGCTCCAGCCGAAGTGGACCATGGAGTACCCGGAGCAGAAGAAGACAGACTCATGGGAGATGTCCGATCGCTGGCGGGGTACCCACCGCATGCTCACCGATGAGCAGGGGCGCGCGAAATGCGTTGCCTGCGGTCTGTGCCCGCAGATCTGTCCTGCCAACTGCATCAAGCTGGTGCCCGGTGAGGACGAGCAGGGCCATCGGTACCCGCTGATCTACGAGATCGACGAGTTCCGGTGCGTGTTCTGCGGCTACTGTCAGGAGGTTTGTCCCGAGGAGGCGATCCACGTCGGCGTGCACTACGAGAACTCGGAGTACCAGCGCGACCGTTTCGTATACGACCTGGAGCGGCTCTGTGCGCAGACCCATCCGGTGTCCACGCTGTGGGATCCCTCGGATCCCCGGGGTGAGTGATCGTGAGTCAAACTGAATTCGTCTTCTGGTTCTTCGCCGTGGTGGCCGTGATCTCGGCTGCGGTCTGCATCACGCGGCGGAGTCCCGTGGCCAGTGCACTGTGGCTGGTGAACGTGATGTTCTGCCTCGCGGCCGTATTCGTGCTGCTCGAGGCGTACTTCATGGGGGCGCTGCAGGTGCTCGTCTACGCGGGCGCCATCATGGTGCTGTTCCTTTTCGTGATCATGCTGCTCAATCTGGGCCGCGGGACGGGCACCGACATGACGGGATGGGTCGGGCGGCTCGTGATGCTCGCCGTCGGGGCTCTGCTGACCGTCGAGCTCTGGGTGCTGACGCGCATAGCACCCGATGAGCAGATCACGCTGCCGGCGCAGACTCTGACGCGCATGGCGGAGGAGCAGGGTGCCGTGGGGATGATCGCTGAGCCGATGTTCCGCGATTACCTGGTCGCCTTCGAGATCACTTCCGTGCTGCTGCTCGCTGCCGTCTTGGGAGCAGTGGTGCTGGCGAAGAGGAGGCTCTAGATGCTCCTCGGACCTGCGCTGGGCCTGTCGGCGATCCTGTTCAGCATCGGCGTGGCGGGAGTGCTGTTCCGCCGCAACGCCATCGTGATCTTCATGTGTATCGAGCTGATGCTCAACGCGGTTAACCTGTCGTTCATCGCACTGGCGCAGCAGCTGGGCCGTGAGGGGCAGGTGATCGTGTTCTTCGTGATGGCCGTGGCTGCGGCGGAGGCCGCCGTCGGGCTGGCGATCATGATCGCGATCTACCGGCACCGCGACACGGTCAACGTCCGCGAGATAAACCTGCTGAGGGGATGATGCCGGCAACGGTTGGGTGGGTGTGGCTGGTGCTTCTGTTCCCGTTCCTGGGCTTCCTGGCGAACGGGTCCATCGCCCTGCTGCGCCGCGACGCCAAGGGGGCCGTGAGCGCGATCGGGGTGGGTGTGCTGGTGGCGTCCTTCCTCGTCGCACTCGTGGTAGTGGCCGGGCTCGCTTCACAGCCGGACGGCGCCCCTTACGTGCTGCACTACTGGGAGTGGATTCCTGCCGGGCGGCTACATGTCGAACTGGCCCTGCAGGTGGACCAGCTGTCGGCCGTGATGCTGCTTGTGGTGACCGGCGTCAGCATGTTGATCCACATATTCAGTGTGGGCTACATGGGAGACGATCCGGGGTACCCGCGCTACTTCGCGTACCTCAATCTCTTCGTCTTCTTCATGCTGATACTGATCCTCGGCGCCAACTTCCCGGTGATGTTCGTTGGTTGGGAGGGCGTCGGGCTGTGCAGCTATCTCCTCATCGGCTTCTGGTTCGAGAACCGCGACTACGCCAACGCCGGCAAGAAGGCGTTCATCATGAACCGCATCGGGGACGTCGGCTTCCTGGTCGCGATGTTCATGATCTTCCAGGTGATGGGCACGCTGTCGTTCACTGAGGTCTTCGAAGACGCGCCGCGCACGTTCGCGCTGGGCGGCGGTGCTATCACGCTGATCACGCTGGCGCTGTTCGTGGGCGCGACGGGCAAGTCCGCGCAGATTCCGCTGCACACGTGGCTGCCCGACGCCATGGCCGGCCCGACCCCGGTCTCTGCGCTCATCCATGCGGCCACCATGGTGACGGCCGGCGTCTACCTGGTGGCGCGGGCCAACGTGCTGTTCGCGATGGCTCCGGTGTCGAGTTTCGTGGTTGCCCTGGTGGGCGCCGCGACGGCGCTGTTCGCCGCGTCGATCGCACTCAAGCAGTGGGACATCAAGAAGGTGCTAGCCTACTCCACGGTCTCCCAGCTGGGCTTCATGTTCATGGGCGTCGGAGTGGGCGCATATGCAGCCGGAATCTTCCATCTGACTACGCACGCCTTCTTCAAGGCGCTCCTATTCCTCGGCTCGGGCAGCGTGATCTACGCGCTGCACCACGCCTACCACCACACCGGCACCCACGAGGACGCCCAGGACATGCGGAACATGGGCGGGCTGCGGAGCTGGATGCCGTGGACGGCGGGACTCATGTGGCTCGCGACTCTCGCCATTGCCGGGGTGCCCGGTTTCTCCGGGTTCTTCTCCAAAGACGAGATCCTGGCGGCTACGTTCGCTCGCGGGCACGAAGCCGTCGCGTTCTACGTCCTGTGGGCGATCGGCGTGGCAGCCGCGCTGATGACCGCGTTCTACATGACGCGCCTGATGATCTACACGTTCCACGGGCCCAACCGCTCTGGGGACGCGGAGCAGCAGCACCTGCGCGAAGCGCCGTGGGTGATGACCGGCCCGCTGGTGGTGCTGGGCATCGGGAGCGTTGTGGCCGGCGTGATCAACCTGCCGGCCGTGCTACCGGGCTCCGGCTGGCTGCACCACTGGCTCGAGCCGGTGACCGAGCTGGGCAGCCGCTATCTGCCGGAGGCGCACCTGTCGCACTCCACCGAGTGGACGCTGCTGGGGCTGGCGACGCTGGTGGCCGCGCTGGGCATCATCGGCGCGTGGCGGCTGCTGAAGCCGGCGCGGCTGGTGCCGGCTCGCGATGCGCCGGTGGAGAGCGGACTGCAGAAGGTGCTGCTCAAGAAATGGTATGTGGACGAGATCTACGATGCCGCAATCGTGCGGCCGATCATGTGGCTGTCCGACAACGTGCTCTGGAAGGTGATCGACAAAGGCATCATCGACGGCATCGGAGCAAACGGCTCGGCATCCTTCGCGCGCGCGATGGGGTGGCTCGGGAGCCGGCTGCAGACCGGATTCGTCGGCACCTACGTCTTCTTGTTCGTCGTCGGGACGCTGATCCTCCTGCGGGTGGTGATGGGATAGGGCCATGAGCTACGACGCCTGGATCCTGGATGCTCTGCTGATTTTCCCGCTGGTGGCGGCGCTCGTGGTGCTGCTGCGGCCCGAGGGGGAAGCCAAGTGGGTGGCGCTGATCGCTGCGCTCATCGAATTCCTGCTGTCGGTGCCGCTGTGGTGGAAGTTCGACACCGGCACGGCGGCGTTCCAGTTCGCGGTTGCCCGGCCGTGGATTCCCGGCTGGGGCGTCTGGTACAGGCTGGGAGTGGACGGCATATCGCTGTTCATGGTCCTGCTGACGACGTTCACCATACCGCTCGCGGTGCTGGGAAGCTGGAACTACATCAAGGAGCGTCTGCGGGCGTACTACGCGCTCCTGCTCGTGCTCACCACGGGTATGCTGGGCGTGTTCGTCTCCCTCGACCTCTTCGTGTTCTACGTGTTCTGGGAGATCATGCTCATCCCGATGTACTTCATCATCGGGGTGTGGGGCGGCCCGCGCCGGCTGTACGCGGCCATCAAGTTCTTCATCTTCACTTTCGTTGGATCGCTGCTGATGCTGGTCGCGATCCTGACGATCTACTACTACGTGGGACGCGCCACCGGCACGTTCTCGTTCGCCTACGAGCACCTGCTGGCCAACATCCACGAGACCGACCGCTGGGCGTTCTGGCTGTTCGGGGCCTTCTTCCTGGCGTTCGCCATCAAGGTGCCGCTGTTCCCGTTCCACACCTGGCTCCCGGACGCGCACGTGGAGGCGCCCACGGCCGGCTCCGTGATCCTGGCGGGCATCCTGCTGAAGATGGGGACGTACGGTTTCCTGAGGTTCGCGCTGCCGTTCTACCCCAACGTGGTGCTCGACCCGACGGTCGTAACGGTGGTGGTGACGCTGGCTGTGGTCGGAATCATCTACGGCGGGCTCGTGGCCATGGTGCAGCCGGACTTCAAGAAGCTGGTGGCCTACTCCTCGGTGGCGCACCTCGGCTTCGTGATGCTCGGGATTTGGGCCGTCACGGTGCAGAGCGTGGAGGGCGCGATCATCATCATGATCTCGCACGGGATCTCCACCGGAGCACTGTTCTTCCTCGCCGGCATGCTCTACGAGCGGCGGCACACGAGGGAGATCGCCGATTTCGGCGGCCTGGCCCGTGTGGTGCCAGTGCTCGCCACGGTGCTGACCATCGTGGCCCTGTCCTCCATCGGACTGCCGGGCACCAACGGTTTCATAGGTGAGTTCCTGGTTCTGATCGGATCGTTCGGGATCTATCCGTGGCCGACCGTGATCGCGGCGGTCGGAGTGATCGTCGCAGCGATGTACCTGCTGCGCGCGCTGCAGCGTGTCATATACAACAAGCTCGACAAGCCAGAGAACGAGGGGCTGCCCGACCTGTCGCGCCGCGAGCTGGCCGTTCTGGTTCCGCTCGTGGTGCTCATCATCTGGATCGGCATCTACCCGGCTCCGTTCCTGCGCCGCGTCGAGACGTCCGCCGAGGCGCTCGTGGAGCAGGTGCGAGGCCCGCAGGTCGAGAGCACCATGATGCACGGGGTGGGAGGTGAGCGCTGATGTGGCCGGTGATTGAACTCGGTCGGCCGGGGGGCGTCGCCCTGGCACTGCTGCCGGAGCTCGTGCTCACGGGCTGGAGCCTGTTCCTCACCATGCTTGTGGCGTGGCGTCACCGCACCGACCGCGACCAGCTGCTCGTGGGGCAGCTGTCCGTGCTGGGGCTGGTGCTGACGATGGCAGTCGTAGGGATCTTCTGGATGCAGGATGTGCGGGCCGAGGGGCTCGAGACGATGATAGCGCTCGACGGCTTCCGCTATGCGACCAGCCTCGTGTTCCTGCTCGGAGCCGTGCTCGCGGTGCTGCTCTCCCTCGGGTATCTCGGCCGCGAGCGCATCGTCGTGCCCGAGTACTACCTGCTGGTGCTGTATGCCACCGTCGGCATGATGTTCATGGGCGGCGGCGCCGACCTGGTGATCGTGTTCCTCGGGCTCGAGCTGATGTCCGTCTGCGTGTACGTGCTCGCCGGCATCGACCGCCGCAGCGTGTTCGCCGCCGAGGCGGCGCTCAAGTACTTCCTGCTCGGGGCTTTCGCATCGGCGTTCCTGTTGTACGGCATCGCCCTGATCTACGGCGCGACCGGCACGACCAACCTCGGCCTGATCTACGTGCAGGTGGAAACGCTCGGGCTAGAGAGCAATGCGATGCTGCTGATCGGCATCGGCCTGCTGCTGGTCGGATTCGCCTTCAAGGTTGCGGCGGTTCCATTCCACATGTGGACGCCCGACGTGTACGACGGCGCGCCCACACCGATCACCGCGTTCATGGCTGCTGCCGTGAAGGCCGCGGCGTTCGCCGCCATGATCCGCGTGCTGCTAGAGGCTCTGGTTCCGGCCGATGCGGTGTGGACCGAGATCGTGTGGTGGCTCTCGGCCATCACCATGCTGGTGGGCAACCTCATCGCGCTGGCGCAGCGCAACATCAAGCGCATGCTGGCGTACAGCTCCATCGGGCACGCGGGCTACCTGCTGGCTGCGGTGGCGAGTGGCTCGGCGCTTGGGGCGGCGGCTTTCCTGTTCTACGTGCTGGCATACACGCTGATGACCATCGGTGCGTTCGCGGTGGTCGGGGCGATGGGCCGGCGGGGCGAGCGCGATGTGCGGGTCGAGGACCTGAACGGACTGGCCCAGCGCCGGCCGTGGCTGGCGCTGGCCATGATGGTGTTCATGCTCTCGCTGCTCGGCTTCCCGGGAACTGCCGGCTTCATCGGCAAGTGGTACATCCTGTCCGCGGTGATCGAATCGGAGCAGGCGGTGCTCGCGGTCGTGCTGGTGGGCGCCACGGTAGTGTCGGCGGGATATTACCTGCCCATCATCATGGCGATGTTCATGAAGCCTCCCGCCACCGAGACCGCTCATGACCACGTGTCGCTGCTCGGTGTCGCTCGCTGGGTCGTAGCGGCCACCGCGGTCGTGCTGTTGCTGCTCGGCGTGTGGCCCGGGCGCGCGATGGACGTGGCGCGGCAGGGAACCGAGGACCTGCGGCCGGCGATCCTGCTGACCGTATCCGGGTAGGTCGTGGACGTACCCTCAGTCATCTTCCGGCAATACGACATTCGCGGCGTGGTGGACCAGGACCTCACGCCGGCCCTTGCGCACGCCATTGGGCGCGCGGTCACCACTATCGCGCGGCGGCGCATCGGGCGCGACCCGCGCCTGGCCGTGGGCCGCGACAACCGTCCCAGCGGTGAGATGCTGGCGCGCGCGCTGCGCGACGGCGTAGCGCAGGCGGGGGGGACGGCGGTCGACATCGGAGTGCTGCCAACGCCGGCCCTCTATCTGGCTCTGCACGAGCTGGAGGTGGACGGCGGCGTCCAGGTGACGGGCTCGCACAACCCGCCCGAGTTCAACGGCTTCAAGATGGTGGCGGCCGGCTCCACGCTGTACGGCGAGGACATCCAGGAGATTCGCCAGCTGATCGAGAACGACGCGACCGACTCCGGGGACGGCGCGCTCGAGGTCGATGACTCGGTGCTGGGCCGTTACGTGGAGGCCGTCGTGTCGCGCAACGGGCCGCTGGCGAGGCCGGTGAAGGTGGCAGTGGACTGCGGCAACGGCACTGCGAGCCTGGTAGCCGAGTCGATCCTCACTCGGATCGGTGCTGACGTTGTGCCGCTGTACTGCGAGTCCGACGGCACCTTCCCGAACCACCATCCTGACCCCACCGTGATGGAGAACCTGGTGGACTTGCAGGCTGCGGTGCGACGCACCGGGGCCGAGTTGGGCATCGCCTTCGACGGCGACGGCGACCGCATCGGAGCCGTGGACGAAGACGGCAGGGTGGTCTACGGCGACCAGCTGCTCGTGCTCTACGGCCGTGATCTGGCGGAGCGCGCCGGTGAGGGACACGCCGTGATCTTCGACGTCAAGTGCTCCAACGTGCTGGCCGACGCCCTCGCCGCCACCGGGCTGGAGCCGGTGATCTGGAAGACCGGGCACTCGCTCATCAAGGCCAAGATGAAAGAAACCGGGGCGCCGCTCGCGGGCGAGATGAGCGGCCACATGTTCTTCGGGGGCGACTACTACGGTTTCGACGACGCGCCGTTCGCCGCGGCGCGCCTGCTCACCATCGTGGCGCGCGGCAGCGGGCCGCTCTCGACTCTCCTTGCAGATCTGCCGCAGACCTTCGCGACGCCCGAGCTGCGGGTGGACTGTCCCGAGGAGCGGAAGTTCGATGTCGTCGAGGCGGCCGCCCGATACTTCAGCGAGCGCTACGAGGTGCTGACCCTGGACGGCGTCCGGATCTCCTTCCCGCAGGGCTGGGGCCTGCTGCGCGCGTCCAACACCCAGCCCGTGCTGGTGCTCCGTTTCGAGGCCACCTCTGAGCAGTCCCTGGCGTCATACCGGGGCGAGGTCGAGCGCTGGCTCGAGGAGCAGGGCATCACGGGGTAACCCCATGACGCAACGTGCCCGGTGGCTCGTCTGGACGGCCGTCGTGGCCGTCCCCCTCGTCCTGCTCGGCGGCCGCTGGCTTGCCATTGGCACCGTGGACGCGTTGTGGGCCGACGCACTCGGCGTTGCGGCCACCCACGCTCAGATTCGCAACCTGCAGTCGATGCTGCTGCTGACGGCCGTCACGGCTGCGGGCGTCTGGTGCGTGGGGAATCTCTACCTGGTCTATCGCTCCATCGGATCGGTGCACGTGCCGCGGCGGCTCGGCAACCTGGAAATCCTCGAGGTCGTGCCGCAGCGCTACCTGCTCGTGGCCGCGGCCGTGCTCGGAGCCCTGCTGGCGCTGGCGTTCAGCCACGGGGCCGCCTCATGGTGGCACCCGCGCATGCTGGCGGGTCACGCGGCCCCCCTCGGCGTCACCGATCCCGTACTGGGAAAGGACGTCGGCCACTACCTGTTCCGCCTGCCGTGGCAGCGCACCGTTCACACCTTCGTGACGCTGTTGTCCGGAACCATGCTGGGCGTCACCTCCGTGCTGTACGCCGCGGTCGGCGCAATCCGCTGGACCAGGCGGCGCCGGCTCAGGGTGAGTGACCTGGCCAGATGGCACCTCGCCGGCCTGCTCACCGCGTTCGCTCTGGCGCTGTTCTGGGGCTATCGCCTGGAGCCTGTCGAGTACGTAGCGGGGGTGCACGACGTGCCGGTAGACACCGTACTCACGGCGGTGCGGATCCCAGTGGCGCGGATGCTGAGCGTGCTGGCCATCGTTGCGGCCGCCGGCTCGCTGGTATGGATGTGGGGCAGGCGCATGCTCACGGTGGCGATTCCGTGGGCGCTGCTGGCCGCTGCGTCGTTCGTGGGCCATTACGTGGCTCCGAGCTTCGCCGCCGCGGTCCGCGCGCCGGAGGAGATGGTGCTCCCCGAGGTGGAGGCGGTGCGGCGCGAGTTCCTGAGGGAGGCGTTCGCGGCCGGTGGCGCCGAGGTGGAGCTGCCGATAGAAGTGCCGCCCGATCCGGCCGAGCTCGGCGGGCACGCCGCGGAGCTGGCCGGCGCCCCCGTGTGGGATGCCTTCGCGGTGAGCGTGCTGCTCAACCGTTCGGTCCCGGGTGTGCCGCACGCGCGCTTCTCCAGCGCGCACCTGGGTGTGTACCGCACTCCGGAGGGCCGCGATCTGCCGGTGTACGTGGCCGCCCGCGAGATCGACCTGGCCCAGGCCCGTTCGGCCGGGGCCGAACTCACATGGGAGTCGGTGCATGCGGGCGAACACGCAATGGCGTCGGGCGCGGCCGCGGTGCTGGCGCACCGTGTCTCCGAGGCTGGGATGCCGCTGTTCGTGCGCGACTGGGAGCGGCCCGCAGCGGCGACCGAGCGTGCAGTCGAGTTCAGCTTGGAGGATCCAACGGTTCGGTTCGGCTCGGCGGCGGTGGGGTTTGCGGTGACCGACCGGATAGTAGGAGACGTGGTCGGGGTGCCCGCCGGCGGGTGGTGGAGGCGGCTCGCTCTCGCCTGGTCGCTGCAGAGTCCCAAGATCCTGACGTCGGATGCCGTGTCGGACAGCTCGCTCGTGCTGTGGCACCGGGATGCCCGCGGCCGGCTGGAGCGGCTGGCGCCGTTCGCCCGGTTTGGCGCTCCCCACGCTGTTGTGTCGGCCGGCCGGCTGTACTGGCTGGCCAGCGGATACGTGTGGGCCGGCGCGTTCCCGCTGTCCCGGCGACTGCGCTGGCGCGGCGAGGGCGTGCGCTACCTGCGCTCCGGACTAATTGGTGTAGTGGATGCGGCATCCGGCCGCAGCGAGATCTACCTGAGGCGCGATGCCGATCCGCTGAGCGAAGCTTGGGGCCAGCTGGCGCCCGAGGTGGTGCGGCCTGCAGGGCAGCTGCCGGCGGCCCTGGCACGGCACGTGCGTTACCCGCAGGAGCAGTTCGCGCTCCAGTTGGGCCTGCTGCACGAGGGGAGAACCGCCCCGGTGCCGGCCGGGCTGCCCGTGGCGCGCGTGGCCCTGATGCCGGGCGGAGCGGCGGAGCCGTACTGGTGGGTGGGTACCACGCCGGCCGATCCGGTGCCGCGACTGCGACTGATGGCGGCGCTGGAGACCGGTGAGGCGCAGGTGCTCGCCGGGGTCGCGGACGGATCTGTGCGCGAGGGCTCGGCCGTGTTCGATGTGCTGCGTGTGGCCCCTGACCTGGAGCTGCCCGGCCCGAGCCGCACGGGGCGACTGTTCCGGCGCCTGCGCGGGGAGCCCGCGGGCGTGCAGGGGGCTCTCCGCCTGGCTCCGTTCAGGGACGGGGTGCTGGCCCTGCAGGCGAGCTACGTGTCGCCCGACGACGGCCAGGCACCCCCTCAGCTGGCCGACGTGGCGCTGGGCTGGGGCGGCGCAGTGGGGAGCGGTCCCACTCTGGAGACGGCTCTGCGTGGTGTCGAAACACAGACGTCGCCGTTCGGCATGGCGGCATCGCAACGCGCGGAGGCACGGCGCTGGTTCGAGCGCATGGATGCCGCGCGCCGCAGCGGAGACTGGACCGCCTTCGGGCGGGCCTACGAGGAGCTGCGCCGAATTCTCACCGGCGCCGATTCGGTGCCGTGATGCGGTTGCTGGTGACGCCGCGGACCGGCTAGCTTGCACGTCCCGTGACGAACGTACCCGGCACCATCGTGGTCGCATTGGGCGGAAACGCCCTGGCTCCGCCCGGAGAGAGGGCGACGATCCACGACCAGTTCCGCCACACGCGCGAATCGCTGGACGCCGTCGTGGCGCTGGTGCAGGACGACTGGCAGGTGGCCATCGTGCACGGCAACGGCCCGCAGGTGGGCGATGCCCTGGAGCGCAACGAGCTGGCGCACGACCGGGTCGTCCCGCTGCCGCTGGGTGTGCTCGTGGCGTCCACCGCGGGCTGGATAGGCTACATGATCCAGCAGTCGCTGCAGAATGCCCTGTACAAGCTGGGGATCCAGCGTGAGGTCCTCACGGTGATCACCCAGACCCAGGTGGAGCGCAGCGGCGCGTTGGCGCAGCCCACGAAGCCCATCGGCCACGCGCTCGATCCGGACGTGAGCGAGCGGCTGCGTGAGCGGGGAGTGCCGCTGGGAGAGGACGGCTCGGGCCGCGTGCGGCGGTTGGCGCCGAGTCCGGAACCTCTGGACGTGGTGGAGTCGGACTCGGTGCGGCAGCTCGTACACGAGGGCAAGATCGTGATCGCTGCCGGGGGTGGTGGGACTCCGGTCTACTTCGACGAGAGACTCCACTGGGAGGGTGTCGACGCAGTGGTGGACAAGGACCGGGTGGCCGCCATACTGGGCAGCCGGCTCGGTGCCGATACGCTTCTGATACTCACGGATGTGGACGCGGTGTACCGCGGCTGGGGCACGCCCCACGCCGAGCCGCTGCGGCGGCTCTCCCTGGCGGAGGCGGATGCACTGCTGGAGGGCGGCGAGCTCGGTGTGGGAAGCATGCGTCCCAAAGTGGAAGCCGCTGCGGCGTTCCTGCGGGGCGGGGGCCGCCGGGCGATAATAGCGCATCTGGCCGATGGCCTCGCGGCCATCCGTGACGAGACTGGAACGACGATCACAGGAGCAACAGAGTGAACCTGCACGAGTATCAGGCGCGCGAGCTGCTCAAGGCGGCGGGGATTCCGGTTTCCGACGGCGAGGTGGCGACGACGCCGGACGAGGTGGAGGCCATCGCCCAGCGTCTGGGTGGGGCCGTGGTGGTGAAGGCACAGGTGCACACCGGCGGGCGGGGCAAGGCCGGCGGTGTCAAGCTCGCCAAGAACGTGGCCGAGGCCAGGGAGCACGGAGCCAAGATCCTCGGCATGCAGATCAAGGGTCTCACGGTCGAGAAGGTGCTGGTGGTGCCGACCGCGCAGATCGCGACCGAGAGCTACGTGGGCGTGATCGTGGACCGGGCTTCGCAGCGGCCGGTGATGATGGTGAGCCCGGAGGGCGGGGTGGACATCGAGGAAGTGGCAGCCACTACGCCCGAGAAGATATTCAAAGCGCAGATCGACCCGCGCTACGGGCTACTCCCACATCAGGCGATGGAGCTGTCGTTCAAGCTGTACGACGACGTGAAGCAGGTGCGGCAGGCGGCGAAGATCATGCAGCAGCTGTACCAGGCCTTCAAGGATGCCGGCGGATCGCTGGCGGAGATCAACCCGCTCATCAGCACCCCCGACGGCAAGGTCGTTGCACTGGACGCGAAGATCGGGGTGGACGACAACGAGCTGGACCGCCGGCCCAACATCGCTGCGCTGCGCGACGTGACCTCCGAGGATCCCAACGAGGTCGAAGCGCGCGAGATGGGACTGTCCTACATCCCGCTGGACGGGGAAGTGGGGTGCTGCGTGAACGGAGCCGGGCTGGCCATGGCCACGATGGACCTGGTCAAGTACTACGGCGGCGAGCCCGCCAACTTCCTGGACATCGGCGGCAGCAGCAGCCCGGAAAAGGTCGTCACCGCGCTCAAGATCATACTGAGCGATCCCAACGTGAAAAGCATCCTGTTCAACATCTTCGGCGGGATCACGCGCTGTGACGACGTTGCCAAGGGCATCGTCGAGGGCACGAAGAAGGCCGACCTGGACCGGCCCATGGTCATTCGTCTCACCGGCACCAACGAGGAGATCGGCGTCGGCATCCTCAAGGAGGCCGGCTTCGAGGCGCTCACGGACATGGATGAGGCCGTACAAGAGGCCGTGAAACTGGCGCGGGAGGCGGCGTGAGCATCTTCATAAACAACGACACGAAGCTGGTGGTGCAGGGCATAACGGGCCGGGACGGCTCCTTCCACACCAGCCAGATGATGGAATACGGCACTCGGGTCGTGGCCGGAGTCACGCCGGGCAAGGGCGGGCAGCGCTTCGAAGGCAAAGTGCCGGTGTTCAACACGGTGCACGATGCCGTGGCCGAAACTGGTGCCAACACTTCGGTCGTCTACGTCCCCAACAAGTTCGCAGCGGACGCGGTGTACGAAGCGGCCGACGCCGGGATCGGCCTGATCGTGTGCATCACGGAGGGCGTTCCTGTGCTGGACATGACCCGCGTGATGCCGTTCCTGCGGGAGAAGGGTGCGAGGCTGATCGGTCCCAACTGTCCCGGCGTCATCTCGCCGGGCCAGTCCAAGGTGGGGATCATCCCGGGCCAGATCTGCCGTGAGGGCAAGGTGGGAGTGGTGTCGCGCAGCGGCACCCTGACCTACGAGGTGATCCACCACCTCACCCAGAACGACATGGGTCAGTCGACCTGCATCGGAATCGGCGGCGACCCGATCATCGGAACCAACTTCATCGACTGCCTATCCGCGTTCCAGGCGGACCCCGGGACCGAGGCCATCGTGATGATCGGCGAGATCGGCGGCACCGACGAGCAGAACGCGGCCGAGTACGTGGCCGCGGAGATGACCAAGCCGGTCGTGGGTTTCATTGCGGGCCGCACTGCGCCGCCGGGCCGCCGCATGGGCCACGCGGGTGCCATCATCTCGGGCTCTTCGGGAACGGCGGAGGAGAAGATCGCGGCATTCGAGCGCGCGGGAATCGGCGTCATGGAACGACCGGCCGAGGTGGTGTCATTGCTCAAACAGGAGCACGTGTAGCGCCATGAAGCTGGTCGAGCTGCTCGTTCCCGATCGGATCTTGGTTCCGCTGAAGGCGGGCACGCTGCGCGAGGCCGCCACCGCGCTCACCGAGGCGACGATCGCCTCGGGAGCGGCCGCCGATCCCGAGAAGCTGCGCCAGCTGGTGAAGGGTGCGCTGCCGAAGGAGATCGTCCCGGTGGGGCAGGCGTTCATGCTGCACTACCGGAGCGAAGCGGTGAGCGAGCACTCGGCGGCGCTTGGGGTGGCGGCCAAACCCATCAAGGCGTCCGATGCGGAGGGGCCCAAGGCCGCGCGTATCGTGGTGCTGTTGGTTGCGCCGCCCCGGGAGAGCTCGGCTCACCTTCAGGCGCTGAGCGCCTTCGCGCGGGCGCTGTCGCGTCAGGAGGTGATCGACGCCCTGCTGGAGGCCACAGGGCCGGACGACGTGCTGGATGCCGCCCCCCTCGCAGACCTCGAGCTGCCGGGCTACCTGACGGTGCGCGACGTCATGCAGCGGCGCCGCCTCTCGGTGCGGCCGGAGGCGCCGTTGGGAGAGGCTTCGCGCCTCATGGTGGCCCACGACGTGACTGCGCTACCGGTGGTATCCGAGACCGGCGAGGTACTCGGAGTCATCACACACCGGGAGCTGCTGCGCCACCTGCTGCCGCTGTACGTGAAGCGTATGAGCAGCGGTGAGTTCCGCTCTGCCCCGCGCGGGGCCGCGGCGAACGTGGATCCGCACAGCATTCCGGTGCGGGAGGTGATGGACCGCAGCGTGCTCTGCGTGTCGGAAGAACAGACCCTGGCCGAGGTGGCCACGATGATGCTCAACCGCAACATCGAGCGCTTCCCGGTGGTCAGCGAAGGTGCGCTGGTGGGCTTCCTCACGCGCGGAGACATCGTGCGCCGGCTGCTGGGGCGCTAGTTGCGGGGCTGGGTATATTGCCCGGCTGGCGGGGCGGTTGGGGCCGCCGACCGCCGCGACGAAGACCACGAACTCACTGAGAGAGCATGCAGACTCTAGGCATCATAAAGCCCGACGCGGTGGGGGCCGGGAAGGCCGGCAAGATCCTGGCACACTTGGAGGAGGCCGGTTTCACGGTCCGCGCAGCGAGGCTGGTGAAGCTCACCGAGCCCCAGGCCAGGGCCTTCTATGCAGTGCACCGCGAGCGGCCTTTTTACGGGGCCCTCGTGGCGTTCATGACCTCCGGACCATGCCTTCCCATGGTGCTGGAGCGCGACGATGCGGTGGCCCATCTCCGCACGGTGATCGGGGCGACCGATCCGGCCGAGGCGGCGGAGGGGACCGTGCGTCGCCTGTACGCCGAGAACAAGGAGCGCAACGCGATCCACGCCTCCGACTCGCCCGAGAACGCGCAGATCGAGGTGCGGTTCTTCTTCTCGCAGGTCGAGTTGGAGGGTCTCTGGGGCTGATCCCCACGCGTTGACGCAAGTATCAGCCCCGAATAGGTTTAACGGCTATGCTGCGCGTCGAATTGAGCGCGCTCGAGCAAGGTCCCATCGAGACCGACGGGGTCGTGGCAGCGGACGATCCCATCTTAGCGGATGTCGAATTCGAGCTCGCCGAGCCGATCGAGGTTCGCGGGCGGCTGATGGAGAGCGGTGCCGGGCGCTATTACTGGCACGGGACCCTGCGTACCCGGGTCGCGGCGAGTTGTCGCCGCTGCCTCACGGACGTGGCGGTCGCGGTCGCGCCCGAGCTGCGGGTGCTGTTCACCGAGGATCCCTCGGCGGACGACGCAGCGGCCTACGCGCTGCCGCCCCAGGGCGTGGAACTGGACCTGGGAGAGATGCTGCGCGAAGAACTGATCCTGGCGGTGCCGCCGTACGTGGTATGCCGGGACGACTGCCGCGGGCTGTGCCCGCGGTGCGGTAAAGACTTGAACGAGGGTCCCTGTGACTGCCGGCCCGAGCCCGACCCCCGGTGGGCGAAGCTCGAAGGTCTGAAGGACATGGGATCCGACGAGGAGAGGTGACATGGCTGTTCCCAAGCGGCGCACTTCGAAGACCCGGAAGCGGAAGCGCCGGACGCACGACAAAGCCCCCGCGATCGCCGTGCAGGCGTGTCCGCGGTGCGGCGACCCCCGGCGTCCTCACCGGGTGTGCCCGAGCTGCGGTTATTACGGTGAAGAGAGACGCCTCGAGGTGGAGGAGGCGTAGCGGTGATCCGGATCGCGTTGGACGCGATGGGAGGCGATTCCGCTCCGAAGGTCCCCGTGGCGGGGGCCGTCCAGGCGGTTCGGGAGCTCCCCGAGTCCTTCGAGATCCAGCTGGTGGGCCGGCAGGCCGCCATCGAGGCGGAACTGGCGCAGCACGAAGGCGTCCCGTCCGACCGCATTCGGGTGATCGACGCCCCCGAGGTCATCGAGATGGGCGACAAGCCGCTGGCCGCAATCAGGGGCAAGCGGAAGTCCTCGATCCGGGTCGCCCTGGAGCGGCAGAAGGCGGGCGAGGCCGACGCTTTCATCTCGGCCGGAAACACCGGAGCGGTGATGGCCGGCAGCACGCTCCTGCTCGGGCTGCACGAGGGCGTACAGCGTCCCGCGATCGGCGCGGTGCTGCCGTCGCGGGGAGCGCCCACCCTCGTGCTCGACGCCGGAGCGAACGTGGACTGCACTCCCCGCGAGCTGCGCGGCTTCGCACACATCGGCGCCGTCTACGCGCGCGACGTGCTGGACCGCAGCGAGCCCTCTGTCGGGCTGCTCAACATCGGTGAGGAGGAGGAGAAGGGAAACGAGGCGGTCCGCGCCGCATACGAGGTGTTCAAGAACGATCCGCGCCTCAACTTCGTGGGCAACGTCGAGGGCCGCGACATCCTGAGCGGTGATGTCGACGTGGTCGTTTGCGACGGGTTCGTGGGGAACGTGCTGCTGAAGTTTTCCGAAACCATCGCCCACCTGTTCGAGGAGCTCCTCAAGCGCGAAGTGGATCCCAACGTCCTGCAAGGCGAGGGCATGAGACGAGTGTTCAAGGTTCTCGATTACGCCGAGTACGGCGGCGCTCCGCTGCTTGGTACGCGCGGCGTCGCCATCATCTGTCACGGGCGCTCGCCGGCCCGGGCCATCCGGAACGCGATCGGTGTGGCGGTTCAGGCGGTGAAGGCGCACCTCAGCCAGCACATCGCCGCCGAGATGGCCGGCAACGAGGCGGTCGTATGAAGCGGCCATTCGCACGGCTCGTCGGCACGGGCCGCTACACGCCGAAGCAGATCTACGACAACGCGTACTTCGAGAAGATCCTCGACACGTCCGACCAGTGGATAAAGGAGCGCAGCGGGATCCGCGAGCGGCGCATTGCGGAAAAACACGAAACGCTCGCGTACATGGGAACCGAGGCCTGCAAGCAGGTGCTCGACGATGCGGGACTGACACCGCTGGACGTGGACGGGATCGTGGTGGGCACGGCCAGCCCCGACCGCTTCCTCCCCTCCACCGCATGCGACCTCCAGGCCGAGCTCGGAGCCCATAACGCGGCGGCGTACGACGTGGCTGCCGCCTGCAGCGGGTTTCTCTACGGCATCTCGGCGGCCGAGGGCATGATAGCGAGCGGGACGGCGCGCAACGTCCTCGTGATTGGGGGCGATCGGCTGTCCACCATCGCCGACTACACCGACCGCACCACGAGCGTGCTGTTCGGCGACGGGGCGGGTGCCACGCTGGTGCAGCCGGCGTCCAACGGTGAGCGCGGCGTTCTCTCGACGTACCTCAAGACCGACGGCAGGCTGGGCGAGCTGCTGTGCCGGCCGGGTGGCGGCGGCAACCACCCGCCCGATGAGCAGCTCCTCAAGGACCGCAGCTACTTCATCAGGATGGCCGGGCGCGAGGTGTTCAAGAACGCCGTGCGCTCGATGGCCGACGCGTGTGACAAGGCCCTGGAGCAGGCCGGTCTCAGCGGCGACGACGTGGACGTCCTGATCCCGCACCAGGCCAACATCCGGATCATCGAAGCCACTGCAAAACATGCCAAGGTCCCGATGGACAAGGTGTACGTGAACGTGGACCGCTATGGCAACACGTCGGCGGCCTCCATACCGATAGCGCTGGACGAGTGCGTGCGCGACGGTGTGATCAAGGAAGGTTCGCTGGTGCTGTTCGTGGCCTTCGGCGGCGGCTTCACCTGGGCGAGCGTCCTGGTTCGGTGGTGAGAGCGGTGCTCCTGTGCCCCGGCCAGGGGGCGCAGAAGGTGGGTATGGGAAAGGACCTCGCCGCAGAGTATCCGGCCGCGCGCGCGGTGTTCGATGCCGTCGACGATGCCCTCGCCATGTCCCTCTCCAAGCTGATGTGGGAAGGACCCGAGGAAGAGCTCACCCTCACACACAACGCGCAGCCCGCGATCCTGACTCATTCGCTGGCCGCATGGGCGGTGGTGCGTGACGCGCTGCAGCCGGTGGCGGGCGCCGGGCACTCGCTGGGCGAGTACAGCGCGTACGCCGCGGCGGGCGCCCTAGCGACGGACGATGCCGCGCGCCTGGTGCGGCGCCGCGGCGAGCTGATGTACGAGGCCGGTCAGGCGCGGCCGGGAACCATGGCGGCGGTCATCGGCCCCGACGCCGCGGCGGTGAGCCGGCAGTGCGCTGCCGCCAGCACCGAATTGGAGGTTGCGGTGCCGGCCAACCTGAACGCGCCGGATCAGTGCGTCATCTCCGGGGATCCTGCGGCGGTCGAGCGGGCCGGTGCGGCCCTAAAGGCCGCGGGCGCCAAGCGGGTGCTGCCGCTCAAGGTGAGCGGCGCGTTCCACTCGCCCCTGATGGAGCCGGCGGCCGAGGGGCTGCGTGCCGAGCTGGCCCAGGTGCCGTTCGCGGAGCCGGCGTTTCCGGTGGTTGCCAACGCAGCGGCGGAGCCGGTGAGCCAGGCATCCGAGGCGCGCCGGCTGCTGGGAGAGCAGCTGACGGCCCCGGTGCGCTGGGTCGAGTCGATGCAGCGGGCGGCGGCGGACGCCGCTGAGGGCACTACCTTCGTCGAGATCGGTCCCGGCAGCGTGCTGAGCGGACTCCTGAAGAGGATCGCCAAGGGCACGCCGTCGCTGGCGCTCGGCACGGCCGAGCAGGTAAACGCATTCCTGGAGCAGCACGCATGACAGTGGATCTGACGGGCAAGGTCGCGCTGGTGACGGGCGGAGCGCGGGGCATCGGGCTAGCGGTGGCCCGGCGCCTGTACGAGGCCGGCGCCGACGTGGGGCTCAGCGACCTGCAGGGCGCCCCGGAAGCAGCGGCGGGTTTCAGCGGCAAGGGCAGGGCCTTCGGGGTGGCCGGCGACGTTTCGGACCCCGAGCAGGTCGGGGAAACGGTGGCGGCGGTGGAGGAGGCGCTCGGCCCGGTGGACATCTTGGTGAACAACGCCGGGATCACCCGGGACGGGCTACTCATGCGGATGGGTGAGGACGACTGGGACCTGGTGCTCAAGGTGAACCTGAGGGGGACATTCCTGTGCACCAAGCAGGTCGCGCGCGGGATGATGAAGCGGCGGGCCGGCCGGATCGTGAACATTTCCAGCGTAGTAGGAGTCCGCGGCAACGCGGGGCAGGCGAACTACTCGGCGTCCAAGGCGGGCGTCATCGGATTCACGAAGTCAATCGCCCGGGAACTGGCGTCGCGCAGCGTGCTGGTCAACGCCGTCGCTCCGGGCTTCATCGACACCGAAATGACCAAGAAGCTGTCCGACGACGTGCGCAAAGCGCTGCAGGAGCAGATACCGCTCCAGCGCCTGGGGCAGCCCGAAGACATCGCAGACGCCGTGCTCTTCCTCGCATCCGACCTGTCCAGCTACATTACGGGCCAAGTGCTGGTGGTAGACGGCGGCATGGTCATGTAACTCATTCGATCGGAGAGAATCGAAGATGACCGACATGAGCCAGTTGGAGGAGAAGGTCAAGGACATCATCGTCGAGGAGCTCGGGGTCGAGCGCGACAAGCTCGCAGACGACGCCAGCTTCATGGAGGATCTGGGAGCGGACAGCCTGGATACCGTCGAGCTGGTGATGGCCTTCGAGAAGGAGTTCGACATCGACATCCCGGACGAGGAAGCCGAGAAGCTCCGGACGGTCGGCGATGCGATGAAGTACCTGCACGACAAGATGGGATCCTGAGGGCTTGACGCGACGTGTCGTCGTAACCGGGCTGGGGATGGTATCCCCGCTCGGCAACACTGCTGCCGAGAGCTGGGGGCAGCTGCTTGCCGGCAAGTCGGGGGCCGCTTCCATCCAGCGGTTCGACCCCTGCGAGATGGACGTGCGGTTCGCCTGCGAGGTCAAGAACTTCGACCCGCAGGAATACATGGACCGCAAGGAGGTGAAGCGGTCTGACCGCTTCGTCCACTACTCGATGGCGGCAACGCAGCAGGCTCTCGCCGACGCCGGTCTCAACGGCAGCCTGCCGGACCCCAACCGGACGGGCGTGCTGATCGGCAGCGGCATCGGAGGCATCTATACCTTCGAAGAGCAGTGCCGGATCTCGATCCAAAAGGGGTTCCGGCGCGTATCACCCTTCTTCGTCCCGATGTTCATTCCGGACATAGCCTCGGGCCTGATATCCATCAGGTACGGCGCCAAGGGACCGAACTACTGCACCGTGTCGGCATGCGCCTCGTCGGCGCACGCGCTGGGGGAGTCGTACCGGCTGGTCCAGAACGGCGATGCCGACATGATGATCGCCGGCGGTGCCGAGGCGGCCGTAACGCCGCTTGCCATCGCAGGGTTCGCCAACATGAAGGCGCTTTCCACGCGCAACGACGAGCCGGAGAAGGCGTCGCGTCCGTTCGACAAGGAGCGCGACGGGTTCGTGATGGGCGACGGGGCGGCGACTCTGATCCTGGAGTCGCTGGAGAGCGCGGCGGCGCGCGGGGCCACCATTCGCGGCGAGGTGCTGGGCTACGGTATGAGCGCCGACGCCCACCACATGACCCAGCCGGTGCCGGGTGGAGAGGGCGCGAGGAGGGCCATGGCGGCCGCTCTGAAGGACGCCGAGATCCGGCCGGAGGACGTGCAGTACATCAACTCGCACGGGACGTCGACGCCGCACGGCGACATCGCCGAGACTCAGGCGGTAAAGGAGCTGTTCGGCGGGCACGCGCACGACCTCGTCATGAGCTCCACCAAGTCGATGACCGGGCACCTGCTGGGCGCCACCGGTGCGCTCGAGGCGGCCATCACGCTGCAGGTGATGGAGAACGGCGTGATCCCGCCCACGATCAACCAGGAAGTGCCCGATCCCGAGTGCGACCTGAACTGCGCGCCCAACGTCAAGCAGGAACGTGACGTCGAGGTCTCGCTCACCAACTCGTTCGGATTCGGCGGGCACAACGTGACGCTGGCTCTGGGACGCTATCGCGAATGAGCGGCGGTGCCCAGGTGCGGGACCCGCGGCTCGGCCCGATTGCGGAGAAGGTCGAGGCGGGGGAGCGGCTCACCCGTGAGGAGGGTCTCGCCCTCTACGAGACGTCGGACCTGCTGGGCCTCGGAGCGCTGGCCGATGAGGCAAACCGGCGCCTGAACAGCGACCGCGTCTTCTTCTCCGCCAATCAGCACATCAACCCCACCAACGTCTGCATTCTGCGCAACGTATGCGTCTTCTGCTCCTTCGCACGCACGCCGAAGGAGGACGGCGCGTACACCCGCAGCATAGACGAGGTGCTCGCCGAAGCCGAGAGTGCCCGTACCGCACCGACGACTGAGTTCCACATCGTGGGCGGGCTGCATCCCAAGCTCAGCCTGTCGTACTACACGGACATGATGAGGGGGCTCAAGGCCCAGCATCCGAACGTCCATATCAAGGCGCTCACGGCGGTGGAGATAGCTCACCTGGCGCGGATCGAAAAGAAGTCGATTGCCGACGTGCTGGCTGAACTCAAGGACGCGGGCCTCACCTCGCTTCCGGGAGGTGGCGCGGAGGTCTTCGGCGAGGCCGTCCGGGCCACGATCGCCGACCGCAAGCTGATAGCCGAAGAGTGGATCGAGGTGCACCGCACGGCGCACGGAATGGGGATTCCCTCCAACTGCACGCTGCTCTACGGTCACGTCGAGACCGCCGCGGACCGGATCGAACACCTCTCGCTGCTGCGCGAGCTGCAGGACGAGACGGGCGGGTTCCTGACCTACATACCGCTCGCGTACCACCCGGACCACAACGTGCTGGGCGAGGAGCTGGGCCGCGAGGGCACGGCTACGACCGGTTACGAGGACGTCAAGAACGTCGCGGTGGGCAGGCTGTTCCTGGACAACGTGCCGCACGTGAAGACCCACTGGCCCATGGTTACGCCCCTTGTCTCGCAGGTGGCGCTGAGCTTCGGGTGCGACGACGTCGAGGGCACCGTTGTGTACGAGCGGGTCTACCACGACGCGGGCGCGGACACCCCGATGATGCTCTCCTACGGCGAGCTGGTGCGGCTCATCAAGGGGGCCGGCAAGGAGCCGGTGGAGCGCAACTCGCTGTACGAATCGGTGCGCACCTTCGATGCCGACGATTCGATATTCCAGGCCACTGCGGGCTCGGGGTCGGGCGCCGGCCGGGACCTGGTGCAGCTCGTAGGGACGGGGCGGGCCTGATGCGGCTGGGCCGAATCGGCTACGTGAACTGCTTCCCGGTTTACGCTGCCATCGACCGAGGCATCGTCGAGGCGGATGCCGAGCTCGTGACCGGCTCTCCCACGGAGCTCAACGGCCTGCTGGCGGCCGGGGAGCTGGACGTCTCGGTCGTGTCGGCAGTGGAGTATGCCCGCGACGCAGATGCTTATCAGCTGCTGCCCGACCTAGCCGTGTCGTGTGACGGTCCCGTGCGCAGCGTGGCGCTGTTCGCACGCGGTCCGGTGGAGCAGCTGGACGGGAAGACCGTGCTGGTTTCGGCGTCCTCACGCACGTCGGTCCACCTGCTGCAGCTGCTGTGCGCCGAGGTGTGGGGCGTGAGCCCGGTGCTGGTCGAGGCGCGCACCGAGCCGCACGACCTGGCAGAGCTCGAGGCCCTGCCGCACGAAGCCGTGCTGGTGATTGGCGACGCGGCGCTCTTGCTGGCTGCACAGGGGCGCTACCCGCACCGGTACGACCTGGGTGAGGCGTGGAAGGCCTGGACCGGACTCCCGTTCGTGTTCGCGGTCTGGGCGGCCCGCAGGGAAGCGGATCCGGAGCGCGTCGGGGCGGTGCACCGTGCACTGCTGCGCTCCCGCGACTGGGGCCTCGCGAACCTGGACGAGCTGGCCGACACGGCGGCGCGCGAGACGGGTATCGAGCGCGGCCGCTGCCGCGAGTACCTGAGCGGGCTCGACTATGCGCTCGGCTACGCACACATAGAGGGTCTCACGTCCTTCTTCCGGCGCCTTGCGGCGCGCGGCGCGGTCCCCGATGGGACACTGCGTTTCCTCTCGGTGGCCTAGCGTCATGGACCGCACCAGTCCCGAATTCCGTGAGCTGCTCGAACTCTACGAGCGCGCGCCGCTGCTGGAGCTGGGCGCGCTGGCGGACGCCAAGCGCCGCGAGCTGCATCCGGATCCCATGGTCACTTACATCGTGGACCGGAACATCAACTACACGAACGTGTGCGTCGCGGACTGCAAGTTCTGCGCGTTCTACCGGCGGCCCAAGCACCACGAGGGCTACGTGCTCTCGTTCGAGGAGATCGGGGCCAAGATCGAGGAGGCCAAGGAGCTGGGCGGGGTCCAGATCCTGATTCAGGGCGGGCACAATCCGTACATCCCGTTCGAGTGGTACCTGGATCTCATGCGCTACATCAAGGCGCACCACCCGATTCACATCCACGGCTTCTCGCCCTCCGAGGTGGACTTCTTCGCAACCCGGTTCCGCATGAACGCGACCGAGGTGATCCGCGAGCTGCAGGAGGCGGGACTCGACTCGATCCCGGGCGGGGGCGGCGAGATCTTGGTGCAGGACGTGCGTGACCGTGTGGCCAAGAAGAAGGCGGGCGCCGACCGGTGGCTCGAGATCATGGAGCTGGCGCATCAGAGCGGCATGAGGACATCGGTCAGCATGATGTACGGGCTGGGGGAGACGCTGGCCGACCGGGTGGAGCACCTGCTTCGGGTGCGGGATGTGCAGGCTCGGACGGGTGGGTTTACGGCGTTCATCGCCTGGCCGCTGCAGCCGGAGCATACCGAGATGGCGGGCACGCCGAAGACCGACGCGGTGACTTACCTTCGGACCATCGCGATCGCACGCTTCATCCTCGGCAACGTCCCGAACCTGCAGTCCTCATGGGTCACCATGGGACTCAAGGTGGGTCAAATCGCGCTGCGGTTCGGCTGCAACGACTTCGGGTCGCTCATGATCGAGGAGAACGTGGTCTCAGCGGCCGGCACGACGCACCGCGCCACGCTGGCGGAGATGGAGCGGCACATCAGGGATGCCGGCTTCGTTCCTGCCAGGCGGCGCCAGGACTATTCGATCATCGCCGACGAGGCGGCGTAATACACATGCCGAAGAAAGAGATCCTGATAATCGTGGGCTCGGAGAGCGACCGTGAGCGCGTAGCGGCGGCCTTCGCGGTGCTGGACGAAGCGGGTGCGGGTTACGACTTCGTGGTCTCTTCGGCGCACCGCAATCCCGACGAAACTGCGGAGCACGCAAAGACGGCCCGCGACAAGGGGTACCGCGTGATCATAGCGGCCGCCGGGCTGGCGGCGGCTCTGCCGGGCGCGGTCGCGGCCCTCAGCGACCTGCCTGTGGTGGGCCTGCCTCTGGAGGTCGGTCCGCTGCGCGGCGTGGACGCCCTCTACGCCATCACCCAGCTGCCCCCCGGGTGCCCGGTGGCTACGGTCGGGATCGGCAACGCCAAGAACGCGGCTCTCTTGGCGCTGCGCATCCTGAACGCCCCTTCGGGGTAGCGACCCTCCTGCGCGGGCTCGCGCCCGCGCTCACAGGGTGCTGCGCCGGTTGGGTGCGGCGCGCATACCCAGGTCGTCGAACACCACGTAGCGCCGGCACTCGGTGCAGCGCAGCAGGTACACTGCGTTGTTCACTTCAGCGCCCGGAAGTGGGAGATCCGACGAGAGAGGGTCACCGCAGCGGGGACAAACCGGGCGTGCCTGCGGCGCCTCGAGCATCCGCCGGATCTCCCCAGCTTCTTCGTGAGAGTAAGCGGCGTCCGACGTGCGGTACCTGGTCCTCATGATAGTGGCCATCTGTCCTGAATCCTCACTCCAGTGATCGCTCCCGCACTGGGCACGAGTGCCGCCACGCATCCCGGCGGGCGCGCAGATGCGTGTGCCCCGCGCGTGCCAACAGTGTCTGGCGCCGCGGTCAAGCAGCGGTCAATTGTGATTGGGGGGGAGTCAAGCGCGGATTGACCGCGCCGGGGAAGGGCTAGGGGCGGCGCTCCGCCTCGTCGGCCGCAAGCAGCTGCTTCACCTCCTCCTGCCCCTCCAGCAGCCGCTCGACGGCCTGCGCCACGTCCCGCGCCGAGGCCAGGTCGGCGGTAACGCCGGCCACGTCGCCGGCGCCTGCCTGCATCCGGAGCAGACCCAGCCGGATGGACTCGAGCGACGCAACGGCGTCGGCGAGGCGCTGCTGCGCCGCGTCGCGCGCTGCAGTGAGGTCGCGGTCCAGCGCCCTGCGCCGCTCGCCGGAGCCATCGGACGACGCCTGGGCCAAGGCCTTGCTGGCGTAGCGCTCGTCGCCCATCGCGTCCAGCAGCCCGTTCATCTGCTCCAGCCGGATGCGCATGCGCTGCGCGTCGTCCTCGAGCCGCCGCACTACGCCGGGCAGGTCGCCTAGCTCTTTGCGGGCGGTCTTGGGCAGCTCCTCGAACAGGCGGTCGGCCGCCATCCCGATGGCCAGCTCGGTGCGGCGGTACGTGGCACCGGTGCCCACGGCCGCCGGCTTGAGGCCCAGCCCGCCGATCTTGAACAGCCAGCGCCCCACACGCCCGGCCCACAGCTTGAGCCGGCGTTTGGCTGCCACGTTCTTGCGGTTCTCGTAGCGGTTGGCGGCGACCAGCCCGGCGCCGACCCCCACGGTACCGGCCAGGCCCATGACCAGGTATCCCCAGTACCATTCCGAGTTGATTCCCAGGGCGGCCAGTCCGATTCCGAATCCGGCCAGTCCGGCGAGTGCGACGTCCCGCGCCACCCGCTCGATGATCGGCACCTTGCGCCCGTACTCGAAGGCCAGCTCCTCGCGCCGGCGGTCGAAGTCGGCCTTGAGCGCCATGCGGGCATCCTCGATGCCGTAGCCTGCCTTGAGCAGACGTCGGGCGTACGCCGTTAGGAATCCGACAGGCCCGAGCGTGACCGCCCCGACGGTGGCCGCGAAAAGCACCGCCGCAAGCGCGGAGCCCTCCATGGCGGCGGCGAGGAAGCCCGGCGAGACCATCACGAAGAACAAGACGCCTAGCGCGGAGGTCCGGAACAGATCCCGGTTCTTTTGCAGGAACACGCGCAGCGGCACCGGGAGCTCGCGCCGCGCCTCCATTGCACTCCCCAGCGCCTCCGCCAGCTCGGCGCCGTCGGCGTAGCGCTGCGCCGGCTCCTTGGCGAGGCACTGGTCGATGGTGCGGGCCACCCGGCCCGGCGCTTCGGGTGCCGCGGCGGTAACCGGCGGAGCGGGCTGCGTGATGTGCTTGGCCAGCACCGCCCCGACCGATTCGGCCTCGAACGGGAGCCGGCCCGAGATGGCGTAGTAGCCCAGCACGCCCAGCGAGTAGATGTCGCTGCGGGCGTCCACCGATTCGCCGCTCGCCTGCTCGGGGCTCATGTACTCGGCCGTGCCGAGGACCTCGCCCACCGCCGTCATACCGGGGGCCTCGCGCACGTGGGCGATCCCGAAGTCGGTGACCAGGGCGCGCCCGCTCCCCTGCTCGAGCAGGATGTTGTCCGGCTTGATGTCGCGGTGCACCACGCCCTGGGCGTGGGCGTAGGCCAGTGCCCATGCCACTTCCCGCATGACGCGCGTCGCTTCAGAGGCGGGGAGCGGCCCGCGCTGCCGCACCCGCTGCCCCAGGCTCTCGCCGTCGATGAAGGCCATCGCGAAGAACACGAAGTCGCCGACCTCGTCCACCGCGTGGATCGGTACGATGTTGGGGTGCGACAGCTTCGCCGCGGTGCGCGCCTCGCGGAGGAAGCGCTCCCGGAGCTGCGCCTGCAGGGCCAGTGCGGGCGGGAGCAGCTTGAGCGCGACTGGCCGGTCGAGCGCCACCTCGTGCGCCAGGTAGACGATGCCCATCCCCCCGCGCCCGAGCTCCCGGTCCAGCGAATAGCGGCCGGCCAGGACCTCCTGGAGAGCGAGGAAGTGCTGCTCAGGGGTGTCTTGCATTGGCCTACAGGATGTTGTTTGGCGCTACCGCCTGCAAGTGCATGAGGGGTTGGCCCAGAGCGGGGCCGGCGGACCGCGGCGGGGCCCACCCTACCATTCCAACCCCTTACCGCCTATCATCTTGCATGCGCCAACGCTTCGGAATTGGGTTCGATTCCCACGTGTTCGTGGAGATGACGCCGCTCATCCTGGGCGGCGTGAAGATCAAGCACCCCAAGGGGCTCAAGGGCCACTCGGACGGCGACGCGGTGTGCCACGCCATCATCGACGCGCTGCTCGGGGCGGCGGCCATGGGGGACATCGGCCGGCTGTTTCCCGACACCGACAAGAAGTGGAAGGGCGCCGACTCCATCGAGCTGCTGCGCGAGGTGAAGCACCGCGTCACGGCCGCCAGCTACACGATCATCAACGTGGACTGTACGGTGATCACGGAAGCTCCCAAGCTCGCGCCCCACATCGATGAGATGCGCGAGAACATATCGCGCGCCCTGGGATTGCCTACCACCGCGGTCTCCATCAAGGCCAAGACCAACGAGAAGATGGACTCGGTGGGGCGGGGCAAGGGTCTGCAGGCCCTAGCCGTGGCCTCACTGGGAGGCGCCTAGCCTGTTCGACGCCGTCCTGGAGCGGCTGCTCGGGCTGCCCGAGTGGCTGGTGTATCTGATAATCGGGGCCGGTGCGGCGGTCGAGAACATCTTCCCGCCCGTGCCGGCCGACACCGCTGCCGCTCTGGGCGCGTTCCTCTCGCAGCACGGCACCATCTCGGCCACGGCGGTGTTCGTAGTCACGTGGGCCTCGAACGTGAGCGGTGCGGTGGTCGTCTATCTCGGGGGGCGCACGCTGGGGCGTCACTTCTTCACCGGACGCCTGGGTCGCAGGCTCCTCAAGCCCAAGCCCCTGGAGCGCCTCGAGCGCATTTACCAACGCTACGGAGCCGGTGGCATCTTCCTGAGCCGGTTCGTCCCCGGCGTACGTGCGGTGGTGCCGGCGTTCGCCGGGATCGCGCACCTGGGCGCATGGCGCGCGCTGGCGCCCATGGCGGTGGCGTCCGCCATCTGGTACGGGGCGCTGGTGTTCGTCGTGGCGCGGCTGGCGCGCCAGATCGAGGACGTGGCACGCATCATCACGGGGTTCAACTGGGGAATCCTGGTGCTCGCGGCGGCATTCGTCGCGTTCCTCGTGTGGATCCTGGTGATCGGGAGGCGGCACTGGCACACGGACGAGCATCCCACCGCCACGAGGCGCGAGTGACGTGAGCGCACAGCTCGCCGCGGACGTGGACCGGGCCTTCTGGGTGGAGGGCTTCCAGGACTTCCTGGCGCTGGAGACGGGCTCCAGCCCGCACACCGTCAGCAGCTACACCCGCGACGTACGGCGGCTGGCCGAGTACGCGACGTCGCGCGGCGCGCGGGAGCCGCGCCAGGTGGACCAGAAGGTGCTGCGCGAGTTCGTGTACCACCTGAAGGACCTGGGGCTCGCGCCAACCAGCATCAGGCGGCAGATCTCCGCCACGCGCACCTACTTCCGATTCCTGGTGGCCGAGGGGCACGCGCGGTCGGACCCCAGCGACCGGCTCGAGCTGCCCAAGGCGTGGCGCACGCTGCCCGAGGTGCTGAGCCGCGAGGAGGTGGAGGCCCTGCTCGAAGCGCCGGGCGTGGAAGAGCGCCTTGCCTGGCGGGACCGGGCCATGCTCGAGGTGGCCTACGGCACCGGCGTCAGGGTCTCCGAACTGGTCGGGCTGGCCGTGAGCGACATCTGGTACGACGATGCCCTGGTGCGCGTGTTGGGCAAGGGATCCAAGGAGCGGCTGGTGCCGATAGGGCGTCGCGCGCTCGGAGCGGCCGCCCTGTATGCACGGGAAATTCGTCCCGCGCTGGACAAGGGGAAGACCGACGGAAAGCTCTTCCTCAACGCGCGCGGACAGCCGCTCACGCGCGTCGGCGCCTGGGGCATCATCAAGCGGTGCGCGAAGCGGGCCGGTCTCAAGAAGCGCGTGACGCCGCACACCCTGCGGCACACGTTCGCGACCCACCTGCTGGAGGGCGGCGCCGACCTGCGAGCGGTACAGGAGATGCTGGGCCACGCCGACCTGTCCACCACCCAGATCTACACGCACGTGGACCGCGACTACCTGCGCACGGTTCACCGCACGTTCCATCCGCGCGCCTGATGATCTTCGTCCTCGACAACTACGACTCGTTCACCTACAACCTGGTCCAGTACCTGGGCGAGCTGGGAGCCGACCCGGTAGTGCGGCGTAACGACGAGGTGTCGGTGGCCGAAGTCGAGGCGCTGGAGCCCGCCGCGATTCTGATCTCGCCCGGGCCCGGAAGCCCCGAGGATGCGGGGATCAGCGTGGACCTGATCCGGCACATGTCGGGCCGGTGTCCGCTGCTGGGGGTCTGTCTGGGCCACCAGGCAATCGGGGAGGCGTTCGGTGGGCGCATAGTGCCGGCGGAGCGCCTGATGCACGGCAAGACCTCGCCGGTTGCCCACACCGGACAGGGGGTGTTCCAGGGCCTCCCGTCACCGCTAACCGCCATGCGCTATCACTCGCTCGTGGTGGACCCCGGTGACTTTCCGGCCGCGCTGGAGGTGACGGCCTGGACCGACGATCGGCCCCGGGGCAGCGAGATCATGGGGCTCGTGCACCGGGAGCTCCCGCTGCACGGAGTCCAATTCCATCCAGAGTCGATAGGAACGGCCGAGGGCAAGCGACTTCTCGCCAATTTCCTCGAAATCGTGCCGTAGTGGAGGCTGCCGAGAAAACGTACAATTGACTGTCGTGTAATGTGTTACGCTGCCTCCCGGTACCCCGTCTGACACGGCGGCACGACTTTTGACAGGGAACCGGGCTGGGTGTTACCTTTCGCTGTGCAACTCCTCTGTGTCATTCCGGCGCGTCTCGGTTCCACCCGACTTCCCCACAAGCCCCTTCGTCTCCTCAACGGCGAGCCACTGGTGTGTCTCGTGGCGCGGCGCGTGCTGGAGCTCGATCTGGACATGCGGGTGGTGGTGGCGTCGGACGACCAGCGGGTGCTGGAGGCGGTGGCTCCCCTCGGGGTGGAGGGTGTGCTCACCGATGCGGGCATCGGCTCGGGTACGGAACGGGCCGCGGCGGTGGCCGCGCTCCCGGCGTACTGCGGCGGCCAAATGGTGCTGAACGTACAGGGTGACGAGCCGTTCTTCCCCCTGGAGGCCGCGCTCGGTGCGGTCGAGCGGGTGCGCGGCGGCGAGCCGATCGGGACCGCGGCGGCGCCGCTGGGCGAGGGCGAGGCGCTGGACCCGAACCGGGTCAAGGTGGTGGTGGACGGAGCGGGCCGCGCGCTGCGTTTCTCGCGGCGGCTGCCGGCGTCAGCGGCTTGGACCTGCGACGTTGACGTGCTGCACCACGTGGGCGTTTACGCCTACGAGCGGCGCGCTCTCGAGCGCTGGGTGAAGCTGCCCCCCGCGCCCGAGGAGCTCGCAGAAGGCCTCGAGCAGCTGCGGCCGCTGGCCCACGGGATACCGGTCGGCGTGGCGCGGATAGCAGGGCCGGTGCCTCCCGGGGTGGATACCGAAGCGGATCTGATTGCGGCAGAGCAACAGGCGGACACGATGCATCAAAGGGTGAGGCGATGAGCACCAAATACATCTTCGTAACCGGCGGCGTTGTCTCCTCTCTGGGGAAGGGCATCGCCGCCGCTTCACTTGGACGCCTGCTCAAAGAGCGGGGACTCCGGGTCACGATCCAGAAGTTCGACCCGTACATAAATGTCGATCCCGGCACGATGTCGCCGTACCAGCACGGCGAGGTGTACGTGACCGACGACGGAGCGGAAACGGACCTGGACCTGGGCCACTACGAGCGGTTCATCGAGCGCTCGCTCTCGCAGGTAAACAACGTGACCACCGGGCGCGTGTACCTCTCGGTGATCACGAAGGAGCGCCGGGGGGAGTTCCTCGGGGGCACCGTGCAGGTCATCCCGCACATCACCGACGAGATCAAGTCGGCTATACGCCGGCTCGCTCCCGAGCACGACGTCGTCATCACC
>JBDHJM010000102.1:0-5034 GCA_039586895.1 Gemmatimonadota bacterium | reverse complement strand
CGCTCTCGAGCCATCGCAACGAGCGACTTGATGGGGCGGCCGCCGCGTCCGAGGACCATTCCCTTCTGCGATTCGCGCTCGACGTGGATCGTCACCCGAATATATACCGGGTCGGAGTTCTCCCGGAACTCATCCACCTCGGCTGCGAGCGCATACGGGAGCTCCTCTCCGAGCAGCTCGAACGCCGCCTCGCGCACGTACTCCGCCGCGAAGAACCTCACGGGCTGCGTGCTGACGTCCTCGGGGTCGTACTGGAACGGGCCGAGCGGGGCCTGGTCGCGGCACCAGGACAGCAGCGGATCGAGTCCCTCCCCGGTCGTTGCGCCGATCAGGAAGATCGGCGGCTCCGCAGCCGGACGCTGCGCGGCCGGGACCCTGTCTGCTCCCGTCAGCACGGTCGCGACGGGCTGCCCGCGCAGCGTGCCGTCGGGCAGTATGCTCTCCAGTGCGGACACCGCACCGTCGCCGAGCGCATGCAGGTGCAGCACAGCGTCGGCGCGCCGCAGCGCGGCCACGGCCTCATGGAGCATACTTGCCTGGAGCAGGTAGCTCGGCTCCATGAGGCCCGGTGGGTCCACGAACACGAGCTGCACCCCGGGATCGGTGCGAATGCCGACCACCGGTTGGCGGGTGGACTGCGGCTTCGGGCTCGTGATGGCCAGGTCGGTCCCCACGAGCGCGTTCAGCAGGGTGGATTTCCCCGAGTTGGGTGCTCCCGCGAGCACGATCACGCCGCACCGGGTCTGGGACGGGTCGGGCATCGCGGGGAAGCTACATCCGGGACGCGGCTGGGGAAGTTAGGCTTCCTGCGGCGCCTCCTTGCCGGTCAGGTAGTCGTGCATCGCGGCAGCCGCGACCTTGGCCTGCGCCACCGCGGTCACAACCAGGTTCGGCCCCAGCACGTCGTCGCCGCCGGCGAACACGTTCTCCCGGCTCGTGGCGCCGCTCTCATCGTCGATCGTGATCAGTCCCCAGTCATGCGTCTCCAGGCCGGGAGTGGACTCCCCCAGCAACGGATCGGGCCAGTAGCCGAGCGCCGATATCACCGTGTCGACTTCCATCGTGAACTCGGAGCCGTCAATGGGCACCGGGCGCCTTCTGCCCGAATCGTCGGGCTCGCCCAGCTCCATTCTGATGCACTCCATTGCAGCGATCTGGCCCGCATCGTTTCCCATGAAGCGAACGGGCTGGGTGAGCCAGTGGAACTCGACTCCCTCCTCCTTGGCGAACTGCCGGTCGCGCTCGTTGCCGGGCATCTCCGCCTCGGTGCGGCGGTAGACGCAGATGACCTGCTCCGCGCCGAGCCGCACTGAAGTCCGCACACAGTCCATTGCGGTGTCGCCGCCGCCGATCACGGCTACGCGCTTGCCCACGACGGGCGCTTCCTTCAGTTCCTCGGGCCGGTTCCGCGCTTCCACGTTGGCGCGAATCAGGAAGGGCGTGGCCTTGTACACCCCGGCCAGGTCGGCACCGGGCACCTCGAAATCCACTCCCACTCCCGCCCCGACCCCGAGGAATACGGTCTCGTAGCCCTGTTCGATCAGATCGTCGATGCCGGTCTCCTTGCCGATCGTCGTGTTGAACACGAACTCGACCCCGAGCGCCTTGAGGTAGTCGGTTTTGTCGTCGATCAGCTCGTGCGTCATCTTGAACGTGGGAATGCCGTAGCGCATCACGCCCCCGCTCGCCGGCCACGTGTCGAACACGGTCACCTCGTGTCCCTTCTTGGCCAGCTCCTCCGCCACGGTGAGCCCGGCCGGGCCGGCTCCTATCACGGCAGCCTTGTGTTGGGTGGGCGGCTCCTTCTCGAGCAGGAATCCACCGTGCGTGCGCTCGTAGTCGGCGACGAACGCTTCGAGGCGGCCCACCGGCACGGGCGGTTTGCTCTTCTTGTGGTAGATGCAGGCGCCCTCGCACAGCAGCACCTGTGGGCACACGCGGCCGCACACTTCCGGCATCGAGCTGGTCATGCGGAACACCTGCGCCGCGTCCTCGAAGTTCCCGTGCTCGAGCTGCCACAGGGCCCACGGAATGTCGTTGTGCAGCGGGCATGCCTTGACGCACTGGGCACCGGGACACTGGATGCAGCGCTGCGCCGCTGCGATGGCCGCCTCCGGGTCGAACGGCAGGTACGTCTCTCGGAAGTTCGCTCTCCGCTCTTGCGGGTCCTGTTTCGGAACGGGCCCGGCGTCGGCTGCCAGTCGGGCCTTGCGGTCGATCTCCTTCGGATTCGGCTTGGGCAGCATTTGGTCTCCAGGGGCTCAGCCGGGAGGTCCGGCCAGGCCTTCCAGGTTGAGTCCCAGCTCAGTCTCGGATTCAACGATTCGTTCCACCAGGTCCACGACCTTGGGTATCGCCGCGCGGGCGGCGTCACCCATCTTCCCGCCCACCGTGCGGCAGTCTCCGCCCTCGACCACGATGATGACCATCTCGTCGGGTACCGGCTCGCCGAGCGCGCGTCCCACATCCAGCGACTCGAACAGCCCCACGTAGTGTGGCGATCCGCCGGAGGTGTCGCGCACGTCTTCCTCACGCACCAGGTAAAGGGTGCCGGGCTCGGCGCAGCCGGTCATGACGGTGTCGACCACGATCAGGCGGCGCGCGTAGAGGATGTAGTCGAGCAGCCGGAACCCCGTCTCAGTCGTGGCGCACACCTCGACGGCGTCGGGCAGCCGGCGGCGCAGCTCGTGGGCAGCGACGATGCCGAGGGCGTCGTCCGCCAGCAGGTCGTTCCCCAGGCAGAGGACCCGCACGGCCGCGTACTCCGAGCGCTGGGTGTCGGGGAGCGGTACCGACGGAAGCGTCATCAGCGCCTCACCCGTGATGTACGCTGCCGTCCACGTCGCGCCGGATCGTGGAGAGCGTGTTGCCGTGCATGTCACGGATGCGCAGTGCGAGCGGCATGCTGCCCGGCAGCGAGTGAGTGGCGCAGGCGTGGCACGGGTCGTAGGCGCGGAAGGCCATCTCCACCTCGTTGAGAATGCCGTCGGTCACGTTGCCGTCCGTGATGAGGCCCTTGGCCGCCTTCTCCACGCTCATCGCCATGCGCGCAGCGTTGTTCTGAGTGGCGACGATGAGGTTGGCCTTGGTGATAACTCCCCGCTCGTCGGTCTGGTAGTGATGGAACAGGGTGCCGCGCGGCGCCTCGACCACGCCGATTCCCTCGACCGGCGTCTCGGTTGGAACGGTGCGGACGTCCGGGTCGGTGAGCTCGGGGTCGTCCGCTATTTCCTTCATCCGCTCGGCGGCGTACAGCAGCTCCACCACGCGCGCCCAGTGGTTGGCCAGCGTGTGGTGCACGGGCTTGCCGCCCAGCGTATCGAACAGCTTCTCGTACGCCTGCTGGGCCAGCGGCGTGGCCATTCCTTCGGACACGTTGAGTCGTGCCAAGGGCGCGACCGAGTAGATGCCGCTCTCGGGGCCGTCGGTGAAGCCGTGCCACCCGACCTGTTTCAGGTAGCAGAACTTCACGTAACTCCAGGGCTCGACGTGCTCCGCCACGTGGTCCAGGTATTCCTGGGCGGCGAACTTCGCGACCTCGGTCCCGTCGGGCTTCACCACGCGGATCTTCCCGTCGTAGAAGTTCACGTGGTTGTTCTCGTCCACGAGGCCCATGTAGTAGGTCTCGTGCGTGAACGCGTCCGATACGATCAAACTGACGTAATCGGTGTTCTTGAGCACCACGTCCTCGAAGATGCCGAGCGTGAACTTGGCGAATTCGACGGCGTCGGCTGCAACCTTCTTGAACCGTTCCTGGTCCTCCGGCTTCACGCGCTTCGCGACGCCGCCGGGCAGTCCGAGCACCGGGTGCACGACCTTGCCGCCCAGCAGGCTTATGAGCTCGCGCAGCTCGCGCCGCATACCGATGACCTTCTTCCCGACGTCGACGCCGACCTTGGCGATCACGCCCAGTACGTTGCGCTCTGCCGCCGGGGCCTCGGGTCCGACCACGAAGTCCGGGCCGCCGAGGAAGTAGAAGTGGAGGGAGTGGTCCTCCACCATGAACGTGCTGTACACGAACTCACGGATCTTCTTCGCTACCGCAGGTGGATCGACCTTGTAGAGGTCATCCAGTGCCTTCGTGCCGGCCATGTGGTGCGCCGTGGGGCACACGCCGCAGATGCGGGAAGTGATCTGCGGCATGTCCTCGCTCAGGCGTCCCTGGGCGAACCGCTCGAAGCCCCTGAGCTCGGGCACCTGGAAGTAGGCTCGATCCACCCCCCCCTGATCGTTCAGGAAGATGTCGATCTTGCCGTGCCCCTCGAGGCGCGTGATCGGGTCTATGGTGATTCGGCGGCGCATATAGGCATCATTGGCCTTCTGCTCGCCCTTGTCCCATGTCTCTTGCGCGGTCTTGCTCATGGATTCACTCACCCTCTATGGCCGCTAGAGTTCAGGTTATCTGCCAACGCAGGCCAGCACCGACTGCGCTGGCACGACTTCCGTTCCGATTCCCAGCTTTTTGGGCTTGATCCCGAACGCCAGCCCCATGATCTGCGTGAAGTAGAGAATCGGAATCTTGAATTCCTCACCGTAAACCCGGTTCACCTCCGCCTGATAGCACTCGAGGTTGATCTGGCAGAGCGGGCACACCGTTGCGATCACGTCCGCCTCGGCCTCGACGGCGTTGCGCAGCAGGTCGTGCAGCATTCCGAGGGCGGCGGTCCGGTTCGTGGCGATCAGCGAGCCGCCGCAGCAACGCAGCCGGTAGGGGTACTGCACCGGCTTGGCACCCAGCGCGGTGATTAGGTCCTCGAAGAACCGGGGATTGCCCGCCTCCTCGGGGGTCGCGCCGTCCTTGCGCGGCCGAATGATGTGGCAGCCGTAGTACGGTGCCACCTTGAGGTCCTTGAGAGGCCGCTTCACCTGGCCGCGGATCTCGTCGAGGCCCACCTCGTTGACGAACATCTGCATCAGGTGGTGCACTGCGACCGTGCCGTCGTAGCGCAGGTCGTCCTCCTCCAACGCGAAGTTGATGTGCTCGGCGAGATTCGGGTCCTGCCGCAGCTGATCGTTGGCGTGGTACAGGTTCTT
>JBDHJM010000101.1:0-5078 GCA_039586895.1 Gemmatimonadota bacterium | reverse complement strand
TTCGGGGCCATCGCGGCGGCGAATGCGCTGAGTGACCTCTACGCCATGGGTGCCACACCCCTCTTCACGCTGAACCTCGTCGCGTGGCCACGCGAGCCGGAGTTGCTCGAGCTACTGGCCGCCACGGTTCAGGGGGGCGTGGACAAGGTGCGCGAGGCCGGTGCGTTCGTATTGGGGGGGCACTCGATCGACGACCCGGAACCCAAGTTCGGCATGGTCGCCCTGGGCGACGTGGCACCGGACAAGATCATTACCAACGCCGGCGCGCGCCCCGGCGATCACCTGGTACTCACCAAACCGATCGGCACCGGCATTCTCAGCACAGGTCTGAAGCGGGAACTCATCAGCGAGGAGGACATGGCGCCGGCGATCGCCTCCATGGCCACGCTCAACGCGGGCGCCATGCGCGCCCTCCAGGCGGTGGGTGATGGAGTGCACGCTACTACGGACGTGACCGGCTTCGGTCTCCTCGGCCATCTGTCCACGATGCTGGAGGCCAGCGGAGTCGCGGCCCGCGTGTTCGCCGGCGCGGTACCGCTGTTCGAGCACGCGCGGGAGCTCGTCGAGCAGCGGGCAGTGCCCGGCGGGACGACGCGGAATCTGGAAGCCGTGGCGCAGCGGACGCGTTGGAGCGACGGCGTGAGCGACTCGCTCAAGACACTGCTGTGCGACGCACAGACTTCCGGTGGGCTGCTGACGGCCGTCGACGGTAGACGACTGGATGACCTGCTGCGCGCCCTCGCCGAGAACGGTACCGCTGCTGCGGCAGTCGTGGGCGAGATCGTCGAGGGAGCGGAGCCCACCATCGAGGTGACCCACGCCGAAGCGTAGCGGGAAGCGGCACCTCGCCGTCGTGCACGCCGACGAGAGCTGCCTGCGGAACGGCATGGAGCCCCCCAACCCCGGGGGGGCCGGCGCGCTGATCGAGATCCGCTCCGGCGGGAAGGTGGTGCGCCGGGATGTGTACATCTCAGCGCCCGACACGACCAACAACCGCATGGCCCTCAACGGCGCGATCGCCAACTTCGCGCTGCTGAGCCAGAAGGGAAACCGCTTCCGGCTGCTCTACGTGTCCGATTCCGAGTACCTGGTCAAGGGCATGACGCAGTGGATCCACGGATGGATCGCCAGGGGCTGGCGCCGCAAGGGCGGGGAGATTCAGAACCTGCTACTGTGGCAGAAGCTCGTCGAAGCCACGGCGGGGCACGATCCTGTGTGGCGCTGGGTCCGAGGGCACGCCGGGCACGCCAAGAACGAGTACGCCGACCACTTGGCAACGTGGGCGGCCACCGAGCAGCTACATTCCGACGGGGCCGTCCCCTCCCGGTTCGACGAGTGGCTGGACGAGCGCCACCGCTACGGGAAGTTCACCGAATTCGATCCCGATGAGGATTTCGCCAACCAGGAATCGGAGTTGAGCACCGAGTCATGACGGTCTACAAGGACGGCGTCAGCGCCAACACCCACCCCCTGAACGTCACACCCGACGGTGCCGAGCCTCAGAGCAAGCGCATCCCACTGTATGAGGTCTACATGCGGATGGCGGAAGAGCTGGCCAAGCGCTCGACCTGCTCGCGGCTCCAGGTCGGTACGGTGGTGACCGATGCCAAGTTGGAGAACGTGGTGGCCATCGGCTACAACGGGAATGCAAGGGGGCTGCCCAATCGCTGTGACTCGACCGTTCCCGGCAACTGTGGGTGCATCCACTCCGAGGTGAACGCGCTGGTGAAAGCGCCTGGGATCATCAAGGATAAGGTCGTGTTCGTCACCGACAGCCCCTGCGTGGCCTGCGCGAAGCTCATGATCAACTCAGGCGTGTCCCACGTGTTCTATCGGCGGCCCTATCGGGACCCCAGCGGCGTGGAGCTCCTCGGAAGCGCTGGGGTAACGCCGGTGCACTACGAGAAGTGGGCGAACGACTGGCGCTGAGGAACGCTGACCATGGATGAACTCGACCGGCTGTTCCGCTACCTGGTGAACCACCTGGCGGCGAGTGCTCCGGAGAAGCTCAAGTCGCCGTTCCAGATCTCGGAGCTGTACCAGACGCTCATTCCCTACCGCCGCCACCGCAGCGAGCTGAAGTTCGAGGCCATCGAGGATTACGAGATGGCGCTGCTTCGCCTGCTCGCGGGTGAGCGCGGCTACGTGGCGGTCGATCCGGTCGACGCTCAGGAAGCCATTGCGGCCGAAGCCGAGTCGGTGAATCCCGACACCGGAACGTTCCGTCAGTTTGCCGCCGCCTCGGTGTCGCTGAAGAAGGGCGCCGTGGCCCAGGTGCTGGACCAGCAGGCGGCGTACGCGCCACCGGGATACACCACGCCCGAGCAGGAGATGCTGGAGGAGCTGGAGGAACCAGAGACCGAGGAAGTCCCGCCCATCCCCACCCTTCCAGAGACGCGTCAGGCGACGGCGGCCGAGCCGCAGCCCCACCTGGTGTTCGAGACCGTCGAGGCCGCCTGTCCCCACTGCCACACCGATCTCCCCGCGGGACGGACAGTGATCTACTGCCCGTCATGCGGCCGGCAGGTTCAGGTGGCCAAGTGTCCGAGTTGTGGCGACCCGCTGGAGCCGGGGTGGCGGTTCTGCGTGACCTGCGGACATACCCTCGGCCGATAGCCCGTTGCCGCATCGCTTCACCGTCGCCACCATCCCCGGCGACGGCATCGGCCCCGAGGTGGTCGAGGCCGCCCTCCCCGCCATCGAGCGCGCCGCCGCGCTGAGTGGCGCGGCACTCGCCTGGAGGCCGCAGCCGTACGGCGCCGACCACTACCTAGCCACGGGCGAGACGCTCCCGGACGACGCCTTCGCACGTCTGCGGGACGAGGTCGATGCCACGCTGGTGGGCGCGCTCGGCGATCCCCGGGTCCCTGGGAACGAGCACGCACGGGACATCCTGCTGGGCCTGCGGTTCCGGCTGGATCTCTACGTGAACTTCCGACCCTGCCGGCTGCTCCATCCCGAACTCTGCCCCCTCAGGACCGGTCCCGAGGGGCCGCGTGACATCGACTTCGTGATCTTCCGCGAGAACACGGAGGGGATCTACCTGGGACGGGGCAGCGCCCAGCACGTGGGCACGCCGCGTGAGGAGGTCATTGCGGAGGAAGTCCACACGGCGCCGCGCGTGGCCCGCATCCTGCGAGCGGCGTTCACGTGGGCGGAGGCGCACGGCAGGACGCTCGTCACCATGAGCGACAAGTCGAACGCCGTGCCGGCACACCAGCTGTGGCAGCGCCTGTTCGACGAGATCGGCGAGGAGCACCCGGACATCCAGCGAGAGCACCGCTACGTAGACGCACTGGCCATGGAGCTCGTGCGGACCCCCGAGCGCTTCCAGGTGATCGTGACCAACAACCTGTTCGGCGACATCCTCTCCGATTTGGGGGCCGAGCTAGTGGGCGGGCTAGGGCTCGCCGCCAGCGCCAACCTTCACCCCGGACGCGCCGGCCTGTTCGAGCCCGTGCACGGCTCCGCCCCGCCCATGGCGGGGAAGGGAGTCGCCAACCCGATGGCCACCATGCTCTCGGGAAGTCTGCTGCTCGAGCAGCTAGGGCTCGACGAAGGGGCCGCCGCCCTGCAGCGCGCGGTGCGCGCGGCACTCGACGAGGGGGTCACGACCCCCGACCTCGGCGGTAGCGCCGGCACGGTCGATGTCGGACGGTGGATCGCGGACGCGATCACCTGACTCCCGCACGGCACCATTCCGGACCACACGACGTTTCAGGGGATACATCGCCCCCCGCCAGACCGGAGGAGAACGGAGTCCGCGTGAAGACCCAAGGCCAGGCCAAGGACGTCGTGTTCCTCTCCGGTGTGCGGACGGGCTTCGGCAAGTTCGGCGGCGTGCTGAAGGACCACTCCGCCACGGCGCTCGGAGCGATCGCCGCACGGGTGGCGATCGAGCGGTCGGGGGTCTCGGGGGAGCAGTTCGACCACGTCGTGTTCGGCAACGCGCAGCAGACCTCGGCCGACGCGATCTACCTGGCGCGGCACGTCGGCCTCCGGGCCGGGCTGCCCGTCGAAGTGCCGGCCGTCACCGTGAACCGGCTATGCGGCTCCGGCTTCGAGTCGATCATCCAGGGAGCGCAGCAGATCCTGCTGGACGAGTCGCAGGTCGTGCTCGCGGGGGGAGCCGAGTCGATGAGCCAGGCGCCGCACGTCCTTCGCGGAGCCCGGTGGGGCCTCCGGCTGGGGCCGACTCCGCCGCTCGAGGACACCCTCTGGGAGGCCCTGAGGGATCCCCAGTGCGGGCTCTCCATGGCCGAGACGGCGGAGAACCTCGCGGACAAGTACGAGCTGTCGCGGCGGGAGGTCGACGAGTACGCGCTGGGCAGCCAGCAGCGCGCGAAGCAGGCCTGGGACGCCGGCGTGTTCGACGATGAGGTCATTGCGGTCCCGGTCGCGCACCGCAAGACGAAGCGGACGAGCGATTGGCGCGCCGACGAGCACTTGCGACCCGATACGACCCTGGAGGCGCTGCTGGCGCTCCCGCCGTACTTCAAGCAGGATGGCCTGGTGACGGCCGGGAACGCCTCGGGCATCTGCGACGGCGCGGCGGCAACGGTCGTTGCGGGCGAGGACTACGCGGCGCGACACGGGCTGCGGCCGCTGGGGCGTCTGGTCTCCTGGGCCGTAGCCGGCGTGGAGCCGGAGTACATGGGCATCGGCCCCGCCCCCGCCGCTCGCAAGGCCCTCGAGAAGGCAGGCATGGCGCTGGACGAGATGGAGCTGGTCGAGGTAAACGAGGCCTTCGCACCGCAGTACCTGGCCGTGGAGCGGGAGTTGGGTCTGGACCGCGAGCGCACCAATGTACACGGCGGCGCCATCGCGATCGGGCACCCGCTGGCGGCGAGCGGCACACGCATTACCATCCATCTGTTGCACGCGCTGCGGCAGGCCGGCAAGCGCTACGGGCTGGGCTCCGCCTGCATCGGTGGGGGCCAGGGCGCCGCGGTGATCGTCGAAGTCTTCTAGCCCCGTCACGGGGCCTTACGGGGGGGGGCGAGCATGAGCGACCTCGTTCCCAGCACATCGCGCATCGACCGGGGGGCGCTGGAACGGATCATCCAGCGCGCCGCGGA
>JBDHJM010000100.1:0-5223 GCA_039586895.1 Gemmatimonadota bacterium | reverse complement strand
CAGGAGCTGGCGCGCCGCGTGCAGCACGCCGCAGTCGGCCTGATGGAGCTCGGCATGCAGCCGGGCGACCGAGTCGCCATCCTGTCGGAGAACCGGCCGGAGTGGGCAATCAGCGATTTCGCATGCCTCACCGCCCGCTGTGCCGACGTGACCGTCTATCCCACGCTGCCGGCGCCCCAGGTCGCGTACCTGCTCCAGGATTCTGGCGCCAGGGCGATATTCGTAGAAAACGCGGCCCAGTACGACAAGATCAAGGCCATCCGCGGCGAGATCCCCGAGACCGCTCACGTGATCGTGTACGACACGGAGGAGGGGATGGAGGGACCCGGTCTGATGAGCTTCCAGGAGCTGCTGCAGCGCGGCGGCGCGGCGCAGGACAAGTACCCCAACTACCGCTCAGACGCGCTGTCAGTGGGCAAGGACGACCTCGCCACCTTGATCTACACGTCGGGCACCACCGGGAAGCCCAAGGGCGTGATGCTCTCGCACTACAATTTCTGCTCCAATGTGGCGAGCGCGCTCACTGTGCTTCACATCGGCCCCGACGACTCCTGTCTCTCACTGCTTCCGCTGTCGCACAGCTTCGAGCGGATGGCAGGTCACTACACGATGTTCCACGCCGGTACGACCATCAACTACGCCGAGAGCATCGAGTTGGTTGCGGCAAACCTCCAGGAGGTGAGCCCAACGGTGGTGCTGTCGGTGCCGCGGCTGTTCGAGAAGATCTACGCGCGCGTGCTCGAGAACGCGATGGCCGGTGGGGCGTTGAAGCGGCGCATCTTCTTCTGGGCGCGGCGCACTGCCGATGCGTGGGCCGACCTCCAGCTCGCCGGGAAGCCGATCCCGACTACCCTCAAGCTCAAGAAGAAGATCGCCGACAAGCTGGTGTTCTCGAAGCTGCAGGCGCGCACCGGCGGGCGACTGCGGTTCTTCGCTTCCGGCGGGGCGCCCCTCAACCCCGAGATCGCCAAGTTCTTCTACGCGGCGGGCCTAATCATCGTGGAGGGATATGGACTGTCCGAGACTTCGCCGGTGATCGCCATCAACCCGCTGGAGCGGCCCCGCATCGGCACCGTCGGGCCGCCGATTCCGGGCGTGGAGGTGAAGATCGCGGAGGACGGTGAGATTCTGGCGCGTGGGCCCAACATCATGATGGGTTACTACAACAAGCCCGAAGCCACCAAGGAGGCGATCGACCCGGACGGGTGGTTCCACACAGGAGACATCGGCGAGTTCGACGAGGAAGGGTACGTGAAGATCACGGACCGCAAGAAGGATCTGATCGTCACGGCCGGCGGCAAGAAGGTGGCGCCGCAGCCCGTCGAGAACATGATCAAGACGAACCAGTTCGTACTGAACGCCGTGATGGTGGGCGACAAGCGCAAGTTCCCCGCCCTGCTGGTGGTGCCGGACGTGGACGCCCTGCGCAAGTGGGCGGCCGACCGCAATCTCGCGATGGACGACGTGACCGCGTTCCTGGCGCAGCCCGACGTGTTCTCCAAGGTGGAGCGCGAAGTGATGGGGACCCTGCGCGATCTGGCGAGCTTCGAGATGCCCAAGAAGATCGGTCTCATCGAGGAGGACTTCTCGATCGAGCGCGGCGAGCTCACGCCGACGATGAAGGTGAAGCGGCGTGTGGTGGAGGAGCGCTACGGGGAGAAAATCGAGAGTCTATATAGAGAGTAGCGTAGCGGGCGGAGAGCCCGGTATCTCGCCTCGGCGAACTGCGCCACTCGGGCCCACTGGAGGCAGTCTCAATCATCTCCTGCCCGAGCGCCAACGTTCGCTACGGTGGGACACCGGGCTCTCCTTCTCGCTGCGCTACTCCTTCTGCCCCACCCACAGCCCGCTCTCGCTCGCCAGCTCCGCCACTCCTCGGGCACTCACTCCCTCCCGCAGCACCACCATCCTCAGTCCACGCAGCAGCAGGCGCGCGGCTTCTGCGAGCCAGGGCGCGGCCGCGTATTCCGCTCCCACCACGACGCCGCGGGCCATGGAGGACTTGAGCGGGATCGTGCTGGGATGGACCACCAGACTGAGCGATTCGGAGGGCGCGACGTCGCCCGGCGCATTGACGCCAACGAAGTGCACGCCGTCGATCACAGCGGCGAGACCTTCGGCGAGCCGCGCGGCAGCGCCCACCAGCACCACGTAGCCTCCCGGCCCCGCGATGCCGAGCAGCGCTTGCACGGTCTCGGCTGAGGCAGGCACCTCACCCTCGCGCGCCCCGCTCGGTTCCCCGAACCGCACGACGTAGCGCTCGATGCCGTACTCGCGCTTGCACAGCGGGCACCCCACCGAGCCGCGCACCACGCGCCTGCCGTCCATCTTCTCCTGCGCCAGCACGAGGAAGTTCTGCTCCTCGTGTCCCTCGGGACAGGCCAGGTATTCGGTGAGCTCGATGAACATCAGGGCCGGAACTCGACCCACGTGAGCCGGCCCGGGGCGACCCGCACTCGGCGGTAGACCTGCCGGCCGTCCACCTCCACACCCAGGACGTACTCACCGGCCGGTACGTCGCCGATCGCGAAGTGCTCGCCGTAGGCCGGGGTGCCGCGCGTGCGGTCGCCGTACGTCTCGACGAACGAGAACGGCGTCTCCTGCGGCTCGCCTTTGTGCAGGCCGTAGATGCGAGCCTGCAGCACCGGCTCCCCGTCGGCATTCCACACCCTGCCGGCGACGATGCCGGCCCCCGGCAGCGGGGCGATCCACAGCTCGGGATTGGTGCTGTGGGGCGGATAGCGCTGCTCCGGATCCACCACCTCGTGCAAGTCGTCCACCGGAGTCGCGTGCACCTCGAGATGCAGGTGGTCGTTGGTAGCGCGGCCCGTGTTCCCCACCAGGCTGATCACGTCGCCGGCCGTGACCGGCTGTCCCTCCTCCACCAGCACCTCGCTGTTATGGAAGTACGCCGAGTAGAGGAAGTACTCGGCGTCGCCGGCCTCGAGCGTGCGGTCGTGACGGATAACCACCGTGCGCGAGCCCGCTTCGGCGTCGGCGGCGAACGCCACAGTGCCGTCACCTATCGCAAAAACCGGTGTGCCTGCACCGGCGTTGAACTCCACACCCTGGTGCTGCTGGAAGTTGCCGCCCATGGTCGAGCCGTAGCGGTAGGTCTGGTCCATGTAGGGCTGTTCATCGAGCGACGCCGGTCGCACGAACCATGTGTGCTTCGGCTCCGAGGGCCAGCCTTCGAGCGGCGCCACGACGGGCTCCGGGCGCGGCACCACAGTCCAGTCCGTCGTCACCGCCAGGCCGCGCGGCGTGCCGACCAGCAAGCCGCCATCGTCGAGCGGCAGCACGGCCGTGGTGGGGAGAGGCAGCCGGAGCGCCTCCTCTTCCGGCGGCGTGCCGGTATGCGGGGTCCACAGGCCGGCCGCCGTGGCCGCGACCACGCGATGCTCCGCATGCAGCGCGAGCTGCTGGACCGCGGGCCGCGCAATCAGGTTGGCCATCTCCATCGGCTGCTCGTCCGGCTGAAGGTGCAGCGCCCCGTACTCCGTCCCCAGCCAGACCAGCCCGGGTAGCTGTTCGTCGAACGCGAACGCGCGCACGCGGTTGGGCCGACGGCACGGCTGTGGGGCGCCCTCGTAGCCGGCGGGCACCGGCGCAGGCACCCGGTCCCAAACCGCGCGCGGAATCTCGCGCCAGTTCCTGCCGCCGTCGTCGGAGCGCTCGATCCCGTGCACGTGGCTCACCCACAGGGTCCCGTCGGGTGCTGCACCGATCGCCAGCACGTACTGGTTCCCGATCACGCCCCACACGCTCCCGGCGGTGCGAGTGCCGATTGAATCCGTGATCTCGTGCCACGTGTCGCCCATGTCCCAGCTGAGCTTCATCCCGTCGGCCGTCGCGACATACACCGTGTCGCCGCGCGACACGATGCCGTTGGGAGCCACGTACTGGTACTCGGGCCCCAGCATGCGGAACGTCCAGTTCCTCCAGGTGGTGCCGCCGTCAGTCGAGTAGCCCCACCCGTTGCCGAGCGTGCCGTACCACACTTCGCCGCGCGTTCCGAACTCGAACGCGTGCACGAAGCCCCACGAGATGGACCCCTCGGAGTCGTCGTCGGCGATGTGCTCCCACTGCGCGGCTCCCGGGCGCAGCACGAATATCCCGCGCCCGTACGTGCCCACCCAAACGGCACCGTCCGGGTCGCGCGCGATGGCCAGAACGTGAACGCCCCAGCCCGATTCGTCGGGCAGGGGCGGAATGCTCTGCGATTGGATTGGTGCGGCGATCGCCGCGAGAAGAGTTCCGGTCAGCAGCAGCACCCGCATCTCACACCCCCGTGCGTCCGTGTGCCTGTCTCTCTCTTGCTGCGGGACTCACCCGGTGGGCATCACCCGGATCCACTCCACGTTCGCGTGCGGCGGCCGGGTGAGCGCGAACAGCACCGCGTCGGCCACGTCGCTGGGCAGCAGCATGTCCTTGCGGCTGGGCAGATCATCGCGGCCGTCGGGATCGAGGGAATCCCACAGCTTCGTGTCGGTGGAGCCCGGCGACACGAGCGTGGTTCGAATGCCGGTGCCGCGCAGCTCCTCCACCAGGACCTCGTGCAGCCCGCGCACCGCGTACTTGCTGGCGCCGTAGGCCGCGTTCCCGGAATAGGGACGGTGATCCACAACGCTCCCCACGGTGACCACGTGCCCGGTACCGTCGCGCGGCAGCGATGGCAGCACGGCGCGCAGCACGAGAAACGGTCCCACCGTGTTCACATGGATCTGCTCGTCGAACTCCTCGCGCGTCGTGTCGGAGAGCGGCTTGAGCAGGAACGCACCGGCGTTGTTCACCACGATGTGGGGCGTACCAAGCTCGACGCCCACCCGCTCCACGGCGCGCCGTACCTGCTCCTCGTGCGTCACGTCGCAGGGCAGCTCGAGGCGGCTCCCCTCGTGCCGCTCCGCGAAGCTGCGCGCCAGGCACGCCACCGCGGCCCCCTCCTCTTCCAGGCGGTCCGCGATGACGCGGCCGATGCCGCGGCTCGCCCCGGTTACCAGAGCTACCCGCCCGTCGAGCACGCTCATTCGAGCCAGTTGCCTCCGTGCGCAAGGCGCAGGAACTCGTCGCGGGTGGTGCCGTCGAGGAACACGCCCCGCAGGGCGGAAGTAACGGTCTTGGAGTTCTGCTTCTCCACGCCGCGCATCATCATGCACAGGTGGTAGGCTTCCACCACCACGCCGACGCCGTGGGGCTCGAGCACCCGCATCAGCGCATCGGCTA
>JBDHJM010000099.1:0-5256 GCA_039586895.1 Gemmatimonadota bacterium | reverse complement strand
ACAGCGGGGCGACGTCCCCGACCTGCTCGCCGCGGCCGACATCTTCTGCCAGCCCAACACGGGGCCGGAGCCCTTCGGCATCGTCTTCGTGGAAGCACTGTACGCAGGGCTGCCCGTGGTGACCACGCGCATGGGCGGCGCCGTGGAGATCGTGGACGACAACACGGGAGTGCTGGTCGCCCCGGACGCGGGGGCTCTGGCGAGCGCGCTGCGAGCCCTTCTCACCGACTCGGGGCAGCGTGCTCGGCTGGGCGAGCTGGGGCCCGACCGGGCGCGCGAGCTGAGCGAACCGCAGCACCAGCTCCTGCGGCTGCAGGAAACGCTGCAGGCACTACCTTTGGGAGCGGAATGAGCGCACATCCGTACGAGCTGCCCCCATCCCGCTCCGGCACCGACCTGACCGGGAAGTGGACGGACATCTTCCGCTCCGACTGGATGGTCCACCTCGCGCTCATGGCAGCCATCGTGTTCGGTGTGTTCCAGGGTTACCTCAAGGACCGGATCGGGGGAGCCCTGCCCTATGCGCTCTCCGACGGCGCCTTCCTGCTGGCAATCCTGATCTGGTTCGGGAGCGTAGCTCTGCGCCGCGACCCGATTCGCGGACCCGGTGCAGTACCGGTGATCCTGCTTGCGGTCATTCTCGTACCGGTCTTCTACCTGCTGGCGCCCGGCACGCCGTTTCTGATCAAGCTCGCAGGACTGCGCAGCTGGAGCCTGTTTCCCATGGCCGCACTGCTGGGCCTGGGGATAGTCCGCAACGATGGTCAGGTGCGGGCATACGTTGGTCTAATGCTCGCGCTGGGAGTGGTCACGGGACTGTACGGGATCTACCAGTACGTGCTGGGCCCCACGATCGTGGCCGAAGCCGGCGAGCTGGCTCTGCGGCGCCACGGGTCCACGATCTATTACTCGCTGGGCGGCGGTTTCGAGTTCCGCGCATTCTCCACATTCACGTTTCCCGCTCCGTTCGCCGGCTTCATGGTCTTCTGCACGCTCCTGGCGGCCGCCATCGCCACGTCCGGGGAGCGACCGAAGAAGCTCCGGCTGCTGGCAGCGCTGCTGATCCCGCTTTTCTTCGTCGGCATGACCGTGTCCGGGACCCGTGCGGCTCTCATCATCCTGTTAGTCGGCCTGCTCGTGCTGGCCTGGTTCAGGCGGCTCTCGCTGCGACAGGTCATGCTCATCCCGCTCGTGCTAGTCGCGCTGCACGCCGCCACCGTGCTCACAGCGGGACGCATCATTGAGCGCTACCGCTCGGTCCTGTTCAGCGAGGGCCTGCTGTGGCTCTACCTCACGAACCCACTGCGGACCGCCTGGGAGTCGCTGGCCGCATACCCCTTCGGACTCGGGCTGGGACGCACCGGAACCGGAGTGCCGTTCGCCATCACCAGCCGCATGCCACAGGACTACTTCGTGTTCACCGACGGCGACGTGGGACGGGCGGCGGTCGAACTCGGCATAGTCGGTTTGGCGCTGCTGGCGCTCGTGATCTTCGGCCTCATCCGCTACGCGCCCTGGACCGTGCGCGCCCTGCGCGATACGCCGGCTGACGACGTGGGTATGGGATTCGGCGCCGTGGTGTTCGCCACGGCCGTCATCGTCCTGATCGGATCGCCGTTCTCCAGCACACCGCACGGACTGATCTGGTGGTTCTTCTTCGGCGCGCTGCTCAAGCTCGCGATGCTCGAGTCCGAGGAGCGAGGGGGGCCGGAGCCCGCAACGGAGCCTGAGGGGGAGACCGTCCCGGAGCCGCCCAGGTGAGCGTGCAGCTGCCCGAGCTGGACCTCGGGGCCGGCGCCGTGGAGCGGGCACCGGGAGCCATCCGCGCCGACTCCGCCCGCGCCGTGCACCCCGACGTGCTGCTCGACGCCGAGGCGCAGCTGCCATTCCGCTCGGGCAGCCTGTCGCGCGTGTACTGCTTCGACCTGATGGAGCACGTCGCCGACGTGCCCGCCCTGATGACCGAGATCCACCGGGTCCTGGCGCCCGACGGCACCGTGTTCATCACGACCCCGCACTTCTCGTGCGCCAACTCGTACACCGATCCCACACACCGCCACCACTTCGCCTGGCACTCGTTCGACTACTTCACGGAAGGGCACGAGCTCAGTTACTACGCCAGCGCCCGGTTCGACCTCACCGCGCGGACCCTGCGGTTCCACGGCGGGATGATCGATGCACTCGTGCGGCGCATCGCCGCCCGCTGGCCCGACTGGTACGAGCACCGCCTGGCCTGGACGTTCCCGGCCTGGTACCTGGAGTTCGAGCTGCGCGCGGTGAAGTCGTGACCGCCCGCGAGGTCGCACCGCAAGAGCCGGAGTCGCGCTCCTGACCCGCCCCCTGCTGGTTCCCGATCTGCCGCTCGAGCGGTGGCCCTCGATGGACCGCTATGCGACGCGGCTCGCGGCGAGCCTCCAGCAGTACGAGCCCGATCTCGACGTACAGCTCGCCGGCCCGGTCGCGGGGCTGACCGTGGACCCCGAGAGCTCCATCGAAGGGGTGCGTGTGTCCGATCCCCGCGGCCATCCGCAGGTGCCCGGGCCCGCGTTGAGCGAGCTGCGCCGCTACGTTGCCCGCTACTGGCGCTACCCGCGCCGCGTGAGGCGCCTGGAAGGCGACCTGGTGCACGTGCTGGACCATTCCTACGGCCACCTCCTGCTCGGAGCGCGCAAGCGACCAATGCTCGTAACGGTGCACGACCTGCTGCCGCTGATCACGGTGCGCCAAGGCGCCCGCGGCACGCGCGAGGGGGTTCGCAACTGGCTCCTGCGCAGGGCACTCGACGGCGTCAAGCGCGCCGACGCCTGGATCGTGGCCACCGAGTGGCTGCGCCAGGAGCTGGGCGCTTGGCTGGGCAGCGAGCAGGGCGTCCACGTGATCCCGTACGGTGTGGACGACGCTTTCTTCGAGCAGCCCAAGGAGACGCGCGCGGAGACTAGGCAGCGCTGGTCGCTGCCGGCCGACGCGTTCGTGGTGCTGCACGTGGGGAGCGTGGGCCCGCGCAAGAACATCCCGGCCGTGATCGCCGCCGTGGCCGGCCTGCGCGACGCCGGGTTCGACGCCTGGCTGCTCCAGGTGGGCGGGAGCTTCTCGGCCGAGCAGCGCGCCGAGCTGGCGCGGCACGGCATCAAGGACGCGACCCGCTCGGTGGGCGAGGCCGCCGAGCCCGACCTGCGGGCGGCGTATCGGGCTGCGGACGCCCTGCTGTTCCCGTCGCACTACGAGGGGTTCGGCTTTCCCGTGCTGGAGGCGATGGCGTCAGGGCTTCCGGTGGTCACCTCGGGCGCGGGCGGCTCGGCCGAGGTGGCCGGGGAGGACGCCGTGGTGGTATCGGGACGGGAAACCAAGCCGTACGTTACCGCCCTGCGACGCCTGGCTGAGGACAAGCCCTGGCGCGACGACCTCGTGGCCCGCGGCCTGAAGCGCGCCGGACGCTACCGCTGGGCCGACACCGCGAGCCGCACCGCGGAGGTATACCGCAGCCTTGTCTGACCAAACGACACCGTTGAAGGTCACGGCCCTCGCCGCGTCCGCCCAGCTGGGGGGCACCGAGCGAGTGCTGCTCGACTTCGCCAACCGCGCGTTCGAGCAGGACGTGGCGCTGCGCGTGCTGACGCCGCGCGACGGTCCGCTGGTGACGATCCTCAACAAAATCGGCGTGCCGGCCGAGGTGGTGGAGGCGCCGGAGATCCTGCTGCGCGCGTCTCAGCGCGAGGGCCGCCTCTGGTCGCTGCCGCCGGCGCTGCTGGCCATGCGGCGTTGGGCCAAGCAGCTCGCAGCGCATCCGTTCGTGGCGGACGCCGAGGTGTTTTACTCCGTCGCCTTCAAGACCCACGTGGCCGCGACGCTGGCGCGCCTGCACCCCGTGCTGTGGCACCTGCACGAGTTCCCCCCCGCGCGCACCGGCTGGGTGTGGCGCCGCGTGGCAGGCCGGGCACCCGACAGCATGGTGGCGGTCACCGACGCGGTGGCCGAGGCGTGGAAGCGCGACGGACGCGTGGCCGTGGTGCACAACGGCGTGAACCTCGACCGGTTCCGCCCGCGCGACCGCACCGGCTGGATCCACGAACAACTCGGAATACCGGCCGACCACCGATTGATCGGCATGCCCGCCGTGTTCGCGCGCTGGAAGGGCCAGCTCGAGGTGCTGGAGGCGTTCGCCCGGATCGCCGACGAGTTGCCTGACGTGCACCTGGTGATCGTGGGCGGCAGCATCTACGACACGGTGGCCGAGCGGGAGTACGGGGCCGAACTGGAGCGGGCCACGGGGGAGTTCCTGATCCAGACCCCGAGCGGCGGCGTTTGGGAGCCGCTGGAGCCCGGCAGCGGCGAGTGGCGGGTGCCCACCAGCGAGTCGGGCGAGGAAAGCAGCGCCGAAGCCAGCCCCGCAAGCACCGCGGAAGATACCGGCGGCACCGGACCCGTTCCGGGCACCCGCCTGCCCCGCGTGCACATGATGCCGTTCCAGCGCGAGATCGAGCTGGCCTATCCGGAGTTCGAGCTCACCGTGCACTACTCGCTCCGGCCCGAGCCGTTCGGGCGTGTGGTGGTCGAGTCGATGGCCTGCGGCGTGCCCATCGTGGCCGCCGACGAGGGAGGCCCCTGCGAGATCGTGGGCGACGGAATCGGCCCCCGCCGCGAGGGCGGCTGGCTGGCTCCGCCCCGTGACCCGGCCTCGCTGGCCCGGATCCTCAGCTCCGCGCTGGGGCTCCCCACGGAGGTGCTGCAGTCGGTCGGTGCCGCGGGGCGCATCCGGGCCGAGGACCACTTCTCGGCGCGGGCGTTCAGCGCGCGGCTGGCGGGGGTGCTCAAGGAGACGGCGGGGCGCGGCGCGTGACCGCCACGCGCACGGCGGCTGTCACGGGCGGGACCGGGTTCATCGGCCAGCACCTGGTTGCTGGGCTGGTCCGGGCCGGGTTCGGGGTGCGCTGCCTTGTTCGCCCCGCGGGCACTGCCGGCATCCCACCCTCCCGAGCCAACGAACCTGTAGCGCGACGCTCCCGTGAAGAGCCAGATTCACGTTCTGAGGCTCGTTCGGGTGGGATGCCGGCATCGCCCCCACGGCGTTCGCTGTCCGCACCCCTAACCTGGCCCCAGGTCCAGCCCATCTGGGGGGACCTGAGCGATTCTGACGCAATCTCGCGGCTTCTGGACGGTTCTGAGGTCGTTTTCCACCTCGCCGGCTACGCCCGGGCCTGGGCACGGGGCGACGAGTACCGCGCCGCGAACGTGGAGGGGACCGAGCGGGTTTGCCGG
>JBDHJM010000010.1:0-68006 GCA_039586895.1 Gemmatimonadota bacterium | reverse complement strand
CTTGAGCAGGTAGGCCGCCATGGTGAGAGGCAGGACCACAAGAGGCCACGCGAGGGGCTGCAACTGGGTCACGGTGAAGACGATCGACCCAACCGCACCTATCGTGATCCCGTAGGCCACTATCTCGTAGCGCACTATAAAGAGGCGCTCTTCCGGTGTGAGCTTGCCCCGCACCGCCAGGGTGTAGTAGAACAGCGTACGCGACACGGCGAAATAGGTCAGGGCGAACGCGACCATTCCGGGCACGCCCTCGTAGCTCAGCAGCGTGGAAGCCCCCGCCCAGTCCATCACGCCGGAGTAGAAGCCGTACCCCACAGCCAGTGACACGATCTCGCGCGACGCGTTGATCCACGCCGCGTTGCGGTGCTTCCTTGCCACCGCCCAATCCGACACCGGCACCCCCACTCCCAGCGCTACGAGCGTCGGGGTGGGACCGACCAGCACCGCTCCAGCCAGGCCGGCGATCCCCACCTGTGACACGTAGGCGTACTTGCCCAGTCGCAGCGAGGGGATACGGAGCAATAGCACCAGCAGCACCATCGCGCTGACCACTCCCCACATGCCCGCGGGTATCGGATCCAGCGCCAGCGCCCCCAGCAGCACCACGGCACCGGCAATCGCGAGTGCCCGGGCGAAGTCATCTACCAGCCGCTGTTCATCGAGTCTCATGCCTGCGGTCCGTCGCTCCCGCGGCCGTCCAGAGCCGCTCGCAGCTCGACTATCAGGTCCCGACCCGCATCCACCCCGTCGTCGAGGCGGCTCACCAGCGCGCTGCCCACGACGACGCCATCGGCGAAACGCGCGGCCACCGCCGCCTGCTCCCCTCCTGCAATGCCGAAGCCCACCGCCACCGGCAGCGCCGTTGCCCGGCGCACGCGCGCCACGACGTCCTCGACCTCGCCACCGAGCCGGGTTACGGCTCCGGTCACGCCGAGCCGTGAGATCACGTACACGAATCCTTCGGCCTCGCGCAACAGGGCCGGCAGGCGCTTCTCCGCGGTAGTGGGGGCCACCAGACGGATCAGTGACAGCGGGCTCCCGTGCACGGCCCGCTCCAGGTCCGGCGCTTCGCCGCCGGGGAGGTCGGTGAGCAGCAGGCCGGCGACCCCCGCATCAGCGGCGTCATCGAGGAAGCGCTCCAGTCCGTACGCCAGTATCGGATTGATGTAGCCGAAGGCGATCACCGGGATCTGCAGCGCCGCTTCCCGCACCAGCTCGAGGGCACCCGCGACACTCATTCCCCGCTCCAGGGCCAGCTGCGAGGATCGCTGGATCACGGGCCCGTCGGCCAGAGGGTCTGAGAACGGGATGCCCAGCTCCACGAAATCGGCGCCTGCCTCGGCCACCATCGAGAGGGCGGCGAGGCTCAGCTCGCGATCGGGATAGCCCGCAGTGATGTAGGGGATCAGGGCGGTCCGGCGCTGCTCCCGCAGCCGGGTCCAGCGCGCCCCGATCGCGGCGTCAGACAAAGTAGTCCGAGGGATTGATGCCGTAGCGCTCGGGGTCGACCACCTTGATCACGGTGCGGCGGAAGCTCCCGTCGGGCCCGGTCTCTGCCAGGTCCGAGAGGAACCCCTCCTCGAGCTTGACTCCCTGTGCACTCAGCACGACCCGCACTATGGGACGGTGCAGCTGCGCGGCGTCGGGGTTCGCGGCGTGCACCACGCCGACCTCGTAGGAGTCGAGCACCACGCAGGTGCCCACCGGATACACGCCGGTCAGGTTGATGAGCGCCTTCACCAGCACCGGGTCCTGACCGCGCCGCGGGTTCTCCCACATCTCGCGTAGCACCTGGTCGGGCTGCAGTGGCTCGGTCTGGTAGGAGCGCCGCGTGGTGGCAGCATCGAAGGCGTCCGCCACGGCCACGATCTTGGAGTAGACCGAGAGCTCGCGGGGCCGGATCGTCTTGGGATAGCCGGTGAGGTCGATCTTCATGTGGTGCTCGAAGGCCGTGATGATGGCGCGGTACGGGATCTCGCCGTAGCCGCGCAGTCCGAACAGCGTCAGCACGCCAAGCCACGGGTGCGCCTGCATGATGCGCCACTCGTCGTCGGAGAGTGGGCCTTCCTTGTTGAGCACCTCGATGGGCACGCGGCTCTTGCCAACATCATGGAACAGCGCCGCGAGGCCCAGATCGTAGAGCTGCAGCTTGGACAGCCCCAGACGCTTGCCGATCGAAACCGAGAAGATCGTCACGTTCACCGAGTGAGTGAACGTGTACTCGTCGTAGTGCCGGATCGTGGTCAGCCCGATGATCGAGACTTCGTTCTTGAGCACCTGGTCCACGATGCCCTGCACCGCCCGCTTGACCTTCTTCACGCTGGCGCTGCGCCCCATGCGCACGCTGTTGATCACCTCTTTGGTGACCGCCACCGTCTGCTCATACGTGCGCTTGGCGATCTCCTTCTGCTTCTCCTCGTCCTCCAGGTCCTCGTCGCTCTCGACCGGCGGCGCCACCATGATGCTGGTCACCCCACCCTGGATCATCTTCTGCTGCAGCTCGTACAGCTTGTTGGGGATCGCCTCGCGGGTGGCGAAGGATAGCAGCAGCGACAGCATCACCTGCCACTCCTTGCGCTCGGCCCCCTTCTCCACCTGCAGTGTACCGACGCCCGCCTGGCGCAGCGTGGTCAGCACGTGGCTGAACGAAGCGAAGTTGTCCAGGTCCATGCGGAGCCGGGTGGCGTTCACGAAGAGGAACTCACCCGCCACCCGTACCTCGAGATCCTCCTCCATGTCCAGGAGCGCCTGGGCCTTGGCCAGCACGTCGTCCAGCGAACGCTGCGCCTGTGCGTTCTCGATCGGGTAGAGCTTGAGGTTGCGCAGTCCCGCGTACAGCGAAATGAGGAACTCGCGGCCGGCGGTACGGACCAGCTGGTCTGTGGTCCCCATGGTGTCGACAAGGGACGGGCGGCTCTGAGCGCGTGGCGCGTCGGAATCCGTCATATCAGCGCATCTCCCGCAGCGCCTTGGTGACGGCGTTGCGCACCAACGGGTCCTTGTCACTGGCGGCTTCTTTGAGAGCTTTCTTGGCAGCCTCGGTCCCGATCTTGCCCAGCGCCATCGCCGCGCAGGCCCGCGTCTGCGAGTCCTGCTTGCGCCGCATGAAGCCCTTCGTCTGAAGCATCGGCTGCAGCGTGTTTATGCCCGACTCCCCCGCCAGGGTGCCGTAGGCTTCGAAGAAGACCGTCTTCTCGGTCAGGTCGGCGTCCTTCATGGTGCGGCCGCTGATGGCGCCTTCGATCGCGTCGAAAGCTCCGCGATACCCCTGGGCCGCCATGGCCCGCACGGCCGCCACCCGGACATCCCGGTCCGTGTCCTCGATGGCCCGCTCTAGCTGCTGCATCGCTCCCGGGGTGCCGATCACGGCCAGGGCCTCTACCGCGGCGCGCTTGACCTGCGAGCTCCCCTTGACGATCAGCGCACCCAGCGCCGGTACCGCGGGCGGGAGCTTCGTCATGCTCACGAGCCTCAGCGCCTCGAGTAGGATCACTTCGTCCGGGGTCTTGAGCGCGTTCGTCATTACCTCGGGGTGCGCCTGTGCGAGCCGCTGTGCAGAACCGTCCAGAAGGCCGCGCACGCGCTCGTTGGTGAGCTTCGGCAGCCACCCCAGGATTGCCTCGAGTGCCTCGGGCTTGAGCTCTCGGAACAGATCCGACAGCTCCTCCTCGGTCGGGTGCACCAGCGCTTCGTCCAGCGACTGCAGCAGCTGCCCCAGCGTGTCCGCCTCAGACAGCTTGGCTGGCACCCCCTGCAGCATATCGCGGTGCTCGGGCAGCACCTCGCGGGCCCGCTCCAACAGCACGCGGATCTCGCGCAGCACATAGGCCACCGACTTGAAGTCGCCGCCGGCGAGCAGGTAGGGGATGAAGTTCTCCAGTATCGAGATCAGCTCTGCGCGCACCGTGCTGTAGGTCTGCAGCTCGAGCAGGTCGAACAGCATGGCCAGCACGTTCTCGCGCAGGTCCTGCTTGTACTCGCGATCGATCTCCCCCTTCAGGTAGTTGATCTCGCTCTCGTCCAGGAAGTAGAGAGTGGAGTCGAAGTCCTCTACCTTGACTATCCCCGGTTGCGCCTCGCCCTCGGCTTCTTGCGCCGGCTTCGCCTCCGCCGTCGCGTCCTCCGCCACCTGCCGGGTGATTGCCTCGGGCGACGGGGCCGGTACGGCGCCCATGCCCGACTCCGCGCCGTCCTTCGCGATGGTCGGGATCTCGTCCATCGCCAGCTCGACGGCGTGGTAGCGGATCTTCTGGAAGTCCTGGTCCCACAGCAGCGTCAGCAGGTCGTCCGGCGCTTCGGCCGGAAGCGTGCGCGCCTTGTGTATCACATCGAGGAAGGTCACGATCTCTGCATCCTCGACACCAGGAACTAGGGTGATCGAGCGGATTCCGTCCTTGAAGAGCACCCACGCGATGCTGTCCGACTTGTTCGGCTGTGACAGCACGGGCTCGCCGCTCCACACCAGTTCGGTCTCCTGCACGGTGAGGTCCAGCTCGAGGCACTCCTCCCACACCGCCCCGAACTCCCGCTTGAGGTTCTCGACGGCGCGCTGGTAGACCGGGTTGTTGGGCAGGTAGAGCTGAACCGCACGCAGCCCCTTCACGAGCGTCTGCATCATCTGCACGACGGCCGTCGTGTCCAGCTCCTTGTCGACGAGCTGCTCGTCCGGAGCCTGGGGCCTGGGATCGGTCACCGCGGGAGGCCGCCAAGGGCCGCGACGTGCTCCACGTCCTTGTCGCCGCGTCCGCTGAGGTTGAACAGGACCACGTCCGATGCGGGCCACCGGACGCCCGGTTCCAGTACCCACGCCAGAGCGTGTGCGCTCTCTAGGGCCGGCAGGATACCCTCCATCCGACCGAGTGCGTAGAAGGCGTCGATCGCCGCCTGATCGGTCACGCTGTAATACTGCACTCTTCCTCTGTCGCGCAAGTAGGCATGTTCAGGTCCCACACCGGGATAGTCGAGTCCGGCCGACACAGAATGCGCCGGTTCGACCTGTCCGTCCGTGGTCTGCAACACATAGCTCATGCTGCCGTGCAGCACGCCCGGCCGACCCGCTCCGAGCGAGGCTGCGTGGCGGCCCGTGTCGACTCCCTCTCCCGCCGCTTCGATTCCCACCAGCTCTACGCCGGCGTCTTCCAGAAACGGGTGGAATATCCCGATCGCGTTGGATCCTCCTCCCACGCAGGCCACGACCCGGTCCGGCAGCCTTCCCGTGCGCTCCATCACCTGCTCGCGGGCCTCGCGCCCGATCACGGCCTGGAAGTCGCGCACCATGCGCGGGAACGGATCGGGTCCTACCACGGAGCCGATCACGTAGTGCGTGGTTTCGACGTTGGTCACCCAGTCACGCAGCGCCTCGTTGGTCGCGTCCTTGAGCGTGCGGGTGCCCGAGCGCACCGGCACTACCGTGGCTCCCATGAGCTCCATGCGGAACACGTTGAGCCGCTGCCGCTCCATGTCCTCCTCGCCCATGTACACCACGCACTCCAGCCCGAACCGCGCGCAGGCCGTTGCCGTGGCCACCCCGTGCTGTCCCGCTCCCGTCTCGGCAATGATGCGCCGCTTGCCCATACGTCCAGCGAGCAGCACCTGGCCCAGCGTGTTGTTGATCTTGTGCGCCCCGGTGTGGGTCAGGTCCTCCCGCTTGAGCAGCACCCGGCACCCCACCCGCTCCGAGAGGCGCGGAGCTTCGGACAGCGGCGTGGGTCGGCCTGCGTAGCTGCGCAGCAGCTCTTCCAGCTCGGCTCCGAACGCCGGGTCCCGTGCCGCGTCGTCGTACACCGCTGCCAGCTCGTCCAGCGCCGCGATCAGGGTTTCGGGGACGTAGCGGCCCCCGTAGGGTCCGAACCGGCCCGCCGCCGTCTTCCCGCTGGCCGGCGCGCCGCTCATGCCGCCCGCTCCCCGGGCACCCGCTTGACCCCCGCCAGGTCCCGCACGGCCTGCTCCCGGTCCTGTGCTCCGGCCACGGCAGTGCCCACCAGCACGGCATCCGCCCCCCAGGCCGCGACCCGCTCCACGTCGGCACGGGTGCCGATCCCACTCTCCGCCACGGCCACCACGCCGGCGGGGATCGCCCGCAGCACGCTCTCCACTCCCGCCGGATCGACCGAGAACGTCGCCAAATCCCTGGCGTTCACGCCCACCGACTCGGGCTCCAGTTGCAGCGCCAGATCCAGCTCCGCGCGGTCGTGCACCTCCACCAGCCGGGCCAGCTCGAGCTCCCTCGCAGCATCCGACAGGGCGCGCATCCGCCCGGCATCCAGAACCCGCACTATCAGCAGCACGGCGCTGGCGCCCGCCGCCCGCGCCTCCAGGATCTGCAGCGGGTCCAGCATGAAGTCCTTGCGCAGCAGCGGGACCTCCACCGCGGACCGCACCGCTGCGATGTCGTCAATCGATCCCCCGAAGTGCACCGCCTCGGTAAGCACCGAGATTGCACGTGCGCCGCCGCGCACGTAGGCCTCGGCCCAGCCCCGCGGATCAAGTCCCGGGGCGATGTCCCCCGCCGACGGCGAGCGCCGCTTCACCTCGGCGACGAGCGCCACTTCGGAGGCCCGCAGCGAGGCGGCCCAATCGGGCGGCACGGGCGCTCCTGAAGCCTCCCGCTCGAGCTCTGCCGACCTCGAGCGCAGGCCCTCCACCCGCGCCCGAGTGCCCTCGAGGATTCGCTCCAGGGCCCCAGTCATCGGTGAGGTTTGCGGTTCGGGGTGTGTTCGGGTATATTCGCTTCGGCATTCATTCGGTCAACCCGGGCCAGGAGCCGCCATGCCGCTTACGCGCCGGCAAAAGGAAATTCTCGATTTCCTGCAAAACTATATAGCCGACAAGGGCTATGCGCCTTCCTTCGAGGAAATTGCGGAGCACTTCGCGTTCCGTTCCCTGGCCACCGTGCATGAGCACCTGACCAACCTGGAGCGCAAAGGCTACATCCAGCGTGGCCACAACGAGAGCCGCGCCATCGAGATGGTGCCTCCCCCGGGCCAGGCGGGCGCCACGGAGCTCCCCCTGCTGGGCCAAGTGGCGGCTGGAGAGCCGATAGAGGCCACCATAGTGCCGGAGACCATCTCGGTGCCCAACGACCTGCTGCCGCGCCGCGGCGCCTGCTACGTGCTGCGCGTGCGGGGCGAGTCGATGATCGAGGAGCACATCGAGAGCGGCGACTTCGTCGTGGTGCACGGGCGCGACCGGGCCGACAACGGCGAGATGGTGGTGGCCCTGGTGGACGGCACCTCGGCCACCGTCAAACGGTTCTACCGCGAGCCCGGCGGCTGGATCCGGCTCCAACCCTCCAACGAGAACGTGCACCCGATCCGGGTCCACGAGGACAACGTGCTGATACAGGGCGTCGTCGTGGGCGTCATCAGGAAGTACTAGAGCTCAGCCGGCCTCGAGCCGCGCCAGGACCTCGGCGCCCGATCCCTCATCGAGCGCGCCCAGTGCGCGCTCGACCCCCGAGGCAACGTCCTCGGCCAGCCCCGCGACGTACAACGCGGCACCCGCGTTGAGCGCGACCGCCGACCGGCCGGCCGGGTCGGCCGCGGGATCCTCGAGCAGCCGGCGCACCCGTGCTGCGTTTTGCTCGGGGACCCCTCCCGCCAGAGCGGTCAGGTCGTCCACCTCCACGCCGAGCGCCGCAGCCTCGATAGTACCTTGGGCCACCTCCCCGCCGCGCACCTCCCACACGGTCGTGGCACCCCGCGGGGCGATCTCGTCCATCCCCACACGTCCATGCACCACCAGAGCGTGCTCCGCCCCGAGACGGCCCAGCACCTCTGCGATTAGGGACCCCCGCTCGGGATCGGCCACGCCCACCAGCTGCCGTGTCACGCCCGCCGGGTTCGCGAGCGGTCCGATGACGTTCATTACGGTGGCCACAGCCAGCTCGCGCCGCACCGGAGCCACGTGCCGCATCGCGGGGTGGAATGCCGGCGCGAACAGAAACGCGAACCGGGCCCGCTCCAGGGACGCCGCGGCGGCCTCAGCATCGGCTTGAATCCCGACGCCCAACGCCTCGAGCACGTCGGCCGAGCCGCACTTGGAGGTGTAGGAGCGGTTGCCGTGCTTGGCCACCACGGCACCGGCACCGGCGGCGACCAGCGCCGCTGCGGTGGAGATGTTGAACGTGCTCACCGTTCCGCCGCCCGTGCCGCAGGTGTCGACCAGGTGCGCGCGATCCTTGACCGTCACTGCTACCATGGCCTGGCGCAGCGCCCGCGCCGCACCGGCCAGCTCTTCGGGCGACTCTCCCCGCACCCGCATCCCCATGAGGAGCGCCGCCACTTGCGCAGCAGTGGCCTCGCCGCGCATCACCTGGCCGAAGGCCTCGGTGGCCAGGTCTTCGCCCAGCCGCTCTCCCGTGGCGAGGAGGCGCAGCGCGCGGGTGACTGCGGGCTCGGGCTGGGATTGGGGCAACATCCACGCAAGTTATTGTGTTGCTTGCTGCTAGCCACCCCCCCGCCTATCTTGCCGCCCATGAAGGGCAGCCCCTTCTACGCGGTTCTCCACTACGTCGGCCGTGACTACTCGGGTTGGCAGCGCCAGGCCACCGACCGCACGGTACAGGGCGAGCTCGAAGCCGCCCTCGAGCGGCTGGCTGGCAGTCGAGTGGTCACCCACGCCGCCGGCCGCACCGACGCGGGGGTGCACGCGCTGGGCCAGGTGGTGAGTTTCCACCTGCCCCGCCAATGGGAGCCGGCCGAGCTGCTGCGCGCCATGCGTGCCACCACACCGCCCGACATGTGGGTTGCCCGGGTGGACCGCGCCCCCGACGGCTTCCACGCCCGCAAGCATGCGTCCAGCCGCTGCTACCGCTATGTGGTCGGCTGCGACGCCGGGGCGCACTCGCCGTTCCGCAGCTCGTACGAGTGGGCCCTCGGAGTGCCGCTGGACCCTACCAGTCTGGAAGCGGCAGCGGCCTGCCTGCTGGGCGAGCACGACTTCCGCGGCTACTCGGCGGCCGGCCAGGAGAAGCCGCACTACCGCTGTCGCGTGACGACGTCGGAGTGGCAGGCGCGCCCGAACCAGGAAGGCGTTATCTTTACCATCGAGGCTGACCGGTTTCTGCACCGCATGGTGCGGTTCCTGGTCGGCACGATGGTGGACGTGGCCCGCGGGCGGCGCCCTGCGGAGGACGTGGCCCGCATCCTCCGCAGCACCGACAACCGCGACGCCAGTCCGCCGGCACCACCAGAAGGGCTCTATCTCGTCGGCGTTCGCTACCCCCAACTCAACGAAGGATCGAACCGATGAAATTCTTCCTCGACACCGCGGACCTCAGTGACATCCGGTGGGCATCGCGCGCCGGGCTGATCGACGGAGTCACGACCAATCCGACGCTGCTCTCCAAGAGCGCCGGTGACGTCGATCCCACCGACGTGCTGAAGGAGATCTGCTCGCTGGTAGAGGGACCCGTGAGTGCCGAGGTCGTGGCGGTGGACGCCGACGGGATGTACGAGGAAGGGCGGGAGCTGGCCAAACTGGCGGACAACATCGTGGTCAAGATCCCGATGCTCGAGGACGGCATGGTGGCCACACGACGCCTCACGGCCGACGGCGTCAACGTGAACGTGACGCTGGCATTCAGCTCGCTACAGTGCCTCATGGCCGCCAAGGCCGGAGCAACCTATGTGTCGCCGTTCCTGGGCCGGCTGGACGACATTGGTCACGACGCGATGGACATCGTGCGCGAGACCCGGCTGATATACGACAACTACGGGCTGGAAACGGAGATCCTCGCGGCTTCCATCCGGCATCCGCGCCACGTCGCCGAGGCCGCGATGGTCGGTGCCGACGTGGCCACCATGCCGACGGGCGTCCTCAAGAAGCTGCTGCTCCACCCCCTCACCGACCGCGGGCTGGACCAGTTCCTCAACGACTGGAGCAAGCTCATGGCCCGCAGCAAGGTGAACGCTTGAGGCAGCCGGTCGCGTTCCTCGTACCGCTGATCATCGCGTGCAGTGACGCGACTCCCGAGGCGCACGCCTCAGCACAGACGACCGACACAGCGGTAGCGGCGGCACCCATGGGTGCCGCCGTGACCCCGCAGGCCTCCCAAAGGGTGCGCCTGGGGGACAGCATTGCCGCCCAGCGCCACTCGGCGATAGTGGTCGCGGCGCGGCGCGTGGCACCCGCAGTAGTGAGCGTGAACGTTGTGCGCGTCATTCGGCAACGGCCCAGTCGGGCGTTCGACTGGTTCTTCATGCCGCGCAGTTACGAGCGGGAGGTGCCGGGCCTGGGTTCCGGCTTCCTCCTGTCCGCCGACGGCATCGTGATCACCAACCAGCACGTGACGTCCGGAGCCGAGGAAATCGTGGTCACCACCACCGACGGCACCGACTACGACGCGCGCTTGCTCGGCGAGGACCCGCTGACCGACATCGCAGTGCTAAAGATCGAGGGCCAGAGCCTCCCGACCGTGGAACTCGGGTCGAGCCACGACCTGATGATCGGTGAGTGGGTGGTGGCGATCGGCAACCCGTACGGCTATCTGCTCGGCAATACCGAGCCGTCCGTCACCGCCGGCGTGGTGAGCGCGGTGGAGCGCAACATCGTTCCGTCCGGCAGCGACCGCAGCATCTATGTCGGCATGATACAGACCGATGCCGCCATCAACCCGGGCAACAGCGGCGGCCCGCTGGTGAACGCGCTCGGCGAGGTGGTGGGCGTCAACGCCTCGATCTTCTCCGAGACCGGCGGTTCGATCGGGATCGGGTTCGCCATCCCGATCGAGCGTGCGCTGCGTGTGGCAGGCGAGCTGGAGCGCTACGGAGCGGTGCGCCGCTCCTGGGTCGGCCTCAGCGTGGCTGGAGCCGACAGGCTGCGCGAATGGAAGCGGGTGGGAGGTCTGGCGGTCACCGGCGTGGCGCCGGGCGGGCCCGCGGCCGAGGCCGGGCTGAGATCGGGTGACGTGCTCGTCTCGGCGGCCGGGCGCAGGCTGCGCACCTTCCTGGACTGGGAGGCAGTGAAGCTGGACGTGAGCCCGGGAGACCCGCTTGCCGTGGCCTACCGTCGGGACGGCAGCGAGCGCCCGGTGACGCTCGCGGTCGAGGACCTTCCTACCGCGCGCGCCGACAAGGTGGACGTGCTCGGCTCCCTGCGCCTGATCACGGTGGACCCGGCCGTGCGGCAGGAGCGCGGTGTAGAGAGCGAGCGGGGCGCGCTGGTCTACGAGATCGGCGCGGAGGCAGAGCGCAGCACGGGACTCATGGCCGGGGACGTCATCGTGCAGATAAACCGCACCCCCGTCGCCCGGGCCCAGGACGTACCCGAGATCGTACGCCAGGTCGCAGGCCGCGGCGCGATCCGCGTCTACTTCGAGCGCGGTGGATCGCTGGGGTACACCGACTTCTACGTCAGATGACAGAATCCACCGGATATCAGTCACCGCTGGGCACGCGCTACGCATCGCCGCCGATGCAGAACCTGTGGAGTGCGCAGCACCGCGCCCAGATCTGGCGCCGCCTCTGGCTGGCGCTCGCCGAGCAGGAGCGCGCACTGGGGCTCGACATCCCCGAGGCTGCAATCGAGGAGATGCGGGCCCACCTCGACGACGCCGACCTCGAGACGGTGCGCCGCTACGAGCGCCGCTTCAGGCACGACGTCATGGCGCACGTACACCACTTCGGCGATCAGGCCCCCGCCGCTCGCCCCTTCCTGCATCTCGGGGCGACCAGCTGCTACGTGACGGACAACGCCGAACTGATCGTGATGCGGGACGGTCTCAGCATGCTGGTCGGCCGGCTCGCCGCCGTGGCCCGCTCGCTCGCCACGTTTGCCGAGCGCACTCGCTCTATACCGACCGTGGCGTACACGCACTATCAGCCGGCACAGCTCACGACGGTCGGCAAGCGCGCCACTCTGTGGCTGCACGACTTCCTGCTCGACATCGTGGCCCTGCGCGAGCTGGTCGAAGGCCTGCCGTTCCGCGGCTGCAAGGGCACTGCGGGGACGCAGGCAACGTACCTCGAGCTGTTCAAGGGTGATCACGAGAAGGTGCGCGCATTGGACCGGGCGGTCGCCGCGGCGTTTGGATTCGACCACTCCGTTCCGGTGTCGGGCCAGACGTACTCCCGCAAGATCGACAGCCGCGTGATGGACGCGCTGGGGGGAATTGGTCAGTCGGCGGCCAAGTTCGGCACCGACCTGCGGCTGCTGCAGCACGAGGGCGAGGTGCTGGAGCCGTTCGAGCAGGAGCAGATCGGCTCGAGCGCCATGCCCCACAAGCGCAATCCCATGCGCGCGGAGCGTATCTGCGCTCTGTCGCGCTACATTCTCGCCCAGCAGGAGACGGCACACTACACGGCGGCGACGCAGTGGCTGGAGCGCACACTGGACGACAGCGCGATCAGGCGGCTCGCCCTGCCGGACGGGTTCATGGCGGCCGACGCGGCGCTGGCGCTGTGCACCAACGTGGCGGCGGGACTCGAGCTGCGCGAAGCCACTATCCAGCGCAACGTGGAGCGGGCGATGCCCTTCATGGCGGTGGAACGCTGGCTCATGCTCGGCGTGGAGGCGGGCGGCGACCGTCAGGGATTGCACGAAGTGATGCGCGAGCACAGCCTCGCTGCGAGCGCGGCGGTGTCCGAGGGCCGGCCCAACGATCTGCTGGAGCGCCTCGCGGCGGACGCCGCGTTCGGAGCGATCTCGGCCGACCGGCTGCGAGCAGAGCTGGATCCGGGCCTCTACATCGGGCGCGCTCCCCAGCAGGTAACCGAATTCCTGGAGGGGCCCGCGGCCCAACTCCTAGACTCTCTCACCGCCTACGAGGCCCCAGACGAGGCGAAGGTAAGCGTATGAGCTCCACACCACTCACCGAGAGCGCTCTCCCCCTGCCATTGGTGCGCCGCGGCAAGGTCCGCGAAGTCTACGGCGTGGACGACCAAACGCTGCTCCTGATCGCAAGCGACCGGGTGAGCGCGTTTGACGTCGTCATGGCGGAGGCGATCCCCCGCAAGGGCGCGGTGCTCACGCAGATGAGTGCGTACTGGTTCCGCCGGCTCGCGGGCGTGACGCCTTCACACTTCATCAGCGCGGACGCCGACGAGATCGTGGAGCGCGTGCCGGAGCTGGGCGACCACCGCGACGTCATCGCCGGGCGCGCCACGCTGGCGCGGCGCACGACCCCCATTGCGTTCGAGTGCGTGGTGCGGGGCTTCGTGGCGGGCTCTGCGTGGAAGGAGTACCGCGAGTCAGGCACGCTGGCCGGGGAGCCACTGCCCGAGGGGCTGATCGAGAGCGCCAAACTGGAGCCGGCCATCTTCTCGCCGGCCACCAAGGCGGAGAGCGGCCACGACGAGAACATCACGTTCGGCCAGATGCGCGATGCGCTCGGCGCGGAGTTGGCGGAGCGGCTCAAGGCCGTCTCCCTCGAGCTCTACACTACGGCGGCCGACCAGAGTGTCGAGCGCGGAATCATGATCGCCGACACCAAGTTCGAGTTCGGTCACACCGACGAGGGCGAGCTGCTGCTCATCGACGAGGTGCTCACACCGGACTCCTCGAGGTTCTGGCCGGTGGACCGCTACGAGCCCGGCCGCGGCCAGCCCAGCTTTGACAAGCAGCCGCTGCGCGACTTCCTGGACGAGTTCCGCCGCAGTGGTGAGTGGGACGGCAATCCGCCCCCGCCGCCCCTGCCTGCAGAAGTGATCCAGGCCACAAGCACGCGATACCAGGATGCCTACCTTCGGATCACCGGCGAGGCCCTGCGGGACGATCGGTGAGGGTGGCGCCCGAGGGCCGGCCCTTCATAGTGGCCGGCCTGGTCGTGCTGGCCGCCCTGGCGGCCCTGGTCTGGTGGCGCGGAGGATGGTGGCTGCTGGCACCCGTTTGCTGGACGCCCGTGGCCCTGTGGGTCCCCTGGTTCTTCCGGGACCCGGAGCGGCCCGGCCCGAGGGGCGACCACCTGATCCTGGCTCCGGCCGACGGCAGGGTCGTCTCGGTAGTGGCGGTGGACGAGACGACTTTCGTCGAGGCTCGCGCCACCAGGGTGTCCGTGTTCATGAACGTGTTCAACGTGCACGTGAACCGGCATCCGGCAGACGGAGCCGTGGCCCAGAGAAGCTACCGGCCGGGCCGATTCGTCAACGCGACGCTCGACAAGGCGAGTGAGGACAACGAGCAGATGTCACTTGGGATAAGCACGGCTCGCGGACCCCTGCTGGTCCGACAGATCGCGGGACTGGTTGCGCGCCGCATCGTGACCGATGCCGACGTGGGAGACCCCGTGCGTCAGGGAGAGCGGCTCGGCCTGATCCGCTTCGGCTCCAGGGTGGACACCTTCGTGCCGGAGGGAGCGCGCGTGGTAGTGAACACCGGAGAGCGGACCAAGGCGGGCGTGACCGTGATCGCGGAGTGGCCTCGGTGAAGCGCGCCACGCGACGGCCCAGGCGGCGTGTGCGGCGGGCGATCATCGTGGTGCCCAGCCTCTTCACGCTCACCAACCTGCTGTTCGGCTTCTGGTCCATGGTGCTGGCCGCCCAGGGCGAGTTCTATCTCGCCAGCTGGTGGATAGTGATCGCCGGCGTGCTCGACATGCTGGACGGCCTGCTGGCCCGTGTGAGCAAGACAGGCACACGCTTCGGTGGCGAGCTCGACTCCCTGGTCGACATCGTGAGCTTCGGTATCGCTCCAGCCGTGCTCATGTACTTCCTCCACTTCGCCGGGCAGGGTCCGTTCGCGTGGATCTTCCTGTACGGCTTTGTTGTGTGCGTGGCTCTCAGGCTGGCCCGCTACAACGTGCAGTCGGACGGGGAGCCCAAGGCCGCGTTCACCGGGCTTCCCTCCCCCGCAGCCGGCATGACGCTGGCCACCTACTTCCCGTTCACACAGACCCAGTTCTACCAGACACAGCTGGCTGCCTGGGCCTGGAACGAGATCCTCATCTTCCTGGTGATCGCGCTCAGCTTGGCGATGGTTTCCAACATCCAGTACGCGAAGCTGCCCCGGATTGGGCTGCGCAGCCGGCGCGGCCTGCTGGGCCTCGCCGTCAACCTCACGATGGTGGGATTCGCGATCTGGAGCCGCGACATCTTTTTCTTCCCCCTGGGGATCACCTACCTGGTCTACGGCATCGTGCGCGCCGCCGCGGTCGGCATCCTCGAGCGCGGGGACGAGGAGGAGAGCGAGGCGGGACCGGAGGGCGACGAGGAGCCCGAGGCCCCATTCGTGGTGCGCGACGAAGAGGTGCCCCGGCGCAGGATGCGCAAGCGGGGTATGGGACGGGACTTATGAACCTGCTATCTTTGGTATTCGCCGAAGGCCTTCCGAGGAGGGACGCTATGAAATGGCCCATCCTGGCAGCCGCAGCGGCACTTTGCCTGACCACAGCGGGCTGCGACGCACTGTCCTCCCTGCCCTTCATAGGGGGCGGTGACGAGGAGACAGCCGCTGTGGACACGGCGCAGGCAGCCGCGGAGGACACGATGGCCCTGGCGGGCTCCGAGGGGCTGGACACTACGCAGCTTGCCCCGATGGAGATGGAGCCCGAGCCCGAGCCGGCTCCACCCCCGATGACGAGGGATCCCATCTCGCGTCCTGCGGGCGTGCTGGTCGACGAGCCCTGGTTCCCCACCGATACTGGCACAGTGCGGCCCGGCATGACCCGTCTCGAGGTGATCGCGGTGTGGGGCGAGCCCGTGGCGGAACGGATCGCGGGCAGCCGGACTTATCTGTACTATCGGAACGGATGTGAAGTCACCTGCGGCACCTTCGACGTGGTGTTCCTCGAGGGTGACCAGGTGGTCGACGCGATCGTGCGCGGCCCGGGACACACCTACGCCGGCATCTCGTCGTCGCCGCCGGAGCGCGAGGGGGTCTACACCCCGCCGGAAACGCCCGGTATGATGGAAGGGGACGGCACCGGAGTGAACTGATGCCCGACAAGCCCAGCAAGAACGAGGACGAGTACTTCGCACTGCAGTCGGCGGAGTTGATCAAGGCTGGAAAGCAGCGTGCCGAGCGCGAGGCCCAGGAGGCCTCGCGCAAGGCGCACCACATGAAGTGCCCCAAGTGCGGGGCGGACCTCAAGACCGAGGAGTACCACGGCATCGAGATCGACCGCTGCGCGGAGTGCAGCGGGATGTGGCTGGATGCCGGTGAGGCCGAAGATCTGCTGCGCCGGGAGGACGCCGGCGTCATCAAGATCTTCCAGTCGATCATGCGCGGCGTAGGCAGCTAGGGGGGCCCGCGCCGCGCCGGACAGCCGTCTTCCGGACGCTCTCCCCCACTCGCAACCAGCACCGCGCAGCGCGGTGCGCAGCCCCGACACCGTAACGATGTGCGGCATTATCGGCGTTTCCGGACTGCAGAACGCGGCTGAGGTGGCCCACCTCGGTCTCTATGCGCTGCAGCATCGCGGCCAAGAATCGGCCGGCATCGTCAGCATCGACGACGAGAACGGAGCGCACGCGCGCCGCGAGATGGGGCTCGTGTCGGAGGTCTTTCCGCCTGCAGCGATCGAGGAGCTGGCCGGGTCGGTCGCCATCGGTCACACCCGCTACTCGACCACCGGCAGCTCCGTGCTGGCCAACGCCCAGCCGGTAGTGGTCAACTACCATGCCGGCCCTCTGGCCCTGGTGCACAACGGGAACCTCACCAACGCCCAGGAGCTGCGCGAGGATCTCGTCCGCAAGGGCTCGATCTTCCAGACCTCGTCCGACTCCGAGGCGCTGATCCACCTCATCGCCCGCTCCGACGCGCGCCAGCCCGAGGATCAGATCCTCGACGCGATCGAGCGCGCCGAGGGAGCCTACACCCTGCTGCTCACGGTGGGCCGCGCGCTCTACGCCATCGTGGATCCGCGCGGCTTCCGGCCGCTCGTGATGGGCAAGCTGAGGGACGGCTTCGTGCTGGCGTCCGAGACCTGCGCGCTGGACATCGTGGGCGCCACGCCGGTACGCGAACTGGAGCCGGGCGAGTGGCTCAAGATCGAGGACGGCGAGGTGACCGAGCTGCCGCGGCTGCCGGCCAAGGCGCACCGCCGCTGCGTGTTCGAGCTGATCTACTTCTCTCGCCCCGACAGTGAGGTGTTCGGCCGCTCGGTGGACCGCGTGCGGCGCGAGCTGGGCCGCCAGCTGGCCCGTGAGTACCCGACACCCGGGGCAGACAACGTCTTCTCGGTACCGGACTCCTCCAACGCGATGGCCCTGGGCTACGCCGAGGAGAGCGGCCTCAAGCTGGAGCACGGGCTCATCCGGAACCACTACGTGGGCCGAACGTTCATCAACCCCGGCCAGGCCAACCGCATGGCGAAGGTGCGCATCAAGTTCAACCCGGTGCGCGACGTGATCGAGAACAAGAGCGTGGTCGTGGTGGACGATTCGATCGTGCGGGGCACCACCTCCAAGCTGCTGATCCAGATGATCCGCCAGGCGGGCGCGCGGGAAGTGCACATGCGCATCGCCTCGCCTCCGATCACAGGTCCCTGCCTGTACGGCATCGACACGCCCACCTGGGACGAGCTGATCGGGGCCCAGCACTCCGTGGAGGAGATCCGTGCCCATCTCGGTGTGGACACGCTGGGGTACCTGTCCCTCGACGGCACCCTCAAGGCAGCCGGTGGCGACCCGGAGGGGTTCTGCCACGCCTGCTTCTCGGGCGACTATCCGACCCCGATACCGGAGCGAATCCGGCAGGCGGCGGAACCAGTGCTGATTGATTAATTCTTCATAGCTGCTTCACGTCGGGCCCTCAGGTTCAAGACATGCAGACCGCGGTGGGAGCAACACCATGACCGACGTCTATCTGTTCGGCAACGGGAAGGCCGACGGGCACGCCGGAATGAAGGATGTGCTCGGCGGCAAGGGCGCCAACATCGCCGAAATGACCAACCTCGGCATTCCCGTGCCTCCCGGCTTCACCATCTCCACCGGCCAGTGCGTCGCCTACCTGGAGCAGGGCCGGATCGCCGACGGCCTCCGCGCCGAAGTCGAGGCAGCGATGGAGCGCACCGGCGAGGCGATGGGACGCCGCTTCGGCGACGGCGAGCGCCCTCTGCTCGTGTCGGTCCGCTCCGGTGCAAAGTTCTCGATGCCAGGAATGATGGACACGATCCTCAACCTCGGCCTCAACGACTCCACCGCCCGGGCCCTGGCCGCCGAGTCGGGTAATGCCCGCATGGCCTACGACTGCTACCGCCGCCTGATCCAGATGTACGGCAACGTGGTCTACGGACTGGACCACGCGGGCGGCGACCCGTTCGAGCACGCGCTGGACGCTCTCAAGCGCGAGCGCGGCGTCGAGCGCGACATCGATCTCGCAGCGCAAGACCTCGAGGCTCTGGCCGGCACATTCAAGCAAATCGTGGAGCGCGGGACCGGCCGTCCCTTCCCGGACGACCCGTGGGACCAGCTGTGGGGCGCGGTGGAGGCAGTGTTCCAGAGCTGGAACGGGCGCCGCGCAGTCGACTACCGCCGCGTGCACCGCCTGCCGCACGACCTGGGGACGGCCGTGAACGTGCAAGCAATGGTGTTCGGCAACGTGGGAGAGGACTCCGGCACCGGCGTGGCGTTCACCCGCAACCCCTCGACGGGCGAGGGCGGGATATTCGGCGAGTTCCTCACCAACGCCCAGGGAGAGGACGTGGTCGCAGGGATTCGCGACCCGGAGCCGATCCAGCGCATGGGAGAGTGGCGGCCCGAGGTATACGCCGAGTTCCAGCGCATCTGCGGCGTGCTGGAGCAGCACTACAGGGACATGCAGGACGTCGAGTTCACCGTGGAGCGCGGCACGCTCTATTTGCTGCAGACGCGCACCGGCAAGCGCACGGCAAAGGCCGCGGTCCGCTTGGCCGTGGACATGGTGGACGAGGGATTGATCGATCGGCGCACCGCGGTGGGCCGCGTGGATCCGGATCAGCTGGATCAGCTGCTGCACCCCACCGTCGACCCGGCCGCCCAGGTGGAGGTGCTTGCGACGGGACTCCCGGCTTCCCCCGGCGCGGCCGTGGGACAGGCAGTGTTCGACGCCGACCGCGCTGCGGAGCAGGCCGCCGACGGCAGGGCCGTCATTCTGGTCCGCAAGGAGACCAGCCCCGACGACTTCCACGGCATGGCCGTGGCGCGCGGCATCCTGACCTCCCGCGGCGGCATGACGAGCCATGCGGCCGTGGTGGCCCGCGGAATGGGCAAGTGCTGCGTGGCCGGCGCCAAGGATTTGACGGTCGAGGACGCCGAGCGCCGCTTCAAGGTGAACGGCACTGTTGTCACCGAGGGGGACTGGATCACCCTGGACGGATCCACGGGCCGCATAATCCTGGGCCAGACGGCCCTGGTGGAGCCCAAGCCGGGGGAGGATTTTGGCCGGCTCATGGCTTGGGCCGATGAGCAGCGCCGGCTGCGGGTGCGGACCAACGCCGACACCCCGCACGACGCGGCGCGTGGGCGCGAGTTCGGCGCCGAGGGGATCGGCCTGTGCCGCACCGAGCACATGTTCTTCGAGGGCGAGCGCATCGTGGCCATGCGTGAGATGATCCTTGCCGAGGGCGAGGACGAGCGCCGCGCCGCCCTCGACAAGCTGCTTCCCATGCAGCGCGAGGACTTCATAGGGATCTTCCGGGCCATGGACGGCTATCCGGTCACTATCCGCACGCTGGACCCGCCCTTGCACGAGTTCCTACCGCACGAGGACGCGGAACTGAAACAGCTGGCCAGGCTTTCGGGCATTCCGACCAAGCGGCTGAAAAGCCTGGTCGACTCCCTCGCAGAAGCCAACCCCATGCTGGGCCACCGTGGCTGCCGGCTGGGTATCGCCTACCCCGAAATAACCGAGATGCAGGCCCGGGCGATCCTGGAGGCAGCATGCCAGGTGGCTGCAGAGGGGGTGGACGTCCGACCGGAGATCATGATCCCGCTGGTCGGCAACGTCGAGGAGCTCAGGCACCAGGGCGAAGTCGTACGTCGTACGGGTGAGCAGGTGTTCGAGGAGCAGGGCCGGCGCGTCGACTACCTGGTCGGCACGATGATCGAGATTCCGAGGGCCTGCGTGACCGCCGGGGAGATCGCCCAGGTGGCCCAGTTCTTCTCGTTCGGCACCAACGACCTCACCCAAACCACATTGGGGATCTCACGGGACGACGCCGGTCGGTTTCTGAGGCTCTACGCCGACCAGGGCATCATGAAGGACGATCCGTTCCAGACCATCGACCAGGAGGGGGTCGGCCAGCTGGTCTTGACGGCCGTGAAGCGGGGCCGCGCCACCAAGCCGGACATGAAGATCGGCATCTGCGGGGAGCACGGAGGGGATCCGCGCTCGGTGGTCTTCTGCCACCACGCGGGGCTCAACTACGTTTCCTGCTCGCCCTTCAGGGTGCCGATTGCCAGATTGGCTGCCGCTCAGGCAACCATCCAGCAGGCCTGATCTCGGTCCCGGGGAGCCCCTGGAGGTCGCCGCGGAGCAGCGGGGGCGGGCCGACCCCCGGCTCCGGCAGAGCCCTCACGGCTTTGTTGGGCCAGTCCCGGGAATCAGGTCCATGGGATTATCCACACCCCGCCCCGGATCGAACCAACACCTGCCCGCACCTCATAAGCTACTTTCAGTATAGCTATCTAATACTAATCAGAACAATGCATTAGGTGATGTGATGTAAAACATCCACTGGACCTGAAGTAGCGTCTTTGCCCTTTTCCACATGGAAAGAAAACGGCCCGGCAGGTAGAGAACTGCCGGGCCGCTATGCCAATGGAGGCGCGGGGAGTCGAACCCCGGTCCGAACCTCGATCCGAATCCGCTTCTACGTGCGTAGGCCGGGCTTGGGGTCTCCGCCGACTGGCGCTCGGCCAGCCAAATCGGCGGACGAGCCTCCCTTGAAATCTCGCGCGCCGCGGGGAAGCGACACGACGCGCCAGCCCGAATTTTCGATACCCGCGTGCCGCCTCGGGCGGGCTACCTCGCGGGCAGGTGCGCTAAGCTGAGCTTACGCAGCCAGAGCCAAGTCAGTGTTGGCAATTTTGTGTTTCCCAGTGTTTTGACCAGGTCACCGGGCTCCTGGACACGCAACGAAAACCTCACTAGACCCGTCGAAGCCTGTCGCCCCCTTCCGTATGTACTCTAAATATATCCCTGATAGCAACTTACAGGCAACCGGCGCGGCGAATCAGCGCCGCGCCCGGCTCCCCGTCCCCTCGGCGGTCTCGACGCGGTTGCGTCCCCGCCCCTTGGCCTGATACAGCGCTGAATCCGCCGTCGGGAAGAGGTTCTGAACCTCATTGGTGGTCTCGGGAATGGCGCTCACCCCCAGCGAGCAGGTCAGCTTGAGATCCACCCCACCCCACTGCAGGGAGGAGCCCTCCACCGCCCTGCGGATGCGCTCGGCCACCTCAATCGCGTTGGGAAGCGGTGTGTGGGGCAGCCAAATGGCGAACTCCTCGCCACCTATCCGGGCCGCCACGTCGCCCTCGCGTAGCGCCTGGCGCAGGATGCGCGCCAGGTGCTTGAGCGCGGCATCGCCTGCCGCGTGGCCGTAGCCGTCGTTCACTTTCTTGAACAGATCGATGTCGGCACAGAGCAGCGCCCCGGGCTGACCGTCCACCCAGGAGTTCAAAGCGCGATCCAGAGCGCGGCGGTTCGGGAGTCCGGTCAACTCGTCGGTCATGGCCTGGTTTTCGGCCGCTCTGACCTGCACGGCGTTCGAGAGCCGGGGTCCGGCATCCACCGTGTAGCCCATGACGCGCTCGCGCACGGCCGGATCCAGCGTGTCCGGGGGTCCGAACACGACGAGTGCCCCGATGCCCTCCTGGCCGTGCCGCAGCGGGAACGCCATTCCGAACTCGGTGCGCCGCCGCCGGTCGGAGCGCGCCGCACCGAACAGCTCGGCCGGAGAGTCGCCTGCCACCGGTATGTCGCCGGAGCAGGCACGGCCCACGGCCGACTCGGCAGTGCACGGCAGACCGAGCAGGCGGCGGTCGGCGCTGTGCGACACCGCGATCACACCGCAGGTCGGAACCGACGAATCGCGCACTACCACGGCCGTGGCGCGTCCGGTCACGGCGCGAACCGATTCGCACAATGCGAACGCGATTGCCTCGACCGACTCCGCACCGGCGGCGATCCAATCCGGCGCCGACGTGGGGTCTTCAAGCGCTCCAAACTCGCGGCGCCGCTCAACACTCAGCTCGGCCAGGAACCGCGAGAGGTCCGCCGACACCTCGTGCACGTCGTCCGGACCGACCTCGTCGAAGGCGAGCACGACCGCGCTGCCGGCGTGCCCATTGCCGGTCGCGACGATCACGTCGCCCTCGCGCAGCACGTGCTCGCGGCCATCGGCCAGCGCGAGCCTGGCCGTGGCGATTGCGCGATCGATGAGAGTGTGCGGCGGGCGCGGTTCCGCGACCGACACGATGGGCTCCCCCTCGGGGAGCACTAGGCAGGCCGCGCTGGCGCTGTGAGCACGCCGCAGCAAATCGACGACATGCGACGTGTCGGCGGGGAGAACCTCGGCGCCCGCCTTACGCAGGCGCCGCGATTGGAACCACGCGAGGGCCGCCGCGCCGAGCACGGCGCCCACGACGAATCCGAGTGCAAAGAGCCAGCCGTTCATGATGGCACTTGGTTTATGCGCGAGGCCGCTACCGCCGCCCCAAAGCCGTTGTCGATGTTCACCACCGCCACCCCCGAAGCACAGGAATTGAGCATCGCCAGCAGCGCGGACAGGCCGTCGAAAGCCGCACCGTAGCCGACGCTGGTGGGTACGGCGATGACGGGCACGGAGACCAGCCCTCCCACCACGCTGGCCAGGGCCCCGTCCATGCCTGCGACAACTATGAGGATCGAGGCTTCTTTGAGCAACTCCGTGCGCCCCAGGAGGCGGTGAATTCCCGCCACTCCGACGTCCGCCAGGAGCTCCACTCGGTTGCCCATGGCGCGAGCCACGGCCGCCGCCTCCTCGGCAACCGGCAGGTCGCTGGTGCCGGCCGTGACGATCAGAATCAGGCCCCTGCCCGTCTCGGGATGGGGCGGATCGGGCGCCAGATAGACCGTGCGGCCCAGCTCGTTCACCTCAGCCGCGGGGAACGCGTCGGACAGCGCGGCCCGCGCATCGGGCCCCGCCCTGGTAGCCAGGAAACTTCCCCCCGCTGCTTCCAGGGAGCGGCAGATCCCGACCACCTGGTCCACGGTCTTGCCCTCGCACAGCACCACCTCCGGGTAGCCCTGGGTCAGGGCCCTGAGATGGTCTACACTGGCGAAGGACAGGTCCTCGACTGGGAAGTGGCGCAGCTCGTCGAGGGCATCTTCGGGCGACAGTTCCCCGGCGGCTACCCGGTTCAGGAGATCGGCGAGGCGCTCTTTGGTCACCCGACGGCCTGGTGTGGCGCCAGGTAATCCTCGAAAATTCCCTCCGCCTCGGCCATCGATTCGATCTGATGCAGCCGGCTCCTCAGCGTGGCGGCGCCCGGCAGGCCCCGGGTGTACCAGCCGAGGTGCTTGCGGAACTCGAGCGCCGTGCGCCGACTGTCACCCTGAATCTCGAGCTGCAGGCGGGCATGCCGCAGGGCCACCGCGAAGCGCTCGTCCGCACCTGGGGACGGCCGCGGCTCCCGGCCGTCGAGCAAAGCCCGCGCCTGCCGGAACAGCCACGGGTTCCCGAACGACCCGCGTGCGATCATGATGCCGTCGCACCCGGTGTCCTGCCGCATGCGCAGTGCGTCGGCGGCGGTCTTGATGTCCCCATTGCCGATCACCGGGATATCCAGCGCCCGCTTCACCGCGGCGATCTCTTCCCAGTCGGCCCGGCCTCCGTACATCTGGGTGCGCGTGCGGGGGTGCAGCGTGAGTGCCTGGGCACCGGCGTCCTGACAGCGCAGCGCGATCTCAACTGGGTCGCGCATGTTCTGATCCCAGCCGCTGCGGATCTTCACGGTGACCGGCAGCTCGACGGCCTGCCGCACCGCCCGGATGATCCGCTGCGTCAGCCCCAGATCGCGCAGGCACCCGGAGCCCCCATTGCGCTTCACTACCTTCTTCACGGGGCAGCCGAAGTTGATGTCCACGAAGTCGGGCGCGTAGTGCTCCGCGACCAGCCCGGCGGCATCGGCCATCGCGGCGGGCTCGGCTCCGTAGAGCTGAATGCCGATGGGGCGCTCTTCCTCGGTGAAGTAGGCGCCGTCGTGGACGCTCTTCACTCCCCGGCGCAGACCCTCCGAGGAGAGAAACTCGGACACCACGACGTCCGCTCCGAACGAGCGGCAGAGCCGCCGGAACGGCGGTTCCGAGACGCCCGCCATGGGCGCCAGGAAGAGCGGGACGCGGTTGTGCGTCGGGTACGGAAACTCCATCGTACCGCGAACTTAACGAGCCCCTGGGAGGGCGGCAACCGGGTGTTTGACACCATCCCCGACGTTCCGTTACGTTTCGCCGATTACTCTCAAAGACATCAAACACCATGCATCTAAAAGAATTCTTCTCGCCCGACGCCGTCACCCTGGAGCTCCAGGGCTCGGAAAAGGACGACATCCTGAAGGAGCTCATCGCGTTGCTGAAGCTGGACGAAAAGTCCGAGGGCATGCTGTACAAGATGCTCAAGCGGCGTGAGAACCTGGGGTCGACCGGCATCGGACGGGGCATAGCGATTCCCCACTGCCGCTCCCTGGTGGTGAACCGGCTGCGCGTGGCGTTCGGCCGCAGGGAAGAAGGCGTGGACTTCAAGGCTATCGATGACAAGCCGGTCTACAACTTCTTCCTGATCGTGGCACCGCCGCTCGAGGTGTCCAATCAGTACCTGCCGGTGCTCGGCAAGATCGCGCAGTTCGCGAAGGAGCCGGACGTGCCGGACAGACTGGGGAGCCTGGACGACCCGCAGGAGTTCCTGACGCTGCTCGACGAGAAGGGCGTCTAGCGGACCCTGAAGGGGCTGGCGGCAGGTCTGTAGCGCAGAACGGGCAGGAGGTCGCGTGGCTTCCCCCTGCCCGTGTGCGCGCACGCCTCGCGGCCGCAGCTCAGAGCAGCATCACTCCCATTCGATAGTGGCCGGCGGCTTCGAGCTCACGTCGTAGACCACCCGGTTCACCCCTTTGACCTCGTTGATGATCCGGTTGGCCGCACGGCCCACCACTTCGGGTGGGAACGGGAACCAGTCGGCGGTCATGCCGTCCACGCTGGTGACCGCACGCAGAGCCACCACGTTCTCGTAGGTCCGGAAGTCGCCCATGACCCCGACCGCCTGGACCGGCAGCAGCACGGCGAAGGCCTGCCAGATGTCGTCGTACAGACCCGCCTCGCGGATCTCGTCGAGGTAGATCGCGTCCGCTTCCTGCAGCACCCGCAAGCGCTCCCGGTCCACCGGTCCCAGTATGCGCACGGCCAGGCCCGGTCCCGGGAACGGGTGGCGCCCCACGATCTCCTCGCTCAACCCCAGCTCGCGGCCCACCTGGCGCACCTCGTCCTTGAACAGCTCGCGCAGCGGCTCGATGAGCTGGAACGGCAGGTCCGGACGCAGCCCGCCCACGTTGTGGTGGGTCTTGATGGTCACCGAAGGCCCCCCGCGCGGGGAGAACGACTCGATCACGTCGGGATACAGCGTCCCCTGCACCAGGAAGCCAACGTCGTCGCCGACGCCCTTGGCAGCCTCCTCGAACACGTCGATGAAGGTGTGCCCGATGATGCGCCGCTTCTCTTCCGGGTCGTCTACTCCGGCGAGGCGCTCCAGGAACTGATCTGCCGCGTTCACCACGCGCAGGTCTATGCCCAGGTGGGAGCGGAACACGCGCTCAACCCACTCGGCCTCGTGCAGCCGCAGCAGGCCGTGATCCACGAATATGCAGGTGAGCCTGTCGCCCAGCGCACGGTGCACCAGCGCCGCGGCCACGGCCGAGTCCACCCCTCCGGAGAGGCCGCAGATGGCGCGGCGTGAGGGCCCCACCGTTTCGCGCACGGATTCCACCTGCTCGGCGATGAAGTGCCCCGCGGTCCAGTCCGGCGCACAGCGGCAGATCTCGAACAGGAAGTTGCCCAGCACCTCTCCGCCGCGCGGCGTGTGGTGCACCTCGGGGTGGAACTGCACGGCGTAGAGCTGCCGCTCGGGCAACGCGAACGCAGCGATGGGGCTGTTGTCGCTGGAGCCGAGCAAGCGGGCGCCGTGGGGCAGCGCGCTCACATGGTCGCCGTGACTCATCCAGACCTGGGTCCGCTCTCCCGCCGAGAAGCCCGCGAACAGCCCTTCTGGCTCGGTGATCTCCAGCTCGGCACGGCCGTATTCTCGCTTGCCGGCCTGCTCCACCGTGCCGCCCACCGCCAGCGCCACCAGGTTCATGCCGTAGCACACGCCGAGCACCGGGATGCCCAGGTCGGCCACTCCCGCGTCCAGGCGCGGTGCGCCTTCCTCGTACACGGAGTTGGGGCCGCCCGACAGGATGATGCCCTTGGGCCCGCGCTGCGTGATCTCAGCCAGTGACTGGGGCGGCGGGTGGATCTCGCAGTAGACGTGCGACTCGCGCACCCGGCGTGCGATCAGCTGGGTGTACTGCGAACCGTAGTCGAGAATCAGTATGCCGTTGGCGAGACTCGTCACGGTCCCCTCCATGCTCCGGCGTCGAGTTCGTCCAGCGTGTGCTCGCCGCGCATCAGGTCGTCCACACCCTCCCGCTCGCGGATCACCGCCCACCGCTCGCCGTCCACCAGCACCTCTGCCGCTCTGGGACGCGAATTATACGTGGAGCTCATGGTGAAACCGTAGGCCCCCGCCCCGAGCACCGCCAGCAGCGAACCGGGCACCGCCGCTGGAAGGTCCCGGGCCAGAGCCAGGAAGTCGCCGGACTCGCACACGGGCCCCACCACGTCCACCGGCCGGCCGGGACCCCCGTGGGCGCCGGTATCCTCCCCCTCCGCGCCGGGCACGACCCGTACGTCGTGCCCGGCCCCGTACAGCGAGGGCCGCAGCAGGTCGTTCATGCCCGCGTCCACGATGGCGAAGTCCTTTTCCCCGGCCTGCTTTCGGTACAGGCACCGCGCCAGCAGGATGCCGGCGTTACCGGCCACGAAGCGGCCCGGTTCCACCGCCAGCGGGAGTCCCGTCGCCTCGGCCAGCGGTGCCACCGCGGCGGCAAACTCCGCAGCCGACAGGGCCTCCTCGTTCAGGTAGCGGATGCCCATGCCCCCTCCCACGTCCACGTGCCGCAGTGTAGTGAGCCCTGCGCCGCGCAGCTCGGAGATCAGGCTCGCCAGCCGCTCTGCTCCCGCACGGTACGGGGCGGCCTCAGCGATCTGGGAGCCCAGGTGCATGCCTATTCCCACTACGTCCAGGGCCGGGTGCCTGAGCACCCAGTCGACCAGATCGGGGACTTCGCCAAACGGCACCCCGAATTTGCGGTCCTTGCCCCCGGTCTGTGTGTACGGATGAGTGGCGGTGGGCACGTCGGGATTGACGCGTATGCCGACGGGTGCCGGCCGGCGACGGCCGCGCGCGAGGCGCTCCAGCAGCTCCAGCTCGGGCCCCGACTCCACGTTGATCACGCCGACGCCCGCGTCCAGCGCCCGCTCCAGTTCGGCCGCGGTCTTGCCCACCCCGCTGAACACCACGTCGCCCGCATCGTACCCGGCTCGCAGCACCCGGGCCAGCTCACCGACGGACACGATGTCGGCCCCGGCGCCCAGGCGACGCACGAGATCGAGAATGGCCAGGTTGCTGCTCGCCTTGACCGAGTAGTAGATGCGGTGGGGGACCTGCTCGAGCGCCGCCTCCAGCGCCTGGAACTGACGCCGGATGGCGGCCGCATCGTAGACGTAGGCGGGCGTCCCGACCTCGCGAGCGATCTCGCGAACGAGCGCCGGGCGGTCGGTCAGTAGGCTCTCGCCCACACCGCCTCGGCCACGGACTTCTTCCCGCACCACACGCACTTGGGGGGAGCTTTCTCCGAGCGGAACTCCTCGTCCGGGAGCACCCGCACGGTCGCCTTCGTTTCCTGCTGGATCGCCGTCTCGCACGCCTCGTCGCCGCAGTAGCCGCCGTAGGCGAAGCCGCCGGCTCCCGCCATCAGCTCGGTCAGCTGCTGCTTGGTCACGTTGCGAACGGTGTTCTCGTCCCGGCGCTGGCGGGCCGCGTCCAGCAGCCCGGACTGGATCTCGTCCAGTGCCGCCTGCACCCGGGCCACCAGCTCCGCGGCCGCCACCGGCGCCTTGCCGCCCGTGCGGCGGGCCAGTACAGCCTGCTGCTTCTCCACGTCGCGCGGTCCCACCTCCAGCCGCACCGGCACACCCCGCGCCTCCCAGTCGTAGTACTTGGCACCGGGCTTCATACCCTCGCGGTCGTCCACCTTCACCCGCAGTCCGGCACCGTGCAGAGCCGCCTCATAGCTGCGCGCCGCGTTCAGCACCTGGCTCTTCTGTTCGTCGTTCTTCCAGATCGGCACGATCGCGACCTGTATCGGCGCGAGCCGGGGCGGTGCCACCAGCCCCACGTCGTCCGAATGAGCCATGATCAGACCGCCGATCAGCCGCGTGGACACGCCCCACGACGAGCTCCACACGTAATCGAGCTGGCCGTCCCGGGTCTGGAATTGGGTTCCGAAGGCCTTGGCGAAGTTCTGGCCCAGGAAATGCGAGGTGCCGGCCTGCAGCGCCTTGTTGTCCTGCATCAGCCCCTCGCATGCATATGTGCGCACCGCGCCCGCGAACTTCTCGGACTCGGTCTTGAGCCCGGTCAGCACCGGCAGCGCCATCCACTCCTCCATGAAGCGCCGGTACAGACGGAGGATCAGCATCGTCTCCTCCTCGGCCTCCCGCTGCGTGGCGTGCGCAGTGTGGCCCTCCTGCCACAGGAACTCCGTGGTGCGCAGGAACAGCCGCGTGCGCATCTCCCAGCGCACGATATTCGCCCACTGGTTCAGCAGCACGGGCAGGTCGCGGTAGCTCTGCACCCATTTGGCCAGCATGCCGTAGATAATGGTCTCCGACGTGGGGCGCACCACCAGCGGCTCCTCCAGCTCCTTGCCGCCTCCGTGGGTCACGACCGCCGTCTGCGGAGCGAAGCCCTCTACGTGCTCCGCCTCCTTGGCGAGGAAGCTCTCGGGGATGAACAGCGGGAAGTATGCGTTCTCGTGCCCTGTATCCTTGAACATGCCGTCCAGCGCGCCCTGCATCAGCTCCCAGATGCGGTAGCCGTGCGGCCGGATCACCATGCAGCCCCGCACCGGCGAGTAGTCCGCCAGCTCGGCTCGCATGATCACGTCGTTGTACCAGGCGCTGAAGTCCTCCGCCCTGGGGGTAATGCGCAGCTCCTCGCTCATCCCTTTGTCCCGTGCTCCCTCGTGTGCAGGTTCGTCTTCAACTCGCGTCGCTCATCAGTCTCGCCGGGCGCAGTATTCCGCCAGCCGCCCGAACTCGATGTTCTCCTCCGTACTGCTCTGCAGATCGCGCACCACGGCGGCTCCGGCTGCCCGCTCGTCGGGTCCCACCAGCACCGCTCGCCGCGCCTCCCGGGCCGCTGCCAGCTTGAGCTGCTTTCCCACCGACTGCTGCTTGAGAGCGAACTCCACGCTCAGGCCGCCGTCGCGCAGCTCGTGAGCCAGGCGCAGCACGTGAGCCACGTCCTCACCCGTGACCGCTACCAGGAAGGCGTCCAGCAGCCCCGAGCGCACGGGCACCGCGCCGCCCTCCTTGAGCAGCTCGCCGAGCACGACGTCACCCATGGCGAAGCCCGTGGCCGGCATGTCGACGCCGCCCAGTGAGCCCAGCAGGCCGTCGTAGCGCCCGCCGCCGCAGATCGCGCGCAGCGAGCGACCCGTGTCGAACAGCTCGAACACGATTCCCGTGTAGTAGGCGAGTCCCCGGACGATGGAGAGGTCCACGTCCACGAAGTCTCCCAGACCCATCGCCTCGAGCATCTCGATGCAGTCCGCGAGCGGCTCGGTCGCCTCGGTGGCGCCCGAAGACTCGAGGACCGAGCGGGCCGCGGCCAGGTCCCGCAGCTCGCCAATCGCCAGCGCGCGCTCAGCCGCGTCGGCGCCGATCCCCGCACGTTCGGCGAGCCCCTCGATCAGAGTGCCGCGCGCTTCGCGCCCCAGCTTGTCGATGTACGCGTATGCGGCGCTGATCTGAGCTTCATCGAGCCCCTGCCCCTCCAGCAGCGCATGTGCCAGGCGCCGGTCCGAGACCCGCACGCGCACCTGGCGCTGGTCGAACCCGAACGCCCGCAGCAGGTCCAGGGCAGCCGCGATCAGCTCCGCGTCGGCGAGCGGACCCGGCTCGCCGATCAGGTCCATGTTCAGCTGGTAGTGCTCGCGCAAGCGCCCGCGCTGCTGCCGCTCGTAACGGAACATCTGCCCGATGGTGAACCAGCGGATCGGCTTCTTGAGCGCGCGCGCGCGCGCGCCGACCATCCGAGCCAGGGAGGGAGTCATCTCCGGGCGCAGCGACACCGCGCGCCCTCCCTTGTCCTCGAAGTTGTAGAGCTGTTCTACGATCTCGGGACCGCTCTTCTCGATGTACAGTTCGAGCGGCTCCAGCGGCGGGCCGTCCCACTCCTCGAAACCGTAGCGCCCGGCGACCTCGCGCCACACAGAAAAAATGTGATTCCGAAGAGCTGCGTCTTCGGGATAGAAGTCGCGAAATCCCGGCAAGGATTGGGATTGCATCGGAGCAATCTACCGGAGCGGAGCGAATCCGGGCAAGCGCGCCATTGCGTCTCCAACCGTGTGGAACGACCCGGCCACGATTACGGTGCGCGCTCCGTCCTGCACCTGGGCCAGCGCACGGCCGAAGTCCGGCTCCACCGTGGCGTCCGGAAAGCGCCGCGCGACCTCGGCGAGATCCCAGGCGCGTTCCGGTGGTGCGCTGGGCGGCTGGGAGGCCCACACCCCGTCGACCGCCCCACTCATCAATCCCAGCATCTCCCCCCAGTCCTTGTCGCGCAGGATGCCTACGAGCGCGTGCACCGGCGGCTCGAGGTGCGCCGTCTCGAGGCCGGCGACCAGCGCAGCCATGCCGCCCGGGTTGTGTGCCACGTCGAACAGCCACTTGCCGCGGCGGTCGAACCGGCCCGGCAGCCTCGCGGCGGCGAAGCCCCGCTCGATGGCTTCGTCCGGCGGCCGCAGGACCGCGGGAAGCTGCTGCAACAGACAGCGGGCCACGGCGCCGTTGCGCCGCTGATGGGTGCCCCCGAGCGCCAGGCGGCCTTCATACGCGGCATCGGGAGGGACGCGCACCACCAGAGCACCCGCGTCGCGCGCGGCGCTCTCCAGGACACCGCAGAGGGATGGATCGATCTCGCCGATGACGAACGGCACGCCGGGCTTGGCGATGCCGGCTTTCTCGCGCGCGATCCCCTCGAGCGAATCACCCAGGTAGTCCGCGTGGTCCCGCGCCACGTGCGTCACCGCGCAGGCTGCTGGCGTCAGCACGTTGGTGGAGTCCAGCTTCCCCCCCAGGCCGACCTCGGCCACGACCACGTCGGCCCCGCGTGCGGCACAGTCGGCGAAGGCGATGGCCGTGGTGGCCTCGAAGAAGCTCGCCCCGATAGCCTCCACCGTGTCCCTCAGCTCGTGGGTCCACTGCGCGAACGCCTCGGGAGTGATGTGCCGGTCGTCCACCAGCATGCGCTCGCGGACGTCCACCAGATGGGGCGACGTGTACAGTCCGACGCTGTGCCCCGCGGCGCGCAGGGCTCGATACACCATCACCGCCACCGAGCCCTTGCCGTTGGTGCCGCCTATGTGAATCGCCTGAAATTGTCGCTCGGGATTCCCCAGCCGCTGCAGCAGCTCCCTGGTGGGACCCAGGGACCATTTGTCGCCGCCCGCTGTGCGTGGGAAGAGGAAGCTGGTCGCTTCCTCGAAGGTGAGACTCAGGTGGTGGCCTCCGCCGCTTCGTGCCCCTGCATCATGCGCAGCAGGCGCGACAGCGTCTCGCGCAGCGCGCCGCGCTCCACCACGGCGTCCACCATGCCCTTCTCAACCAGGAACTCGGCGGTCTGGAATCCCTTGGGCAGGTCCTGGCCGATGGTCTGCTTGATCACACGGGGCCCGGCGAACCCGATGACCGCGCCCGGCTCCGCGATGTTCACGTCCCCCTGCATGGCATAGGAGGCGGAGACGCCTCCGGTGGTCGGATTCGTGAGCACCGAGATGTAGGGAATGCCGCGCTCGCGCAGCTGCGCCATCAGCGTCGACGTCTTGGCCATCTGCATCAGGCTCAGCACACCCTCCTGCATGCGCGCGCCGCCCGAAGCCGATACCAGCACGAGGGGCACGCCGCGCTCGAGGCTGCGGTCGGCGAGCCGCGCCACCTTCTCGCCGACCACCGATCCCATCGAGCCGCCCATGAAGCCGAACTCCATCACGCCGAGGTTGAGCTCGTCACCGAGCAGCGTCCCGTGTCCGGCGATCATCGCCTCGCTGGAGCCGGTCTTGCGGCGCGCGGCCGTGAGGCGGTCGGGGTAGCCCTCGAAGTCCAGTGCGTCGGCGGAGCGCAGCTCGCCGTACAGCTCCACGAAGCTGCCCGGGTCAGTGAGGATCTCGATGTACTTCAGCGCCGGAATGCGGCGGTGGTGCCCGCACTCGGGACACACCTGCAGGGCGCGGTCGAAGTTCTCGCGAATGTCCACGTGTCCGCAGCTCTCGCACTTCACCCATGCGTCTGCTGGGATCTCCAGCCGCTCCCGCGTGGCGGTGCGCGACCGTTTGTCCTTACGAAACCATGCCATGCGTCAATCTCGCCGGGGTAGCGCGCCCGCGCTAGGCCCTGCGCCACTCACCGGACACGTCGGCGTAACCGGACAGACGCGACTCCCACGCCACCCTCAGCGCCAGGCCGATCGCGAACAGGCACGTGAGCATGAAGGAGCCGCCGTAGGAGAAGAACGGCAGCGGAATCCCCACGATGGGCATGAGTCCAACGGTCATCCCCACGTTTACCAGCACGTGCGTAATCAGCATCCCTCCGATGCAAATCACCATTGCGGAGGAATACGGGTCGGTGGCCCGGCGCGCGATGCGCAGCAGGATGAGCAGCAACGCTGCAAAGATGCCTAGCACCAGCACGACGCCCAGGAACCCGAACTCCTCGCCCACGACCGAAAAGATGAAGTCCGTGTGCTGTTCCGGCAGGAACGCGAGCCGCTTCTGGGTTCCCTGCAGGAACCCCTTGCCCAGGAAGCCGCCCGAGCCGATCGCCACCTTGGACTGGATGATGTTCCATCCGGTTGCGCGAGGGTCGAGCTCGGGATTGAGAAACGACAGCACGCGGTTCTGCTGGTACGGTGCCAGCCGCTGCCACAGCTCCAGGGCGACGACCCCCATCGCCACGTTGGCGAGCCAGACCGAGAGTGCCTCCAGCACATAAGGACGTGACCATAGCAGCAGGACCGTGAGGATGATGATCCACGCTCCCCAGGACACCGTCGAGAACGCGAGCAGCAGGCTGATGAGCGGCGACGCGAGCAGCAGCAGGAGAATCGGCTTCACGCCGACCCAGAACAGCGCCACGAAGAGGATGCCCAGGAACACTGCAGCACTGCCGAGGTCGGGCTGCATGCCAACCAGCAGAAACGGCACGCTCACGATCACCAGCGCCGGCATCAGCTCCACCAGGGTCTGGGGCGGCTCGCGCCTTGCGCCCAGATGGCGCGCCAGCATGAGTATCGTCGCCAGCTTGGCCGCCTCCGCCGGCTGCCCGATGCGCACGCCGCCTATGGCGAGCCACGAGTTGGTGCCGGCTGCCGTCCCGGCTCCCACCCCGAACAGCAGCGTGAGCACGAGCAGGATGACCGCCACGGTGTAGGCAAACGGAGTCGCCCACTCCAGCACGCGCGGCGAGAGACGGAATGCCAGTGCCGCACCCACCGAACCGATCACGATCCAGACGAGCTGCCGCTTCCAGATGACCGTGACCGCCGTGGGAAAGTCGGTCTGCCCTGCCGAATACAGCGTGAGCAGCCCCAGCACCAGCAGCACACCGGTGACGGCCAGGAGCGGCCTGTCGAGCCCTTGGCTGCGCATCATCGGCTAGGGACCGGGCAGCGGTCGGTTCAGCAGCGAGGTGTCCGGCAGAATCGGCACCGGCTCGGGAGCGGAGTCGGCCGGCACCACCAGCGCGCCGCCCGCCCAGGGCGGCGGAGCCCGGTCGGGGCCGAGCAGGTGGCGCGCGATCACCCGCGTCACGAGGGGTGCCACTGAGGAGCCGTGCTCCGCGAACTCGATGATCGCCCCCACTACGATCTGGGGATCCTCGACCGGGGCAAATCCGATGAACCAGCCGTGGTCGGGGCCGTGCGGGTTCTGCGCCGTGCCCGTCTTCCCGGCGATGTGCAGGTCTGCGATCTGCGCTCCCGCTGCGGTGCCGCGGTCGACTACGGCTACGAGAGCATCCCGCAGTCCGGCACGCGCCTCCGCCGCGAGCCCCAGGCTGCGCGTCCGGCCCCCGTCGCCGGGCACCAGGCGCGGCTCAGGCGCGCTGCCATTGTGATTGGCCAGCATGGCGTAGAACCGCACCATGTTGACCAGCGTCTGGGCGTTCTCCCCCTGTCCGATGGCCAGGTTTAGCGTCACCGCGTTGGTCCACCCGCTCGGTCCGTAGCGCTCGTTGTAGTACTCGGTGGATGGCGGGAACAGCGGGCGGTACTCGTTGGGCAGGTCGATTTCCGAGCGTTCGAGAAAGCCGAGCGCGGCGGCGTCGTGCAGCAGGTTGTTGAGGCCCAGCCTGAGCCCCAGCTGGTAGAAGTAGACGTCGCACGAGTGCTGAATCGCCTCGAACAGCGTGAGCTCGCCGTGGCCCTGCGTGCGCCAGCAGCGGAAGTACCGGTTGTAGTAGCGCATACCGCCCGAGCACGGCAGCGCCATGGTCGTCTCCATGGTGACGATGTCGCGTTCCAGCGCCATTGCCGCCACGGCCAGCTTCCAGGGAGAAGCCGGCGCATACCGGGCCTGCGTGGCACGGTTGAACAGCGGAAAGTCCTCCGATTCGGCCAGCGCTCTCCACTGCGCGGGATCGTACCCGCCAATGAACTCGTTGGGGTCGTAGGTGGGCGCCGAGTAGAGAGCCAGCACCTCTCCGGTGCCCGGATTCATGGCGAGCACCGCCCCGAGGCGCCCCTCGGGAAAGCTCTCCTCCACGTACTGCTGGAGATCGATGTCGAGGGAAGTGCGTATGGTCTGCCCCGGCTCGGGCTCGAGCGTGGTGACCTCCTGCGCCTCACGCACCGTGCGGCCCAGCGCATCGACCTCCACGAATTTCTGGCCGTCGTGGCCCCGCAGCAGCCCGTCGTACCGGCTCTCCAGTCCCTCCCGCCCCACCAGCGTGCCCATACGGGATCCCGGGTAGTCCCCCGTGCGCAGTTCCTCTTCGGTGACCTCGCCCACGTAACCCACCACGTGTGCTGTCAGCGCACCCAGTGGATAGCGCCGCTTCGGATCGCTCTGGATCACGAGACCAGGGTTCCAGGGGCGCTGCTCCTCGAGTGCCGAAACCACCTCGAAGGGCGCGTCGCGCAGAATGACGACGGCCTCGGTGGGGGCCTGCAGGTAGCGCCGCACCAGCTCGTCGATCTGTGCCGCATCGACGGGCAGCAGCGCGGCAATTCTCTCGAGGGTCCCGCGGAACACGTCTTCCGAAGGCGCGATGAGCGCCACCGAATATCCGGGCACGTTCTCCGCCAGCACCACTCCGTTGCGGTCGGTGACGAGCCCGCGGGGAGCCGGGAGCGAGACCGGGCGCAGCCGGTTCTCCTCCGACTGGACCTCGAACTGGCCGCGGGCGACGACCTGCACCCGGAAGAAGGCGAGGCTCAGGACGCCGAACAGCAGCAGCGTCACCGTGCGGACCGAGCCCGCTCGGTGCACCAGGACGTAGGGGTGGAGCCAGCTCACCTGGTAATCCTCATGCGGAGCCAGCGCTGGAATACGACCAGCACGAGCAGGCCCACGAGCGCCGTGCTGAGCGCCTTGAGCGGCGACCAGAACAGGAGCTGCCACAGCATCACCGACCCGTCCGCGTGACGCCCTGCCACGAGCACCAGCAGATCGCGCAGCCACGTACCCACGAAGATGAAGCCCGCGTTGACCAGCAGGTTCTCGGCGAAGAACACCGCCTTGCCCCAGGCGGCGAGGTACCCCACGCAGGTGTGTGCCAGGGCTCCGGCCCCGAAAGCCACTGGGGTGAGCGAGTCCACGACCAACCCCATGCCGAATCCGGCCACCGCCGCCTCACCGGGCCGGGCTCTTATGGCGAAGATGAGCAGCGCCAGCAGCAACAGATCCGGTGCGACGCGGAAGTCGCCCAGGAACGGCCGCAGCGCGAAGTGCAGCACTACGAGCAACAGCAGCATGACGGCGAGCCGGAGCTGGGGGTGTCCGTCCGTCATTGAGCCGGCTCCTCGAATGCAGAGCTCACATCGGCTGCAGTTCCGCTCAGCACCAGCACGTGCGACACCGCAGCCGGATGCACCGCCGGCCGCACGACGTAGGTGCGCGACCAGCCCTCGCGCTCCTCGGCCACCGCCAGGATCTCACCAATCAGGATTCCCCGCGGGTAAACACCGCTGGGGCCGCCCAGCCCCGAGGTGTAGATCCGCGTTCCCGGTTCCAGGCGGTCCTGATACGGCACGCCCCTGAGCTCCAGCATCATGGTGTTGGGACCCTCGGCACCGCGCGGTGCCACGATTCCGAACACGGAGCCGTCCAACGCCATCGCGCTCACGCGAAAGTCCGGGTGGGTCCAGACGAGCGCCACGGAGGTGCCGGGGGATACGTTCTGCACGACCCCGACCAGCCCGCGCGGGGCGACCACCGGAGCGCGCGCAGTGACGCCATCGCGTGAGCCCGCCGAGAGCACAATCATGAATCCGGAGGCTGCCGACGCCTGAGGCAGCACCCGCGCCGAGACGTGCCGCACCGGGAGACGCGCCCCCAGGGCCAGCAGCTCCCGCAGCCGTGCGTTCTCCTCCTCCAGCGCCTGCGCGCGGAAGGCCGTTACGAGCGCGGAGTCGCGCGACTGCACGACGCGCGCGTAGCGCCCGCGCGAGGCCTTCAGCAGCTCAGCCTGATCCTGCACCCACAGGAAGGGAGCCAGCACGGTACTCGAGATGGCGCGTGCCACCGTGTCCTGCACGCTCGGAGGGGCCACCCTGGCGGTGACCGAGAGGATGAGGCAGAGAATGAAGGCGAGAGTGTCGCGCCGAGTCGAGAACCGGTCCGGCGTGAAGCTCACGGCAGATCAGGTGGTGAGCACGGAGCGATACTTCTCCGGATCCTCCAGGATCCGGCCCGTGCCGCGCACGACGCATGTGAGGGGATCCTCGTCCACCCGCACGGGCAGCCCCGTCTCCTGAGACAGCGCCACGTCGAGGCCCCTGATGAGCGAGCCGCCTCCTGCCATCACGATGCCGCGGTCGACGATGTCGCTGGCCAGCTCGGGGGGCGTGATCTCGAGTGCGCGCCGCACCGCGTCGATGATCTGCTGAATCGGCTCCTGCATGGCCTCTCGGATCTCGCTCGAGTGCACGCGCACGACCTTCGGGATGCCCGATACCAGATCGCGCCCCTTGGCCTCCATCTCCTGCTCGTCCTTCATCGGCACGGCGCTGCCGATTTGGATCTTGATGGCCTCGGCCGTGGGCTCACCGATCAGCAGGTTGTAGTTCTTGCGCATGAACTGGACGATCGCCTGGTCCATCTCGTCGCCGCCGGTGCGGATCGACGTGTCGCTCACTATTCCCGACAGGGCGATGACGGCGATCTCGGTGGTGCCGCCCCCGATGTCGATCGCCATGTTGCCGGTGGGCGTCTCTACGGGCAGGCCGACTCCGATGGCCGCGGCCATCGGCTCAGCGACCATGTAGACCTCCTTCGCGCCTGCCGAGTGGGCGCTGTCGCGAACGGCGCGGCGCTCGACCTCCGTGATCCCGGAGGGCACGCATACGATCACCAGGGGCTTAACCCGGAAGAAGTGCTTCTGGATGATCGTGGACAGGAAGTAGCGCAGCATCTTCTCGGTGACGTCGAAGTCGGCGATCACGCCGTCCTTCAGCGGCCGGACGGCCACGATGCCCTCCGGCGTGCGCCCGAGCATGCGCTTCGCCTCGAGACCGATCCCCTTCACCTTGCCGGTGGACTTCTCGACCGCGACCACGGAGGGCTCGTTTAGCACGATGCCCTCACCCCGCACGTAGATCAGGGTGTTCGAGGTCCCGAGATCGACAGCGATCTCGTTGGCAGGCAAGAAGTTACCTAAGCGTAGCTTACCCCAGCGCATCGGTCTCGCGTCGAGTGATTAGGAGAGGGGGCGCCGGCCCGCGCACCCCCAAAAAGATCCAGGGCCAACTAACATAATGGTCGCCCTAAGTTATGACAAGTTGGGGACTTACCGCTCGGCCCGGCCCCCAGAACCCGCCCCCCCGGCACCGCTCAGATCAGCTTGCCTGGGTCGTGCAGCTTGATGCCGAATGCCTCGGCCACCCCTGGATACACGACCTTGCCCTCGACCACGTTGAGTCCCAGGAACAGCGAGCGGTCGGTCTTGCACGCCTTCTTCCAGCCCTCTCCCGCCAGCTGCAACGTGTAGGGGAACGTCGCGTTGGTGAGCGCCAGCGTGGAAGTGCGCGGCACCCCGCCCGGCATGTTGGCCACGGCGTAGTGCACCACGTCGTCCACGATGTAGGTGGGCTCCTCGTGCGTAGTCGGTTTGATCGTCTCCACGCACCCGCCCTGATCCACCGCGACGTCCACTATCACAGCTCCGGCCTTCATCACCTTGAGGTCGGCCCGGGTTACCAGATGCGGCGCTTTGGCCCCCGGCAGGAGCACGGCGCCGACGAGCAGATCCGCCCGCTTGACCGCATCCAGGACGTTGTGCCGGTTGGAGTACACCAGGTCCACGTTGGCCGGCATCACGTCGGACAGGTAGCGCAGCCGCTCCAGCGACAGGTCGAGAATGGTCACGTGGGCGCCCAGGCCGGCCGCCATCTTGGCGGCGTTGGTGCCCACGACTCCCCCGCCCAGGATCACAACCTCCGCCGGCAGCACGCCGGGCACACCTCCCAACAGCATGCCGCGCCCGCCGTAGAAGCGCTCGAGGTACTTGGCTCCCTCCTGCACCGCCATGCGTCCCGCCACCTCGCTCATCGGCGTGAGCAGCGGCAGCTCGCCCGAATCCAGCTGCACCGTCTCATAGGCGATCGCTATCGAGCCCGTGTCCATCACGGCGCGCGTCAGCTCCTCGCTGGCCGCGAAGTGATAGTACGTGAACACGACCTGCCCCGGCCGCATGCGCGGCCATTCAGGCTCGATCGGCTCCTTGACCTTCACGATCATGTCGGCCTGCGCCCACACGTCGTCGACGCTGGGAACGATCTGTGCTCCTACGTTCGTATAGAGGTCGTCTGCGAATCCGCTTCCCAGTCCCGCTCCCCCCTCGATCAAGACGGTGTGTCCCTGCGCCACGAGAGCCTCGGCTCCGGCGGGCACCAGCGCAATGCGGTTCTCCGCGGTCTTGATCTCCTTTGGCACACCAATGATCATCGCAAACCTCTCGGTCAGATGGCGGGGGCTAGTTGGGCCCCAGCCAGACAACGGTTTGCCGCGCCGGGTCGAAGAACTCAGCCGCCACGGCTCCGACCTGTTCGGCACGGATTGCATCGATTCCTGCCAGTACCTGGTCGATCGTCCGGTAAGGCTCACCGTACAGCTCGACCGTCGCCAGCCGGTACATGCGCGCGGTGGGGCTCTCCAGCGACAGGGTCACCTGCCCCTTGAGCTGCTGCTTGGCCTCCGCCAGCGCGCTCCCCGACAGACCCTCGCCCGCCAGGGTATTCAGCTCGCCCAGAATGGCTTCCACGGCCTGGTCGGCCGTAGAAGGATGGGTCCCCACGTAAACGCCCGCTACCCCCGTCCCATGGTAGAACGACTGGTACGACATCACTGCGTACGCCAGACCCAGCTCCTCGCGCACCCGCTGGAAGAGGCGCGACGACATGCCGCCGCCCAACACCGTGTTGAGCAGCAGCAGCGTCTCCCGCCGCTCGTCACTGTGCGGGAACGTGTCGGTGCCAAGCACGACGTGGGTCTGCACCGTGTCGCGCTCCACCCGGCTCGTGGTGCGCTGGGCCGCCGGGACCGGTGCCACACCTCGCGGCTCCGGTCCACCCTCGTACGTGAACCAGCCGCACTTGGCTGCGAGCTTGATGAGGAGGTCGTGATTGAGGTTGCCGGCCGCTGTGATCACCACCTGCCGCGGATGGTAGGCGCGCCCGTGCAGCTGCCGCAGATCGTCTGCGCCCAGTGCCTGCACCGAGTCCCTCGTACCCAGAATGGAGTAGCCGTAAGGGTGCTCCGGCCACAGCGTGCCGGAGTGCAGCTCGAATACGAGATCATCCGGCGTGTCCTCGACGGTGCTGATCTCCTCGAGCACGACCTTGCGCTCCAGCTCCAGGTCCGTCGCACGCAGCGACGGATTGCGCACCAGGTCGGTCAGCACATCGAGGGCCCGGGGCAGATCTTCGTCCAGCACCCGGGCCTGGTAGGATGTGTACTCGCGGGAAGTGAATGCGTCCAGCGCGCCGCCGCGCGACTCCAGCTCCAATGCGATGTCGCGGGCACTGCGGCGCTCGGTGCCTTTGAACACCATGTGCTCGAGGAGGTGCGACACGCCCATCTTGGGGCGCTCCTCGTGCACCGAAGCGGTGCGCACCCAAATGCCAACCGCTACCGAGCGAACGCCCGGCAGCACCTCGGAGAGAACGGTTACACCGTTGTCGCCGGTGGTGCGATACAGCCGCTCGTCGAGCTTGACGGTCTGCATCGCACCGATCAGCTGGAGGACTTGGCCGGCTTCTCCTTCTCCAGCAGCGCCTTGCGTGACAGGCGCATCTTGCCTCGATCGTCTATCTCGAGGAGCTTCACACGTACGCTCTCCCCCTTCTTCACCACGTCCTCGGTCTTCTCGGTACGTTGGTGCTGCAGCTCCGAGATGTGCAGCAGCCCCTCCTTGCCGGGCAGGATCTCCACGAAGGCACCGAACGCGGTGGTGCTCTTCACCGTGCCCTCGTAGACCGCACCGACCTCCGGGTCCGCCACGATCGCCTCGATCATCTCGCGGGCGCGCTCGCCGGCCGCTCCGTCCACCGAAGAGATGGTGACCAGCCCCGAGTCGTCCACGTTGAGCTCGGCACCGGTGTCGTCCTGGATCCCGCGGATGATCTTCCCCTTGGGTCCGATGATGTCGCCAATCTTCTCCGGGTCGATCTGGATCGTGATGATGCGGGGCGCGTACTTGGACAGCGTGGTGCGCGCCGTCTCCAGCGTCTGGCCCATCACGTCCAGGATGTGCAGCCGCGCTTCCCGCGCCTGCTCCAGGGCCTTGCGCAGGATGTCCTGTTCGAGACCCGAGATCTTGATGTCCATCTGAATCGCGGTCACGCCGTCCCGCGTTCCCGCGATCTTGAAGTCCATGTCGCCCAGGTGATCCTCGGTGCCGAGGATGTCGGTCAGCACCGCTGTGTCGGAGCCCTCCTTGATGAGCCCCATGGCGACTCCGGCGCACGGCGCCTTGAGCGGCACGCCCGCATCCATCAGCGCCAGCGAGCCTCCGCAGACCGTCGCCATCGACGACGACCCGTTCGACTCCAGGATGTCGGAGACCAACCGTATGGTGTACGGGAACTCGTCGTAGGGCGGCAGCAGCGCCTGCAGTGCGCGCTCGGCCAGATGCCCGTGCCCGATCTCGCGGCGCGATACGCCCCGCACGGGCCGCACTTCACCGACCGAGAACGGCGGGAAGTTGTAGTGCAGCATGAAGCTCTTGGTGGTCTCCTGCGCGACGTCGATGCTGTCGATGCGCTGCTCGTCGGAGACGGTACCGAGCGTGGTGCTCACCAGTCCCTGCGTCTGGCCCCGTGTGAACAGCGCGGAGCCGTGCGCGCGGGGCAGCAAGCCCACGTCGCAGTTGATGGACCGCACGGTCGTCAGGTCACGGCCGTCGACGCGCTCGCCGCGTTCCAGAACCTGCTGCCGCATGGTGGCCGCCTCGACCTCCTCCATGGCGCGCCGGATGTCCGATGCACCTTCGGGGAACTCTTCGGCCAGAGCGTCGGCGACGTCGGAACGCACCGAAGCCAGCGCCTGGATGCGCTCGGTCTTCTCGCTCAGGTTGAGTGCTTCCTTTACCCTGCCCTTCGCCACCTCCTGCACCCGGGTCACGATCTCAGGCAGCGGCTCCCACTTGGTCCACTCCATCTTGGGCGTCCCCACCTCTGCCACGATCTGGTCCTGCATGCCGACCATCTCGGCGATGCCCTGCTGGGCAAACACAAGCGCTTCGGCGATCTCTGCCTCGGCAACCTCGAGCGTGCCCCCCTCGACCATTACGATGGAGTCGGAGTGGCCGGAGACGACGAGGTCGACGTCGCTCGACTCGAGCTGTTGGAATGTGGGATTCAGCACCCACTCGCCGTCCACGCGGCCAACCCGCACTCCGGCGATGGGGCCGTCCCACGGCACCCGGGAGAGTGACAGCGCCAGAGAGGCCGCCGTGATTCCCAGGACGTCCGCGTCGTTCTCCTGGTCGGCCGAGAGAACGTAGACGAAGACCTGCACCTCGTTCTTGAAGCCCTTGGGAAAGAGCGGCCGCAGCGAGCGGTCGATGAGCCGCGCCGCCAGGATCTCCTCCTCCCCGGGCCGTCCCTCCCGCTTGAAGAACCCGCCGGGGATCTTGCCTGCGGCGTAGCTCTTCTCGCGGTACTCAACGGTGAGCGGAAAGAACGGAAGGTGTGATTGCGTGTCGGAGACTGTCACGGCCGCCAGGACCATCGTCTCCCCGAACTGAACTACGGCGCTTCCCGCCGATTGCCTGGCCAGCCGCCCGGTCTCCAGCCTGAACTTACGACCGGCTAGCGGCTGTTCTACATGCTGTACCATGTGATTCCTTGCTTGAGCACCTGCTATGTGCCGAGGCGCCCGAGGTGCTCATCCCGGACGCCTCATACCCTGTCGGGTGTTAGTGGCGGAGTCCGAGCTCCGCGATCAGTCCGCGGTAGCCTTCGATGTCGGTCCGCTTGAGATAGTCCAGCAGGCGACGCCGCTTGCTCACCATCATCATCAGTCCCTGTCGCCCGTGGTGGTCCTTGGGGTGCGTGCGGAAGTGCTCCGTGAGCGTGTTGATGCGCTCGGTCAGAAGCGCGACCTGCACCGGGGCCGACCCGGTGTCCGTCGGATGCTTGGCGTGCTTCTGCACGACGGTCTGCTTGTCAAAGCTCATGAATCGTGTATCCTCCAAGGCGCGGCCCAACCGGGCCCGCTTCGTGCTCGTATTTTACAACAGCACACTAATTTAGCCGCCCTGCCGGAGGCTGTAAAGTCCGCCCGTGACCAGCGATCCCCAGGATCTCATAGGCCGATCCGTCGGGCGCTACACCCTGGAGCGGCTCCTCGGACAAGGGGGCTTCGCCTGGGTCTTCGCCGGGCGGGATTCCGCTGACGGACGTTCCGTGGCCGTGAAGGTGCTCAAGCCGCGCTACGCGGGTGACGACCAGTTCGAGCACCGGTTCCGCAACGAGTCCGCGGTGGCTTCCGAGCTGGACCACCCCAACGTCATTGGGATCAGCGAGGTGGGGCAGGCGGACGGCTTCACCTTCTTCGTGATGGACCTGTACCCCGACTCTCTGGCCACCCGCCTGGAGCGTGAGGGCACCCTGCCGGAGGAGGAGCTGGTCCGGATCGGCCGGGAGATCGCGGCAGGCCTCGCCTACGCCCACGAGGCGGGCTTCGTGCACCGGGACATCAAGCCTCACAACGTGCTGTTCCGGGAAGACGGCGCCGCGGTGATCGCCGATTTCGGCATCGCGCGGGCCGTATCGGGCTACGTATCGGCCACCGGGGTCAACATGACCATCGGCACGCCCCAGTACATCTCACCGGAGCAGGCCCAGGGCCGCCAGCTCGACGGGCGCAGCGATCTTTACGCCCTTGGGGTGACCCTGTACCGGGCAGCGACCGGCAACGCCCCGTTCCGGTCGTCCGACTGGTTCGAGCTGGCCCGGATGCACGTCGAGGATCAGGCCAGCCCGCCGCGCAAGCAGCGTCCCGATCTGTCGGCCCGGCTCGAGCGAGTGATCCTCAAGTGCCTGGCCAAGCATCCCGACGACCGCTACCGCACTGCGGGGACGCTGGAGGAGGAGCTGGGGCAGCTGGCCGACACTGCCCGCAAGACGGAGACCTTCGGGACGGCTCCGGGCAGGACGTCGGAGTTCCTGGCGGCCGTGAGGGGAGAGCGGCGCGTACCGCGCTGGGTGCTGGTGGCGGCGGCGGTCCTCGTCGTGGTGCTGGTGGCTGCGGTGATCGTGATCGTGGGCCGGTCCTGAGCGACCGGCCGGAGGCTGCAGGGGTCAGCGCAGCAGCCTCAGTATGTCGTTGGTGAACACGAACACCAGCAGCAGCATTATCACCACCACACCGAGCTGGGTGAGCCTGAGGCGCGTATCCAGCGCCAGGGGCTTGCCCCGAATTCCCTCTATCGCCAGGAAGACGAGGTGCCCGCCGTCCAGCACCGGGATGGGCAGCAGGTTCAGTACGGCGAGGTTCACCGACAGCAGGGCCATGAACAGTAGGAGCGCCACGAACCCCGCGCGCGCCACCTCACCCGACATCTGACCGATGAACACGGGGCCGCCGACCTCGCGGGCCGAGATCTGGCCCAGCACTATGCCCTTGAGGGTGAACAGCACGAGCTCGGTCATGCCCCAGGTGTCCGCCGCGCCCACCAGCACCGCCTCCAGGGGGCCGTAGCGTACGCGGAGCAACTCGGGCGGCTGGAAGGTGACGCCCAGCTGCCCGGCCTTCCGCACCCCGCCGTCCAGGTCGCGCAACGAGTTCTCCACCGGCACGACCGACACCAGCAACCGCTGCTCGCCCCGCAGCAGGCCCACCCACAGGCTGTCGCCGGCGCGCGGCTCCACCAGGGGAGCGATGTCGTGCCACACGTAGACCGTGTCCCCGTCCACGGTGAGGACGCGGTCCCCGGGCTGCAACCCCGCCTGGTCCGCAGGCGTGCCCGGTGACACGCCGCCGATCACCGGCTCCCAGGCGGGCATTATGGCGTTGGCGACTGCGACGCGGGCCCTCACCTCGGTGCCGCGTATCGGCAGGATCACCGGGTCGACCTCGCCGGCGAAGTCGAACCTCACGCGGTCGCTGCCGGGGTCGGTGATGGCGGCGGTTATGGCCTGCCACGACTTCACGGTATCGCCGTTCACGCGCAGTATCTGCGTGAACCGAGGCACCTCTGCGAGCGGCTCACCCGACAGCGGGAGCGCAGCCGCGTCGATCCGGCCGATCGTGGTCGTGGCATCCTCTGCCTGCCCGTACACGGCGGCCACGGCGCTGTAGGTCACCCAGGCGAACAGGAAGTTCATCACCACGCCGGCCGAGATGACCATGATCCGCGCCCACAGTGGCTTGGACTCGAACAGCTTGTCCTCGGGATACTCCTCGGCAGCCGGCCCGCCCTCCAGAGCCGCCATCGCCTCCTGCTCCTCGCGGCTTGCCATTTTCACGTAGCCGCCGATCGGTATCCAGGCGACCACGTACTCCGTCTCGCCCCGCTTGAACCGCAGCGGAGTTGCCGGACCGAACCCGATGGAGAAGCGCGGCACCCCGATGCCCACGGCCTTGGCAGCCAGGAAGTGTCCGAGCTCGTGCACGAAGATCAGGACCCCGAGAACGAATACGAACGCCGCTAGCGTTGTGAGCACAGCGCCTCCCCCTGCCGGCGGGCCCAGCTGTCGGCGGCCAATACGGTTTCCAGGTCCGCCGCGGGCACGACCTCGTGGGTCTCGAGCACCGATTCGATCATCAAGCCAATCGTCCCGAAGTTGATTCTCCCGTCCAGGAAAGCCTGCACCGCCACCTCGTTGCTGGCATTATACACCGCGGGCGCCGTGCCTCCCGCGCGGCCAGCCTCCACCCCGAGCCGGAATGCTGGAAAGTCGTCGTGGCGTAGAGGCTCGAACGTGAGCGGACCCGCCGTGAGCGGATCGAACCGCTCGGCTCCCGGGTCCTCCACCCTCTCGGGATGCGTCAGCGCGTACAGTATGGGCAGCTCCATCGTGGGGAAGCCCACCTGTGCCAGCACCGAGCCGTCCACGAACTCGGTGAAGGCGTGCACGATGGACTGAGGGTGAACCACGACCTCGACTGCATCGTAGTCGAGGCCGAACAGATGATGCGCCTCGATCACTTCCAGCGCCTTGTTCGCGAGCGTAGCGCTGTCGACGGTGATCTTGGGCCCCATCGCCCAGGTGGGGTGCCGCAGGGCCTCGTCCACGGTCGCTTCATGCAGGCGGTCCGCCGCCCACTCTCGGAAGGGGCCGCCGGACGCCGTTAGGATGAGCCGGCGCAGCTCGCCCGCGGTGCGCCCCGAGAGGCACTGCAGCACGGCCGAATGCTCCGAGTCCACCGGCACGATCTCTCCACCGCCCCGGCGGGCCGCGGCCTGCACCAGATCGCCGGCCATCACGAGGGTCTCTTTGTTGGCGAGCGCCACCCGCTTGCCGGCCTGCAGAGCCGCCAGTGTGGCTTCCAGCCCGGCCGCGCCCACCACCGCATTCAGCACGACGCTGACCTCGGGATGCGTGGCCGCCTCGATGAGGCACTGCGGCCCGGTCGACAGCCGCCCGGCGGCCTGCACCTCCCTGCCCCCGTTCACAAGACCGACCAGACGGGCACCCACCGCAGCCGACTGCTGCGCCAGCAGCTCACCCGAGCCGTAGGCGGTCAGCGCGACCACCTGGAAGCGGTCCCGCTGCCGCTCCAGCACCCGCAGCGCAGTGGTGCCGATCGAGCCGGTGGAGCCCAGGATGGCTACGCCTTGGCTCATATTGTGCCGAAGACCGTCAGCAGCAGCGCGGCGGTGGGAATCACCCAGTAGAGGGAATCGAACCGATCGAGCACTCCCCCGTGGCCAGGGAAGAACGTGCCGGAGTCCTTTACGCCCACCTGACGCTTGAACAGAGACTCGGCGATGTCACCCAGCTGGCCGACCACCGAGATGGCGAGCCCGAACAGGGCCAGGCGCCAGGGATGGATGTACATCTCGACGGGCGCCAGCACGAGGGCACCGTAGGCCGGGGCCAGCACGAACGCGCCGAGTGCGCCGGTCACCGCGCCCGCCCAAGTCTTGTTTGGGCTCAGCACGGGCGCCAGCTTGGGCCCGCCGATGGCCGACCCCCCGGCCATTGCCAGAGAATCGCTGACCCACGTCACCACCAGCGGCAGGAACACGAGCCAGGTCCCGGCCCAGGCGGTGGGGATCTTGTCCGAGTGCCGAATCAGCAGAAGGAATGCCGTGAGGCCGCCCGTGTACAGCGGCGCGAAGACCGTGATCGCAGTCGCCTCGAGTGGGCGCTCCGTGGGGCCGCGAGCGGCGGTGACGCTGGCCACGACCATGATGAGCCAGACAGCCGCACCGAGGGCGACCCAGCGGCCCTGCACGTCGGGAGCCCCCGGCAGCATGACGAAGGCCAGCAGCGGAAGCGCGAGCGCTCCCAGGTAGCCTACCTGCGGCACCGGGCGCACACCGGCTCTCGCCCCCAGCCCGTAGAACTCGCGCGATCCGGCCACCGCGAGCAGAGCCAGCAGCGCCGCCAGCACCCAGCCGCCCAGATACACGACGCCCAGCGCGGCGGGGATTCCGATTACCGCGACGGTGACGCGGCGAGCCATGTTGGGAGACATCAGCGGGGAGTAGGAGGCGGGATGCTCAGACCTCCATTATCTCCTTCTCCTTGGCCTCGACGAGCGCGTCCACCTGGGACATCGCGTCGTCGTGCAGCTTCTGAACCTCGCTCTCGGAGCGGCGCTTGTCGTCGTCGGAGACGTGCTCGACCTTCTTGATGCCGGCGCGCGCTTCTTCCCGCACGTGCCGCACTGCGATGCGCCCCTCCTCGGAGAGCTTGTGCACGATCTTCACCAACTCCTTGCGGCGCTCCTCGGTGAGCGGGGGCAGAGGGATGCGCACGATGGTGCCGTCGTTAGCGGGGTTGAGCCCCAGATCGGCGGTGAGAATCGCCTTCTCCACCGCCCCGATGAGACCCTTGTCCCACGGCTGCACCGTCAGCAGCCGCGGCTCCGGGGCCGCCACCGTGGCCACCTGGTTGAGCGGGAGGTGCTGTCCGTAGGCATCGACCTTCACGGTGTCGAGCAAGCTGGTGGTGGCCTTGCCGCTGCGAATGGTGGCCAGCTCCCGCTTGGTGTTGTCCACGGCCTTTTGCATGAGCTGCTTGGAGTGCTTCTTGATCTCGGGCAGCGAGTCGGGCATGGTGGTCATCGGACGATCGTTCCGACGCGTTCGCCCTGCAGAACCCGGGCAATTGCGCCGCTCTTGTTGACGTTCATGACGACGATCGGAAGACCGTTCTCTTGGCACAGGCCGAACGCGTTGGCATCCATCACGCGCAGACCCTTCACCAGTGCCTCCCGATACGAGAGCTCCGGAATGAACTCCGCCTTGGGATCCTGCTTGGGGTCGGCCGTGTACACCCCGTCCACGTTGGTGGCCTTGATCAGGACGTCCGCTTCTATCTCCAGCGCACGAAGCACGGCCGCCGTGTCGGTGGAGAAGTAGGGGTTTCCCGTACCCCCCGCGAACAGCACGACCCGGCCCCGCTCAAGGTGCCGCTGGGCGCGGCGCCGGATGTAGGGCTCGGCGAGCTCCTCCATTCGGATCGCCGTCATGACACGGGTCTCGACGTCCTTACGCTCCAGTACGTCCTGCAGCGCCAGCGCGTTGATCACCGTGGCCAGCATCCCCATGTAGTCGCCGGAGACGCGGTCCAGGCCCTCCTGGCTCGCCACAGCCCCGCGAATGATGTTGCCGCCGCCGATGACGAGACCGAGGTCCACACCCAGCTCGTGGACTGCCCGGATCTCGTCGGTCAGGCGCTTGACCACGGCAAAGTCGATGCCGAAGTCGCGCTCCCCGGCCAGTGCCTCGCCGGAGAGCTTGAGCACGGCTCGCCGGTAGGCGAGCTCGGCCATCACTCCTCTCCCAGCTCGTAGCGCGTGAAGCGGCGCACGATCACGTTCTCGCCCAGCTTCCCGGAGACGTGCTTGACCAGGTCGCCGACCGTCATCTTGTCGTCCTTCACGTAAGGCTGCTGCAGCAGGGCCTTCTCCTGGTAGAACTTCTTGAGCTTGCCCTCGACGATCTTGGGGCGAACCTGTTCCGGCTTGCCCGATTCCGCAACCTGGGCCTCGAAGATCGCCCGCTCGCGCTCAACGATGTCGCTCGGGATGTCCTCGGGGGTGACCGCCAGAGGCCGCGCCGAGGCAATGTGCATGGCGATGTCCTTGGCGAGAGCCTGGAAGTCGTCGGTCCGCGCCACGAAGTCGGTCTCGCAGTTCACCTCGACCAGCACCGCTACCTTGCCGTTGAAGTGCAGGTAGCTGCCGATCGCGCCTTCCTGGGCGCTGCGGCTGGAGCGCTTCTCTGCGCGCGCGATTCCCTTCTGCCGCAACAGGGCTACCGCCTTTTCCAGGTCGCCTTCGGTCTCCTGCAGTGCCTTCTTGCAGTCCATCATCCCCGCACCGGTGCGGCCGCGGAGCTCCTTTACGTCGTTCGCAGGTATCGTCGTAGTCATATTGCCTTCTGGTTCCTCGATGTGAAAACCGCCGCCGCGTGGCTGATGTCAGCCCGAACGACGGCGGCGAGCTTCGGCTATCGTCAAGAGAATCGGCCTAACTCTGGCCCTCGTCCTGAGCTTTAGTCTCGCCTGCCGGCGCCTCGGGTTCGGGCGCCGATTCCTTCGCAGCAGGCACTTCGGCCGGCGCAGCTTCCGCCGATTCCGCTGCGGCCGGCTCTGATGCAGCTGGCGCCGCCTCTGCAGTGCCGCCCTCGGCAGCTGCCGCCGCTTCCTCGGTCTTGAGGCGTGCGGCGATCGCCTCCGGCTTGGGCCGCCGCTTGCGGCGCGGCCGGCGGCGACGACGGGCCTCTTCCTCGCCTGCCTCTTCCCGCTCGGTGCTGTAGGTGGAGTACGCCTCCGACTCGCTGGCGGCCTCGCGCACCGGCACCTGCTTGCGGGCCTCCCCGATCACGTCCACCAGCGCTCCCGTAATCAGCGACACCGAACGGATGGCGTCGTCGTTCCCCGGGATCGGCACGGTGATTAGGTCGGGGTCGGCGTTGGTGTCCACTATCGCCACCACCGGGATGCCCAGCTTGTTGGCCTCGGCGATCGCGATGCGCTCCTTCTTGGCGTCAACCACGAAGATGGCGCCCGGCACCCGCGACATGTTCTTGATGCCCTCGAGGTTCCGGTTGAGCTTCTGCCGCTCCCTGTCGAACTGCAGCTGCTCCTTCTTCGTGAAGAACTCGAACGCGCCCTCTTCCTGCCCCTGCTCCAGCTCGCGCAGCCGGCGGATCTGGCGCTTGATGGTCTGGAAGTTCGTGAGCGTGCCGCCCAGCCAGCGCTCGATCACCCAGTAGGCGCCACACCGCTCCGCCTCGGTCTTGACGATCTGATTGAGCTGCCGCTTGGTGCACACGAAGAGCACGTTGTCGCCCTTCAGCACGACCTCACGCAGCAGCTCCTGTGCCGCGTTCAGCTGGCGCAGGGTCTTCTGCAGATCGATCAGGTAAATGCCGGAGCGTTCGGCGAAGATGAAACGGCGCATCTTCGGGTTCCAGCGCCGCGTCTGGTGTCCGAAGTGCACCCCCGCCTCGAGGAGGTCCTGCAACTGCGGTTGTGTCATTTGCCTCGTTCCTTGGGTTCGTCGTCCACCGCCTTCACGCCCCGCGCCGATCCGCCGATCGGCGGACACCCAACGCGGGATCCGGCGATGTGCGTATTTGCTTTCCTAACGCTTGGAGAACTGGAACCGCTTGCGCGCACCCGGCTGGCCCGGCTTCTTGCGCTCCACGGCCCGCGGGTCGCGGGTCAGCAGTCCGTGCTCCCGCAGCTTGCGCCTGTGGGTCTCATCGGCCTCCACCAGCGCCCGCGCGATTGAGAGCCGCAGCGCGCCTGCCTGCCCCGTGCTGCCCCCACCGCTCAGCCTGGCCTTTACGTCGAAGGCACCCAGCGTGTCCGTTGCGGTGAACGGCTGCTGGATATGCTGCACCAGCGAGCGGCGCGGGAAGTAATCACCCAGCGTGCGCCCGTTGACGTCCCACTTGCCCGAGCCTGGTGTCAGGTACACACGCGCAACCGACGTCTTGCGTCGGCCCACCGCGTGCCACCGGAATTCGGGTTGCGCTGCAGTCGACATTCCGCCGTCCCTACTTCAGTTCGATCGGTGAGGGGTTCTGACCCTGGTGCGGGTGCTCCGCGCCGGCGTACACCTTCAGCTTCTTGCGCAGCGTCTGCCGGCCCAGCGTGCCCTTGGGCAGCATGCCGAAGACTGCCTTTTCGATCACCCGCTCCGGACGCGTCTCGAGCAGCTTGGCCACGGGCGTGAACTTCTCGTGCCCCATGTAGCCCGTGTGACGGAAATACTGCTTCTGCTCGAGCTTACGACCCGTGAGCCGCACCTTCTTGGCATTGACGACCACAACGTAATCGCCGCCGTCGGCGTGCGGTGCGAAGGTGGGCTTGTGCTTGCCGCGGATGAGCTGCGCCACGCGACTGGCCAGACGCCCCAGGACGACGTCCTCGGCGTCCACCACCCACCAGCGGTGCTCGAGCTCAGCCTGCTTCGGCATGTACGTCTTCATGAAACCGGGAAACCTCGTAACCCCGTATGAGTTCGCGAATTAAGACAGACAAGAATGCTAGCAGGACCCCAACCCGAGGTCAACCCGCGGGTTCGACCACTTCCACCAACGGCGTTCCCTTCTCCACGGCCTGACCGGCCCGCACGTGCACCGCCTCGACCACGCCGGGCCCCGGAGTGGTGATCTCGTTCTCCATCTTCATGGCTTCGAGGACCACCACCCCTGCGCCGGCATCCAGCTGCTGCCCCGGCTCGACCTCGACGCGAACCACTAGGCCCGGCATGGGGGCCTTGATGAGGCCCCCCGCGGCGTGGCCCGAACCCTGTCCGGTCAGCTCGCGCAGCTGTTGGGTCCGCTCGTCCACCACGTCCACTGCCAGAGCCCGCCCGCCGGCCTGCACCGTCCAGCCCCCCTCGGCTCGCAGCATGGCGAAGGTCCGGGCGTGGCCGTTCAGCACGAGGTGGCGCAGGGGGGTTTGGGGAATACCCACCAGCGCCGCGCGCACCGGCTCGCCATTGAGCCGCACCGTGTCGCCGCTGACCTCTACCTGCAGGCTGCGCTGGCCGATGGTGACGGTGTACTTCACGCTGCCTCCAGCACCGCCACGGTCTCCACGTGGCTGGTCTGCGGGAACAGGTCGTAGGCCGTGACGCGCCGCGGCACGAGGCCCGGCATGCGCGACAGGTCGCGGGCGAGGGTGGCCGGGTCGCAGGACACGTAGCTCATTCGGGCTCCGCCCGTGCGCTGCGCCCACTGCCGCAACGCATGCGACACCGGTTCCGCGAGTCCGGCGCGGGGCGGGTTGGCGATCACCGCGTCCGGAGCGGGCAGCCGGTGCAGCGACTCCTCCACCCGTGCGGCTATCCAGTGCACCGCCGCAGGGTCTTCGGCTAGCTGGCCCCTGCCCCACTGGACCGCACTCTCGTCTGAGTCCACGGTCCACACGCGCGCGCCGCGGGCGGCCAGGAGCGCGGCAGTATCGCCCACGCCGCCGTACAGGTCCCACACCACTCGGCCCGCAACCGGCCCCAGTGCGTCCACCGCCTCCCGCCGGATGCGGTCCCCGAATTCGGGGTAGACCTGCTCGAACGCGACTGCCGGAAACCCGCGGTTGGGCCCGGCCAGAACCCGGGCGGCCCCCTTGCCGGGACGCCACCATATGTGGAGGCCGGGGTCCTGCAGCGCCGTGGCCAGCGGCTCGGCGTCCCATGGGCGGCCTTCCGCCGACTCCACCACCACGTGGTACCCGCCCAAGCGGTCTTCGCGCAGCATGATGCCGGCCGCCGACTGGGGCAGCAGGTGCCGGAGGTCGCGCAGGCGGCGCCACAGCTCCATGAGCGGCTCGGCAGTGATGGGGCAGTCGTCCAGCTCGAACACCGCTCCGGGCTCGTCGAACCGATGCAGGCCCATCGAGCCGGGCCTCACCGCCAGCGTGATGCGGGTCCGGTAGCGCCAGTCCCGGGGGCTGGCCACGATCTCCGGGTCGCTCAGTTCGAGCCCGCCAATGCGGCGCAGCGCATCGCCCACGATGCGCCGCTTGGCCTCGAGCTGAGCCTCAGGGTCCAGGTGCTGCAGCTGGCACCCGCCGCAGCCGTCCGCGACGTAGTGGGGACAGGCAGGCTCCACCCGGGCCGGGCCGCCGCTCTCGCGGCGCCGCACCAGGGCCCGGGCGAAGCGCCGGCGCCGCTCCACGATCTGCAGCTCGACCTCGTCGCCGGGGGCAGTGCGCGGCACGAACACCGCCATGCCGTCCTCCAGGTGCGCCACGCCGTCGCCGCCGGCGGCTATGCGTTCTATGGTCACCGCCGTCATCGTGCGTCGCTGGGCGAGCGCAAGCCCCTCATCCGGGCCAGCCGGAGCCAAGCGGACTGCGGGCGGCCCGATGACCCGTCCTCGGCGGTCGGCACCCGCACGGCCCTCGCCTCGTCCTCGGCCAGCGCCGCGGCGATTGCCACCCGCACCAGCTCCTCCTCCGCCACATCGGGCGCCAGCAGCTCGTCGCCGACCTGCTCCAGGTAGCCGATGTCGTAATCCCCCGCCCCGAAGTGCGGCTCGTCCATCACGCGCCGGTGGAACGGCTGCGACGTGGGCAGCCCCACGATGACCAGCTCGTCCAGGGCGCGCCGCATGCGCCGGATGGCGCGCTCGCGGTTCTCGCCCCACACCACGAGCTTGCCGATCAGGGAGTCGTAAAACACGGTGATCTCGCTGCCGGTCTCCACCCCCGCGTCCCACCGGACACCGGGGCCCGTCGGCGCGTGCAGGTACTCGATGCGCCCCGTCGCGGGCAGGAAGTTCGCGAACGGGTCCTCGGCCGTGATGCGGCACTCGATGGCGTGGCCGCGCGGCCGCATGGGCCGCCCCGGAAGCGTCATCGGCTCGCCAGCGGCTATGCGCAGTTGCTCCCGCACGATGTCCGCACCGTACACCATCTCGGTGACAGGGTGCTCCACCTGGAGCCTGGTGTTCATCTCCAGGAAGAAGAACCGCCCCTCCGAGTCGAGCAGGAACTCGACCGTGCCCGCGCTGAGGTATCCCACGGACTGGGCCGCCTTCACCGCAGCCTCCCCCATGCGCAGCCGCAGGTCGAGGTCCACGGCCGTGGAGGGTGACTCCTCGATCAGCTTCTGATGGCGCCTCTGCACCGAGCACTCCCGCTCGCCGAGATGGATGGCGTTGCCGAACCTATCGGCCAGCACCTGTATCTCGACGTGCCGCGGACGCTCCACGAAGCGCTCCACGTAGATCGAGTCGTCGCCGAACGCCGACTTCGCCTCGGAGGCCGCCTGCTGGAATCCCTTGCGCACCTCCGCCGCATCGCGCGCCACGCGCATGCCCTTCCCGCCGCCTCCCGACGCCGCCTTGAGCAGCACCGGGTAGCCCACCTCATCGGCTGCCGCGACCGCGGCCTCTGCATCGCGCGCTGCCTCCGTGGTTCCGGGCACGATCGGCACGCCGGCCTTGGACATGAGCCGGCGCGCCTCGGTCTTCTCTCCCATCGAGCGGATCGCCGCCGGTGGGGGACCGATCCACACCAGCCCCTCGGCCTCCACGGCCTCGGCGAAGTGCGCCTGCTCGGCGAGGAAGCCGTAGCCGGGATGCACGCCGTCCGCTCCGCTCTTGCGCGCCGCTTCGAGCAGGCGCTCCACGTCGAGGTACGACTCGGCGGCGGGCGGCGGTCCGATCTCGACCGCGGCGTCGGCCGCCTTCACGTGCGGGTTGAGCCGGTCGGCCTCAGAATAGACGGCGACTGCCTCGAGACCTTCCTCGTGACAGCCGCGGATGATGCGCAGCGCGATCTCGCCGCGGTTGGCGATGAGTACGCGCTTCATCGGTCAGAGCGGGATGTTGCCGTGCTTCTTCGGAGGCTGGCCCTGGCGTTTGGTGAGCAGGGACTGCAGCGCGGAGATGAGCCGCGGCCGCGTCTCGCGCGGGTCGATCACGTCGTCCAGGAATCCGCGCGCCGCAGCCAGGTAGGGGTTGGCGAACTTCTCGCGGTAATCGGCAACCAGTTCCTCCAGTTTGGCCTCGGAGTCGTCGGCTGCCGCGAGGTCCCGCTTGAACAGGATCTCGGCGGCCCCCTTGGGGCCCATCACTGCGATCTCAGCCGTGGGCCAGCCCACGTTGAAGTCGCCCCTCACGTGGCGCGAGCTCATCACGTCGTAGGCCCCGCCGTATGCCTTGCGCGTGATCACCGTGAGCTTCGGCACCGTGGCCTCGGCGTAGGCGTACAGCAGCTTGGCGCCCTGCTTGATGATGCCGCCGTGCTCCTGGTCAACCCCGGGCAGGAAGCCCGGCACGTCCTCGAACGTGAGCAGCGGGATGTTGAAGGCATCGCAGAACCGGATGAAGCGCGCCCCCTTGCCCGACGCCTTGATGTCCAGCACCCCGGCCAGCACCGCCGGCTGGTTGGCTATTACGCCCACCGGATGCCCGCCGAGGCGCGCGAAGCCCACGATGATGTTGCTAGCGTAGTCGCGATGCACCTCGAGCAGCTCTCCGTCGTCCATCACGCGGCGGATCACCTCGTGCATGTCGTACGGCTTGTTCGGGTTGTCCGGGACCAGCGTTAGCAGCTCCTCGTCCATGCGGTCGGCCGGGTCGTCTGTCGGCTTGAGCGGCGGGCTGTCCACGTTGTTGGAGGGCACGAAGCCCAGCAGTCGCCGTACCTCGGCCAGCGACTCCATCTCCGAGTCGTGCGCGAAGTGCGCCACGCCCGACACCGATGCGTGCACGTCCGCCCCGCCCAGCTCCTCGGGCGTGACCTCCTCGTGGGTCACCGTCTTCACCACGTTGGGGCCGGTGACGAACATGTAGGAGATGCCGCGCACCATGAACACGAAGTCGGTGATCGCGGGACTGTACACCGCGCCCCCGGCGCAGGGCCCCAGGATGGCACTGATCTGCGGCACCACTCCCGACACCTGGGTGTTACGCAGGAAGATGTCCGCGTAGCCGCCGAGCGAGACCACGCCCTCCTGAATGCGGGCGCCGCCGGAATCGTTGAGGCCGATGAGCGGCGCGCCATTCTGCACCGCCAGGTCCATCACCTTGCAGATCTTCTCGGCGTGGGCCTCCGCCAGGGACCCGCCGAACACGGTGAAGTCCTGGGAGAAGACGTACACCAGGCGCCCGTCGATGCGGCCGTAGCCCGTGACCACGCCGTCGCCCAGGACCTTCTTCTTGTCGAGTCCGAAATCCGTGGAGCGGTGAGTTACGAAGCGGTCCAGCTCCACGAAGGAGCCGGGATCGAGCAGCAGGTCCAGCCGCTCGCGTGCGGTGAGTTTTCCCTTGCCGTGCTGCTGCTTGACCCGCTCCTCACCCCCGCCCTGCTCCGACTCGGAGCGGAGGCGATGGAGCGTGTCCAGCTTGTCCTGGATCGTCACTCTGAGGCTTTCTCGGCCTCGCCTTCCTCAGTCGTTGCGTCGGCGCGCGCTGCGGCCTCGGCGGCAGGCTCTGCCTGCTCCTCGACGGCGGCTTCGGCTTCGGGCTCCGCCTTCGCCTCGGGCGCCTCGGCTTCGGCCTCAGCCTCGGCTACGACGGCCTCGTCCGCGGCCACTTCTGCAGCGGGCTCGGCGTCAGCCTCGGCTGCCGGCTCGGCTGCCGGCTCCTCCGCCTTGGGCTCCTCGGGCGGCTTCTCCAGGAACTCGGTCGCCGCCAGGATTATCCGGTGGTGGATCGGATCCACCTCGAGCACCTTGAGAGCGGCCGGCTGCCCGGCCACCGTCACCTGCTCGGCCGACTTGCCGCTGGGCAGCGGCAGCTGCGACTGGGGAACGAAGCCCTCGAGGTCTCCGCCCAGGTCCACCACGATGCCATTGTCCTGGTAGCGCGCGATCACGCCTTCGAGCTCCATCCCCACCGGGTGGGTCTCGGCGATCTTGAGCCACGGATCCTCCTGCAGCTGCTTGAGCCCCAGCGAGATCCGCTTGTTCTCCGGATCGATGTTGAGAATGGAGACTTCGACGGTGTCACCCTTCTTCACGATCTCCGAGGGATGCTGCACCCGCTTGGTCCACGACATGTCGGAGATGTGGATCAGACCGTCAATGCCCGGCTCGATCTCAACGAACGCACCGAACGAAGTGAGGTTGCGGACCTTGCCGGTGATGCGCGTGCCCACGGGGTACTTCATCGGAAGCATCATCCAGGGGTCCTGCTCGGTCTGCTTCATCCCGAGGGAGATCTTCTCCTCCTTGGGATCCACCTTCAGCACGACCGCCTCGATCGTCTCACCGATGGAGACGACCTTGGAGGGGTGGCGCACGTTGCGCGTCCAGCTCATCTCGCTTATGTGGACCAGGCCCTCGATGCCGGGCTCCAGCTCCACGAACGCTCCGTAGTTGGTGATGCTCACCACCTTGCCCTGCACGCGCGCGCCCACCGGGTACTTCTCGCCGACAGTCTCCCAGGGGTACGCGTTGAGCTGCTTGAGACCGAGCGAGATGCGCTCGCGATCCCAGTCGATGTCGAGCACCTTCACCTCGATCTCCTGCCCGAACTCGACCATCTCCGAGGGGTGCGACACACGGCCCCAGCTCATGTCGGTGATGTGCAGCAGTCCGTCGACACCGCCCAGGTCGATGAACGCGCCGAAGTCGGTGATGTTCTTGACGATGCCCTTACGCGCCTGGCCCACCTCGAGCTCCTTCATGAGGAACTCGCGCTTGTCGGCACGCTCGGCTTCCAGGATCACGCGGCGCGACACCACGATGTTGCGGCGCCGCTTGTTGAGCTTGATGATCTTGAACAGGTAGCTCTGGCCCAGCAACTCGTCGATGTTCGGCACCCGCCGCAGCGCTATCTGGCTTCCCGGCAGGAAAGCGTCAACGCCCATCAGGTCCACCACGACGCCGCCCTTGATCTTCTTCTGCAGTGTCCCCTCGACGGGCTCGTCGTTCTCGTACGCCTGGCGGATCTTCTCCCAGACCCGCATGAAGTCAGCCTTCTTCTTCGAGAGCACCACCGCGCCCTCGTCGTCCTCGAGCCGCTCCAGCAGGACGTCCACTTCCTCCCCGGGCTGGATCGTCTGGGGGTCCTTGAACTCCTCGATGGCAACTGCGCCCTCGGACTTGAAGCCGACGTCGAGGATGACGTGGCTCTCGGTCACCCGCAGGACCTTCGACTTGACGATCTCACCTTCCTGGATGCTGTGCAGCGTGCCCTCATACAGCTGCAGCATCTGCTGGTACTCCTCGTCGGAATACCCTTCGTCGTACAGATCGGACCTGACGGGGAACGGGGTTTCGGATTTGGGCGCCGGTGTGGGCTCGGCGGCAGGCGTGGTTGAGGGTTCGGATGACGAATCGACCATGACCAAAGCAACAACTACCTGGTTATAGGGTGAACGTTGACGCCGCTCCCAAACCGTGAGAGCGGCAAGCCACTAAGGCTAGACGCGAGTGGGGGCTATGTCAAGCTAGGAGAACGCCTTCCGGGCCCGCTCGACGATGGCCTCGACCTGCTCCTCGAAGCTCAGATCGGAGGTATCGAGCGCCACGGCGTCCGGGGCCTGCCGCAGGGGAGCCACCTTGCGGGTGGAATCCAGCCGGTCGCGCCGCTCCAGCTCCTCCACCTCGGACCGGATCGTTGCGTCGTCCACCGGCCGGCCGTCCTGCAGCAGGCGGCGCCGCGCCCGCTCCTCGGGACGGGCCACCAGGAAGACCTTGAGCAGAGCGTCTGGGAACACGACAGTGCCGATGTCGCGGCCGTCCAGCACCGCCCCCTTCGGGTGCCGGCTCACCGCGTCCCTCAGCTCCTGGTTCACCCACTCGCGCACCTCGGCTATCGCCGAGAGCTCCGAGACCCGCGCGGTGACGCGCTCACCACGGATGGGCTGCGAGACGTCGGCGCCGGCGACCTCGGGGCGGAACCCCGCCTCGGTGAGGTCGAGCCGCACGGGCAGGGCGCGGGCCAGCGCCACCAGGCGCTGACCGGAGAACTCGGTTTCGGCATCCAGCGCCGCGAGGGTGAGGGCCCGGTACAGAGCACCGCTCTCCACGTGCGGCAGTCCGAGAGTCCGGGCCACTGCCTTGGCCGTGGTGGACTTGCCCGAGCCCGCCGGCCCGTCGATCGCAATCACGCGACTAGCCATCATCCCGAATCCGTTTCAGGTCCTCGAAGAAGCCGGGGTAGCTCACGCCCGCCGACGCCGTTTCCGACAGATCGACGGCAGCACCCGGCACGGTTCCCAGCACCGCAAAGGCCATGGCGAGACGGTGGTCGCCCGCGGTGTCGACCCTGCCCCGGGGCGGCCGATCCGTTCCGACCACCGTCAGGTCGTCGCGTTCCGCCTGGGCCTCGACACCCACGGCCCGCAGGTTGTGCGCGATGAGCCCGAGGCGGTCACTTTCCTTGACCCTCAGCTCTCCCACCGAACGGAACACGGTCTCGCCCTCCGCGCGCGCGGCCAGCACGGCCAGGAGCGGCACCTCGTCTATCAGACTCGGGATCTCGTCGGCTGCCACCTCGGTGGACCCGAGCCGCGCCGGCCCCACCACGAGATCCGCCACGGGCTCGCCTGCGGCGTCCCGCTCCTGATCGCGCACAACCGAGGCCCCCATCCGTTCCAGCACGTCGAGGAAACCGGTGCGGGTCGGGTTCACTCCCACGCCTTGGAGCAAGAGCTCCCCGGCCTCCGCCAGGACGGCGGCCCCCACCAGGTAGGCCGACGAGGAGGCGTCGCCCGGGATCGGGAACTCGAGCGCACCGAGCCGGGGCCATTCGTCGCCCGTCCCCGTCAGCGTCACGGTGTTTCCGCTCACGCGCAGTCCGAAGCCGAGGTGCCGGAACATGCGCTCGGTGTGGTCGCGCGAGCGCACCGGCTCCGACACGCTGACCGTGACCCCCGCTCCCACCCCGGCCAGCAGCAGGGCCGTCTTGAGCTGGGCACTCGCCACCGGCGTGTGGTAGCTGAAGCTGCGCAGCGCACCGCCCCTGATGCTGAGCGGCAGGCCTTCGCCGCCCTCCTCGTCGATGGCGGCTCCCATCGCCCGCAACGGGGCCGTGACCCGCCGCATGGGGCGGCGCCTGAGCGAGGCGTCCCCGGTGAGACGGGCAGCCACCTGCTGGCCCGCCAAGGCCCCGAGCAGCAGCCGCGCCGTGGTGCCCGAGTTGCCGCAGTCGAGTGGCGCATCGGGGATGTGCCAGCGGCGGCCCTCCACCGTCACGGCGGCTCCCCGACGCAGCGGACTCACCCGGGCGCCGAGCCGCCGCAGCGCAGCTGCGGTCGAGCGGGTGTCGGCCGCAGCGAGTGCCCCGGTCAGCGTGACTCGCCCCCGGGACATGGCGGCAGTGACCAGAGCCCGGTGCGTGACGCTCTTGTCGCCCGGCAGGCGCAGAGTGCCGCCGACCCTCATTGCTCCGCGCGCTCCCGCCAAGCCGCGGCGGACTCCAGCCAACGCTCCAGCTCCGCCCGGCTCCCGTCGCGCAGCAGCCGCTCCAGCTGCCCCAGCCCGTCCTTCACGCCGTCAAGCGCCTGGAGCAGGTGCCTCCGGTTGAGCCACAGCGCCTCGGCGCCCACGGCCGGATCGCCCCGCGCCGCAGCCGTGGCCTCCAGAGCGGCACCGCCGTAGCGGGCCCCCTCGGGACCCCCGCCCGCCAGCGTCGCCGCGAGCAGGCCGGTGACCGCCCGCGGCAGGTGGCTCGTCCAGGCCAGCAGCTCGTCGTGCCGCTCCGCCGGCAGGGTGACCGGGTGCGCTCCCACGGCCCGGGTCCAGAAATCGGCCACCTCCCGCGCGGCAAGCCCTTCCTCCTCTGTCGGGGTCACGTACACCAGCGCCTCGTCGAGCAGCTCGAGCCGCGCCCCGCGGAAGCCGGTGTCCGGCGCATCCACCAGCGGGTGCGAACCCGCGAAGCGGCCCCCCAGCCCGAGGCGGGCGGCGCGCTCTACGATGGCGCCCTTCACGCTCGCCACGTCGGTCACGTAGCGGCGCTCTCCTCCGAGCAGCTGACCGGCCAGCCGATCCAGCAGCTCCAGGGTGGTTCCGGGAGACACCGCCAGCACCACGAAGTCGGCTGCCGCCGCCACGTCCTCCGGCCCATGCGCTATCTCGGTGACGGCTCCGACCCGTGCCGCCGCCACCGCGTCCCGCGGCAGAGCGGCGTAACCCACGATGCGCTGCACGCCGCAGCGGGATGCCCGCCACGCCAGCGAGCCGCCCACAGCCCCGAGCCCTATCACTCCAAGCGTGCGCGGCAGCATCAGCTCAAGCCGCCAGCCAGATCCCGAGGGCCACCGCCGCCATCGTGGCAGCGGCATAGACGGCGATCCCCGGGCGGCGGCGCAGCGATGACGCGGCGATGTTGAGCAGCGCGACGAACGGCCCCGCGAGCAGAGCCACGACTCCGGCCAGGGCGAGCTTCGCTCCGAGCGGCCCCAGTCCGGCCGCCTGCTCGGCCAGCAGCGCCGCCGCCACGGCCGCCACGGCCGCGGCCTCGCACCCGATCAGCACAAGCGTGACGGTGCGCGCCAGTTGTGAGCTCATCAGCTCAGAACGCTGCGATGCCACGACGCGCCATCCGGAATGAGACGTAGAGCAGGAGAACCACGAACATGATCCTGAGCGCACGCTGGGGGACCCGGTCCGCCGCGCGCGCTCCCAGCGCGGCGCCGACCAGCGTCCCCAGCATGGTGATCCCGGCGGTGGTTGCGGCCACGTCGCCCCGCGCCAGATAGACCAGGGCGCCCGCCGCGCCTGTCACACCGATCATGTAGACCGACGTAGCCAGCGCCCTTTCGAACGGCAGGCCCAGCATGAGGTTGAGGATGGGAACGTTGAGGATGCCGCCGCCCACGCCGAGCAGGCCGGCAACGGCCCCCGCCCCAAATGAGGCACCCACCACCTTCGGGTGCCGCGTGCCGGCTGCCGCGCGCTCTTGCCGTGCGGCCTCCGTGCGGCTGGGAAGCATGCGGAAGGCCACCACGAGGAGCAGCGCAGCAAACGCGAAGTAGAGGGGGCCGGCCGGTACGTATGCCGCTGCGAGACCGGCCAGCACTGCTCCGACGGCGGTATAGCACTGCAGCTCCACTGCGGTGTCGAGCTGCACCCGGTCCCGGCGCAGGTAGACGACCGAGCCCGAGACCGACGTGGCGACGACGCACACCAAGCTCGCCGCCACCGCGCTGTGAAACGGGAGGCCCGCAACCAGGATCAGCCCGGGCACGAGGATGATGCCCCCTCCCACTCCCAGCAGCGCTCCCAACCCGCCGGCCACGAAGCCGACGCCCACCAATGCAAAGAGACTCTCGCTCACGGTGAGCGAGAACTTACTACCAGATACGTGCCTTGGGCCACTTCCGGGCGAGGTAGAAATCCGCCCCGAAGGCCCTTCCGGCCGCTCCGAGCAGCAGCGCCAGTCCGATGAAGAAGAAGGCCCAGTCGTTGCTCGACGACCAGAACCACGACCCCTTGAGGAAGGCGAAGTTGAGCACGAGGAACATGGCGACGCCCGCGGCCAGCCGTGTCGCGGTGCCGGTGATCAGAGCGAGGCCTGTGAGGAACTCGGCCCACATCACAAGGAACGCGAACTGAGCCGCGTTGGGGAGCACTACCGACTCGAGAAAGCCGATGTAGAAGCCATGGGCGGAGGCATTCTCCACGTTGCGCCCCACGAAACCCGCCAGCCGCGGTGTGAAGTCGCCCGTGATCTTGCCCCACGACGCTTTCAGCAGGACCACGCCAAAGTAGATACGAAGCAGCGCCAGGATGACACGCCGCACGGTCTGGCTGCGGCTCTCCACAACGAAGTTCTCGAGGCTCAACGCAAACCCCCTCGGGCCGGCACGGGTTGCAGACGGATCGTCAAATGATACGCAAACGACCGCCGCCGCGGTTCCAAGCCGCGGCGGCGGAGGCACGGCTCGAGGTCTCTCAGGCGGTGTCGGATTTCAGCAGCGAGAGCTCAACGTCCTCGCGGTCGGACCGGGTCGGGGCCGCAGAGACCTTGCGCAGCGCACGCGCGACCTCGGCCGAAAACGTCTTGCCCGCACCCTTTTCGATCTCGTCTATGGCCGTCCACGGTGCGAAGGCCGGCCGCAGCGGCGTGGCCATCTGCAGAGTCTCGAAGGAGTCCGCCACCGCGAGGATCTTCGTGCCCTTCACGAACGTGAGCTGATCGACGGGCCAGTCGTCGCCCACCAAGTCGTAGTAGCGCTCGTATTCCTGCAGGATGTCGAACGCGCCGCGCATCGATCCGGCAAGCGGAAGCTCGCGGAATGCACCCGGGAACTCCGATAAAAGACGCAGCAGACGCGGGTCGCGCGGCCCGACCTCGTGCAGCAGCGCAGCGATGCGGAGGTCCTCGATCTCCTCCTGCCGCATCCCCAGCTCCTTGCCGAGCAGGATCACCAGCTTGGCGACGCGATGGCTGTGCCCCCGGTGCGCCTTCTCGGTGGACTCGAGATGGAACGTGAGCAGTTCCAGTACCGCCACGTAGGCGTTCTTGAGATCGTCCAGACGCTGCTGGCGCTGCTCCGCAAGTTGGCCGACCACATAGCCGGTGAGGATCAGGAAGCCGCCCCACGGGATCAGGGTGAGGAGCACGGCTGCGTTGAGGCCGGCATCGCCTTCCAGACCCTGCACCGCCTGGAAGAAGAAGACGAGCGCCACTATCAGGACCGCCCCCATGACGGCAGCGTTCCGGCCGAGGAAGAACCCGGCCACGATGATCGGGAGATAGTAGAAGCTGAGGAACGCGACCTTGTAGTCGATGAACCAGTGGATCAGCAGGAGAGACAGGACCAGTCCCACCACGAGCACGCGCTCGAAATGCCGGTACACGAACCACTTTGCGCGGTCCAGGCTGAGCGACTCCGCCATAGTCCTCCCTGGATGCGAGGCGACCTGCCGCGCACAGAGGGTGCGCGCTCCCCAATGTGTGAGAATCGGTGTGGCGGTCAAGAGTGCGGCACGTCCCTCACGCATGCATCACGCAGGGCAGCCGTGACCATCACAGGTTGCCGCCCGGCCCGGGGCCGATAGGTTTGAGGCTCTCGCGCCCGAAAGAGGTCCAATGAACGCCACACCCCCCGCCGGTCAACCACACCAGCTACTGGCCGACTACCCGGTGGTTCTCACGATTCCCGTCCAGTGGGGCGAGATGGACGCCTACGGCCACGTCAACAACACCGTGCTGTTCCGCTATTTCGAGTCGGCGCGTGTGGCCTACCTGGGCCGCTGCCGCTTCCTGGAGACATACGACGACGAGGGCGTGGGAGCCATCCTCCACTCCACCGACTGCCGGTTCCGCCGGCCGCTGCGCTATCCGGACACGATTCAGGTGGGCGGGCGGGCGGTATCGGTGGAGCGGGACCGGTTCACGATGGCCTACCAGGTCGTGTCGCTGGGCGGGGACGACGTGGTGGCCGAGGGCTCCGGGATTATCGTGGCCTTCGACTACCGCTCACGCGGCAAAACCGATCTGCCCGAGCGGGTGCGGGAAGGGATCGCCGGATTGGAGCGCGGCTGACCGCCTGACGCCGCTAGAGCAGCCCCGACTTGGCTGCGCTCCACAGCTTGTAGAGCCGCTCGAAGCCGTCCTGCAGGATGTCGACCTGTTGCGGCGTCGGCTCCGCGCGCGCCGCGGTAAGCAGGTCCTGGCAGATCTTCGGCATCTCGCGTCGCCCCTTCGCCGCGGAGTCGCGCTTTATCTGTTCCAGCAGCTCGATGATGCGGGTCTTGGTGTTCTCGTCGGCGGGCGCCTGCCACAGGAACGCCGCGGCGTCCTTGCCTTCCAAAATGGCCTGGCCAGTGGCGTCCAGCAGCGGCTGGCTCTTGCGTTCCCGTGAGGGCAGGTCGTCGGTCATCATGGTGCGAAACCTAGCCGAAGCGGGGTGGGCGCAACAGTGACGGCGCCCACCCCGCTGGTGTGTTCGTGCCCACTCGGCTCTCGGTCCGCCTAGCCGCCGCTCTCCGGCTGCCCTCTGGGATCGCACCCCACTGCGATCTGGATCCGCGCGCTCCGCTGGCCCGCCTCGTTGCGCACACCGATCTCCTGGTTTCCAATGACCACCCACACCTCGGGGATCTCGTCGACCGGAGACCGCTTGAACCAAATGCGGCTGTCCTGCGGCTGCACGGCGCCCACTCGCTCCCGCGTCTGCATCACGGAGGGCGCCCAGAACACCTCCAGCGGCTGCTGCGAGCGGTTGACCACCTCCATGGCCCACATCCCGTTGCACGAGCGGGGATCGAGCTGCGTAATGTCCCCGCTGCTGCCGCCCGAACTCCCGCCGCCACATGCCACGAGGAGCATCACCGCCCCGGCGCTCAACGTCTTCCTACTCATCACACCTCCTCGAGTGAACCCTCGATCCGCCCTGACCTGCACTCGCCGCCAACAGTGAAACAATGGACTCCCGCCCCCGCCCCGGCAAGCCTGGCCGTCACGCCTCGTCGCGCCGCAGGACCCGACCCACCACGATCGTAATGTTGTCGCTGCCGCCGCCGGCCAGGGCGTCCTTCAGCAGGTCTTTGCAGACCTGTTTTGCCGATCTCATGCTGCGCAGCCGCTCAGCGATTTGCTCCTCCGACACGTGCTTGGTGAGCCCGTCGCTGCACAGCAGCCCCACGTTGTGCCACGCCTGATCGATGCGCGTTACGACCGGAGCACTCTGCGTGCCTCCGATGGCGCTCGACAGGACGTGCGCCCAGCGCGTGTTATCGGCGTCCGCCCGCGTTAGCACGCCCTGGTCCACCAGGTCCTGCGCCATCGTCTGATCGCGCGATATCTGGGTCAGCGTGTCGTCGCGAAACAGGTAGCACCGGGTGTCGCCAACCTGGAGCAGGTAGGCCCGAGGCCAGATGCCGAGCCACAGCGTGAGCGTGGTCGCCATGCCGCGGCGGCCCTCCTCTTCGGTGGACTTCTCCTGGAGGTCCGAGTGGCACTGCATCGCCACCTCGTGGAGCGCCGCGAGGAACGCCTCCTCGTCGGCCGGGTCGGCAGTGTAGAACGTATGCAGGCTCTGCGTGACGTACTGCGCGATCGAGGCGATCGCATAGCGGCTTGCTTCCTCGCCGCCGCGCCCGCTCCCCACGCCGTCCGCCACCATGGCCAGATACGCCAGGCGCTCGTCCGGCAGCACCAATCGGTCCACGTCGGGCAGGCTCGTGCGGTGGACGTCCATGTGCTTGCGCAGCGAGCAGAGCATGAAGTGATCTTCGTTGGCCTTCCGCACCTTGCCGGTGTGCGTCAGGCCGTAGGCATCCATCTCGTCCAGCAGCGGCATGCGGTGCTTCAGGCCGAGAGAGCTGCCCATGAAGGGCGAGGTCATACCAATCCCCCAGTGAGGGGTGGGGAGGGAGCCAGGACTGGCCGACTCCGGCGATCCGGGCGGCGCTTCGCGCATACCCGATAGATTGCGTCCCGGAATCTCGGGACGCAAGCCGGCGCCCGTCTCCCCGGCGCCGATCGCCCGCTAGAACTGCACGAACACCGGGCGGCGCTGGTCCACTGCCTGATCCGCTGCCTTCATGAAGGCCTGCTGTACCTCCTCGAGCGACGCCCCGTCGCGGATCGAAACGTCGGTCTGGGCGGGCACGTCGCCACTGCCTCCGGCGGCGCAGGTGACCTTGATCTCCATCGGCGTGTAGATCCCCAGAGTCAGGACCCCTACCAGGCCGTTGAGAAACGTCCGCTGAGTCTCCACCCTGGCAACTCCCGCGGGGCACTTCTCAGCCGTCTCCACCGTGCTGGGAGGCACCAGGCCGGCGATCCAGCTGTTGGCCCAGGGCTCGTGAATGGTCCGCCGCGACGGCTCGAGGCCGGTCTCGATGGTTGCATGATGACAGGCGCCGATGGCGACGCAGAGCGCGAGCAGTGAGATGGGGCGAAGGATGTGCACGTCCTGCCTCCGAATCCCTCATGGCGAGTGACAAACCCGCATCGGAACTCCATCATGCTGCTGGGTACTATCCCACAGCAGCCGGGTGACCGTAGCGTGATACTCGACATATCCCGCCAGGTTCCGGAGCGGGGACGGACGGAGACCACATGAAGCGCGCGCGCACTATCGCAAGCATCGGGATGCTCTTCTCACTGGTGGCCGGGTCTGCGGACGCGCAGGAGGAGGCGCGGCGCGGGGGGTTCTGGATCAGCGTCGGCATCGGCGCCGGTGTGACGACCGGCGACGTACCCACCGACGAGAGTCGCTGGGGCGGCGCCGGCTTTCTGCGGGCGGGCGGAGTTCCCGACGAGCATCTCGTGCTCGGCACCGAATTCCTGGGATGGATCACCGACCAGAACGACGTGGTCACCTCACGCGGCGTGGTAACGCTGTTCGCCCAGTACTACCCAAGCAGGACCGGCGGTCTGTTCTTCAAGGGCGGCTTGGGCGGCGCGGGGATCTCGAAAGCGGTGGACCTGAACCCCGGCACATTGGTCACGACCAACGGCGGATTCGGGATGACCCTTGGCAGCGGCTACGAGTTTCGCCTGTCCCGGATTACTTCGCTGACCGCCAACGTGGACTGGGCCCTTCAAGTGATCGACGACTCGGCGGGCGGAACGCACACGTCGTCACTCTTCCTCTTCACGATCGGGCTGACATTCCCCAGGATTGGATAAGAGGGGCGCGGCCGGATGGCCGCGCCCCTCCGCATATGCCCGGGGTGGGATTCGAACCCACACGGGGCCTCAGCCCCAAGAGATTTTAAGTCTCTTACGTCTGCCCATTCCGTCACCCGGGCGCACCGCGCGAGGCGGTGCCTCCTGCATCCTAACCTGCGAGGCTCCGCCCGGGCCAGAGGCCGGACCTACGCCGTGCGCGCCCCCTGCACCGCGCCGGGTAACCGCACCGACGTGACGAAGGCCCGGAAGTACATGGCCAGCGCCAGCAGGTAAAGCGAGCGGAACCCGAAGTACATCGAGTTGTACTCCAGAAAGCCGCCCAGCAT
>JBDHJM010000045.1:0-22394 GCA_039586895.1 Gemmatimonadota bacterium | reverse complement strand
CCGGCTTCCGCTTGAACATCTGCAGCATCCGGTCGGTCACCAGGAAGCCTCCAACCACATTGATCATCGCGAACGCCACCGCGACCATGCCCAGGTACCTCGCCACCACGACATTCCCCGTCCCGGCGACGATCAGCGCGCCGATGATGGTGATGCCCGAGATCGCGTTGGAACCGGACATCAGCGGCGTGTGCAGCGTCGGCGGCACTTTCGTGATGACCTCGAAGCCGACGAAGATCGCCAGCACGAAGATCACGAAAAGGACAACCAGTTCTTCTATCATGACGCCTTCACTCCCTCCATAGCTTGCTGCGTCGCCTCTTGCACGACGCGCCCCTCGTGCGTGATACACGTCCCCTTGACCACCTCGTCCTCGAAGTCGAGGGTCAGCTTCCCTTCCTTGTCGATCAGCGAGCCCAGGAAGGCGGACATGTTCTTGGCATACATCTGGCTGGCGTGCACCGGCGTGCCGGCTGCCAGGTTGAGCGGCCCCATGATCGACACGCCGTAGCGTTCGACCGTCTCACCCGGCTCGGTCAGCGCGCAGTTGCCGCCGGTCTCGGCCGCCAGGTCCACTATCACGGAGCCAGGCCTCATGTCCTTGACCATTGCCTCCGTGATGAGCTCCGGCGCCGGCCTGCCGGGTATGAGCGCCGTGGTGATCACGACGTCCATTTCCTTGATGTGGTTGTGCAGCAGCTCCTGCTCCCGCCTGTGCTGCTCATCCGACAGCTCTCCGGCGTAGCCGCCTTCACCCTCGCTCTCGAGCGCCTCTGCCTCGAGGAACTTGGCTCCGAGGCTCTCGACCTGCTCCTTCACAGCCGGCCGCACGTCGAACGACGAGACCACACCGCCCAGGCGCCGTGCCGTCGCGATGGCCTGCAGCCCCGCCACGCCCGCTCCCAGGATGAAGATCTTGGCCGGAGCGATGGTGCCTGCCGCTGTGACCAGCATCGGCATGAACTTGCCGTGGTGCGCCGCCGCCATCAGCACCGCCTTGTAGCCGGCGATGGTGCTCATCGATGAGAGCACGTCCATCACCTGAGCCCGGCTGATGCGGGGGAGTTGGTCGAGGCTGAAGCTCGTGACCTTCGCCTGCGCGAGCTTCTCGACGACTTCCGGGTTCGTGAGCGGGAACAACATGCCCACCAGCAGGCCGCCGTCCTTCATCGAGGGTATGTCGCCCTCGGGGCGTCCCACCATCAGCACGATGTCCGCCTCGCCCCACACCGCACCTGCGCCCTGCACGATCTTCGCGCCGGCCGCAGTGTAGGCCTCGTTGCTGTAGGAGGACGCGACGCCGGCATCCTGTTCGATGCGCACCTCGAGCCCCTGCTTCACCAGGCGCTTCACGACGTCGGGGGTCAGTGCCACCCGCCGCTCGATTGCGCCGCTCTCTTTTGGTACGGAGATGATCACGAGCTTTGCTCCTGAAATCCGATTGGACCTTCAGCTAGACGAAGAGCGGGGAGCCTGTGGTGGCATCCGGGGCCGGCCGCCCTGTCGAGAGCGACCCAGGTCCCCATGCGCCAAGGGCTTAACCACGTTGCCCCACGCCCCGCAGAATCCTAACAGCCGTTTTCCAAGATTCGTGATAGGGAATATGAACGCCCTATTAGGAATCAACGGTGCGCGTAATCTAAGAGCGCCCGCACGGCCGGTGGTACCGCCTGCCCGAAGACATCGTCCTGGGAGACGGTGATCACCCGGGATCGGGGCCCGGGCTGCCCCTCTTGACCCTCTGGTCCTTCCTCTCCCCGCGGCCCGCGCTGCCCCGCGCCGCCGGCGGCGCAGCGCCTCCCGCTCACGATGACACCGGCCCCGCCGTCGCCGCCCGGCCCGCCGTCGCCGCCCGGCCCGCCCCTGCCGCCCAGCCCCCCCGGGCTGCGGGCCTCGAACATCCCCGCCAGGTAGGGCAGCTCGGTCGGCACCATGATCGTCACGTGGCCCCCGGAGCCTCCCGGGCCGCCGGGCCCGCCACCACCACCGCGGCCGCCGGTGCCCCCCTGGGTGCCGGGGCAGCCGGCTGCCCCGGGGCGCCCTCGGGGACCCGTAGCGCCCTTCTCACCACGGCCCCCGCGCCCACCCTGCGACTCGATCGCGAGCCAGTCGGAGGGGGGCACAGCGGTGGGGTCCTGGAGCAGGTAGAACGGGGGCGCATCACCGACCTCGACGCCGACCACCAGCAGGCGCGCGTAGAACGGCGACGCGAGCTCGCCCACCCGAACCAGGACGTCGGGTCCCGCGAATCCGGGCTCGGCCCGCGGGCCGGAGCGGCCGTTGAAGTGGAGCGAGCGGGGCGCGCACGAGTATTCCGGGGCGACCACCGTCGATGCGCTGAGGCCCGGCCTGGCCCTCAGCTCCGCGTGCAGGCGGAAGCCTTCCATTGCGCTGAGGAGGGGATCCGCCTCGGTGTTCCAGTCGCCGTCGGCCTGGCTCACGGCCTCGGGGCTGGTCCGCCGCAGGAAGATGACGTGGAGGGGAGGCGGATTGTCGTCGTCGTACTTGCGCGCGAACGGGATCACTCGCCCGTCCGCCAACACCGCTTGGTACTGCGCGCGAATCTGGCGTCCCGGACAGACCCGACCCGCAGGGACGATGATGCGGAGCCCGGTTATCTGGGCCACCAGTCCGGGGTCGGGGGCGTAGTCCGGAGGCGGGCCGCTCGAGCACGCCGCTGTCAGGGTCAGGGCCGCGGCGCAGAGGCCGGCGGCGCACCGCCTGATGGATGCTGCTGTCATGGTCAGCCTCCCCTTGTGTGCATCTCCCGGTGGGGATCCTGGCGGAGCTTGTCCACCCGGTATAGCGGTCCGCGCTCGGGCGCCGTGAGGCGCTCCTCGGCGCCGCGGTCGGTACGTCCGCTCCACCCTTCACGGATGGCCGCGGCGATGGCGTCGTCCGACGCACCACTGCGCACTAGGGCACGCAGGTCGGTGCCCTCGTCTGCGTAGAGGCACAGGTACCACATGCCGTCGGCGGTGAGGCGACTGCGTCCGCAGGAGCCGCAGAAGGGCGCGGTGGTCGAAGCGATGATCCCGAACATCGTCCCGTCGGGCAGCCTGAACCGCTCGGCGGGAGCCTCCCGGTCGGGCCCTCCGACGGGAGACGCCGGGCCGAGCCGCTCTCCCACCAACTGCAGGATCTCGGCGCGGGTTACGACCTGGTCGATGGACCACTGTGTCGCGCCACCCACGTCCATGTACTCGATGAAACGGGCCTCCACGCCGCGCGCCGCTGCGAATGCCAGGATGTCGGGGACCTCGTCTTCGTTGAAGCCTCTGATCACGACGGTGTTCAGCTTGGTGCCGGTCAGGCCGGCAGCCGCGGCTGCGTCGATACCCGTCAGCACGTCGTCGAGGCGGCCCCTGCCCGCGAAGTCGCGGAAACGCTCGGGCTGCAGTGTGTCGAGGCTCACCGTAACGCGGTCCATGCCCGCTTCAACCAGAGTCGCCGCGTGTTCACCCAGCAGCACGCCGTTCGTGGTGATGGCGAGATCGCGGATCGCGCGGGACCGCTTGATCTGCCTCACGAGGTGGGCTATGTCGCGGCGGAGCAACGGCTCGCCCCCCGTGATTCGCACCTTGGACACGCCGAGCGATCCGAATACCGCCACCAGGCGTCCGATCTCCTCGTAGGTCAGGAGGGACTGCCGGGGCAGCCACACGTACTCCTCCTCAGGCATGCAATACCGGCAGCGCAGGTTGCAGCGGTCGGTAATCGAGACCCGGAGGCTCTCTAGGGGGCGGCGGCGGGCATCCAGCAGGGGGCTGGTCATAGGGAAACGCATTCTAACGGAGGCGGGAACTCTTTGCCAGGCCGTCGTGTAGCCCTTCTTTCGGCCCGCTGCCCGCGGAACCGATTCTGGTCGGGTTCCCCCAGGTTCCACCCTCGCGACACTGTACCCAATCTGGGACGGTGGAACCCGCGCCATTTTGGCGCACGTGCGGAACTGAGATGCAAGTGCTTATATTGCGGGTAGTTCGGGGAGTGACGTGCGGCACGGGAACCGTGGCACACTTCTCGCAATTTGGTATCGTGGGAACGGCGGATGGCATGCAGACTGGACCAACCGGGGCGCATTGCCTGGAGCATGACATGACTGGATGCACGGACAGCAGTGTTGGCCTGGCCCAACGGCAGCTCGGGGAGACCATCGAGTCCCTCGCGCCGCAGGTGGAGGCCATGCTGCAGCCCATCGCTCCCGAGGACTCCGTGACGAGCGAGTCGGAGACTGCGGGATACCGCTTCGTCGTCCCTGTGCGCTTCCCCGACGGCATCGGGATGGGACACGTGGTCGCCCGTCTGTTCCGCTATCGCGAGACAGTGCGGATCGACGTGGAGCTGGTCCACAACCGGATGCTGTCGAAGCCGGACGGCAGTCCGTCGGACCGCCGCTGCTACCTCAACGACTTCGTAGCCTCCATCATGCTGGCTGCGGGCACCGAGGAGCTGCCGCCCGACTTCCGGCGCGGCGTGCAGCGCGGCGCGCTGCGGGCCCGCGACGCCGTGCAGCGGCACAACCACGACGAGAAGGCGCCGTGGAACCAGATCAGGGTGGCGGCGCTGCTCCCCAGCTGAGTCGCTCGCTGGAGCCTATCCAGGATACGACGGCGGGGACGGTGAGATCACCGTCCCCGCTTTTCAGTGCGGCAGCTCCACCGTGATGGCAGCCCAGGAAGCTGACGCGTCGAGAGTGTAGCGAGCATCACCAATGTGCACCGCGTGGCCGCTGCCTCTGCGCTCCACCACGAAGAACGGGAACCGGGCCCAGCTCAGGAACTTGCGCACCTCCGGCCCGCGCGTCGCGGCTGCGGCTATCGGAGACTGCGGCCCCCGCTCGATGACGTGATCGTGCAGGGCGAATCGGGGTGAGCCGAGCCAATCGAACCTCCCGAAGCGGTACAGCTCACCGTCCTCGACAACGACCCAACGCTCCAGGGGATTGACCGGCACCGGGGCGGCCATGATGCGGGTGGGCTCCCTGCCCCACGTCTCGGTGACGGACGCCCGCACCAGCGAGCGCGCTGCCAGGTTCGACGCGCCCATCGCGACGATGTACAGCGCCAGTCCTACCAGCGCCGCGAGCGCCGGACGCGTCGACCCGCGCCGCCGGGCGAGCACGAAACCGGCCGTCAGTCCCGCCCAAATCCACGGATCGACTATGAACAGCGTGTCGCCGTAGAACCAGCGGTCGGAGAACGGCATGAGCCACCGCATGCCGTACGTGTTCATGAAGTCCAGCAGGGGGTGCGTGGCGACGGCTATGGCCGCGAGCAGCAGAACCTGCGCCGGCACGACCGCCCGTTTCGGCACCCGCCCCCATCGCCTGCGCACTAGCCGGTCCCACAGCAGCACCAGGCCCAGGAGCACGACCGGCAGCACTGCCAGGGCCAGCACCCCGTGCGTGACGCCGCGCCGGAACCACAGCGCCGTCACTGGTCCTGCCGCGTAGGCCAGCACGTCCACGTCGGGCAGGTTCGCTCCCACGATGAGCGTTGCTGTCCCCAGAGCCGTGCGCCGCTTCAGCCCGGTCTCCGCCAGGGCTGCACCGACCAGCGTGTGGCATACCGGATCCAACGCTACGCCTCTCCCCGCTGGGCGCGGCAGCTGTCGCAGGGGCAGTGCGCCGCGAGGAACTCGTAGGGATAGATACCCGACGCGTGACCGTCGCTCCAGTGGATGCGGATCGCGTAGCTCCCCACCAGATCGACGGCCAGTGCACGCACGTCATGCGGCACCGTGTCGGGCTCCAGCAGCGGGCGCCCGGTTAGCTCGTCGCGGCAGGCGGCGCACTGGCAGCGCAGGCGCAGCTCGCGTGCCGGATAGCTCCCTACGTGCTCCTCGTCCCAGGTGATGACGAGTTCGCGCTCGCCGCGGTGGATGCGGCTGGGGATGGGCAGGTCGCTCACTGCTCCAGAGCGGCGTCCAGCTCGAACTCCACGTTTCCGGATAGAGCCTGGGAGACGGGGCAGTTGTCCTTCGCACCCTGCGCCGCCTGCACGAATGCAGCCTCGTCGAGGCCGTCCACGACTCCGCGCACCTCGAGCTGCATCTTGGTGATCTTCGATGCCCCGTCCACTTTGTCCATCGTGCAGGACGCCTTCGTGGTGATGCGCGTGGCCGGGGTCCCCGCCTTTTCGAGGCCGGCCGAGAGCGCCATGGAGAGACACGCCGCGTGCGCCGCGGCGATCAGCTCCTCTGGGTTCGTCCCGCCCTTGCCCTCGAACCGTGAGGCGAACGTGTACGCGCCCTCGAACGCGCCCGATCCTGCCTTGAACTGCCCGTCGCCCGACCGGAGCACTCCGTTCCAGACCGCAGTGGCACTGCTGGTCACCATCGTGTCGCCTCCTGTTTGATGGGGTGCAGGAATCTAATCAGGCGGCGTCCCTCGGCCGGCCAGGTCATGTGCCAGGAACTGGGCCGCCGCCTCCTCGGCCCAGAAAACCGGCGCCCACGGCGGTCCCGCAACGAATCCCACGTGACCCCCGCGCCGGGTTACGCGGCAGTCGATGAACGGATTCCCGTCCAGGTCCGCGCGCGGCACTGCTGCGGGCGGCAGGAAGGGATCGTCCTCCGCATGGACGACCAGCGTCGGCACGCGTATCGCCGCGACGAACTGTCCGGAGCTCGAGCGGCGGTAGTAGTCCTCGGCATCCCGAAAGCCGTGCAGCGGCGCTGTGCCGATCCCGTCGAACTCGCGGAAGGTGCGCGCGCCGAGCAGCCGTGCCACGTCGACATGGGGCCGCAGGAGCTCGACCTTGCGCCGCACCTTGCGGTGCAGCTTGCGGACCAGGTAGAGCCGGTACGCCGACGAGACGCCGCGCTCGATCCAATCGGCGCCCGCCGAGAGATCGAACGGCACCGAGATGACGGCGGCGGCGGAAATCGGGGTCTCGGCCGCGCCTCCACCCTGCTCTCCGAGGTATTTCAGCAGCACGTTTCCGCCCAGCGAGAACCCCATAGCCCCCAGAGCGCGGCCCGGGAAGCGCCCGGCCAGTCTCTCGAGCACGAGGCGCAGGTCGCCGGTCTCCCCCGAGTGATACATCCGCGGCAGCCGGTTCGCCTCTCCGCTGCAGCCGCGGAAGTTGAGCCCGACTGCGCCGATGCCGCGCCGGCTCAGCGCCCGGTACATCTCTAGCACGTAATTGGAGCGTGCCCAGCCCTCCAGGCCGTGCAGCACCAGCACCAGCGGGGCGTCGGTCCCGCTCAGCTCCGCCCAGTCCAGGTCGACGAAGTCACCATCGGGCAGCTCCATCCGCTCCCGCCTGAGGGAGACTCCGCCGCGGCGGCGCAAAAGGCGGGCCCCCACCGTCTGCGCGTGGGGGCCCGGGAGCCACCAGGCGGGCTCGTAGAGCGGGATGTTCCTGCCGGCGCTCAGCTCGCGCTCGTGTCGGCCGCTTCGGCCGTCGGGGGTGCCGGCTCCAGCTGCGAGTAGTCGAACTCGCTGCCGCGCAGGCTGTGAGGAATCAGGTATACGACCATCGCGACAAGCGCCGCAGCCACCACGGCGGCCCGCCCGAGCCGCTCATCCTGTTTGGGCTTGAGTCCCAGCACTGCGAGCGCAACGACCCAAACCAGCCACATGATGAGCGTCTTGTTGTCGGTGAGGTCGTACCCGAACGGAAAGCCAGTCCAGAACGCACCGAAGGTGTATTTCTGGACGATGGGACCCAGGATCAGTCCGCCGATCGTCATGCACGACAGGGTCACCACCACGAGACGCCGCAGCCCGGCAGGCGCGAACGCCGCGCCCAGGCCCGCCCGCAGCCCGATCAGCAGGGCAAAGAAGATGAACACGATGTGAGCCAGCAGGATTCCGAGAGGCACGGGGTCCTTGTAGCGCAGGACAACCGTCTCGTCCCTAGTCGGGAGCCAGACGCCGCCGTCGGGCGTATCGAGCACCAGATAGTATTCGAGCTTGCCGGCCGTGGGCTGGATCGGAAGGCGCGCCACCAGCTCGCCGCCCTCGATGGCGAGCGGCACCGCCGTGTACTCGCTGCCGGTGGGGTAGCGCCGGTACATCACCGCACCCGAGACGTTATGCCCGGGGTTCGGGATCGCGATGCGCGCTTCCTCGGTGGTGTAGGGATTGCGCTTGAGCTTGTAGCTGTGAGCCTCCCCGGCCACCACCAGATCCCCGCGCACCGGCCGCGTCGGTCCCGTGCGGCGCTGGTACACCGCCGAGCCCAGCATCATGAACACCGCAACGACCCACAAGAAGGTCCCGACCCGCCGACTGCCTTTCGTCTGTTCCACTATCCCCCGCCCTTCTACTGTCGATACAGTTCTGCCATCTTTACACCCGTGCGGGGCGGGTCCACTCCCGCCCGGCGGGCACGAATGCATAGCCGGACGGCACGGATAGGCACAAGGCCTCGTGCCACCGAAGACGACGAGGAGGAAGTGACGATGCGGCTCAATTGCAGGCTCGTTCTGGCAGGCAGCGCGATCATGGCATCGATACCGGCCGCCCCCGCGGCACAGGCACAGCAGGAACCCGTACCGCCCGTGGCCAAGGTGGTCCCGCAGGAGCTGGTCACGCACGGCCACTCACGCGTGGACGACTACTTCTGGCTCCGTGAGAGGGAGGATCCGGAGGTCATCGCCTACCTCGAGGCCGAGAACGAGTACACCGAAGCCGTTACCGCGCACACCGCGGCGTTCCAGGAAGCCCTTTTCGAGGAGATGCGGGGCCGCATCAAGGAAACCGACGAGTCGGTGCCGTACAAGCTCGACGACTACTGGTACTACACGAGATGGGAAGAGGGGCGCGAGTATCCGATCTACGCCCGCCGGCGCGGCACCATGGACGCTCCGGAAGAGGTCATGTTCGATGCCAACGACTTCGCCGAGGGGCATGGGTTCTTCTCCGGCGGTCCGCGCGGCATGAGCTACGGTCAGGACATAATGGCGTTCGCGACCGACACCGTGGGCCGCCGCTTCTACACGCTGAGGTTCAAGAACCTGACGACCGGGGAGATCCTCGACGACGTGATCCCCGATGTCACCGGCAACGTCGCCTGGGCAAACGACAACCGGACGCTGTTCTACACGAAGCAGGATCCCGAGACCCTGCGCTGGTTCCGGATCTTCCGACACACCCTGGGCACCGACCCGTCTGAAGACGTACTGGTCTACGAGGAGGCCGACGAGGAGTTCAGCAGCTACGTGTACCGCACCAAGTCGAAGGCGTACGTCATCATCGGCTCCTCGCAGACGCTGAGCAACGAGTACCGCTATCTCGACGCGAACGACCCCGGGGGCGAGTTCGCCGTGTTCCTCCCCCGTGAGCGCAACCACGAGCACAGCATAGACCACTACCAGGACCATTTCTACGTCCGCACGAACGACGGTGCCGAGAACTTCCGGCTCATGCGCACTCCGGTGGACGACACGCGGAGGTCCGCCTGGACCGAGGTGATCGCACACCGCGATGACGTGCTCCTGGGAAGCTTCGAGATATTCGCCGACTACCTGGTGGTCTCCGAGCGCAAGGACGGGCTGCCCCAGCTCCGCATCATGCCGTGGGAGGGTGAGGGTGAGCACTACCTGGATTTCGGCGAGCCCACCTACTGGGCAGGGATCGGGACCAACTACAACTTCGACACCGACGTCCTGCGCTACAACTACACCTCCATGACGACGCCTTACTCGGTGTACGACTACGGCATGGACTCGCGGGAGCGCGAGCTGCTCAAGCGCACCGAGGTGCTGGGGGGCTTCGACCCGGGCGACTACGTGACCGAGCGGCTGTGGGCCACCGCCGGTGACGGAGTGCGGGTGCCCATCTCGCTGGTCTACCGCAAGGGCACCGAGCGCGACGGAGGCAATCCACTGCTGCTGTACGGCTACGGATCGTACGGCTCCAGCATGAGCGCAACGTTCAGCTCGTCGAGACTCAGCCTGCTGGACCGCGGCTTCGTGTACGCCATCTGCCACGTGCGGGGCGGGATGGAGATGGGGCGCTGGTGGTACGAGGACGGCAAGCTACTGAACAAGATGAACAGCTTCACCGACTTCATCGCGTGCGGCGAGCACTTGATCGCAGAGGATTTCACGGCACCGGCTCACCTCTATGCAAGTGGCGGCAGCGCGGGCGGGCTGCTGATGGGAGCCGTGCTGAATCTGCGGCCCGACCTGTTCAACGGGATCGTGGCACGGGTGCCGTGGGTGGACGTCGTCACCACGATGCTCGACGAGAGCATCCCGCTCACCACCTCGGAGTACGACGAGTGGGGCAACCCCAACGACGAGGAGTACTATTACTACATGCTCTCGTACTCGCCGTACGACCAGGTGGAGGCCAAGGACTACCCCAACCTGCTCGTCACGACGGGATTGCACGATTCCCAGGTGCAGTACTGGGAGCCGGCCAAGTGGGTGGCTAAGCTGCGGGCCATGAAGACGGACGACAACCTGCTGATCCTCAAGACCAACATGGAGGCGGGCCACGGGGGCGCCTCAGGCCGGTTCCGCCGCATGCGCGAGACGGCCTTCATGTACGCGTTCCTGCTCGACTTGGAGGGGATCGGCCAGTAAGCGGCCAACAAGAGACCTAGGGGGCCCTCGTTTCCGCCAGCAGCTGCCTGCGGCGGCGCTCGGGGAAGTGCTCGATCGCGTAGCGGAGCGCGGTCCGCGGAATGCGGGGGCCCCATTGCAGCAGGAAGCGCTCGAGCCGGGCGCGGTCCGTTTTGCCGGCCTCCCTTAGCAGCCATCCCGTGGCCTTGTGGATCAGGTCCTCGGGATCGTCGAGCAGCCCTTCGGCCGCCGCATAGGCCAGGTCGAGCCGCGCACCGCGCCGCGCCAGAGGCACGAAGGTCACGGCCGCCGCGCGCCGGACCCACATGTTGCGGGCGCGGACCCAGCCGGCCACCTGCCCACCCATGTCCGGATACCGGACGACCAGGGGGGTCAGCACCTCGGGTGCCAGCGCGTCGATCGCCGCCCAGCAGTCGTAGCGGCCGGCGGCGATCCAGCGCCGCGCCCTGGCCAGCAGCGGCAGCGGGAAGTCGCTGCGGTAGCGGCCCAGCAGCAGCACGCCCACCAGCTTCGCCTCCAGATGCCTTTCCTGCCCCAGGAGCTCGCAGAATGCAGCGGCCTCGCCGACCCGCCACGAGCCCTTCACCTCGCGGTACAGCTCGCCGGCCAGGGCGCGCACGTCCGGTACCTTAACGCCGAACACGGAGACGGCGTCGTGCTTCTTGAAATAGCGCCGGGCACCGGCCGCCCGAACCGGGTCGGCCGCCTCCCGCAGTCGGGCCATCGACCGCCGGGCGGCCGCGGCCGGGGTCGGGGCGCGCGTCTCACTCACGGTATTCCAACTCCTCGCCCAAACCAGGAACTTTTGCTACCCTTCAGAGTCTTAATATGCTGGCATACAGCGAGTTTGGGGGCTTGATGCGCAGCACCTTCAGGTCATTGATCCCGGTGGCGATCGCGCTGACAGTCGGCAGCCTGCCGGGATCTGTTGGGACGGCCGAGGCACAGTATTTCGGCCAGAACAAGGTTCAGTACGAAAACCTCGACTTCGAGGTGCTCCAGACGGAGCACTTCGACATCTACTTCTACCCGGAAATAGAGCTCGCCGTCGAGTTCGCCGCGCTGATGGCCGAGCGGTGGTACGCGCGGCTGTCGCGGCTGCTGAACCACGACCTGTCGGGCCGCCAGGCCCTCATTCTGTACGCGAGCGGACCCCACTTCCGCCAGACCAACACACTGCAGGGCAGCATCGGAGAGAGCACGGGGGGCGTGACCGAGATCCTCAAACGCCGCATCGTGCTGCCGTTCTCGGGGCCGCTCAAGGAAACCGACCACGTACTGGGCCACGAGCTGGTCCACGCATTCCAGTTCGACATCACGGGCCAGGGGGGCGGCATCGCGCGGGCCGGTATTCCCACCGTGATGGCCTACCCGTTGTGGTTCGTCGAGGGCATGGCGGAGTACCTGTCGGTTGGCCACCGGGACCCCAACACTGCGATGTGGATGCGCGACGCGGTGCGCCACGTGCTCCCCGACGTCCAGAAGTTGAGCGACCCCCGGTTCTTCCCGTACCGCTACGGGCAGTCTCTGTGGGCCTACATTGCGGGCCGCTGGGGCGACGACATAGTGGGCCGGATACTCAAGGCCTCCCGGTCCTCGGGCGGGCCCCAGATGGCGTTCGCGCGCGTGCTGCGCATGCCGGCCGACTCGGTGGTGGCCGGATGGCACCGGACGCTGCGGTCCTACTACGAGCCCCTGCTCGACATGACCGGACGGGCGGCGGACTACGGCCGGCCGCTGATCACGCCGCTGTCCAGCGGCGGGCGGGTGAACATCGGCCCTTCCCTCTCCCCGGACGGCAGCAAGGTCGTGTTCCTGTCGGAGCGTGACCTGTTCTCGATCGACATGTTCGTGGCCGACGCGTGGACCGGAGAGGTGATAGGCAAGCTCACGAAGACGGCGGTGGATCCGCACTTCGAGAGCCTCCAGTTCATCAACTCCTCCGGGACCTGGGCAGTGGATGGCCGCTACTTCGCGTTCGGTGCCATCTCGAGGGGCCGGCCGGTGCTCACGATCATCGACGTCGATCGGCGCCGCACCTACCGGGAGATAGAGTTCCCCGAGCTGAACGAGGTCTACACACCTTCGTGGTCGCCGGACGGCCGCTACATAGCGTTCTCCGCGCTGGTCGGCGGGCTGATGGACCTGTTCATCTACGACCTGCAGGAGGAGACGCTCAAGCGCCTCACGAACGACCCCTACGCTGACCTGCAGCCTGCCTGGTCGCCGGACGGTTCGCGCATCGCATTCGTGACCGACAGGTTCTCGACCGGGCTCTCGAGCCTGCTGTTCGACAACTACCGGCTGGCGCTGCTGGACCCCAACACGGCGGGGATCCAGGCTCTCGACGCGTTCCCCGAGGGGAAGCACATCAACCCGCAGTGGACGCCGGACGGCGAGAGCCTCTACTTCATCTCCGACCGGAACGGGATCTCGAACATCTACCGCCTCGGGGTGGAGACGGGCGAGCTGGCGCAGCTCACCAACCTCTACACCGGCGTCAGCGGGATAACCGGGCTGAGCCCGGCCATAAGCGTGGCGATGCTCACCGGTGAGCTGGCGGTGGGCGTGTACGAGGACGACATCAACGCCATCTATCTGGTGGACCAGCCCGACGTGCTGGACGGCGGGCCCGTGCTTCCGGAGTTCCGGGGCATCGACCCGGCCGTGCTGCCACCCAGCGACCGCCTCACCGACGACGTCGAGAGCCTCATCAACAACGCGTTCTACGGACTGCCGCGGGACCGGTCCGGGTTCGCGTTCAAGGACTACAAGCCGCGCTTCGCCCTCGACTACATCGGCCAGCCTTCGCTGGCCGTGGGCGCGGACCGGTTCGGCACCTACATAGCCGGCGGTGCGTCGCTGTTCTGGAGCGACATGCTGGGCGGTCACAACCTGGCGACCGCACTGGAGATCCGGGGCAGCGTCAAGGACATCGGCGCGCTGGTCGGGTACACCAACGTCACGCGCCGCCTCAACTGGGGCGCCACCTTGCAGCAGTACCCCTTCCTCACGGGACGAGTGTTCCTCGAGGATGGCGCCGTCCCGGGCACCTTCGAAGAGGTGACCTCCCTGCTGCGGCAGACGCAGCGCTCCTTGTCGGGCGTGCTCGCCTATCCGCTGAACCGGGCCCAGCGCATCGAGGCCAACGCGCAGGCGCTCAACATCACTTACAGCGCCGAGGAGCAGGTCCGCATCTTCGACTCGTTCACGGGGGCGCAACTCGACCAGTTCGATCGGTCGGTGGAGATCAACCAGCCGGCGCTCAACCTCGGTAAGGTGAGCATGGCCCTGGTCTACGACAACTCTCTGTTCGGAGTCACCAGCCCCATGCTGGGCATGCGCTACCGGGTAGAGCTGGCCGGGACCCTCGGCTCGCTGGATTACGCGGGCGGCCTGCTGGACGTCCGTAAGTATTGGATGCCGGCGCGCCCGTTCACGGTGGCGTTCCGGCTGCTGCACAACGGGCGATACGGGCCGGACTCAGACGACGGTCGGCTGCAGCCATTCTACCTGGGTTACGACGGCCTGGTGCGGGGGTACGACCCGGGCTCGTTCAACACGATCGAGGAGTGCATTGTGGTGGACGAACAGCTGCAGTGCGACTCGTACAACCAGCTGTTCGGATCCAAGATGGCGCTCGCCAACCTGGAGCTGCGGTTCCCGCCGCTGGGGGTGCTAGGGGTGGGAAGCGGCCTGTTCGGCTATCTGCCCATCGAGGCCTACATCTTCGGCGACGCCGGGATCGCCTGGTTCACGGAGACGGATGCGGAGAACAGCTACCTGGCCCTGCTCACGCCCGGCTTCGACGACCGGGCGGCCTGGAACGGCGGCCAGAGCGAGCCCGTGTTCAGCGCGGGAGCCGGGCTGCGCATGAACTTCTTCGGATTCCTGATACTCGGCGTGCACTACGTGTACCCGTTCAGCCGAGAGCGCGGCGGCTTCCTGCAGTTCTCGTTCGTGCCGGGCTTCTAGCTCCGGCTCGCGGCCGGAAAGAAACAGCGCCCCGGGGCCAAGCGGCGCCGGGGCGCTCTGCATGACGGCGGGACCGGCTAGCTCCGCTGGACCACGACTCCGCCGTTGGTGGTCCTGGCACGGATCAGCTGCCCGCCCGAGCCGAGGTCCACGTTGAGATTGCGGTCGATGCGGCCCTGCACCGTCACCGGGAAGTCGAACCGCAGGCCGCCGTTGGTAGTGCCGGTCTCCAGCCGTGCGTTGTAGCCCTCCGGGATGAAGATCCGGACGCCGCCGTTGGTGGTCCGGACATCGAGGCCGGCGCCCTGCCACTCGCTGCCGGAGAGAACCACACGCAGGCCTCCGTTCGTGGTGCTCCCGCTGACGTCGCCGGCGACGCCGTCCAGCTTCACACCGCCGTTGGTGGTGCGGAAGTCGATGTCGCCAGCCACCTGCTTGATCCCGATTCCGCCGTTGGTCGTCTTGAGCGAGAGATCGGTGCTGCGCGGTGCGTACACCTTGAAGCTCACCGACCACGACTCGTCATCGTGCCGGCGGGGCCCGTCGGAGCTGATCGTCGCGCCCGTGCTCACCTCGACCCGGGACACGATGTCCTGCGCTTCGCCGTCGGTGTCGGCCCGGGCCGTCACACGCGCCCGCACCAGGATTTCGTTGCGGTCCCAGCCCTCCACCGAGATCCCTCCGTTGGGGCTGGCGTCCACGCGAACGCCGTCCAGCGCGCCCAACGTGAACTCGCGGACCTCGCAGTGCCAGCCACGGTCGCGGTCGCCATGGTCGTCGCACCAGTCGTCGTCCCGCACGACCTCTTGACCCAGCGCGGCCGGAACCACAAGGAGAGAGAGAGCGGCGGCCGTTCCGAGGGTCTGGCGCACGAACGAGAGTTGTTTCAACATGAATTGCGCTCCAGGTTGGGCATCATCGGTATAGACGGGGTGAGCGGCCAAAAGGTTGCAAAGGCCGCTGGAACCGCCCGGGACCGTCCCGTGTCGTCTGGGGGTAGAATGCCGAACGGGCCCGCCTGGTTTTTCCGCTTGACCGGCGTAGCCCCAGCCTGTCGCTTAGACCCTTGCCATGAAGCTGGAGATCCCAATGCAGAGACAGCGTGTCACCACTCTCTTCGCCGGTCTGGCGCTAGCCGTCGCGGCCCTTGCCTGGGCCCCGGCCGCGTCCGCCCAGTCCACTGCGGAGCTCGACATCCCGTACCAGAAGTTCGTGCTCGACAACGGCCTCACGCTCATCGTGCACGAGGACCACAAGGCCCCGATCGTGGCGGTCAACGTCTGGTACCACGTGGGCTCGAAGAACGAAAAGCTGGGCCGCACCGGCTTCGCGCATCTCTTCGAGCACCTCATGTTCAACGGCTCCGAGAACTACGACGCCGACTACTTCAAGGTGCTGGAGCCGCTCGGCGCCACCGACCTGAACGGAACCACCAACTACGACCGCACCAACTACTTCCAGAACGTGCCCACCTCGGCGCTGGACGTGGCGCTGTGGATGGAGTCGGACCGGATGGGGCACCTGCTGGGGGCGGTCACCCAGGAGAAGCTGGACGAGCAGCGCGGCGTGGTGCAGAACGAGAAGCGCCAGGGCGAGAACAACCCCTATGGCCGCGTGGGCATAACCATCACCGAGAACACCTGGCCTGCTGGGCACCCCTACTCCTGGAGCGTGATCGGCTCGATGGACGACCTCGACGCAGCCAGCCTCGAGGACGTGCACGAGTGGTTCCAGACCTACTACGGCGCCGCCAACGCGGTGATCGCCATTGCTGGCGACATCGACGCCGAGACGGCCCGGCAGAAGGTCGAGCGGTTCTTCGGTGACATCCCCTCCGGACCGCCCGTCACCAAGCACGAGGCGTGGGTGGCGCCGCGCACGGGCGAGCACCGCCAGGTCATGCAGGACCGCGTGCCGCAGGCCCGGGTCTACAAGACCTGGAACATTCCCCAGTGGGGCACGGACGACGCGGTTTACCTGGACCTGGTAACCGACGTACTCGCCGTGGGCAAGACGTCGCGCTTTTACAAGCGGCTGGTGTACGACGAGCAGATAGCCACCGATGTGGCAGCCTACGTGAGCCTTCGCGAGATCGCCGGCCAGCTCAGGATCCAGGGCTCGGCCCGTCCCGGCATCGAGCTGGCCCAGGTGGAGCGCGCCCTGGACGAGGAGCTGCAGCGGTTCCTGCGCGACGGCCCCACCGACACGGAGCTGGAGCGGGTCAAGACCCAGTACCGCGCCCGGTTCGTGCGCGGCGTGGAGCGGATCGGCGGCTTCGGCGGCAAGTCCGACGTGCTCGCCATGAACGAGGTGTACGGCGGGAGCCCGGACTTCTACAAGACCACGCTGGAGCGGGTGGCCAACGCCACCGCCGATGATCTGCGCCAGGCGGCCCTGCGGTGGCTCTCGGACGGGGTGCACGTGCTCGAGGTGCATCCGTTCCCCGAGTTCGCGACCGTGGCCTCGGACGTGGACCGGTCGGGGGTGCCCGAGCCGGGCGCTCCCCCGGCGGCGAGCTTCCCCGCGCTGCAGCGCACGACCCTTTCCAACGGCCTGGAGATCATCCTGGCCGAGCGCCACGCCGTTCCCGTGGTGAACCTGCGCCTCATCGTCGACGCCGGTTACGCGGCGGACCAGTTCGGGCTGCCGGGCACCGGCTCCCTCGCCATGTCGATGCTGGACGAGGGGACGCGGCACCGCACGGCGCTCGAGATCAGCGATGAGCTGGCCATGCTGGGCGCCACGCTGGGCGCGGGCTCGAACCTGGACGTATCGACGGTGTTCTTCTCGTCGCTGACCGATAACCTGGACGAGTCACTGGACATCTTCGCCGACGTGGTGCTCAACCCCTCGTTCCCCGAGGAGGACTTCCAGCGTCTCAAGCAGCAGCGCCTGGTGCAGATCCAGCAGGAGAAGGTGCAGCCGTTCGGAATGGCGCTGCGCGTGTTTTCGGGGCTGCTCTACGGACAGGACCACGCGTACGGCAACCCGCTCACGGGCTCGGGCACCGAGGCCTCGGTCCAGCAGATGACGCGCGAGAGCCTGGTCGAATACCACGACACGTGGTTCAGACCCAACAACGCCACGCTCATCGTGGTGGGCGCCACCACCATGGACGAGATCAAGCCCCGGCTGGAGCGCCTGTTCCGCGACTGGCAGCCAGCCGAGGTGCCGCACAAGAACCTGGCGGCAGTGGACCAGCGGCCGGGAGCCACCGTCTACCTGATGGACCGCCCCGGCGCCATTCAGTCGGTGATCTTCGCCGGCCACGTGGCGCCGCCCAAGGCCAACCCCGACGAGATCGCCATCGAGACCATGAACACCGTGCTTGGAGGTGACTTCTCGGCGCGGATCAACATGAACCTGCGCGAGGACAAGCACTGGTCCTACGGGGCAGGCAGCTTCATCTGGGACGCGCGCGGCCAGCGGCCGTTCCTGGTGTACGCGCCGGTGCAGTCGGACAAGACCAAGGAGTCCATAATGGAGCTCGCAGGCGAGCTCGAGGGCATCATCGGCGTCCGGCCGGTGACCGAAGACGAGCTGGACTTCGCCAAGAACACCAAGACCCTAACGCTGCCGGGATCGTGGGAGACTGCGGGCTCGGTGGCGGCCTCGATCGGCGAGATCGTGCAGTACGGGCTCGAGGATCACTACTTCGAGACCTACGCCGACGCGGTTCGCGCTCTGGGAGTGGACTCGGTCCAGTCCGCAGCGCGGAGCGTCCTCCACCCCGACCGGCTCGTGTGGGTGGTGGTGGGCGACAAGGCGAGCATTGAGCAGGGCATCCGCGAGCTCGGCATCGGACCGATATACGAGATCGACGGGGATGGCAACGTGATCGGCGAGCTGGGAACGAACTAGCGGGCGGCTCGTCCGAATCCGCGACACGCAACGAAGAAGCGGGAGGCGCCACGCGCGCCTCCCGCTTCGTTGTTCATCCGGTTCGGTACGGCGCCCTACCCCTCTCCCACCAACCTCGCAATCCGCGCCCGCACGTCCTCCACGATGGGCTGGAGTTCCGAGTCGGCACCGCTCCACAGCTCCACGAACGAGTTGTAGTACTCGACCGCCTGCGCCGTGTCACCGCTCTGCTCGTACAGCTCCCCCATGCGTTTGTAGGTCTGGCCCAGCTGGTTCTCTTCCTGGTACATGCGGAACGCGTTGGGGGCCGTCACGGCCCGCTGGTATAGAGCCAGCGCAGAATCCGTGTTCCCGGCCTGCTCGTACGTGCGGCCCAGCATCAGCTCCGCACAGTGGGTGCAGAAATCGTCGCCGGCTTCGTGCCACGCACGGAACTCCCGCGCGGCTTCCTCGAAACGACCTTCCGCCAGGGCTACGTGGCCCTTCGCTCCGGACAGCGCGAGGTTGCCCTGTCTGATCGTCGCGGGGACCTCGCGCTCGTACTCGGCCAGGAGTCGCTTCGCCACCTCGGGCTGACCGGCCTCGGCATACACCATGGCCAGCGCGGTGTAGGGGCGGTCGACCGATGGCATGCCCTCGAGCGGCACACGCTGTAGGATGTCCTCGAGCCTTCGCACCGCAGCACCTCGGTCGTCCCGGAACCGCAGCTCGATGAGGCCGAGTCGCGTGGCGTTGAAGATCACGTTCCCCTCGACACCGCGCGCCTCATTGGCCTCGAGGGCCCGCTCCATCCAGCGTTCGCCCTCCTCCAGCCGGCCCCGCACCTGGTAGATCATCGAGAGCGAGTACGCCGCCAGGGACCTCCATGCCGGGCCCTCCTGCGATTCGTAGAGCCAGCCGAACTCTCTTGCCGCGGTGTCGTAATCTCCCTGCGCTGCGGCGAGCGTCCCCCGGATCCTGGCAGCGTGCGGCGTTCCGGCAGCCACTTCGCTGAACCTCGCCACCGAGGATTCCGCCTCCACCCACTTCTCCTGCCCCACCTGCGCCTGCGCCAGGTTGAAGGTGAACGTCCACCCTGCGGGCTCCACGTCGGCCGCGTGCCGCGCCAGCTCCTCGGCCTCCTCGTAGCGGCGCATGCTGTTGAGCTCCGACGCGAGGTTGTTGAGGGCACGCACGTCGTCGGGCTCGAGCTCGAGCACCGAACGGTAGGCCGCGATCACCTTGGATCGGTCGTAGTCCACGTTCCAGTGGTAGTACGCGATCGCCTGATACCGCTCCAGCTCGGGCAGACGGTCGCGATACTGGTAGGCCTTTGTGGCAGCGTCCAGCTGGCGCGAGTAGTCCGCGAACGTGTTGCCGAGGAACACGGCCAGCTTGCGGTAGGCCATCGCGAACGTGGTGTCGAGCGCGATGGCCTCCTCCATCAAGCCTATTGCACGTGCGATGTCTCCCTCGTCCTCGGCGTCCAGCGCCTGGGAAAACTTGCGCAGCGCGTCGAGGGAGCCCGTGGTCACGTGCTCCAGCGGCTCGTTGGCGCGGATCGAGCGCAGCGACTCGCCTATCCGCTCCCGCAGCTTGGCCGAAGCGCGGTCAACCGCTGCGATGATCTCGGAGTCGTCCCTCGCTGACTCGCGCAGGGACACCAGGGCCGTGCCGTCTGAGCTCGATACGAGCTGTACCGAGACGACGTAGCCGCTTCCCAGCATCCCTATGTCGCCGGTCACGACGGCCTTTATGCCCTCCCTCTCGGCGATCTCCTGCGCCAGCTCGTTGTCCACCGCCGTGCCCGGGTCGCGGTTCATCCGGCGCAGCGCTTCGGCGATTGCCGACGCATCCACGAGCCGGATTACCGGGGACTGAGCCAGGTCGATGCGGAACGCCTCAGTGACCGAGGTGCCCAGCGTCGCATCGGGAGTGCGGTCGTCGAAGTCGGCCAGAATGACCTGGCCGCGCTCGTCCAGCACTCCCGCCGCCACCAGGGTACCGACAGGGCCGATTCCCATCACCCTCATCGCCGAGTACACGACCGCCACCACTGCGAGCCCGGCAAACGCAAGGCCGCCGCCGGCCAGCGCGCCGCGCCAGGTGAACAGCCTGCGAACACCGCCCGCGGGTGCCGGGACCGCGATTCCCTGTGTGCGGGCGAGCGCCCGCTTCCGCTCGTGGTGCCCCGTGAGCACCATGATCGGCAGCCCGATGAGCAGGAGGATCATCGCGCCCCACACCACCCAGTCGGGCAGCCCGAGCTGAAGCACCAGGAAGTAGACGACCGCCAGCGCCCCGATGCCGGCGAGCAGGAAGATGCCGGCCACTCTCAGCGGATGTGCCCTTTGCGCGGCAGCCACCGCGTCCATGGGTACCGGCTGTGCACCGGTTGGGGTCACGCCGCCGCTGGGCGTCGCCATCACCTCGAACTGCGCCCGCAGCTCATCGGCCTTCTGCCACCGGTCGGCCGGGAGCTTCTCGAGACAGCGCATCACCAGCGACTCGAGCGCCGGCGGCACCGCTGTTCGGCGGCTCGTCACCGGCTCGGGGACCTCCGTCACGTGCGCGGCCAGCACGGCCTGCGGGTTGGGTCCGGCAAAGGGCGGTCGGCCGCACAGCGTCTCGTACGCCAGAGCCCCTAATGCGTAGATGTCGGCCCTGTGGTCCACGTTGGGATTGGCAGCGGCCTGCTCGGGCGACATGTAGGCCGGCGTGCCCAGCGCCACGCCCAGCGAGGTGAGCGCCGATTCTCCCGTCGAGGCACTCACCGCCTTGGCCACGCCGAAGTCGGTGACCACCGCGTGGTTGTCGGACAGCAGCACGTTGTCGGGCTTGATGTCGCGGTGCACCACTCCGTGGCGGTGCGCGTAAGACAGGGCGTCCGCTACGTCGCGCAGGATTCTCAGCACCTCGCCGACTGGGAGCTCTCCCTCCCGGGCCAACTTTGCCCGCAGCGACTCGCCCTCGATGTAGGGCATCACGTAGTACAGCAGGTCGTCGTGCGAGCCTGCTGTGAGCAGCGGGACGATGTGCGGGTGCTGCAGCTTGGCGGCGAGCTGGATCTCGCGCTCGAAGCGCTCCACGTTGACGCCCGCGCCCATCTCGGGCGGAAGGACCTTGATGACCACCATGCGTCCCAGCCGCGTCTCCTCCGCCAGGAACACGCGGCTCATCCCTCCGCCGCCCAGCTCCTTCTCGATGCGGTAGCTGTCGCCGATGGCGTCCTGGAGGCGTTGCTCGAGGGCGCTCACCTAAACCTCCCCCACGAGCCGCGCGATGCGGCCCCGCACATCTTCCACGTACGGATCCAGCATCGCGTCCGCGTCCTGCCACAGGTCCACGAAGCGGTTGTAGTACTCCACGGCCAGCTCGGTCTCGCCCCGTTCCTCGTACAGCTCGCCCAGGCGGCGTAGCGTGCGGAACAGGTTCCCGTTGTCGCTGCCGCCCCGGAACAGCTGCGGGGCGTCCAGGTACCGCTCGTAGTACGCCCGGGCCGAGTCGGGCTGGCCCGCACGGTCGTATGCCTCCGCCAGCTCCATCAGCCCGCAGATGGGACAACCCGGGAGGCCCTCACGGTACTCCCTGTACTTGGCGATCGCATCGTCGTAGCGGCCCTCGGCCAGCGCGATCTCTCCGAGAGCGTAGTGCAGACCGTCCTCGGCGTCTTCCTGCGTCTCTGCATCCGTCTCGGCCTCGAACCGGTCCAGGTACCCCCGGGCGCGCTCGGGCACTCCCGCCCGAGCGTAGAAGTTCACGAAGCTGAAGTAGTCGCGGTCTTCGGGCGGGAGGGAGTCCATCGGGTAGTGCCGCGCGGCTTCATCCATCAACCGGACCGCCGCAGCGGGATCGTCCCCGAACCACAGTGTCACCCACGCCCTTATCTGACCCAGCCAGTAATCCCGAGGCTGCTGCCGGGTCCACTCCAATCCCAGCGCTTCTGCCCTGTCCCGTCCCCGTCGAACGTGCTCCACGGCGTCGTCGATCTTGCCACGCACGGCCGCCAAGTTTGACAGCTGGAAGGCCGCCAACATCTC
>JBDHJM010000098.1:0-5553 GCA_039586895.1 Gemmatimonadota bacterium | reverse complement strand
AAGATGACGATTACGCTGATTACGCCGATCGCGATGGAGGACGGTCTTCGCTTCGCGATCCGTGAGGGCGGCCGCACCGTCGGCGCCGGCGTCGTCACAAAGATACTAGAGTAGATGCCGCGAGATAAGATCACGCTGGAGTGCACCGACTGTAAGAGTCGGAACTACTTCACGTCGAAGAACAAGCGGAAGCACCCGGAGCGGATGGAGGCGCGCAAGTTCTGTCCCCGCTGCGGGCGTCACAAGCCGCACAAGGAGACGAAGTAGACCGTGAGCCTGCCGCTCATAATCAGCGTGGTCGCGGTGGTCACCGTCGTGGGTGCGCTCGTGGTGTGGCGTCAGCCGGTCTTTGCGGCGACGCAGCGGTCACAGGGCTTCCTGCGGGAAGTGCGGGCCGAGCTGCGCAAGGTGTCCTGGCCGACCTGGGAGGACCTCCGCCGCTCGACCTTCATAATCACGGTGATCGTGATCGTCATCGGCATCGTCATCGGCGTGATGGACTTCATGTTCTCGAAGATCCTGATCGACTTCTTCGGTCGAGTCTTCGGGTGATCGCGACGATGGAACATCACTGGTACGCGATCCAGACGACCGCCGGGCACGAGAACAAGGTGCGGTCGCTGATCGAGCGGAAGATCCTCGCGGATCCGAAGCCCGAGGAGGAGCGGCTGGTCCGCCAGGCTCTGGTCCCCACGCAGCAGGTCGTGGAGATCAAGAACGGGAAGAAGGTCCAGGTCGAGCGCAAGGTCTTCCCGGGCTACGTGCTGGTGGAGATGGTGCTGAATCAGGAGACGATGCACCTGATCAACAGCATCCAGGGCGTGATCAAGTTCGTGGGACAGGGCTGGACTCCCCAGGCGCTGCGGCAGGATGAGGTGAACCGGCTCCTGGGGATCGAAGAGGAAGTCGAAGAGCAGGAGCCGAAGGAGGAGATCCCGTTCATGGTCGGCCAGGTCGTGGAGATCATGGAGGGGCCGTTCTCCGAGTTCAGCGGAACCGTGGAAGAGGTGCTGACGGACAAGGGCAAGGTGCGCGTGAGCGTGAGCCTGTTCGGCCGGCCTACCACGGTTGAGCTGGACTACCTGCAGCTGAAGGCGCACTAGAGGTTTCGGCGTTACGCCGACCCTGACCACGGGGTTTACGTGGGAGCCCTGGGGATGAGACCCCGGCGCGACAGGAAGGAATGATGGCGAAGAAGACAACCAAGAGGGTCGTGGCATTTGTGAAGCTGCAGGTGCCCGCCGGACAGGCGACACCTGCCCCGCCCGTTGGCACTGCGCTGGGCCCGCACGGTGTCAACATCATGGACTTCTGCAAGCAGTTCAATTCGCAGACTCAGTCCCAGCCGGGCATGATCATCCCTGTGGAGCTGTCGATCTACCACGATCGAACTTTCAGCTTCATCACCAAGACCCCTCCGGCCGCCGTCCTTCTCAAGAAGGCGATTGGGCTCGACAAGGGGTCGGGGATGCCCAATCGGGACAAGGTCGGCAAGGTCACGAGCGCGCAGGTCCGCAAGATCGCCGAGACCAAGATGCCCGACCTGAACGCGAACGACGTGGATGCCGCGATGAACATCATCGCCGGCACGGCGCGGTCGATGGGAATCGAGGTGGAGGACTGATGGCGGTCGCGGGCAAGAAGTTCCGGTCGGCCGCAGCCACGATCGATCGCCAGCGGCTGTACCCGCCGCGCGAGGCGGTGGATGCGGTGAAGGCGGCGGCGTTTGCGAAGTTCGACGAGTCGGTGGACCTGGCCGTGAACCTGGGCGTCGATCCGCGTCACGCGGACCAGATCGTGCGGGGCACGGTCGTGCTGCCGCACGGCACCGGCAAGAGCATCCGCGTGCTGGTGATTGCGCAAGGTGACAAGGCCAAGGAGGCCGAGACCGCCGGAGCGGACTTCGTCGGCGTCGAGTACGTCACCAAGATCAAGGAAGGGTGGCTCGACACCGACGTGGTGATTGCGACGCCGGACATGATGGGTCAGGTGGGGCCGCTGGGCCGGGTCCTGGGTCCGCGGGGGCTCATGCCCAATCCCAAGTCCGGCACGGTGACGATGGACGTGGAGAGGGCCGTCCGGGACGTGAAGGCGGGGAAGATCGAGTTCCGGGTCGACAAGACCGGCAACCTGCACGCTCCGATCGGCAAGATCTCGTTCTCGCCCGACCAGCTGGCCGACAACCTGGGCACGTTCATGGACGCGGTGGTCCGTGCGAAGCCGTCCGCCGCCAAGGGGACCTACATCCGCTCGGTGACCGTGTCCAGCACGATGGGCCCCGGCGTTCACGTTGACCCGGCGGTGTACCGATGAAGATGACTCAGGAAAAGAAAGCCGACATCGTCCAGGCCATCACTGCCCGGATCGAGAAGTCGCCGAACGTATATCTGACGGACTTCACCGGCATCAAGGTGAAGCCGATGACCGACCTGCGGCGGCAGCTTCGCAAGGCCGGCATCGAGTACGTGGTGGTAAAGAACACGCTCGCGCTCCGCGCGCTCAAGGAGGCCTCGGTCTCCGGGCTGGACGAGCTCATCAAGGGCCCCACCGGCTTCGTGCTGGCGGGAGAGGAGCCCTTGGCGGCGGCCAAGATCCTGACCGCTTTCCAGAAGGAGCACGAGCTCCTGACGGTGCGGGCCGGTCTGATCGAGGGCCGCGCGGTGTCACCGGACGAGGTCAAGCGCCTCGCGACGCTGCCGTCGCGGGAGGAGCTGCTCGGCCAGCTGACCGGAGCGTTCCAGGCTCCTATGCAGGGCTTTGCCGGGGCCGTCACGAGCTTGCTGTATCAATTTGTCGGTGCGGTTGAGGCGCTTCGCGCCCAACGTGCCAGTGCGTAACTCCTAGGAAGCAGAGAGAGACCAAGCATGGCAACCAAGACACTGAGCAAGGACGAGATCCTCGACGCCATCGGCAACATGTCCGTGACGGATCTGGCGGACCTGGTCGAGGCGTTCAAGGAGAAGTTCAACGTCACGATCGCAGCTGCGCCTGCAGCGGCGGCTCCCGCCGCGGGCGGCGATGCGGCCGAGGCGGAAGAGAAGACCGAGTTCACGGTCGTGCTCAAGGACGCTGGTGCGAAGAAGATCCAGGTGATCAAGGCGGTCCGCGAGGTCACGTCGCTCGGCCTGAAGGAGGCCAAGGACCTGGTGGACTCCGCGCCGGGGAACGTGAAGGAAGACGTCACGAAGGACGAGGCGGAAGCCGTAAAGAAGAAGCTCGAGGAGCAGGGCGCGACCGTCGAGCTGAAGTAGCCGTGCCCGCCCTCCGCCAAACGGCGGAGGCCGAGGGGCCACGGATCTTCTTCAGCCGAGACGGTATGACCAGAGGTACTCGCACAACCTTGCTCGCTTGCGAGCCCCGACGAACGGTCCGGGCCGGACACCTCCGGTGCCGGGGCGGATCGGGGTCTTTTGTGCTGCGTGAGGAAACCTAATGAGTGACCGGTTGCCCATAATTTCGTTCGCGAAGCTGGAGTCGGGGATGCCGATGCCCCACCTCCTGGAGATCCAGACGCACTCGTTCGACGCGTTCCTCCGGAAGGAGGACGACGGCGAGCGTGCCGACATCTCGCTGGAGCGGGTGTTCCAGGAAGTGTTCCCGATCGCCGACGTGAACGGCAACTACTCGCTCGAGTTCGTGAAGTTCTCCCTCGGCGATCCCAAGTACACCGTCGAGGAGTGCGTCGAGCGGGACATGACGTATTCGGCGTCGCTGAAGGCCACTCTGCGGCTCATCATCAATGAGACGCTCGAGGGGGATGTCCAGCGGCCCAAGAACATCATCGAGAAGGAAGTCTACCTCGGCGAGCTCCCGGTGCTGACACCGCTGGGGACCTTCGTCATCAACGGCGCCGAGCGCGTGGTGGTGTCACAGCTGCACCGCTCGCCGGGCGTCGTGTTCGAGGAGACGATCCATCCCAACGGGCAGCGCCTGAACAGCGCGCGGATCATCCCGTTCCGCGGCTCGTGGGTCGAGTTCACCGTCGACATCCACGACGTCGTGTACGTCCACATAGACAAGCGCAAGAAGTTCCCCGCGACCGCTCTGCTGCGGGCCCTTGGGTACGGCACGAACAGCGACATACTGCGGCTGTTCTACGCCACCAAGCAGCTTGACCTGACCCAGAAGCGCGACGAGCGCGCCTTCCGCCGCGAGGTGCTGAGCGCCCTGGCGGCAGAGGAGGTCCCGAACCCCGAGGACCGCGAGGGCGAGCCGCTGGCCCGCGAGGGCGACGAGATCACGCCGGAGCGCTTCGAGGCCTTCCGGTCGGCGGGCGTGAAGTCGATTCGGGTGTTTGCCCGCTACTCGACGGTCGATCTGCGGGACGAGGACCGGCCGACCACCGTGCGGGAGCGGCCCGAGAAGCAGATGCTCGCGTTCGACGTGCCGGACCCGCAAACGGGAGAGGTGCTGGCCGAGGCGGGCAAGGACCTGTCGGATGCGCTCAAGAAGCGGCTCATCAAGGCCGGCGCGCACAAGGTGGACGTCATCATAGCCTCCGCGCGCGGTGAGACGCAGATCGTCAAGAACACGATCGCCAAGGACCCGACCAACACAGAGGCGGACGCGCTGGAGCAGATCTACTCGCTGCTCAGGCCGGGCGAGGCGCCCAACCTGGAGACGGCGCGGGCGGCGCTCGAGCGGCTGTTCTTCAACCCCAAGCGCTACGACCTCGGCAGGGTGGGGCGCTACAAGATCAACCAGCGTCTCAAGGTCAACATCCCGCCCGAGCACACGGTGCTCACACGGGAGGACTTCGTGGCGATTATCCGCTACCTCCTGGAGCTGTCGGAGGGACGGGGTTACACCGACGACATCGACCACTTGGGGAACCGGAGGGTCCGCACCGTCGGCGAGCTCATCGCCAACCAGTTCTCGGTGGGCCTGTCGCGTATGGCCAGGCTCATCAAGGAACGGATGAGCATCAACAACGACCCGGAGAAGATCACGCTAGACGACCTGGTCAACGCCAGGACGGTGAGCGCGGTCATCCAGGCGTTCTTCGGCAGCTCGCAGCTGTCGCAGTTCATGGACCAAACCAACCCGCTGGCCGAGCTGACCCACAAGCGGCGCCTCAGCGCACTGGGTCCGGGCGGACTCACCAGGGAGCGGGCTGGGTTCGAGGTGCGTGACGTCCACTACTCGCAGTACGGACGCATGTGCCCCATCGAGACGCCCGAGGGACCCAACATCGGACTCATCACCAGTCTCTCGACGTACGCGCGGGTGAACGAGCTGGGCTTCATCGAGACCCCGTACCGGCACGTGACGGGCGGGAAGGTGATGCATAACGTCCGTTGGCTGTCGGCCTCCGAGGAGGAGGAGTTCTCGGTGGCGCAGGCGAACGCGCCGCTCGATGAGCAGGGCCGCTTCGTGAACGAGATGGCCCTGTGCCGGAAGCGGGACGACTACCCGATGCAGACTCCACAGCGCATCGACTTCATGGACGTGGCGCCGGAGCAGCTCGTTTCGATAGCGGCGGCGCTGATTCCGTTCCTGGAGCACGACGACGCCAACCGGGCGCTGATGGGCAGCAACATGCAGCGCCAGGCT
>JBDHJM010000044.1:0-22726 GCA_039586895.1 Gemmatimonadota bacterium | reverse complement strand
GCCCGCGGCGGGCCCGCTTCTACTTGCAGGGCAGGAAGCGGACCGTGGTTTCCATCTCCTCCAGCACCTGGGCGATGGCGGTCACCGTCTCGTCTACGTCCTGTTCGGTCGTGCTGCCGGACAGGGAGAACCGGACCGAGCAGTGCACGTCTTCCGGGTCGCGCCCCATGGCGAGAAGAACGTGAGTCGGCTCCGGCGATCCTGACTTGCAGGCCGATCCCGACGACAGGGAGATACCGTGCTGGTCGAGGGCCACCACCAGCGACTCTCCCCTCAGACCCGGCAGCGTGAGATTGAGGGTGTTGGGGAGGCGCAGCTCGGGGTGCCCGTTCAGAGTGGCTCCCGGGATCAGCTCCAGGATGGCTGCGCCCAGCCGGTCGCGCAGCAGCCTCAAGCCGTCCGCATCCTGTGCGGTCTGACGCGCCAGCTCTGCGGCGCGTCCCATGCCCACTATGGCCGGAACGTTCTCGGTGCCGGCCCGCAGGCCCGCCTCCTGCTTGCCGCCGTGGATCAGCGGGGCAAGCTCGATACCCCGTTTCACGTACAGCACGCCGACACCCTTGGGGCCGTGGAACTTGTGCCCCGATAAGCTGAGCAGGTCCACGTCGAGCGCCTGCACGTCTATCGGCACCTTGCCCGCGGCCTGCACCGCGTCGGTGTGGAACGGCACTCCCTGCTCGTGCGCCACCGCGCACAGCTCCGCCACCGGCTGGATGGTGCCCACCTCGTTGTTGGCCAACATGATCGAAACGAGCACGGTGTCCCCGGCGATGGCTGCCCGCAGCTGCTCGGGGTGCACCAGGCCGTCACGATCCACCTCGATGTAGCTGACGCGGAAGCCGGACTGTTCCAGAAAGCGGCACGTCTCCAGGACCGCGGGGTGCTCTATGGCGCTGGTGACGACGTGTCCGCCCCCGGCGGCGAGCGCGACACCCTTGATTGCCAGGTTGTCTGCCTCGGAGCCTCCGCCCGTGAAGATGATGCGGCGGGGCCGGGCATTGATCAGGCGGGCGACCTGGCGCCGGGCGGTCTCGATTCCCTCGCGGGCATCCCGGCCCGCTCCGTGGATGCTCGAGGGGTTTCCCAGGGAGCCATCCAGGTAGGGGAGCATCGAGTCCCGGACCGCAGTGGCCACCTGGGTGGTGGCGTTGTTGTCGAGGTAGATGCGGCGGCGCGGAGCCCTGCGCTGCTGCGGCTGGCCCAGCTCCACGGGCCCGCACGCCTCGCCTGCTGCCTTCGCGGCCCGCCGCGCGGCACGCGTACCGGACTCCAGCTTCGCGATGTCGCACAGCAGCGCCTTGTACACCGGGAATCCGGAGACCTCGTCGTAGTTCCCGAGGTCGGTCAGCTCGTTCACGTTCCACTCGCGCCAGGCTTCCGAGCCCACGGGAGTCCCGCCGCCCATGTTGCACTCGATCGCTCCGCTCACGATGTCGTCGCTCACCCGGGCCCTGAACGGAACGGCGCCGCGGGGGGTGCGTACCTCCACGAGGTCGCCCGGCTTGATGCCGCGCGCGGCCGCGTCCGCCGAGTTCAACTCCACGGTCGGTTCCGGGTTGTCCTTGGCCAGGCCGTCGATGCCGTGATGCTGCGAGCGGAAGTCGGTGTGGGGGCGCGCACCGGAGTTGAAGACCAGCGGGAACTCACCGGCGAGATCTGGACGCGCCACCGGCCCCTCCGACGGCTCGGTGTACTTGGGCAGCGGTTCGTAGCCGTACTCTTCGAGAGCGGTGGACCAGATCTCGAACTTGCCGGTCGGCGTATCGAAGCCGGGCTGTCCGTCCTCGCGCAGCCCTCCCTTCTCCCACTTCTTGTACTCCAGCATCGGCGTCGGCAGCTTGACCCAGCCGCCCGCCGCACGGACGTCTTCCTTCGTGTAACCGGAGCCCTCCAGCGCGAAGTCGACGAGCGCGTCCTCGCTCTGCGGGTACAGATCGCCGTATCCGAGGCGCGCGGCGAGCTCTGCCATGATCAGGTAGTCGTTGCGGGCCTCGCCAACGGGCTCGATCATCTTCTCCCGCAGGCGGAAGATGGGTCCGTACACCATGTAGGAGTCGATCTCGAACATCGTGGTCGCCGGGAGAACCACATCGGCATAGGCGGCGTCCGCGGTAAGCTGCCGGTCCACGCAGACCACGAAATCCAGCTTCTCCAGAGTCTCGCGCCACACGGCGGTCTGGGGCCACGACGTGAGCAGCGACGCACCGTGGATGATCAGGCCCCGGATGCGGTACGGCTCCTCTTCGAGCACGGACGTCACCAGTCCCGAGGCGTGCGATTCACCGCGGTAGTTGGAGTAGATGGGGAACTTCTCGCGGGACACGGCGCGGTCGAGATTCGGGTTCTCCTGGTTGCAGGACCGGTTGATTGGGAAGTGGGAGTCCCGCATTGCCAGTCCGATGCCGCCGGGCACGTCGAGGTGGCCCGCAAGCGCAAACAGAGTCAGCACTGCGCGGATGGCCTGGATGCCGGAGTTGGAGTACTCCAGGCCGGTGTACATGACCGGGCAGGCTCCGCTGGCGCCCGACAGGCGCCGCGCCAGGTCACGGATCGTCTCGGCCGGCACGCCCGTTATCTTCTCGGCCACCTCGGGCCGGAAGTGCTGCACGTATGTGCGGAGCTCCTCGAACCCGTGGCACCAGTCGTCGGCGAACGGCTCGTCGTACAGATCCTCGTCCAGCATGACCTCGATCAGGGACAGCGCGAGCGCACCGTCCGTCCCCGGGCGGATCGGCACCCACTGCGCACCGGTCCGCGACACGGTCTCGGTGCGGCGCGGGTCGATCACGACGATGTCCGCGCCCCGCTTGGCCGCGGCCTCGAGCCGGTGCATGTCGAGTGGCGGGGAGTCCGTGGCGGGGTTGGCACCCCACACCAGGAGCATCTCGGCGTTCTCCATGTCGTTGAACATGTTCACCAGCATCCGGCCCATGGTGACGTGGGGCGCGATCATGGCGAACGACACATAGCACAATGCTCCCACGCCCATCGTGTTGGGAGAGCCGAACGGGAACAACACGTTGGATGCCGACGAGACTGCGACACCGCTGGGCTGGAACATGTCGCAAAGTGACAGTTCGAAGGCACCGCGGCCGGTGTAGATGGACATCGCTTCCGGCCCCGACTCGCGCTTGATGGCGTTCAGGCGCTCGACGATCAGGTCGTAGGCCTCGTCCCATGTGATGCGCTCGAACTCATGGGTGCCCTTGGGTCCCACCCGCTTCATCGGGTGGCGTAGGCGGTGCTCGGAGTAGACGATTTCCGGGGTGTGCGCTCCGCGGCGGCAGAGCATCCCCAGAGGGTGGCCCGTGTCGGCACGGATGTCGGCGATCGTGCCGTTCCGCATCCCCAGCTCGACCCAACACCCGGCCGGGCAGATTCCGCAGATTCCCTGCTTCCACTCGAGAGGCGCTTCAGGCATGTCCGGGCTGGGAGGGTGAGGGGTTGCGCTGCGCCGGAGCTACTGCTGCGCCCCGGCCGCGGCCTCTTCCTGGATGTAAGCGCGCGTGATGACGATAGGTTCCAGGGGAACCGCCTCGTGGTTGCCGCGGCGCCGCGTCGGGACCGCAGCGATGGCGTCCACCACGTCCATTCCGCTCACTACAGTGCCGAACACCGAGTATCCCCAGCCGTCGGCCGACTCGCCGTAGTCGAGCCGGTAGCCGTTGTCGATCAGGTTGATGAAGAACTGGGTGGTGGCGCTGTGGGGATCCGGCAGGCGCGCCATGGCAACCGTGCCGCGTGCGTTGGTCAGTCCGTTGGTGGCCTCGTTCGGCACGCTGGGCGCCGACGTGCGGCGGCGGGCAAGCTCCGGAGTGAGCCCGCCGGCCTGGATCATGAAGCCGGGGCGCACGCGGTGGAAGATGATGCCGTCGTAGAAGCCGATTTCCACGTGCGCCACGAAGTTGGCGACGCTGAGGGGGGCTTTCTGCCGGTCAAGCTCCATGACTATCTGGCCCGCCGTGGTCTCGAGCACGACCGTGGGAGTGGGATCGAGCGCCTCGGCGCCCGCGGATGCCCCGTCGCCGCTCTCGCCCGCCTGGCAGGCGGCAAGCAGGGCGGCGAGCGCGATAACGGCGGTTCGTTGCTGCTTCTTTCTCACAGAGTGCTCCCGTGTGGCGGTGGACGATTGTAAAGAAAGGTTTTGCGCGAGAACCGGGCACCGTCAACCCCCACCGGTCGCGCTCGGCGCAGGATTGACTAGCTTTGGGGCGACCCGAAGGAGAGATCGTTGAGCCCAGACCGCGCCACCAAAGCGTCACTCGTCGCCGCAGTCGTGACGGCGATCGGCATGATCGCGTTCCAGACGGCCGCGAAGGCCACACGCGACGCGCTGTTCCTGTCGACGTTCGACGTTTCGGCGCTGCCGCGAATGGTCATGGTGTCGGCGCTGGTTGCGATGGCGGTCGCACTGCTCGCAGCCCGCTGGATGACCCAGATCGGGCCGATGCGGCTCGTGCCGCCGGCCTTCGCGCTGAGCGCCGCCCTGGCGCTCGTCGAATGGGGACTGCTTGGGGCATTTCGCCGGCCGGTTGCGGTCGGGTTCTATCTGCACTATGCGGCGCTGGGCGCCGTGCTGATCTCGGGCTTCTGGTCGGTGATCAACGAGCGGTTCGACCCGCGCACGGCCAAGAGGTACGTGGGGCGGATCGCGGCCGGAGCCACGGTAGGGGGCCTGCTGGGAGGCGTGCTCGCCGAGCGAGTGGGAGCGCTGCTCTCGATGGAGGCCATGCTGCCCATTCTCGCGGCGCTGCATCTCCTGTGCGGCATCCTGATCCTGGCGGTGCCCGATCGCAGCCGCGTGCGGCCCGCGCCGCGGCGCTCGGCGGCCGAGGAAGCCCCCGAGCGCTCGGGCCTCAGGGTGATCGCCAAGACCCCCTACCTGCGGGGGCTCGTTGCCCTCGTAATGCTCGCTACCGTCGCCGAGATCCTGATCGACTTCGTGTTCAAGGCGCAGGCTACCGGCACGTTCGGCGGCCAGGACACACTGCTGCGCTTCTTCGCGGCGTTCTACACCGGCGTCGCGCTGCTCACGGTAGTGGTGCAGGCCTTGGGGAGCAGGGTGGCGCTGCAGCGCCTCGGCCTTACGCGCACTGTCGCTCTGCTGCCGGCTGCCACGGGGCTGGGCAGCATAGGAGCCCTGGCGGTGCCCGGCCTGGCCTCCGCCTCGGTGGCGCGCGGCGCCGAGCAGGTGTCACGCAACGGCCTGTACCGGGCCGGCTACGAGCTGCTCTTCACGCCGCTGCCCCCGGAGCAGAAGCGGGCCACGAAGACGCTGGTGGACGTGGGCGTGGTGCGGATGGGAGACATCACCGGCGGAGCCATCGTGCAGCTCACACTCGTGCTGACTGCGGCCGGTGTGAGTACGCTGCTACTCGGCCTCGCCGTGGGGTTTTCGGTGCTGGGTGTTGCGGTGGCGCTGCGGCTGCGGCGCGGCTACGTGCGCACACTCGAGCGGAGCCTGCTTTCCCAGGCCGTCGAGCTCGAATTGGAGGATGTGGAGGACGTCACCACGCGCACGGCCGTGATGCACAGCGCGAGCACGCTGGGACTTACCGATCTCCGCCTGCCGTCCGTTCCCGAGGTGCGGGAGGCTGGGAGTATGGTTACGCCGAGCGTCGCGCCGGCGCCCGCCGCCGATGCTGCGCATTCTGATCCCGACATGCAGCGCATCGCGGAGCTCCGCTCCCGCGACGCCGGAAGGGTTCGCGCGGCGGTGAAGGGGGGGCCGATCACCCCGGTCTTCGTGCCGCACGTGGTGCCGCTGCTCGCGTGGGACGAGGTCGTAGGCGACGTCCTCCCGGCGCTGCGGGAGGTGGCGCACAAGGTGACCGGCCAGCTGGTGGACCGGCTGCTGGATCGGGAGGAGGAGTTCGCGGTGCGGCGCCGGCTGCCGCTCGTGCTGGTGGCCGCTCCCACCGAGCGTGCGCTGGAGGGGCTGTTCCGCGGCCTGGAGGACAACCGGTTCGAGGTGCGCTATCGCTGCGGCCGTTCGCTGGTGCGGCTGGCCGAGCTGAACCCCAAGCTGACCGTGGACAAGGAGCGTACGTTCGCTGCGGTGCTGCGGGAGGTCGCGGTGGACAAAGGAGTTTGGGAGAGCCACCGGCTGCTGGACACCATGGATGACGACGAGTGGGCTCCGATGATGGACGAAGTGCTGTCGGACCGAGCGAACCGCAGCCTGGAGCACATCTTCACCGTGCTCTCCCTCGTCCTGCCGCGGCAGCCGCTGAAGATCGCCTACCGCGGGCTCCACACCACCGACAGGATGCTGCGCGGCACGGCCCTCGAGTACCTGGAGACCGCGCTGCCGGAGGACGTGCGCCGCGCTCTCTGGCCCTTCCTGGAGGACAGCCGCGCCAAGCGCAGGGAATCACGACCCACCAACGAGATACTGGAGAACTTGCTCCAGTCCAATCAGTCGATCGTGATCAACCTGGAAGAGCTGAAGAAGCGCAAGAAGGATGAGTCGGGGGGCTAGACAGTAGCCGCAGCCAGCCGGTCGTAGCGCCGCCCGACCAATACGGCCAGCGTGAGCCAGATCGTCACCAGCGCGACGTTGACGAGTGCGAATCCCGACGTGCTAAGCACGAGCACGTTCGCCCCAATCGCGACGACCGCGGCCGAGCACACGTCCCCCGCACGCCAGAAGAACGAGTCGATGGTCTGTTTCGCCTTGTACTTCTCTTCCCGAGTGGTGGGCAGGAACAGCGCGTGCCGAACCGTGTTGTTGAGCGAGTAGTCGGTCGAGTTCTCCGCGGTCTTGATCCAGCGGATCACCGCGAGAACGGGCACGAAGGCGATGACGGTGTAGCCGATCACGGCGATGATCGGCAGGAACATCAAGGCACGGCGAACGCCCGCATACTTGAGTATCCGGGACACAAGGAAGGCCTGCAGCAGAAGGGCCAGGATGTTCACGGCAGTCTGGTAGCTGGAGTAGAAACCAGCAATTCGCTGCTGCACCTCCTCCGTACCGCCGCCTTCGGCTGCCACGGCCTGTTCGGTGAGACTCTCGACAGTTCGCCCGAGAATGTACTCGCCGTTCGTGTTCACCCAGTTGAGCAGCAGGATTAGAAACGCGATCATCAGGAGGTAGCGGCTGCGGAATACCAGTTGGAAGGCTCCGCCTTCGGACTGGGAGCTCGGAGGCTTCTCCTCCTCGAGTTCGACCGCCTTGAAGACGCCGCTCTCCCGCTTGTACTCCTGCTCCGGCACCTTGAACTCGCCAGTGGCCGCCCGGAACTGCCCGGTGGCTGCGGGCATCGTGCCGGTGGTGAAGGGGTCCGGGAGGTGGATCTCGGTGCGGCGCCGCTCCCGGCCGTCCACCACGTTGGTCGCGAGAGCAGCGATGAGCAGCAGCCCGGCCGAGATGATGAACAGGGGATAGAGCCCGATTCCGCTGAGCAGATTCGGGAGATATGCACCTATCACAGCCCCGGCGGACGCACCGAAGCCTACGATGGGGAACAGCCGCTTGCCCTCGTCGGTGGTGTAGACGTCGTTTGCGAACGCCCAGAACTGGGCGATGATCATGACGTTGAAGATCCCCACCCACACGAAGAAGGCCACGCCCAGACTGAATCCCGATGCACCCGCGCGCGCGATTATGTAGAACGCGATCAGGCATGCCACGAAGAACGCGGTGACCCAGTTAATCAGCTTGCGGCGGGGGACGCGTGCGGCGAAGGCGCCGTAGGCCGGCACCAGCGCGGCGAGGAACAGGACCTGGGCCGCGGCAGTGTAGCTCTTCACCTCGGCCGTGGCGCCGCCCAGGATCAGTGCCTCCCGCACCACCTTGAGAACGGAATAGGCGGTCAGCAGGAGGAACACGTTGAGCGTGAGGAGGAGCGCGTTGACGCTCTCTCCCGGCTGCACCTCGGTGAAGAGACGCAGGAAGCGGTCGACGGGGCTGGCGCGGTAAGGGGTGTTCACCGGTAGCTCGCGGTGGTCACGGCAAAGCTAACCCCCGGCCCCGGATGTGCCAGCCGCGGCTGCTCCGTCCACCGTCCAGAACTCGCTGGTGGACTCGACCGAGCCCTCGCCGACATCCGCGACGGCGGCGGGTTGCGCTGGCAGCATGATGCGGCCCAGCACCAGGGCGAGCGTCGCAGCCACGGCTGTCGCCACCAGCACGCCGATCTTGGCGACCGAAAGCAGGTCGGGGTCGCCGTAGGCCAGCTCCGCGATGAATATCGCCATAGTGAAGCCGATCGCCGCCGCCATCCCGACGACGGTGATCCCACGCCAGTTCACGCCCTGCGGCAGCACGCAGAGCCCCATCCGCACCGCGATCCAGCTGCACACCAACACCCCGACGGGTTTGCCGACCAGCAGCCCGAGCGCGACTCCGCTCATGACCGCAAAGGCACCGGGTTCCGAGAAGTCGACGCCGCCCAGCGCGACGCCGGCATTTGCCAGGGCGAATAGCGGCATGATCCCGTAGGCCACCCAGGAGTGGAGCTGGTGCTCGAGCCGGACCACCGGAGCGACCGCCTCCCGGCTCGCGAAACCGATCTCCTGCAGCGGCTCGATGAGCGCGGCGCCCGTCTCCCCGGCCTCGGCCTTCTCCTCGAACTCGATCAGCGCCTTCCTAGCCGTCCTGATGAAGCCGGTTGGGCCGTACCACGCCCGCGCCGGCACCATCAGGCCCACTATCACTCCGTCTATCGAGGGGTGGATTCCCGCTCTGTAGAGTCCGGCCCAAATGACCAGGAACGGCAGGATCAGGGGTGCGCCCGGGCGGACTCCCATGCGGCCAAACAGCCACGTGAGGAACACGCCGCCCGCAGCCAGCACGAGGCCGTCCACGGCCAGGCTGCTCGTGTAGAACACGGCGATCACCAGGATCGCTCCCAAATCGTCAATCACTGCAAACGCAAGCAGCAGGACCCGCAGCGCCGGCGGAACGCGCCTGCCGAGGATAGTGAGCACGCCCACCGCGAACGCGATGTCGGTAGCCATGGGGACGCCCCACCCGTGCGCTCCCGGTCCGCCCATGTTGAGGGATGCGTAGATGGCCGCCGGAACCAGCATGCCGCCGATGGCCGCCGCCAGAGGCAGGGCGGCGCGCCGGATATCGGACAGCGCCCCGTGCACCATCTCGCGCTTGATCTCGAGCCCGGCTACCAGGAAGAACAACGACATCAGGAGGTCGTTGATCCAGAAGTGCAGGGACTTCTCCATCGTCCACTCGCCGATCCCGATGCGGAGCGGCGTGTGCCACAGGCTTTCGTAGCTGTGGGCCCACGGCGAGTTGGCCCAGATGAGCGCCGCCGCAGCAGCGATGATCAGCAGGATTCCGCTGGCCGCCTCGATGTGCAGGAAGCGCTCGATGGGGCGGCGCATGGCCTGCGCCACGCGCAGTGCCGGCAAACCGGCCTCGGGCGGGATGGTGGGAAAGCCCTGGGATGAGTCGGTGTTCGTCACTTGGGGTACCGCCTCAATTGCAGATTGGAGGGTCGCGCGCGCCGCCGACTCATGGTCCGGCCGCCAGCGCACAGACAATACCACACCGGCCAACCGGCGCAAGCGCTCGGCGGTTCCCATGGTCCGCCTGTGCGTGCTAACGTACGGTACCCGATGAACGAAGCCCGGCACTTCAACGCTCGCGCGACCCCCGGGGAGGGGCTGCCGCCCGAGCTGCTGCAGGCGGCATCCCGCCGCCTCGGACTGGCCGCACTGGTCTGGGCCGGGCTGTGGGGGTTCGCGCTCCTCATGAACAACGTGGTGGGGCCCGTACTCTCACCGGATGCCCCGCTCGACGATGCCTGGCCCCTGCCCGGCAATCCGGTGGCCGTCGCCGTCATCGTCGTCTCCCTGGGCCTCTTCGTATATACGCGACGGCGGGCGTGCGACTGCCAGTTCTCGCTCGACCTAGGACTGGGTTACGAGGTCTTCCTGGCCTTCGCAATCGGGTTCGTGAACCAGTGGACGCCCAACGTGACGGGCCTGTCCTGGATCTGCGTGCTCGTGCTGGTCCATCCGATGATCGTGCCCAACACGCCGGGCAAGACCCTCGTGGCGGCGCTGCTGGCGGCCTCCATGGATCCCGTGGGTCTGGCAATCACCAGCGCCAGAGGCGTGCCGATACCGTCGGTGCCGGTGATCCTGTGGACCTATCTGCCGAACTACGTCTGTGCCCTGCTCGCTGTGCTGCAGGTCAGGATCATCACCGGGCTGGGCCGGCAGGTGCGCGACGCACAGGAAGTGGGGAGCTACCGGCTGGGTGATCTGCTCGGGAGCGGGGGGATGGGGGAGGTGTACAACGCCACCCATCGGCTGCTGCGGCGGCCCGCTGCGGTGAAGCTGATCCGCCCCGGGCGGCTGGGTGCCAGTGACGGCGAGCGCGGCGAGACCATCGTGCGGCGCTTCCAACGTGAGGCCGAAGCCGTGTCCAGCCTGCACTCCCCCCACACCATCGCCCTGTACGACTTCGGGGTCACCGATTCCGGGGAACTGTACTACGTGATGGAGCTGCTGCGGGGCTTGGATCTGGACTCCCTGGTGGACCGCTTCGGGCCGGTGCCTCCAGCGCGGGCGGTGTACTTGCTGCAGCAGGCTTGTCATTCACTGGCGGAGGCCCACGCCATCGGTCTGATACACCGCGACGTGAAGCCGGCCAACGTGTACACCTGCTGGGTCGGCCTGGAGCCCGACTTCGTGAAGGTGCTGGATTTCGGACTGGTGAAGCCGCCTCCCGAGGCCGAAGCCGATCAGATGCGGCTCACGGCTCCCGATCTCACCACCGGCACACCCGCCTACATGGCTCCCGAGATGGCCATGCGGCAGGAGCCCGATTGGAGAGCCGACATCTACTCACTCGGGTGTGTGGCCTACTGGCTCCTCACGGGCCGCCTCGTGTTCGAGGCCCAGACGCCGATGAGGATGATGGTGGAACACGTGGAGACGCCGCCGCTGCCGCCGTCCCACTACAGCGAGTTCGACATCAGCCAGTCGTTGGAGGAGCTGATCATGGCGTGCCTGGAGAAGGACCGCCGCCGCCGCCCGTCCGACACGCTGCTGCTGGCGCGCCGCCTTGCTCAGTGCGACGTGGGAGAGCCGTGGACGGCGGAGCGCAGCGCGCGGTGGTGGCGCACCCATCTCAAGGAGCTGGTGCCGCAAGCCGCGGCACGCAGCTCTCCGCTTGGCGGGACGCCGGCTCCGCTGCAATGACAGGCAGCTAGCGCTCCACGGCCACGACGGCACCGCTCGCCCGCCCCACGTAAACGGACACCGACGAGCTCCATCTCTCCCCGCGGTTGACCTGCAGCTCGACCCGGATGAACGGGTACTCCTCCGTGGAAGCCTCTGCGAGCGCCGCAAATCCGCGCAGGTCGATTACGTGCTCCTCCGTCTCGGCCCACTCGCTGCGCGCGGTGCGCTGCTTCTCCGGCGTCACGGCCGCGACCCGGGCACGGTAGCGCGCGGGCTGCCCCGGATATATCCCCCGTTCGACGCCGAGGTCGTGGAACCACACGACGCCGCCTTCGTGGCGGAAGAAGTCGAGCGGCGGGACCTGATCGAAGAACCACCGCGCGATCCGGTCGCGGCGCTCGCCCAGGACGCGTGCTATGTACTGCGCCACTTCGGGCCGCGGGTAGCGTCCCTCAGCCACCGCGGCAACGAGATGCTGGTCGCCGAAGGCCGAGATGATCTTCGCCGCCCAATAGCCGTCGCGGTCGGTGAAGTTGGCGAACGCCGCGTTTGGCTCGAGCGGCTTGAAGTACATCGGCTCGAACTTCTCGCTCTCGAAGTAGCCGATCTCTTCCATCCCGTCCGGCGGCTCGAGCTCGCGCCACAGATCCTGGCGCATTCCGAGCGACACCGCGCGGCCCAGGCTGCGCACGAGGTCGATCGTGTACTCGTGGCATGCCGCGGGGAACGGGCCGAGCGCCCCCATGCCGAGCGTGCTGGCGAAGTCGATCAGGTAGTGGCGCAGGAACTGCCGGCCCTCTTCCTCGACGAACATGTCCAGCGTGTTGCCCTGCTTCATGTCGAAGTGGCACAGCCAGGCGGAGAACATCCGCAGGCCGCGCAGCTCGCGCCGATCCTGGTGGTCCACCAGGTCATTGGGGTCGTCTTTGCGGCGGCCCTGCCAGTCGAAGGGGCCCATCCACCGACCCTCGAGCAGGCGGCTCGCCAGGGCGCGCCACGACCCGTCGGGCAGGGGCTCCACGCGCGTGAGGATGCTGTCGAGGTCCGCCACGGTCATGATGCGTTCGCTGCCGTCCGGTGCCGTGAACTCGATGTCCTCGCCGAGTTCCACCTGGTCTCTCCGGAAGGTCACGATGAAGTCCTCGGGCACATTGTAGCCGGCCGCGTGCATGAGCCGGCCCGATACCACGCCCGCCGCGGTGGCCATGCCGAGGTAACCCGGCGGGTCGAACTTGATGAAGTAGGTCTCGCCCCGTCCGTCCTCGATCGTGAAACCCGGTGTCACTCCTTCCGACTTCGCGCCGACGACCGTCCACGTGGCCGTGGTGTCAGGCCCGGCGACCGTGATGGGTCCCCGAGCCGCCTGCTCCGGCGCGACTGGGAACAGTCCGATCCGGTTCGTGAACCAGGCCGAGTTGGGGACTTCGTCCAGGCGGTTGATGTTGCCTGCGGGTCGCACGTGATCGCCGCCGAACCAGCTCCCCACGCCCCGCACGATGCGCACGGGATTGAGCATCCGCCCGAGCGGGCGGAACATCGTCGCCTCGACTCCGGAGCGAAGCAGGTGAGGATCGCGCGGCTGAGGCGCTTCGATGTCGCGCCGGTCGTCGGCGTGCCACACCACCGGTGCATCGCGCAGCGGCGGTTCCCCCCCGGCGGCCGCAATGCCGGCGAGCGCACTCAGCGCGACGGCGAGTGCCGGGCTACCGGGGCGGAACCGGGTCCTTGCCATGGAAGAGGCCTTTGGTCCACTGGAAGATCTGCTCGCTCTTGAGCCGGAACATGGACTGCTCGTTGCTGCGGGCGAACTCCAGTCTGAGCTTGAAGTGCTGCGTGTCGATCATGCGTATGCCGAGGCCGTAGGAGAACGTCAAGTTGTCCCACGTGATTTCGTTCAGCTCGCCGAACACCTGTCCCACGTCGGCAAGGACGTAGAGGTCCATCCCGGGACCGTCGGCTCGCTGGAAGACCCACAGCGGCCAGCGGTACTCGAGGCTGAGCACCGTGATGCCGCGGTCGCGCCACCGGAAGTCGTTGAAGCCCCGCAGGAGATCGGGGTCGTCGTTGATGAGCAGGCGCTGGAACGGGATCTCCGTGGTGCCGCGCACGGGCTCGATCCAGGAGGCGTACCAGCGCACCGCCAGGGTGTGGTGCTCGTACCACAGACGGAAGAACTGCTGCAGCTCAGCCCGGAACGTCCAGAACGCGAGGTCCTCGTCGCGGCTCACATCCTGGAAGTAGAGTGCCCGCAGCTGGCGCAGGCCGCCGCGTCCAGGCCTGCCCGTCACCTCGACGTCGCTGTGCCCCAGCAGCAGCTCCACCCCGACGCCGTCGGATCGCTCTCCGAAACCGGGCGGAACCTCGTCGGGGAACCGCTCGCTCAGTGAAGGGCTGTAGTCATCGCCGGGCTCGCCGGCGGCCACGCCTGTGTAGAGCAGCTTGCCGCGCAGCAGGAAGTTGCCGAGCCGGTGCCGGTACCCGGCTCCGACCCAGGTGAGCTGCTGGCCGTAGAACGACTCGTCGAACCGGTTCGTCTCGGGGCCGATACCGAAGTAACGCGCGTTGGCTCGGTTGCGGTATCCGGCGCCGAGCGTCAGGAGCCCCGCCTGCCCGATCCCGAAACGTCCGCCGGCCGTGTACTTCTGGTTGCCTCGCACGGTGCCCCAGATGCGAAACCGCAGCCGGTTCCTTGGTCCACCGACGTCGTTTACTTGCAGGGCCAGCCCACCTCCGAACCCGGCCAGCCCGCCGGCCGTGATGTCGGGGAACAGCTGAATCTGCCCCGGGGGGCGGAAGAATATGTCGAGGACGTGCTTCTTGTCGGCCCACTCTACACCGGTGAGAATGCCGTCGCCCAGCAGCTTGAGCGGGAACGTGATGACGCGGTAGGGCCAGTAGAGCATGCCCTCCCATAGCGGCATGCTCCCGCCGCGGACGGGCGCAGTAACGGAGTCATGGGGCTCCGGGATCTCGCCCCAATAACTCGCGCCGGCTCCGTCCGTACCCTGCGCCTCCTGTGCCGCCGCAGACCCGGGCCCGCAAAGGGCACACAGGACCGCGGCTGTCGCCGTGGCGGCACGTGCTGCGCGCCGCCACGAGCGGAGAGCGCGCGCCACTTCCCCTCCCGGGTTACTCCTTCGTGAAGACTATGAACTCGTACTGCCCGCGCCGGTTCACGTGAAGCACCACGGGGTCACCCGTGTTGAGGCGGGCCAGCTGCGAGTTGAGCTGTCCGATGTTCAGGACTTCCTGCCCGTTCACCGAGTAGATCACGTCCGCCACGGCCAATCCCGTTGCCACGGTCGGCACCCCGGCGGCCTGTGCGACTACTGCGATGCCTCCCTGGCGCCGCAGCCACGGCAGCATGCTCGCGATCTCCTCGTCCACCTCGACGGCGAGGATGGCGAGCTCGCGGATGACGTTGCGGTCGCGCCCGACTACCTCCGCGAAGGAGTTGGGATCCATCGGCCGCTCGACCACGGACACGCTCAGGGTCAGCCTGTCGAAGCCCCGCCGTATCTCGAGCGACACCACGTCGTCGATGTTGCGCTGGTACACGTTGACGTTGAACTGGCGGCCGTTCTCCATGGGCTTGCCATCGAGCGATACGATGACGTCGCCCACCTGGAGTCCGGCGCGGGCCGCGGGCGAGCGGGGGTACACGTCCGCCACTACCACGCCCCAGTCGCTTGGGAGCCGCAGGCCCCGCGCAAGCTGCGGCGTGATCGTCTGCGCGTTGATTCCGATCACCCCCCGCCGCATCCGGCCGATCTCGCGGATCTGCCGGTACACCGCGTCGACGATGTTGGAGGGCGAGGCGAATCCAAGGCCCTCGCTGCCGCCGGACTGCGACAGGATGAGCGTGTTGATGCCTATGACCTTGCCCCGCGCGCTCACTAGCGGCCCCCCGCTGTTGCCGGGGTTGATGGGGGCGTCGGTCTGGATGTAGGCCATGGGCGCGTCGCGCTCGAGCTGACGGCCCACCGCGCTAACCACGCCCATCGTGACCGACGACTCCAGCCCCAGCGGGCTGCCGAAGGCGAACACCATGTTGCCGGGCCGCACGTCGTCCGAGTCCCCGAGTTCGAGGTACGGCAGATCGGTCGCGTCGATCTTGAGCACGGCGATGTCGGTCTCGAGATCGGTGCCCACTATCTGCGCTGCGAGGCGCCGCCCCACCGGCCGGACCAGCGAAGTGGCGGGATTGTCCTCGGATGCGGCCTCGGGCAGCACCACGAACACCTGCCGCGCACCTTCCACTACGTGGTTGTTGGTGACTATGTAACCGTCGGGGGCAACGATGACCCCCGACCCGCCTTTGCGCTGCCGTCCAAGGATGGGCGCTGCGCCCGGCGGTCCTGCCGACACCTGACCGAGCGCGGTCACGTAGATGGCAACTACGGCTTTGCCCACCTCGGAGGTGAGCGTGCCGACGTACGCGCTCATCTCGGCCAGGAGAGGGGGCGGATCCAGGGTGACGGGCTCCTGGGCGGGGGCCGTCACTGCGCCGCCCACGAGGAGGAAAGTCGTCAGCGCCGCAACTCGGCGCGCGTATCTCAGGGACATGCTTGTGTTCCTTTCGAGTATTGCGGTGCGGTCCGCTCGGCTCGGCTCAGCTGGCGGACAGGGCGGGCGCGAGCTCGCCCTTGTCGCAGGGTGACAGCTCGGGTCCCTCCGGCAGGTGAGTGTCCCACCAGCGCCGGGCGCGATCGCTGGTCCATCGGTCCGGGAAGTCGAGAGCGTCGATCCGCTGAGCCAGAGCGAACGCGCCGGCGGGCCGGTCCTCCGGCAGCTTGGCCAGGCAGTCGAGCACTATCCGGTCGAGCTCGGGTGATATGTCGAGCTCCGAGTGGCGAGACGGCGGGTCCGGCGCATCGGAGATGTGCTTGTGCATCATCTTGATCGGGTTGTCTGCCTCGAACACCAGCTCGCCTGTGAGCAGCCAGTAAAGCACGCAGCCCAGGGCGTACACGTCGACCTGGCGGTCGGCGCTTCGCTCGCCCATGGCCAGCTCGGGCGCCATGAACGCCGGCGTGCCGGTGGTCATGTGCGGCTGCGTGAGCATGGTCTGCTCTCTGCTCTGGTCCTGCTTGACCAGTCCGAAGTCGAGCACCTTCACGTAGTCGACCGACATGCCCATGCGGCACGTGTGAATGTTGGACGGCTTGATGTCGCGGTGTATCAGTCCCCTGGCGTGAGCCTCGGCCAGGGAGTCGCACGCCTGGCGCACGAGGTCCGCCGCACGCTCGGGTGGAATCGGTCCCCACCGCTTCACCAGGTCCTCGAACCCGACTCCGTCGAGCAGCTCCATCACGTAGTAGAACGTGCCGTCCTCCGCCACGCCAAAGTCGTACAGCTCGATCGTGTGCGGCGAGCGCAACTGTGCCGCTGCCTGTGCTTCGCGCTTGAACCGCTCCACGGCCACGTGCTGTGCCATGGTCGAGCCAGCGGTGAGCACCTCGGGCCGGATCAGCTTGATGGCCGCTGGCCGCGCCAGCAGGCGGTGCTCCGCGTGGTACACCTCACCCATCCCGCCGCGGCCGATCTGATCGCCCAGCTTGTAGGCGCCGAGCTGCTTCGCCTGGCGTACTTGGCGCCCCAGTCCGTGAATGATCTTGGCGGGGAGAACGGCCAGCAGGGCCGTGAAGTAAGTGGGGGTGAACGCGAAGACTGCTTCAGTGAACCCCCACGTGATCTCTACGCCGCGGAGGCTCGCGATCCCGAGGGCCAAGGGATCCATTGATGCCGCCAGCAGCGATGCGACGAGGATCTTGCCCGGCGTGTTGGGCGCGATGCTGGGGTAGACCAAGATGACGATTACTACCCATGACAGCTCGCTGGGTACCGCGGCCGGCACCCACATCTGCAGCAGGGCGATCAGGAAGGCGGTGACCACCTCGAAGCCCAGCCCTATGTCGAGCAGCAGGTTGGGCCGGTTGTGCAGCCGTCCGGCCACGAACATCATCGCTACCGACAGGACCAATCCGGTGCCGGCGATCGCATTGCCCGGCATGGGCCACGGCCGGTCGCCCACGAGCATCGGCATGTCTATGAAACGCGTGGCCAGGTTCGCCATCAGCAGGCCGAACGCCCACAGCGAGGCGATCGCCAGGCTCGCGATACCGACGCGCTTGCAAGACTCCGACAGCAGCTCGGTGGGCAGCGACATGCGGCCGCTGCCCGTCGTCGTGGCGGGTGTGTGTACGGCTTGTAGGTTCCTGGCGCTCATCGGTGTGTGAGTCTCCCGCCAGCCGTCCGGCCGACTTCGAACACTATCATACCGGACGGGGGGAGGGGAGGGTCCGTCAGCTCGCCCTGCGGCGCTTGGAGGCCGTCTTCTTGTTCTTGGCTGTGCGCTTGACCTGCTTGGCCGTCGGCGGGGCTTCCTTCTTGGCCAGGCTCGCCTTCAGCGCCTCCATCAGGTCGACGATCTGAGTCTGAGGCTCCTCGGCCGGGGCCGAAGTGATCTCCTCGCCGTCGATCTTGCGCTGGATCTGCTCCATCATCCGCTTGCGGACGTCATCGCCGTAATCCTCGGGCCTGAACTCCTCGGACGCCGCCTGCCCGATGAGCTGCACGGCCAGCTGGAGCTCCTCGTCCTTCACGGTACCCTCGCCGATCGGCACCTCGTCGAACGAGCGCAGCTCGTCTGCGTAGTGCAGCTGCTCCATGGCGAGCCCGTCGCCCATGGGCCGGATCAGTACCAGGTACTGCTTCCCCCGAGCCGCGTAGCGCGCCACCGCAGACAGCCCCGTCTCGCGCAGCGCCTTGCTGAGCAGCCGGTAGGCGCGCTCCCCTCCCTTGTCGGGTCCCAGGTAGTAGATCTTGCTCAGATAGCGCCGCTCCACCTGCTCGGCAGGCACGAACTCGGCGATGTCAACCGACTCCGACGCCTTCTCCTCCAGCGCCTTGAGCTCGTCGGGGGTGAAGATGACGTACTGGTCCTTGGCGAACTCGTAGCCCTTGACCATGTCTTCGCGTTCGACCATGTCCCCGTCCTTCTTGCACACGTACTGCTGCTTGAGGCGGGAGCCGCAGTCCCTGTGGACCCAGTTGAAGCTGACCTTGGACTTGGGCTCGGCGGCCGAGTACATCTTGACCGGGACGGAAACGAGGCCGAACGAGACGGTGGCTGTGCCGATGGGGCGCGCGCTCATGGGATGGATCCTGCGCTCATAAGGGGCGGTAGAATAAGGACTTCCGCGCACGGCCGCAAGCCTCGCGGCCGCGCCCGGCGGCTGCATGTCATTGCCCGACAAACAGTTGAACGCACCAGTCAAAACGGGAGTTCCTGGCTCAGATAATTGCCGCCCGGGCCGGCCTCCTGGTATGATTTTTCGCTGACCATGACACCGACACGCAAGCCGGAAGCCGACAAGCTCGGCACCTACCGGGCCAAGCGCTCTGCCGACCGCACTCCGGAACCCTCCGGCGCGGTGGCCGAAGGCGGGGGCCGCCTGTTCGTCGTGCACAAGCACGCGGCGACCCGGCTTCACTTCGACCTCCGGCTGGAGATGGGGGGCGTGCTGGAGTCGTGGGCCGTGCCGAAGGGCCCCTCCAGGAACCCGGCCGATAAGCGTCTCGCGGTGAAGGTCGAGGACCATCCCCTGGAGTACGGCGACTTCGAGGGCGTGATACCGGAGGGGAATTACGGGGCCGGTGCGGTCGTCTTGTGGGACCGGGGTGTGTGGGTCCCCGTGGAGGACGTCGAGCAGGGGTTCGAGAAGGGCAAGCTGCTGTTCGAGCTGCGCGGCTACAAGCTGCGCGGCCGCTGGACCCTGGTGAAGATCAAGAAGAGCGAGAAGGAATGGCTCCTGATCAAGGAGCGCGACGCGCTCGTTTCTGAGGACGGAGACGACTTCCCGCAGGACTCGGTGCTGTCGGGGCTCACCGTGGACGAGCTGCTGGACGGCGGAGACCGCACGGCACCGCTCGCCGCCGACCTGGAAGAAGCAGGTGCCAAGCTCCGCAGCCTGGCTGCTCAGGACGTGAAGCCGATGCTGGCCCAGTCCCGCGAGAAGCCGTTCTCCAAAGCCGGCTGGCTCTTCGAGATCAAGTACGACGGGTACCGCATGATTGCGGGATTGGAGCAGGGCGAGGCGCGTCTGGTGACGCGCAACGGCCACGACGCCACCGCGAGCTTTCCCGAGGTGGCGCGCGCGCTCGAAGCCCTGCCGTTCGAGCGGCTCGTGATGGACGGCGAAGTGGTGGTCCACGACGAGTCGGGCCGGCCCAACTTCCAGCGGCTGCAGAAGCGCGCGCGGCTCACCCGGCCGGTCGACATCCGCAACGCTTCGGTCGAGCTGCCTGCGACGCTCTATCTGTTCGACCTGGTCGGCCTGGGTGACAGGGACCTGCGCCCGCTCTCCCTGGTGCAGCGCAAGGAGGCGCTGCGCAGAGTTCTGCCCAGCGTGGGACCGCTGCGCTACTCGGATCACATCGACGAGCAGGGCGACGCGTTCTTTGCCAGCGTGAGCGAGATGGGTCTCGAGGGAGTGATCGCCAAGAAGGCGGACAGTCCCTACCGCTCCGGCCGCTCCGCTCACTGGGTGAAGGTGCGGGCCGACAAGACCGGCGACTTCGTGGTGGTGGGGTTCACCGCACCCAAGGGCTCGCGCGGCGGCTTCGGGGCGCTTCATCTCGGCGCCTATCAGGGGAGCAAGCTGGTCTACGTTGGCAGGGTCGGCAGCGGCTTCGCGGCCGGCGAGCTGAAGGTGGTGGGTGAGGCCCTCGAGGCGGCGCGCCGTGACGGAGCCCCGTGCAGCGGAGCGCCCGCCGGTGCGGAGCACAGCTGGGTCACGCCGGAGCTCGTCGTAGAGGTGCGCTACCGCGAGTGGACCGAGGACGGACTGCTGCGCCATCCCGTGTTTCTGCGGTTTCGGGACGACAAGCCGGCCGCAGAGTGCGAGCACCCCGGCCCTCCGCGTGAGGAGAGCGACGACGAGGCGTTCGCGGAAGCTCCGGCGGCCAGGGAAGGTCCCGCGGTGTCGCTCACGAACGTTGACAAGGTGTTCTGGCCCGAGGAGGGGTACACCAAGGGAGACCTGCTCGACTACTACCGTACCATCGCGCCGTGGATTCTGCCGTACCTGCGCGACCGTCCCGTCGTGATGACGCGGTTCCCCGACGGCATAGACGGGAAGTCGTTCTTCCAGAAGGACGCCCCGGGTTTTGCCCCGGAGTGGATCAGGCGCGAGCGGATGTGGAGCGAAGACACCGAGCGCGAGCTGAGCTACTTCGTCGCCGACGACGAGGCATCGCTGCTGTACATCATCAACCTCGCTTCGATCCCGTTGCACGTCTGGGCCAGCCGCGCGGGATCGCTGGAGCGCCCCGACTGGTGCATCCTGGACCTGGATCCAAAGGAAGCGCCGTTCGCGCACGTGGTGCGGATCGCGCGCGCCTTGCGGAGCCTGTGCGAGGAGATCGAGCTGCCCTGCTTCGTGAAGACGAGCGGCCGCTCGGGGCTGCACGTCCTGTTGCCGCTGGGCCGCCAGCTTACCCACGAGCAGTCGCGCGCGCTGGGCGAGCTGATGGCCCGAGTGATGGCCGCCGAGCTGCCGGACATCGCGACCATCGCGCGGCTGCCCGCGCAGCGCGAGGGCAAGGTGTACGTGGACTACCTGCAGAACGGGCACGGCAAGCTGCTGGTGGCGCCGTTCTGCGTGCGGCCCTATCCCGGAGCCCGGGTGTCGATGCCGCTGCGCTGGCGCGAGGTGAACTCCAAGCTCGATCTGGCGAAGTACACGATCAAGAACGCGCCGGCCCGAATGAAGCGTCTGGGCGAGGATCCGCTGCTTCCGGTGCTGGAGCTCAAGCCCGACTTGGGGGGTGTGCTGGAGCGGCTGCAGGGTCGGTCGGCGTGAGGGAGACTCGATTGGACCCGAGCGAATGAGGGCTGACGAGGAATTGCGGTTCCAAGTGCCGGGGCGGGGCTCCGTCTCGGGCCTCTTGCGCCTGCCGGACGCGCCGCTGCTCTACGTCCTCGCCCACGGCGCGGGCGCCGGGATGCGGCATCCGTTCATGCAGCGCGTTGCCGAGGAGCTGGCAGGCGAGGGCATCGCCACCTTCCGCTACCAGTTCCCCTACATGGAGCAGGGCAAGAGACGACCCGATCCGCCTGCGGTTGCAGCAGCCACCGTCCGCGCCGCGGTGGACGCCGCACGGGAGGCGGCGCCGGACCTGCCGCTCATCGCAGGCGGCAAGTCGTTCGGTGGTCGCATGACTTCCACCGCGCAGGCCGAAGAGTCGCTGCCGGGCGTGCGGGGTCTCGCGTTCCTGGGGTTTCCGCTCCATCCGCCGGGCCGGCCTGGCGCGCAGCGTGCGGCGCATCTCGACGATGTCGAGGTTCCGATGCTGTTCTTGCAGGGGACGCGCGACACGTTCGCCGGACTCGACCTGCTGGCTCCAATGACCGAGCGGCTCGCGCCCCGTGCCACGCTGCACCTGGTGGAAGGGGGCGATCACTCCTTCAAGGTGCTCAAGCGCTCGGGCCGCAACGAGGACGACGTGATGGAGGAGTTGACTCGGACCATCGCCGCGTGGGCGGCCACCCTGTGAGTGTATGATGCCGAACTACTGGATTCTGAAGACCGAGCCCACCACCTACAGCTTCGACGACTTGGTGCGGGAGAAGCGCACCGCATGGGACGGCGTGAAGAACGCCGTCGCGTTGAAACACATCCGCGCCATGCGGTCGGGCGACCAGGCGCTCATATACCATTCCGGGAAGCAGAAGGCCGTGGTCGGCCTGGCTAAGATCGTTTCCGCGCCCTATCCCGATCCCGAGCAGGGTGATCCAAAGCTGGCCGTGGTCGACATAGCGGCCGGATTGCCGTTGCCAAACCCGGTCGAGCTCAAGCAGATAAAGGCCGACGCGGCATTCAAGGACCTTGGCCTGGTGCGGATGGGGCGGCTCTCCGTGATGCCTGCGAGTGCCGCTCAATGGAAGCGCCTTCTGAAACTCGGCGGGAAGTAGCCGGGCCCCGCAGGATCAGGACTCCAGCAGCTCCAGGAATCGCCGCGCCAGCGCCGGCCCCGCGCCGGCATCCTCGTGCTTGAAGAACACGTAGGCATCGTCCCAAGGCTGGGCCGTGATGCGCTCGCTCCAGTCCCGCAGCGCCTGGTCGTCGTAGTCCTCTCTGCGCAGCCGCAGGTAACCGCGACGGCCGGTGGCCACGAGCGGCGTCTCACCCTCCTGGGTGTCCGCCACGCACAGGGCCGTCCCGTGGGCCCGCAGCGCTTCGTACACGTCGTCTTCGAACCACGAATCGTGGCGGAACTCGAACGCCGCGGGCCACCCGCTCGGCAGCAGGGCTAGGAAGTCCGTGAGCCGCTCCAGGTCCTTCTTCATGTTCGGCGGCAGCTGGAACAGCATGGCGCCCAGCTTGGCGCCCATGACCGACGCGTTGTTCACCAGGTAGGCGAGGGGGTCGTCCGCGCTCTTGAGCCGGTGCATGTGGGTGATGCGGCGGGATGCCTTGAGCACGAAGCGGAAGCCGTCGGGTACGCGTTCGGCCCACTGGACCAGCACCTTCTCGGAGGGCATGCGGTAGAAGGTGTTGTTGAT
>JBDHJM010000043.1:0-24532 GCA_039586895.1 Gemmatimonadota bacterium | reverse complement strand
CGCGAGCTGCTGCTCTACGCACTGCTCGGCATCGTCACGGGCGTGGTTGCCGTCGTGTACACCCGCGTGGTGTACCATGCGCAGGATCTCCTGGGGAGGATTCCCCGGCCGTGGATGGCGGTAGTGGCAGGCGCGCTCATCGTCGGACTGCTCGACGTGGTGTTCAAGGCCGACCTGTGGGGCCGCGGCCACGAGACCCTTTCCATCGACATCATCGGAGAGCGAACGGGATACTTCCTGGTGGGCCTGGCCTTCGCCAAGATTCTGGCCACGGCCGCCACGCTCGCGGTGACCAGGGCGGGAGGCGTGTTCACCCCAGCGCTGTTCATCGGAGCGACGCTGGCCGGCGGTCTGGGCGCCGCGGCCGCTGAGCTGATACCCGGCTTCACGATCGCGCCCCAGGCCTTCGCGCTGGTCGGGATGGCGGGACTCGTCGCTGGCAGCACCCACGCACCGCTCACCGCGATCATGATCGTGTTCGAGATGACCAGCGACTACGAGCTCATCCTCCCGCTCATGCTGTGCGGTGCGATCGCGTTCATTACCGCGCGCAGGCTGCATCCGGAGTCCATCTACTCGGAGTGGCTGGTCAGGCGGGGAGAGCGCATACACCTGGGGCGCGACACCGCGGTGATGGAGCGCCTCCAGGTGCGCGAGGCCTACGACGATGATCCCGACATCATCAGCGAGGACGCCACCGTGCGGCAGATCTTGCGAGCCATAGGCGCCAGCCGCCAGATAGAGTTCCCGGTGCTCGATGCGGAGCTCCGCCTCGTAGGCATGATGACGTACGACGACTTGCGCACGGTGCTTTCCGATGCCGACAGCTTCGCACGGGTGGTGCTGGCCGGCGACCTGGCCAGTACCAGCTTCGAGCGGGTCACCCCGCAGGATTCGCTCACGGACGCCCTGCGAAAGCTCGCCGTGCGCGGCTCCCACTACATACCGGTGGTCGCCGCCGACGACCCCGAACGCCTCCTGGGAGTCATCGGCCGCCAGGAGATCCTGGCCGCCTACGACCGGGAGCTCCTGAGGGAGCCGTAACCGACCGATTTCGTTGACATTCCACGGACCGGGCCGTAACGTCTCGCCTGTTACATCACTGTTACGGGGGCAGGTCCATGAGACGAACGATTGTCGGACTCGCAGTGGCGGCTCTGGGGGCCGCCGCGACCCCGGGCGCACTCCAGGCCCAGGGCTTCCAAGTGAACGAGCACGGCACTTGCGTGATGGGACGGGCCGGGACGGGCGTCGCCTCACCCTGCGCCGACGCTTCGTCCATCTTCTTCAACCCGGCCGGATTGGCGGTGACGCCCGACGGCTGGACCATCTCGGCCGGCGTGACGGTCATTGCTGCGTACGGCGGCTTCGACGACGACGTGACCGGCCTGACCGACGACCTCCAGAACAACCCCATTCCGGTGCCCCACTTCTACGGGCAGTACGCCAAGGACAAGTGGGCGGTCGGGCTCGGCGCATTCGTGCCGTACGGTCTGGGCACCAAGTGGGAGAACACGTTTGAGGGCCGCTTCAACGGCTTCGACAATGATCTCCGGTCCATCTACATCCAGCCAACCGCAGCCTACCAGGTAAACGACTGGCTTTCGCTCGGTGCGGGCCTGGACATCGTCATCGGTTCGATCGAGCTGAACCAGTACACGGACTTCTCCACGCAGGCCGTCCCAACGGATCCGAGCCTCATGTTCGGCAACCTCGGCATCCCGTACCACACACAGTTCGCAACGGGCCAGCTGCACGCCTCCAACGCCACCGGCTTCGGAGGCAACTTCGGCGTCTGGGTGCAGCCGATACCGCAGATCGAGATCGGGGCGCGCTACCTCACGCGCGTCAAGTTGGACTACGAGGGCACGGCTACATTCGAGCAGGTGGAGAGCGGCGTAATCCTCCCGCCCCAGAACCCGCTCTCGATCGCGCTCGGTCTCGACCCGACCCAGCCGCTTCCCTTGGATCCTCTGATCGCATCGCTCGGCCTGTTCCAACCCGGCGCGCCGTTGTCGGAACAGACCGTAACGACCTCGATCACGATGCCGGACCAGTTCACGATCGGAGTAGCGTGGCAGGTCAACCCGAGATGGAAGGTGCTGGCCGACTATCAGTGGGTGCACTGGGGCCTGTTCCAGAGGATCGAGGCGGACTTCGAGTTCGCGCCTGATCTCAGCCTGGAGGAGAACTACTCCAATACCAGCGCGATCCGACTCGGCGTAGACTGGATGACGAGCGAGATGGTGAGCCTGAGGGGCGGCTACCTGTACCACCAGGGAGCGGCACCGGCAGAAACGGTCACACCGCTGCTGCCCGAGGGCGACCGCAACGAGTTCACCGTGGGCGCCGGCTTCCGCTTCGGCGAGCACTGGATGCTGGACCTGGCATACCAGTTCATCAACCAGGACAAGCGCCGCGGCCGCGTGCGTGAGCCGTTCCCGGGCGACGAGCCGACCGTAGAACTCAACAGCGGGCTCTACACCTTCAACGCCCACCTGTTAGCCGCGACGATCGCGGTCAACTTCTAGGCGGCCACCATGACGACTATCAAAGAGGCTATAGCTATGGCTCGCAGATACATGACGCACCGCCTGGCTGGGACGGCCCTCGTCGTGGGTGCGCTGGCAATCTCAGCATGCGGTGACGAAACGCTCATGCCGCCCACGTCGGACGTGAACGCACTGTTCGACAAGTACGTCTCGATAGGCAACTCGATCGCGGCCGGCTTTCAGTCGGGCGGCATCAACGACTCCACACAGATGGAGTCCTACGCGTTGATCATGGCGACACAGATGGGGCTCGACACGAACGAGTTCAGGCTCCCGCTGCTCAACTTCCCGGGCTGCCCGACACCGCTCGTCAACGTCTACACCCAGGAGCGGATGCTCGGCATCGACATCGACACCTTGCCCTGCGCCGCACGCGACATCGGGTTCGACGAGTTCCATTTCCACAACTACGCGGTGCCTGGAGCGGCGGTGAAGGATCTGATGTCGAATCTGGACCCGGCCAGCAACCCCAACCCGCTCACTACGTTCATCCTGGGCGGCCGCACGCAGGTCGATGCGGCACTGGAGCAGAGACCCACTTTCGTGAGCCTGGAGATCGGCAACAATGACGCGCTGGGCGCTGCGCTGAGCGGTGACGCGTCGCTTGTTACGCCGTCGAACGAGTTCGATGCGGACTTCGGGGCGGCGATGGCGGCCCTGCTCGAGGGCGGTGTCCAGGGCGGCGTGCTGATCGCCGTGTTCAACGTGACCAACATTCCGTTTCTTTCGGCGGGCGGCGTCTACGCGGCGCTGCAGGGAGGCGGTCAGCTGCCTCCGCCCCCGTTCCTGAACCTACCGAACTGTGCCACGACGGGGGTGAACTCTCTGATTCCGTTCTCGTACGGATTCCCCAAGATCGACTCGGCGCTGGCCGGTGCGTCAACCACCATCGACTGCGCCAACGACGCCGAGGTGCTCGTGGCCGCCGAGGTCGGCGCCGTGATTCAGGCAGTATCGGACTACAACACCACGATCCAGAACGCGGCCACGCAGGCGGGGTGGTCCTTCTTCGATCCCAACCCGATGATGGACTCGCTGCGGGCCCTGGGCGAGATCCCGCTGTTCCCGACAGCGCCGCCCGACCCGGCGTCGGTGACCGCTCCGTTCGGCCCGTGGTTCAGCCGCGACGGCGTACATCCCAACGCCGCGGCGCACGACTTAATGGCGACGCAGATCATCGAGGCGATAAACGCCACCTACGACACCGCGATCCCGCTTCCCTGAGGAGCGGCGACGGTGAGGCTGGAGCGGGAGGCTTACCTTGGTAAGCCTCCCGCTTCGCTGTAGATTCCCGCCACACATGTGCGACCCCACTGCGCCCGGCACTGCTTTCCGGTGGCCGCTCTCGCGAGCGGGCATCGCTCTTTGCCTTGCAGTCGCCCCGGTGCTCGCCGGGACCGGGACGGCCCGCGCCCAGTACCCCGAGGCCCGGCTCTCGCCCCGGGGCGTCCTGATGATCGACTTCTCCCCCTCGTACGTGAGCTACAGCAATCGCTTCGCCGCCAACGGAGACGAGGAGCCGCTGGGCACGGACTTCTCCGACGAGCGGGCCGGCGTGCGGCTGATACCGTCCATGTGGTCGCCGGAGGGCGCGATCGGCTCCATCATCGGAGACGCCGACTACACGATCGATGCAGGCGCGTTCCGCACGACGCTCGACGCCGACGTGCGGCGCTTCCCGCTCAACCTGGAGTTCGGCATCTCGAACCGGTTCAGCGTGTGGGCCTCGGTGCCTTTGGTCAGCACGCGGATGCAGGTGGACTTCAGAATCGACTCCACCACCTCGGACATGGGTCGCAACCTGGCCGGGAACGCGGCGGATGAGGCAAACATCCGCACGCTGATTACCGACCTGGACGCGGGCGCTGACTTCGTCGCGTCGCAGATAACGGCCGGCTCCTACGGCTGCCCGGGGAGCACCCAATGCGCCGAGGCACAGGCGCTGGTGGACCGCACCAACCAGCTCGTGCTGGACCTGGAGATCATGACGGGGGTGTTCGCGGCGGGCGGCACCAACGACATCCTGCCGGCGTTCGCACCGCTGGACACCTCGGCCACAGGCATCGCGGTGACGGCGGAGATCGAAGACGTGAAGGCCGAGCTCGCGACTTTCGGGGCCACACCCATTACCTCGACGCTGCCCCTCCCGGGGACGACGGTGGATACGGCGTTCATCAACAACCGGATGCTGCAGGAAGGTCAATGGGGCTACGGCGCTGAGCCTCTGGCGTTCGTGAAGTACCACCTCAAGCTGGGAGACGCCGAGCTGGGGCTGCGCTGGGGCGCAGTGCAGAGCCGCTCGCTGCGGGCCGTGCTGGAGGGCATCGTGCGCCTCCCGACCGGCAAAGTCGACCTGGCCGAGAACTTCCTGGACCTGGGGACGGGCGACCACCAGACCGACGTGGTGCTGGGTGCCCAAGCCGTGTGGGAGCCGGGCTCGGTGCTGGCACTCGCGGCGAGCGCATCCTACACGCTGCAGCTGGGCCACCAGCTGGAGCGGCGCATCACACCGCACACTAGCCCCATCGCGCTGGCGGCCACGCAGCAGACCGTGAGCCGCAACCTGGGCGACGTGTTCCAAGCCGGGCTCTACCCCTCCCTCAGGCTGAGCCGCTCCTTCCTGGTATACGGCTCGGTGTACTACTACTTCAAGCCCAAGGACAGCTTCGCCCTGACCGGGCCCTACTCCCTGCCCGACGACCAGCTGCAGACGGCCATCGAGGACCTGGAGTTCCAGACCAAGATGACCGCACTCAGCTTCGGGGGGGGAATCCACTACTACGCCGCCACGAACCGCGAGGGACCCGCGCTGCCCATCGCCGCCGGCATCGACTACCGCGCGGCGTTCCAGGGCGAGGGCGGGCTCACGCCCAAGAGCTCCCGGCTCAACTTCTACCTGCGGCTGTATTGGAGGTGGTTCGGGGGGAGTGGCCCGTCAGACGGGCAGGAGCAGGCACCCGGAAGCTAGGCACCCCCAGGAGACAGGCTGTGCACGACCGCGCGGCGCGCAGTAGTTACGCGCCGGCGGCCGCCTGCTTGCGCAGCAGCTCCGCGGCGTGCTGCACAACCACCGGGTCCGCGGCATCCCCCAGCATCCGCGCGATCTCCTGCACTCGTTCGTCTCCGGATTGCACCGACACGTCGGCCGTGGCGATGCCGCGGCGCGGGCGCTTGGCGACGGAGACGTGGTTCCTGGCTCGCGCGGCGATTTGAGGCAGGTGCGTAATGACCAGCACCTGGCGTGACCCGGCCACCTCCCCCAGGGCCTCGCCCACCTGGCTAGCCACCTCGCCACCGATGCCCTGATCCACCTCGTCGAACACCAGGGTGGGAACGGCGTCGTGCGCGGCCAGCACCACCTTGAGCGCGAGCATCAGGCGCGACAGCTCGCCGCCGCTCGCCACCTGCGCCAGGGGGCGCGCCTCGAGGCCGGGGTTCAGCTGCACGGTGAACGTCACCCTGTCGGCGCCGGCAGCCGTGATCGCCTCCGCCGGCTCCAGCTCGACGGCGAACTTGCCCGCGGGCATGCCCAAGCCCGGCAGCAGCCGCTCGACTTCACGGGCCAGCCTTCCCGCCGCCTTCGTGCGCTGCGCCGTGAGCGCTGCCGCCGCCTCGGTGAGTTCGGAATCTGCTCCAGCGCGCCGTTCGCTCAGGGTGTCGAGGTCGAGGTGCGCCGTGTCCAGCAGGTCCAGCTCGTGCCGGGCCTCGTCGCGCGTGGCCAGCACCGCCTCGATCGTGGCGCCGTACTTCTGCGTGAGCCGGAACATCACGTCGCGGCGCCGCTCCACCTCCTGCAGCCTGCCGGGATCCGCGTCGATGTCTGCGGCGTAGGCCCGCACCGCGAGCGCCAGCTCTTCGAGGTTGGCCGTGGCCGCGTCCAGCAGCTCGCGCCATTGAGTCACGCTGTCGTCCACCCGCTCGAGCTGGGTCAGCGTCTTGGACGCCCCGCCCAGCGACTCCAGGGCCGCGCCCTCGTCCCCGCTCTCCAGCAACTCGAGCAGGCGCTCCGCCAGGCGGGTGAGCTCCTCCACGTTGGCCAGTCGCTTGGCCTCCAGCGCCAGGGCTTCGTCCTCGCCGGGCTTGGGCTCGGCCTCGCTTATCTCCCGCGCCACGTGCCGCAGGTAGTCGGCCCGCTTGATCACGTCGTCACGGCGGGCGGCCAGTTCGGACTCCTCGGCCCGCAGCCGCTCCGCCGCACCGTGCGCGGCACGCACCCGCTCGCGCTGTGCTTCTGCCCCGCCAAATGCGTCCAGGATGTCGCGCTGCGCAGCAGCAGCGAGCAGCGACTGCGCTTCGTGCTGGCCGTGCAGATCCACCAGCATGCGGCCCAGCGTGGCCAGCGTGGCTACGGTCGTGGGGCTCCCGTTGGCCCAGGCGCGGTTGCGGCCTTCGGCGTTGATCTCGCGCCGCACGATGAGGCGGCCCTCTTCCAGCTCCACGCCGAGCTCGTCTGCTGCAGCAGCGAACCCGGGCGTCGCTTCGGCCTCGAACACGGCCTCGACCACAGCGCGGGGCGCTCCGGGACGCACCAGCTCGTCGCTGGCACGCTCTCCCAACAACAGCGAGAGCGCGTCCACCAGCATCGATTTGCCTGCACCGGTCTCGCCGGTGAGGACGTTCAGGCCAGAGGTTAGCGGGAGGGTGACGTCCGCGATGACCGCGAGGTCCCGTACGCGGAGCTCAGTCAGCACTGTTGGTGCGCTCCCGGTCGGCGAGGTCGCCCCAGTGTAGCTTGCGGCGCATTCGGCTAAAGAAGCTTTCCCACCCCAGGCGGACCAAATGCACCGAGGTGGATGACGCCTTCACCACTACGCAGTCGTGCGGCTGCAGCTTCTCGCCCGGCTGGCCGTCGAAGGAGACCAGCACGTCCTCACCGCGCGTGGGCTCGACCTGCATCGTGATCTGTGCGCCGGCAGGCACCACCAGGGGGCGCACCGAGAGCGTGTGCGCCGCGATGGCAGTCACCACTAGCGCGTCCACGTCGGGCAGCAGCACGGGACCGCCCGCACTCAGCGTGTACGCGGTCGAGCCGGCCGGGGTGGCCACCACCATGCCGTCCAGGGTGTACTGGCCGACCTCGTCGCCGTCCACGAACAGCCGGATGCGGATGATTCGCGTGGAGCCCGTCTTGTGCACCACGACGTCGTTGATCGACAGCACCCCTTCGCGCGACTCGCCCGCTTCATCCACGATGCGTGTTTCCAGCTTGTGGCGCTCCTCCACGCGGTGCCTTCCGTCCACCACGGCGGTGAGGGCCTCCTCCATGCGGTCGGCCGACGTCACCGTGAGGAACCCGACCTGCCCCAGGTTGATGCCCAGGATCGGCACCTCGTTGGGACCCAGAATCCGCGCGCCGCGCAGCAGCGTGCCGTCGCCGCCGAACGTCATCAGCAGGTCTACGGGTTCGCGGTCGGGATCCAGCAGATCGCAGGTGCTGGGCCACAGGCCTGCGAGCGCCGGCTCGGCGCACAGGGTGAAGCCGTGTGCGTCCGCGTGCCTGGCCAGCCGGGCCACCAGATCGCCCAGCTGCTCGTAACGCGGGTTGCCTACGACTCCGATTCTCATCTCGAGCTCAGGCTTTCCTCGGCCGCCAGGGCCCGCACCCGCTGGGCCAGCGACTCGGCATCGAGCCCCGCCCACGCGAGCTGTTCACCGCGCGGGGCGTGCTCGTAGGTGCGGTCCGGAACACCGGCGATGTCGACCCGCACATCGCGGTCTATGCCCTCGACGGTGGCGGCCACGTATGCACCGAAGCCGTTCACGTCGATGCCGTCCTCCGCGGTGAGCAGGACGCTGTGATCACCCACCACGGTCTCCAGCAGCGTGCGGTCCAGCGGCTTGATGAAGCGGCAGTTGACCACCGTGACGTCGAAGCCGTCGGCGTCGAGCAGCTCTGCCGCCCGCATCGCCTGCTCGCACATCACGCCCACGGCGAGGATGGCGCAGTCCCGTCCCTCGCGCAGGATCTCCCAGCTTCCGTAGGGAACTGCAGGCACTTCCGCCGCGGGCGGCGCCGGCACGGGCACGTTGTCGCGCGGGTAGCGCAGCGAGAACGGCCCGTCTTGCTCCATTGCGCAGCGCAGCAGCCCCACCAGCTCCGGTCCGTCCTTGGGCGCGGTGACCGTCATGTTCGGCACCGGCAGCATGTAGGCGATGTCGTACAGCCCCATGTGAGTCTGGCCGTCCGCACCGACCATGCCCGCGCGGTCCATGCAAAACGTCACCGGCAGCTTCTGGATCGCGATGTCGTGGATGATGTTGTCGTAGCCGCGCTGCAGGAACGTCGAGTAGATGGCCACTACCGGACGCAGATCCTGCGTGGCGAGCCCGGCAGCGAAGGTGGTGGCGTGCCCCTCGGCGATTCCCACGTCGAAGAAGCGATCGGGCCAGCGCTTCTGGAAGATGTCGGTCCCGGTGCCCGACGGCATGGCCGCGGTTATAGTCACCAGCTTGGGGTACTCGGCGGCCAGCTCTGCCAGGGCCGTCCCGAACACCTTGGTCCAGCCCGGCGGCCCGGAGGCCTTGGGCCGCAGCACGCCGGTCTCCGGATCGTACGGCGTGCGCGCGTGGAACTTCTCGGGATGCGGCTCCTGCAGCGGGAAGCCCTTGCCCTTCTCCGTGACCACATGCACGACGCGCGGGCCTTCGAGCGTCTTCACCAGCTCGAACGTCTTGACCATCGCGTCGACGTTGTGACCGTCGAGCGGCCCGAAGTAGCGGAAGCCCAGCTCCTCGAAGAGCATCCCCGGCGACCACAGGTTCTTGATGCTCTCCTCTACTGTCCTCGCGAAGTCCACTACGCGGTCGCCGCCCACCAGGTGCGACGCCTTCTCGATCAAGTGTTTGACGTGGGTGCGGACCCTGTTGGTGAACGGGCTCGCGATCGCCGCCCCGAGGTACTTGCTCATGGCCCCCACGTTGGGGGCGATCGACATCCCGTTGTCGTTGAGGACCATGATCAGGTCGCGGCTCGAGTGCCCGGCGTTGTTCATCGCCTCGTACGGCAGGCCGCACGTCATGGCTCCGTCGCCCACCACGGCAACGACGTCGAAGTCCTCACCCTTCAGATCGCGGGCCGTCGCCATTCCGTACGCCGCCGACATGGCGGTCCCGGCGTGGCCCGCGCCGAATACGTCGTGCTCGCTCTCGTCACGCCGCAGGAAACCGGACAGCCCGCCGCTCTGGCGCAGGGTGGGAAGCCGATCGTTGCGCCCGGTGAGCACCTTCCAGGGATAGCCCTGGTGCCCCACGTCCCACACGATCTTGTCACGCGGCGAGTCGAAGCAGTATGCCAGGACCACAGTCAGCTCGACCACGCCCAGCCCCGCTCCGATGTGACCTCCCGTGGCCGAGACCACGTCGATGAGGCGCTGCCGCACTTCGTCGGCGAGCTGGCGCAACTCCTCTTGCGAGAGCTTCTTCACATCGGAGGGCTGGCGGATCGAGCCCAGCAATTCAGCCATCAGACTTCAACCTTCCCATCGTGGCAGCGGCACCCTTCCCAACCGCCCATCACCTCAGGACTTCCGTTCCAAGATAAACCGGGCCAGGCCCGCGAGAAGGGTAGAATCTACCCCTCCTTCCTCGAGCAGGTCCACGGCACTCCGCGCGTGCTCCTCCGCGGCCTGATGCGCCGCCGCCAGACCGAGCAGTTCCGGGAAGGTCGCCTTGCTCTGCGCGGCGTCCTTCCCGGCCGTCTTGCCCAGTTCCTGCGAAGTCGCCGTCGCATCCAGGATGTCGTCCACCACCTGGAACGCGAGCCCGATCTCCGCTCCGTAGAGGCGCAGCGCCTCCACCTGACTCTCGGTGGCGCCCGCCGCCAGCCCGCCGATTGCCGCGCTGGCCGAGATCAGCGCACCGGTCTTGCAGCCGTGGATTCGCACGAGCTCGTCCAGGGCCACGCTCCGGCCCTCGGCCTCGAGGTCCAGTACCTGACCGCCGATCATTCCGGACGCGCCCGCGGACCGGAACAGCTCCAGTGCGATTGCGGCACGGGTTTCGCTCGCGAGCCCCAATGCGTCGGCGCCGGCCTCCAGCACCAGCGCCGCAAGCGGCACCAGACTGTAGCCGGCCTCCGTGGCCGTCGCGACGTCGAATGCCACGTGCGTGGTGGGACGCCCGCGCCGCAGGTCGTCGTCGTCCATGCACGGCAGGTCGTCGTGTACGAGGGAATACGTGTGCACGACCTCGATCGCGGCGGCCAGTTCGCTGGCGTCGCCGGCGCCGCCCAGCGCGCGGTACGCAGCCAGCACCAGCGCCGGGCGCAGCCGCTTCCCCGGTGCGGCGAGGCTGTAGGCCATCGCCTCGCCCACGCTCCCGCCGACCTCGGCCTGGACCCTGACGCACCACTCGTCGAGCCGCCGGTTCACCGCCTCCTTGGTGACGGCGATGAACTCGCGCAGCTCAGCGCTCGAGGTCGTCGGTTCGGAGCGAGCCGTCGGTCTCCTCCAGCACGCGCTTCACGGTGAGCTCGGACTCGCGCAGCAGCTCGCGGGCGGCCGCGAGACGCTTGACCCCTTCCTGGAACAGCTCGAGGGCACGGTCCAGATCGATGTCCTTGTCCTCCAGCTCGCGCACGATCGCCTCGAGGCCCTCGAGCTCGCTGCGGAAGGACTGCTTTTGCGCACTCATTCGTCACGCTCCAGCGTGCGTGCACTGACCTCTCCGTCGGACAGGCCGAGGCGAAACACGAGGCCCGGCGCGAACTGGGCCGCGCGTTTGAGCACCCGCCCCGATTCGTCTCGAGCCACCGCGTAGCCGCGCTCCAGCACCTTGAGCGGACTCAGTGCATCGAGCGAGGCGGCGAGCCGGTCCAGCCGACCGCGCCGCCGCTCAAGCTGCTGCTGCACGCCAGCCCCCAGCCGGTCCGCGGTACGGGCCAGCCGCTCGGCTCCCAGCTCGGTCTGCCGGGTGAGCCCACGCGCCATGCGACGGGCGAGCCCGCCCAGCTCCTGCGCTGCCGCCCCGCGGTCGGGCACCGCAGCCTCGGCCGCGGCCGACGGAGTGGGAGCCCTGAGGTCCGCCACGAGATCGGTGAGCGCCACGTCGGTCTCGTGCCCGACCGCAGAAATGGTGGGCACCTCGACCGCCGCCACCGCGCGGGCCACGCGCTCGTCGTTGAACGCCCACAGGTCCTCGCGCGAGCCGCCGCCGCGGCCCACGATCGCGAGGTCCACGTCCGGCAGCCGGTTCACCGAGGCGAGCGCAGCGCACAGCTCGGATTCGGCCCCTTCACCCTGCACCCGGGCGGGAATCAGCCACAGCTCGACCTGGGGCCAGCGCCGCTCCAGCACCGACACGATGTCGCGCAGCGCGGCACCGTCCGGACTGGTCACGACTGCTATGCGGCGAGGGTACTCAGGCAGCGCCCGCTTGCGCTCGGGGTCCAGCAGTCCGTCCTTCTCGAGTGCCGCCTTGGCGCGCTCCAGCTGGAGCTGCCACAGCCCATCCTCGGAGGTGGGCACCAGCCGCTTCACGGCCAGCCGGAATTCGCCTTTCTCTTCCCAGATGGCCGGCTGGGCTTCGACGAACACTTCGCTGCCTTCTTGAGGCGGGCCCGGCAGCCGCTGGTTGTCGCTGCGCCACATGACGCAGCGCACCTGCGCCTCGGCATCGCGCAGCGCGAAGTACCAGTGGCCCGAGCGGTAGGATTTGAAGCCAGTCACTTCGCCCCGCACCCAGATGATGCGGAAGCCGGCATCGATGAGCTGGCGGGCGCGGCGCGTGACGTCGGCCACGCTCCACGCCCCCTCGGCAGACGCAGGACTTGTCGCGTCGAAGAGGTCTAGTCCGCCCACTGGCGCGCGGCCTGGACGGTGTTGTAGAGCAGCATGGTGATCGTCATCGGCCCCACTCCACCGGGCACCGGCGAGATGGCCGACGCCACTTCCTTGGCCGCCTCGAACTCGACGTCACCGACCAGCTTGTAGCCCTTCTCGGTGCTCGGGTCGTCCACGCGGTTCACGCCCACGTCGATCACCGCCGCACCCGGCTTCACCCAGTCGCCCTTCACGAACTCGGGCTGCCCGATGGCCGCGATCAGGATGTCGGCCTGGCGCGTGATGCCCGGCAGGTCCTTGGTGCGCGAGTGACACACTGTGACCGTGGCGTTGCCTCCCTCACCCTTGTGCAGCAGCAGCGCGGCGGCCGGCCGGCCCACGATGTTGGAGCGCCCGACGATTACTACGTGAGCACCGGAGATCTCGATGCCCGACCTGACCAGCATCTGCTGCACGCCGTAGGGCGTGGCCGGCCGGAACCCCGTGGGGTCTCCGATCTGCACCTTCCCGATGTTCACGGGATGGAACCCGTCCACGTCCTTCTCCGGCTTGATGCTGAACAGCACCTTCTTCTCGTTGATGTGGTCGGGGAGCGGCAGCTGCACCAGGTAACCGTGGATCTCGGGATCGGTATTGAGCCGCTCGATCACCTCGAGCACTTCCGCCTCCGATGCATCCGCCGGCAGGGTGACCGTCTCGCTCTTCATCCCGGCCTTCTCGCAGGCCTTTCCCTTCATGCGGACGTACACCTGACTGGCCGGGTCCTCTCCCACCAGCAGCACCGCGAGCCCAGGCGTCACGCCCTGCTGTTTGAGTTCATCGATTTGCGTCGCCAGCTCGGCGCGCATCTCATCACCAATCGCTTTTCCATCAATGATCTTAGCGGGCAAAGTCTACGGCCCTCGTTTCTCTGATGACGACGATCTTGATCTGTCCCGGATACTGCAACTCGTTCTCCACCCGCCGCGCGATTTGCTCGGACAGCTCAGCAGCATTGTCGTCGCCGATTTGCTCCGGCAGCACCGCGATGCGGAGTTCCCTCCCCGCCTGAATGGCAAACGCCTTCTCCACCCCCTTGAAGCTGGTTGCAATATCCTCGAGTGAGCTGAGCCGCTTCACGTACGTCTCGAACGCCTCGCGCCGGGCGCCCGGCCGGGCGCCGCTCGCCGCGTCGGCGGCCTGGACGATCATCGATATCGTGGTCTCGTGCGGCTCGTCGTCGTGGTGCGCGGCGATCGCGTTGATTACCACCGCGTCCTCGTTGTAACGCTTCGCCACCTCCACACCCAACTGCACGTGGGTGCCCTCGTGCTGGTGCGTCAGCACCTTCCCGACGTCGTGCAACAGTGCCGCCCGCTTCGCCAAGTGCACGTCCAGCTTTAGCTCCGCGGCGAGCATCCCCGCGAGCCACGCCACCTCCTTGGAGTGCGCCAGCATGTTCTGTCCGTACGAGGTGCGGAACTGCATCCGCCCGATGAGCTTCACCAGCTCCGCATGCATGCCGCGGATGCCCAGCTCGTACACCGTTTCTTCGCCGGTCTCGACCAGCTGCTGCTCCAGCTCTGTGCGCACCTTCCCGACCACTTCCTCGATCCGCCCCGGGTGGATGCGCCCGTCCGAGATGAGGTGCTCGAGCGCGCGCCGCGCCACCTCGCGGCGGATCGGGTCGAAGCACGACACGACCACCGTGTCCGGCGTGTCGTCGATGATGACGTCCACGCCGGTCGCGGTCTCGAAAGCGCGGATGTTGCGGCCCTCGCGGCCGATGATCCGCCCCTTCATCTCGTCGCTGGGAAGTGAGACCGCGGCCACGGCGGTCTCCGCAGTCTGGTCGGGCGCGAGCCGCTGGATCGCCGCCGCGATGATCTTCTTGGCCTCGCGGTCCGCGGTCCGCTTGGCCTCTTCCTTTATGTCGCGGATCGAGGCCGCGGCGTCGCTGCGCGCAGTCTCGGTCATGTCGGCCACGAGCTGCTTCTTGGCATCGTCGGCGGACAGACCTGCCACCTGCTCCAGCCGCTGGCGGCACTCAGCCGCAAGGCCCTCGTACTCCTCTTCCTTGTCCCGCAGCGCGTTCTTGCGATCGTTCACCGACTGCTCGCGGCGCTGCAGGTCCTTCTCCTGATCGTCCAGCGTGTTCAGCTTGCGGTCGATGAGCGTCTCGCGCTCCTCCAGCCGCTGCTGGTGCCGATCCAGCTCGTCGCGCCGCTCCTTCTCCTCGCGCTCCCACTGCTCCCGCAGGCCGAGCGCCTCCTCCTTGGCATGCAGCATGGCCTCGTGCTTGGCCGACTCCGCGTCCCGCCGCGCCTGTCCCAGCAGCTGCTCCGCCTGCTGCTCGGCCGAGCGGCCCCGCCGCTCCGCCTCGCGCCGCTCCGCGCGCCTCCCGAGCAAGAAAAAGACCGCCCCGGCGACGACTGCTCCGACGAGGACGGCCACGAGCACGAGCCCGATAGTATCGGCTGTCATATCTATATCTCCAACGGCAGCGCCAGCCTGGCTCTGGGCGGCGCGCCGCGTTACCTACCGGTTTGGAGGTGCTGAACAGTCACGAAAGCGTGACGATTGCTGAATCTACGCCTCCGCCAATGCGGAGGCAAACGGGCGCGATGCCGCCCCTGCCGCCGCCCCGGATGCGGGGGCCCGAAGGCCTCAGCGCCGCTTGGCGGGGGGGAGCAGGCGCGAGAGCTCGGCTGAGAGCGCCTGCAGCCGCTCGGCCATCTCGGCCTGGGAGCGGCGCGCCTGGAACAGCTCGTCGGTGATGGCCAGGGCGGCCAGAATCGCCGCCTTGTGGGTCTCGATGATGCTGCCTGACCGGAGCACCTCGGTGAGCGCCCCGTCCACATGCTGCGCCACCGCCTCGGTGTACTCGCTGGGCCTGTCGGACTTGAGCGTGTACTCGTCGCTCCCGATGGTCACCTTGACCACGGTTCGCTTGTCGGTCACCGGGCCTGCTCCTCAATGGCCACCTGCTCCTCCAGGAACCGGATCCGGCTGAGCAGCTCGTTCATGCGGTCGCGTGCGGCCGTCAGGCGCAGCTCCAGGTCGGCGTTCCTGGATTCGAGCTCCAGAATCCGCTCGCGGTTGGCCACCGCATCGTAGCCCGCGTCGAGCGCGGCCTGCTCGCCCTCGGCCTTGAGAGCACGTTTGCGCCACGACGAGACCTCGCTGGACAGGCCCTTGAGGACCTGCTCCAGCTCCTCTAGCGCGCGGAACTCAGGCCTGTCGTCGTTCGACATCCAGCTGCTCCTTCAAAGCCGCGAGCACACGGTCCAGGGCCTTGTCGGCCTCCTTGTCGCGCAGCGTCCGGTCGGGCGCGCGGAACACCAAACGCCACGCCACGCTGCGTCCCAGCGCCTCGTCGCGATACTCGTCGAACACCCACGTGTGCGCCAGCAGCTTCCCGCCGGCGGTGCGCATCACCTGCTCGACGGCGCCTGCCGTCACGCCCTCAGGCACCAGCAACGCCACGTCCCGCTCGACGGGCGGTGTGGTGGCCAGCGGCGCGAACGTCACGTAACCCCGGTCCGGCACGGACAACTCGAGCTCGAAGCCGTACAACGGGGCGGCCCAGGCGGGGCGGTCGGCCTCGAGCGCCGCGGCCCTGCCTCGGACGGCGCCGGCCGAGTCGCGCAGCTCCCATCCGCTGCCGGACCCGACCACTTCGCTTTCGAGCCCCGCTGCGTGGACCGCGTCCTCAAACATAGCCTTCAGATCCCACAGGTCGTAATCGGGAGCCTTGCCGGCCGCCGTCCAGTGCGGCGGCACGCGAGCTCCGGTGACCACGGCGGCGAGGTGCACCGTCTCAGTGGGCACCCCCTCGCCGCCCGGATGGAACGTCGCGCCCATCTCGAACAGACGCACGTCGCGCTCACGGGCCGCCCAATTGCGCTCGGCGGAGCGCACAAGTCCCGAGAGCAGGTCCTGACGCAGGTACGCGTCGTCGGTCGAGAGCGGGTTGAGCAGCGGCACGGCATGCTCGCTGGCAGCGGGCGTGAGGGAGAGCGAGCGGGCCTCGTTGAGGCCGCGCCCCGTCATCACGCGGCGCACTCGCTCCCGCACGGGCTGCATCGGATCGTCGGGCACCGTACTGACCCGGAACGGCTTGAGCTCCACCGGGAAGCTGCCGTAGCCCCGCAGCCGCGCGATCTCCTCGATGAGATCCACCTCGCGCGTAACGTCGGGCCGCCACCCCGGCACCTGCACGTGGAGCCGGCCGTCCTTGGGCGCCACCGGAAAGCCGATGGACACGAGCAGGCGCTCGATCTCGTCCTGCGGGACCGGTGTGCCCAGCACGTGCTCCACGCGCTCGGGGCGCAGGAACACGGCGCGCGCCTTGCGCGGATGCGGGTACACATCGGCCGCGGGCTCGCGCTCCTCGCCGCCGGCCACCGCACGGATCAACGTCACCGCCCGCCGCAGCGCGCCGGCCATTCCCTCTATGTCGGTGCCCCGTTCGAAGCGATACGACGCCTCGGTGCTCATCTTGAGTGCAGTGCGAGTGGCACGGATCCGCTTGGCATCGAAGTAGGCGCACTCGAGCAGCACGTCCGTGGTGTCGCCGGACACCTCGGAGTCACCGCCCCCCATCACGCCTGCGATCGCGGTGGGTCCGTCGCCGTCGCAGATCATCGTCATGTCGGGCGTCAGCTCCCGCTTCTCGCCGTCAAGCGTGACCATCTGCTCGCCGCGGTGCGCCGCCCGCACGATGATCTTGCCGCCCCGCACGTTTGCCAAATCGAAGGCGTGCAGCGGCTGGTTCAACTCGAACAGGATGTAATTGGTGGCGTCCACCACGTTGTTGATGGGCCGCTGCCCGATGCCGCGCAGGCGCGCCTCGAGCCAGGCCGGCGAGGGCCCCACCTGAACACCGCGGATGACCGCGCCCATGTAGCGCGGGCAGCCTTCCACGTCCTCGATGGAGATCTCCACGCCGTCCACCGTGCCGGTGCCCTTCGCCTGCTTGGGCGCAGGGCCTTCGGCGGGGGAGCCCGGGAATGGAGGCAGCTTGACCGGCACCCCGTACGACGCACCCAGCTCCCGGGCCACGCCCTTGAGGCACAGCAGGTCGGGCCGGTTCGGGGTCACCTCCAGGTCCAGCCGCGTGTCGGCCAGCGGCATCGCCTCGAGCAGCGGAATGCCGGGAGCGGCATCGGTGCGGACCTCCATGATGCCTTCGTGCTCGGTGCCGAGCTCCAGCTCGCGCGCGGAGCACAGCATCCCGTTCGAAACGACCCCCCGGATCTCTCGCGCCTCGAGCCTGAACCCGCCCGGCAGGACCGCTCCCGCGGGCGCGTAGGGGTACTTGGCTCCCTCGCGCACGTTGGGCGCGCCGCACACCACCTCAACCACGCCATCGCCCGCGTCCACCTGGCACACCGTGAGGCGGTCGGCGTTGGGATGCCGCTCCGCCTTCTCGACCACGCCGATCACCACGCCGTCGAGGGACGGGTCCACGGACTCCACGGATTCGGCGGGCGCTCCCAGCATCGCGAGACGCTCGGCCGCATCCGCCGGGTCCAGGTCCCGGCCCAGCATGGCCGCCAGCCAGTTGATCGAGACGATCACCGCTACTCCACGAACTGAGAGAGGAACCGCATGTCGTTCTCGAACAGCAGGCGGATGTCGGGGATCCCGTGCCGCAGCATCGTGGCCCGCTCCATGCCCATGCCGAACGCGTAGCCGGTGTAGCGCTCCGAGTCGATGCCGCAGTTCTCGAACACCGCAGGGTGCACCATGCCGCAGCCCATTATTTCGAGCCACCCGGTCTGCTGACAGGTGGAGCAGCCGCTGCCGCGGCAGATCTGGCATTGCACGTCGACCTCGGCCGACGGCTCGGTGAACGGGAAGAACGACGGACGGAACCGCACCGCTGTGTCCGCGCTGAAGAAGTGCTTCACGAAGAAGTCTATTCCCGCCTTGAAGTCGACGAACGTCACGCCCTCGTCCACCACCAGCCCCTCAATCTGCTCGAACATGGGAGAGTGTGACGGATCGAACGGATCGCGCCGGTACACCAGCCCGGGCACCACGATCCGGATGGGCGGCGGGTAGCGCTCCATTATGCGCGCCTGCACCGGCGAGGTGTGGGTGCGCAGCAGCACGCCCGGCGCGAGGTAGAACGTGTCGTGCTCGTCGGCCGCGGGGTGATCCAGCGGGATGTTGAGCTTGGTGAAGTTGTAATCCTCGGTCTCGGCTTCGGGACCGGACACGCGCGTGAAGCCGAGCTCGCGGAAGATGTCGCAGATCTCGTCGACCACGGCCCCGACCGGGTGCCTGGCACCGCGCCACAGGGCGCGGCCGGGCATGGTCCAGTCCAGGTCGGTGGGGTGGGCGGCGGCATCGGCCAGCGCCTGTTCGCGCACGCCGATGGCCGCCTCGAGCTGCTGCTTGAGCTGGTTGGCGCGTCGGCCCACGTCGCGGCGCTGCTCGGGCGGGAGCTGCGACAGCGAGCGCAGCACGCCGGTCAGCTTCCCGGCCTTGCGCCCGAGATATGCCGTCTTCAGCTCTGCCAGTGCATCCGCGTCGGCGGTGGCAACGCGCTCCACCGCCTGTGCAATGGCGTCGAGCTCAGCCTGGGGAGACGCGGTCGTCGACATCGGCAGCGCGGGCCGCTAGAGGCTCTTCTTCGCGACCTCCGCGAGCTCGCCGAAGGCCGCCGGGTCGCGCACGGCCAGGTCGGCCAGGACCTTGCGGTTGATATCGACGCCGGCCTTGCGGAGACCGGACATGAAGCGGCTGTAGGAGAGGTCGTGCAGCCGCGCGGCCGCGTTGATCCGCACGATCCACAGCTTGCGGAACTCGCGCTTGAGCAGACGGCGGTCGCGGTACTGGTACCGCATCCCCCGCTCCACGTTCTCCTTCGCCGTTTTGTACAGCTTGCTGCGCCCGCCGCGGCCGCCCTTGGCGGCCTCCATGATCTTCTTCTTGCGCTTGAGTCGGGCGACGTTGCTTCTGACTCGGGGCATCGCTCGCTCCTATCCCTGCAGCAGGCGCTTGACGGTTCTTACTTCGGCGCTGACCACATAGGTGGCCTGGCGCAGCCGGCGCTTCCGCTTCGGGTGCTTCTTGGTGAGGATGTGGCTCTTATTGGCGCGCATGCGCTTCACCTTACCCTTGCCGGTGAGCTTGAAGCGCTTCGCCGCGCCGCGCTTGGTCTTCATCTTGGGCATGTCTCTGCGTCCCTCTGGTTTACTTCGGCGCCAGGACCATCGTCATGTTGCGGCCCTCCAGCTTGGGATTCGCCTCAACCTTCCCGACGTCCTGGAGCTCTTTGTACACTCGGTCCAGCACTTCGCGGCCCAGCTCCGGATGGGTCACCTGCCGGCCGCGGAACATCATGGTCAGCTTTACCTTGTTGCCTTCCTCAAGGAACGTCCGGGCGTGCCGCGTTTTGAACTCGAAATCGTGGTCGCTGATCCCGGGCCGGTACTTCACTTCCTTGACCTGGATGTTGTGCTGCTTCTTGCGCGCCGCGCGCGCCGCCTTGGCCTGCTCGAAGCGGTACTTCCCGTAGTCCATGATCTTGACCACGGGCGGTCGGGCCATCGGGGCTACCTCTACCAGGTCCAGCCCGGCTTCCTTGGCTGCCTGCTGGGCTTCCTCGATGGGCACCACGCCGACCTGCTGCCCGTCGGCGCCGACCAGCCGCACCGGACTGATGCGGATCTGGTGGTTGACCCGTACTCGCTGTTTGTCGTCTATGGTAGCCAGTTGCGGCTCCCCCTTTCCAAGGGTCACAAAAAAAGCGGACCCGATCCCTCCGGAGTCCGCAGCTACCGGGGGCACTGCCCCCGCTTCGTTGTCGGAACCCTGAACGCTCACCGGGCCGGCTTGGGCCCGCGGCAGGAGGGTGAAGCGCCCGTGGGCGCTTGCTTATCTAGTTGTGAGGATTGAACCTAGCCGCGCCCCGACTGAGTGTCAAGCGGCGCGTAACCGTACGATTTACCGGCCCGCACGACCCGCCCCAGGGCCCGCTCCGGGTCGTGCTCGAACACCAGGATCCACCCCTCCGCCTCCGCCCTCCCCAGCACCGCCCGCTTCGTCTCCAGGGTGAGCAACGGCTCCAGGTCGTAGCCCATGATCCACGGCAGCGGCAGGTGGGCTGTGGTGGGAACCAGGTCCCCCAGGAAGCAGGCCGATTCCCCGCCGCTCGTGAGCAGCACCGACTGGTGGTGCGGCACGTGCCCCGGCGTGGGAAGCAGGCGCACCCCCGGCAACACCTCCGCCTCACCCCGCACCAGCTGCCAGCGTCCCGCCGCCGTGACCGGCTCGAAGTTGGGTGCCAGGTAGCTCGCGGCGATCCGCTCGTTGGTGCGCGAGGCGAACTGCAGCTCGCCCTCCTGTGCCACGTAGGTGGCGTTGGGGAAGGCCAGCCTGGGCTCGTCGTCCCCCCCGGGCTCCACGTATGTGTTGCCGCCTGCGTGATCGAAATGCAGGTGCGTGTTGATCACGTAGCGGATGTCGTGGGCCGTGAACCCGACCTCGGCCAGGGCGTCGTCCAGCTGGGTCGGCCCGTGCATGCCGCGGTTCTCGACACCGTAAATGTCGGCGAACTTGCCGGACTCCTTGTTGCCGATACCGGTGTCCACCAGCACCGGTCCGGCGTCGTGCTCGATGAGCAGACAGCGCAGCCCGAGCCCGATGCGATTGCGCTGATCCGGCTCGATCCGCTTCTCCCACAGCGGCTTCGGCACGACCCCGAACATCGCGCCGCCGTCGAGCCGCTGCGTGCCGCCCTCCAGCGTGTGGCAGGTGACGGCTCCAACCCGGAACGTGCTCACGAGGGTCATAGCTCTTCCATTGAAGTCGGCAGCGCCGTCTTGCGGCGCCGGCGGCGCCGCGCGAGCTGCTGCAGGTCGGAGAGGGTCTCGATGCCCTGCTCTTCGGCGCGCTCCAGCAGGTGCCGCAGGATGTGCGCCGTGGCCACCGCGTCGCCGCTCGCACGGTGCCGGTTCTCGATCTCCACACCGAGGAAGGCCGCCACACTGTCGAGCCCGCGCGACTTGAGTCCGGGCAGCAGGCGGCGCGCCAGCCGCACGGTGCACAGGCGCGGGCCTTCCAGATCCAGATCCCGTGCGCGCCGCACCTCGCTGGTTACGAAACCCCAGTCGAAGCGCACGTTGTGGGCCACGAACACACGGCCGGCCAGTGCGGCCAGGACGTCGTCGGCCACGTCGCCGAACGTCGGCTTGTCGCGCACCATCTCGTCGGTGATGCGCGTGAGCGCCGCCACGAAGCGCGGTATGGGACGCCCGGGGTTGAGCAGGGTGTCAAGCACGACCTCTACGTGTCCGCCCGACAGCGTTACTACGGCGAGCTCGGTGATCCGGTCGTCGCGTGCGAACCGCGTCCCGGTGGTCTCCACGTCCACGACCGCGAAGGTGGCGTCGGCCAGGCTGGGAACGCCGTCCTCGGTGGCAGCCGCGAGTGCCCAGTGTCCGTCTCCGGTCTGCCGCACCCGCGGGTCGGATCCCAGCAGAGCCACGGCGACCCGCTCGGCGATGGCACGCGTGGCCTGCGATATGCCGAGCACTTCGCGCGCCAGGGTCAGGCTGTCGGCCGCCCCGTCGCGCAGGCGCGTGAGCGCCCGGTCCACCAGAGTGCCGCGCGGGGCGGCACGCACGCCCGTCACGGCTCCTCCCGCACCAGCGGCAGCGTCATGCAGCGCGGGCCTCCGCCGCCCCTCACCAGCTCGGCACCGCCCACTGTGATGATCGTGCGTTCTCCCGAGCCCGGCCCGCCTTCCCGCTGCAGGAACTCGTCGGCGGCCTCGACGCGGAACCCGGCCGCTGCGAGCTCGTCAAGGGTGGCTTCGTTGCGCCGATACGCGACGGCGACGCCGGGCTCCAGGGCAACCAGGTTGCAGCCCGAGCCCCACTGCTCCCGCTCCTGCACGGCGCGATGCGACCCGCCACACCGCACGGGCTCCAGCGGGCACCCCACTGAGCGCAGAGCCTGGAAAAAGTCCGGCGCCTCTTTGACCGTGTCGCTCCCCTTGCGGCGGTGCAGCACGCCGAGCCGGCCGGGGCCCATGAAGTGGGGCGGGTAGATCACCGCCGCTTCCCGGTCGATCTGCGTGAAGATCATGTCCAAGTGGATCGCCACGTCCTCGCCAGGCAGGACCACCACCAGCACGTCGGTGACGTCGGTGTGCTGGAACAGGAGCTCGCACAGGTGGTCCAGGGCCGCCGGGCTCGACCGGGAGCTGTAGCCGAAGAAGAGGTTGGGGACCGGCGGCAGAGTGTAGCCCCGCTGATTGACTGCGCTCGCTATGGGGCCGCACTCCTCTTCGGTGCCCTCGATCAGCAGCGTTGCGAGATCGTCACTGGGGAGGTTGGCCAGCCGCTGCGCCAGGTCGTCGCCCACTACGTCACTGGTGCGCTCGACCAGCAGGTCGCGCACGTCACGGCTGTCGAGCAGCTCGCCCAGCAGCTCACGCACCTCGTACACGGTGGCGAACCGTTCCAGCACACGCTTCAGCCGGTCGTGCTCGGCGCGGGCGAACTCGATGTCGATGATGTCGTCGTAGAGGTAGTCCTGGCGGGTGCCGGGTGTGACTGCCTGGAGCTCCCTGCCGGGCGCGTGCACCAGGACGGCGCGCAGCGCGCCGATTTCGCTGGTGACGCTGACGGAGGTCATGAGCTGCAATCTAGACGGGCCCGGGCGCCGGACTCAACAGCGGCGGCGCGCGGCGGCCGCGCACCGGTCATCGGAAGGTCCGCCGCAGCCGCTCGAACTCCCCAGGCGGCAGGGTCTCGCAGCGCACCCTGGGGTCGACATCCAATGCCGCGAGGCGCTCCGCCACGGCGTCCCGGTCCAGCCCTGTCACGGTCCGAAGCGCGCCGCTCAGCTGCTTGCGGCGCTGGCCGAACAGGGCGGTTACGAAGCGGCGGAACTCGGGCTGGTCGGCGGGCGCAACCAGGGGCTCCTCCAGGGGCGTGAGACGCACCGCCGCGGAGTCCACCCGGGGCGGCGGGCGGAACGCGCCCGCCTTCACCGCGAACAGACGCTCCACGCGCGCCACGGCCTGGACTCCCACCGAGAGCGCGCCGTAGGACTTGCCGCCCGGGTCGGCCGCCAGCCGGTCCGCCACCTCGCGCTGAACCAGGAACACGACCAGCGGGCGCTGCGGATCGAGCAGGGCCTTGTCGATGAGCGGTGACGTGATGGCGTAGGGGATGTTGCCACAGACCTTGAACGACCCGGCTCCGGTCAGCGCTTGCCAGTCGAGCTCCAACGCGTCGCCCTGCACCACGGACACGTTGCCGGGCAGCGGTTCGTCGCCCCGCTCCTGCGGACGCTCGAGCCGCTCGACCAGCGAGCTGTCGCGCTCCACGGCCACGACTCGCCCCACACACGGCGCCAGGTGCCGGGTGAGCGTGCCCAGGCCGGGCCCCACCTCGAGCACCACGTCGTTGGGCGTCGGGTCGATGGCGTCCGCGATCCGGTCCAGGATGGCGGGGTCGAACAGGAAGTGCTGGCCGAGGCGGCGGCCCACTAGGAGCGCAGCGCGAGAATGGTGCGGTCGTCCGTAGCCTGCGTCTCGTACCCCGCGGCCTCCGCGAGAATCGCCTCGATGACGTCGGCGCTCGGCGCCGCCCGGTGCTCCACGGCCAGCTCGAGCACCCGCTCCTCCCCCAGCATCTCACCTGCCTCGTTGCGCGCGTCCACGATGCCGTCGGAGAACAGCAGCAGCAGGTCCTCGCCCGGGATCCATTTTGTGCGGGCCGCCTTCACCCCGCCCTCCCCCGCCAAGCCCAGCGGCGGCGAGGTGGCTCCCAGCCGCTCGGCGGTCCCGTCGCCCGTGATGCGGAATGCGTGGGGGTGGCCCGCATTGGCGTAGCGCAGCAGGCCGCGCTCCGGGTCCAGCACCCCGTAGAACAACGAGAGGTGCATCTCGGTCTCGGTCAGCTCCTGGCGCACCGACTCCAGCAGGCGCCTGAGCATCGCGTCCGGCGACGCAACTTCCTCGGCGTGGATGCCCGCCGCCGAAAGCACCAGAGCCATGATGAGGGCGGCCGAGAAGCCGTGGCTCGACACGTCGCCCAGCATCACGCCCAGCCGGCCCTCGGAGAGACGCATGAAGTCGTAGAAGTCTCCGCCCACGCTTCGTGCCGGCACGCACTTGGCCGCGACGTCCACGTCAGATCCCAGGATGTCGGCGCTCGGCATGAGCTTCATCTGCAGGCCGTGCGCCAGCTCCAG
>JBDHJM010000009.1:0-83958 GCA_039586895.1 Gemmatimonadota bacterium | reverse complement strand
GACCTTTCGCGACGCGCTCACCGGCTGGTGGGCGCGTTACGATCCGATGCAGCTCGCCACGCCGCAGGCATACCAGCGCGACCCGGCCCGGGTGTTCGGGTGGTACGTCTACCGCTGGCGTCTGGCGCGCGAGGTCGCGCCCCACGCGGGACACCTGGCCCTGGCGGCCATGGCCTCCAGGTTCGAGCGCTTCACGGTGGTGACGCAAAACGTGGACGGGCTGCATCGCAGGGCCGGGAGCACAGACGTGGTCGAGCTGCACGGCTCGCTGGAGGCGTTCCGCTGTGTGGGCGCCGGGCACCCGTTCGACGCGGAGCGCCTTGGGGAGCTGGACCTGCCCCGGGAGGGGGACGTCGAGCCGCCCGCCTGCGAGGTCTGCGGCAGCCCGGTGCGGCCCGGGGTGGTGTGGTTCGGGGAGCAGCTGTCATCCGAGTCCATCGGACGCGCACACGAGGAGGTGGCGGGGTGCGACGCGCTGCTGGTCGTGGGAACCTCGTCGGTGGTCTACCCGGCGGCCGGGCTGCCCGGTGTGGCCCTCTCGGCCGGTGCCACAGTGATCGAGATCAACCCGGATCGGACACCGCTCACGCCGCAGGCCAGTATGTGGTGGAGCGCCCCCGCGGGCCAGGCACTGCCCGCATTGAACCAGGCCCTGGATCAGGATGACTGACGCTAAACACTTTCGCCGCACCAAGATAGTAGCCACATTGGGGCCCGCCTCGTGTGAGAAGCGAGTGCTCACTCAGTTAATAGAGGCTGGCCTCGACGTGGTTCGGATCAACAGCTCTCATGGGGACCCAGAGACGTGGAGCCAGTGGATAGGACGCGTCCGTGAAGCCTCAGAGGCTGCTGGGCGCTTCGTAGGCGTCCTGGTGGACCTGCAGGGCCCCCGCATCAGAGTGGGCCGTCTCGAGCAGCCCAGGACGCTCGAATCGGGGGCGGAGGTCGTGTTCGCCCCCGAGGAACAGGCCGCGGCGGGCGAGATCCCAACGACCTACCAGGCCCTGGCCCGGGACGTCCCGGTGGGCGCCCGCATCCTGCTCGACGACGGCCTGCTGGCGGTGGACGTGACCCGGGTCGAGGGCGATCGGGTGTGGGGCGTGGTGGACCACGGTGGCCCGCTGCGCAGCAACAAGGGCATCAACCTGCCCGCCGTGGCCGTGAGCGAGCCGACGGTGACGGAGCGCGACCGCCGCATGCTGGCTCTGGCCGTGAAGCACGGCGCCGACATGATCGGCGTCTCGTTCGTGCGCGAAGCCGGAGACCTGGAGGAGGTGCGCAGCCTGGTTCCCGCGGGGGTCCGGCTGGTGGCCAAGATCGAGAAGGCGGAGGCGATCGAGGACCTCACCCGCATCCTGGAGGTGTGTGACGCGATCATGGTGGCCCGGGGCGACCTCGGGGTGGAGCTGCCCTACGAGGAGGTGCCGCTGGTCCAGAAGCGCCTGATCGCCCGCGCCAACCGCCGGGCGCGGCCGGTGATCACGGCCACCCAGATGCTCGAGTCCATGGTGCACAGCCCGCGGCCCACCCGCGCCGAGGCGTCCGACGTGGCGAACGCGATCCTGGACGGCACCGACGCGGTCATGCTCTCGGCGGAGACCGCCATCGGGGAGTACCCGGCCGAAGCGGTGCGCGCCATGGCCAGCATCATCGAGGAGATCGAGAGCTCGACCATGGGGCAGGGCGCGCCGCGGCGGCGGCGCAGCGACGCGCCTTCCTCGCTGATCCGGCCGCACTCTACGGCCGACGCGATCGCGTTCACCACAGGAATCGCGGCCGAGATGATCGATGCACCGCTCATCGTATGCCTCACTTCGAGCGGCTTCACGTCGCGCAAGATCGCGGCGCACCGTCCGGTGACGCCGATCGCAGGAATATCCACCGACGCCGCCACCTGCCGCTGGCTCGCTCTGGTGTGGGGCGTGCGGCCGGTGCTGGCCGAGCACTTCCCGACTTACGAGGCCATGCTGGGCCGCGCGCGCGAGCGCCTGCTGTCGCATGGAATAGTGCAGCCGGGCGACCGCATCGTGGTCACCGCCGGGGTGCCGCTCGACGAGCCGGGCACGACCAACCTCCTCAAAGTCGAGACGATTTGACGGGGCGTCTCGTGATTCTGGGATCCGGCACGTCGTTCGGCGTGCCGGTGATCGGCTGCGGCTGCCCGGTCTGCACGTCGGACGATCCGCGGGATCGCCGCACCCGCACGGCCGCGGTGCTCGAGGTCGAGGGCAGGCGTCTGCTGATCGACACTCCGCCTGAGGTGCGGCTCCAGCTGCTGGCGGCCGGGATTGCGGACGTGCACGCCGTACTCTACACCCACGAGCACGCCGACCACATCCACGGAATCGACGACCTGCGGGCAATCTCGGTTCAGCGCGGGAGGCTGCCCATCTACGGTCCCGCCGAGACGATCGCGCGGCTCGAGCAAGGCTTCTCCTACATCTTCGACGACCGGGTGAAGCCCCCGCCCGGCACCAGCAAGCCGGAGCTGGTGCCGGCGGCGCTCGAGCCCAACGTCGAGGTGCACGTGGCCGGAGTGCCAGTGGTTCCGCTCGAGTGCGATCACGGGGGGACCCGCGTGTTCGGCTACAGGGTGGGCACCGTCGCCTATCTCACCGACGTGAAGCGGGTGCCGCCCGGGACCATGGAGCTGCTGCGCGGCGTCGCGCTGCTGGTGATCAACGCGCTGTTCGACCGCCCGCATCCCACCCATCTCTCGATCGACGAGGCCGTGGAACTGGCCCGGGCCGTCGGCGCGGAGCGCACCTTCCTCACCCATCTCACCCACCGCTTCGCCCACGCCGCGCTGGAATCCCGCCTCCCGGAGGGGGTCTCACCGGCCCACGATGGGCTGGTCGCGACATTTTGACTGGCCTCTCGCCGGGTGGTAATTTCAACGAGGATAAGCGAGTAGGACGACACGAGCGCCGAGCGCGCGGGGGTGCTCCCCGGCCGCGACTCGGCGTGTGAAGCCATGGAGGAGCCATGCCACAGGTGCGGGATGACGGAGCGGTGATCATCGTCGAGAAGTCGAGCGGCGGCATCGGCGGCTTCCTGTTCGGGCTGCTGGTCGGCGCGGGCGCCGCGCTGCTGCTTGCGCCGCAGAGCGGTGAGGCCACGCGGCGGGTCATTCGCGATCGCAGCAAGCAGCTCCGCGACGAGGCGCACTCGCGTGCCGAGGATTGGGGCGATCGAATCGAGGAAGGCTACGAGAGCGCCAAGGAGCGGCTCGAAGAGGGCTTCGACACTGCGCGCCGGACGGTGCGCCGCAAGCGTGCCGACGCCGAGGATGCGCTCCAAGCAGGCAAGGCCGCAGTGACTTCGGCGCGCGACGAGCTGGAGCGCCGGCTGGCCGATTCGCGTTCGTCTCGCCGCCGGCCCGAGGCAGAAGACGAAGCCGAGACAGACGCCTAGGCGGAACACAACGGCACTGGTGTGAGCGCCCAGGCGCGCCGGGGGTGGCACTCGTCACCCTTTGGCTTCCTACGACGCGTCGTAACCGGCGCGTACGAAGACCAAATCCTGTTCCTCGGGAGCGCGCTCACCTTCGACGCGATCCTGGCGGCGCTCCCGTTCGTTCTCCTCCTGCTCGCAGCGTTCGGCTACTTCGTGAGCGGCCAGGACGCCATGACGGACGTCGTGAGCATCCTCGACCAGATCCTGCCGGAAGAGACCAACATTCGGCGGGCCGAAGACCTGCTCACCGGTGTGGTGGGCAGCAGGGCCGAGCTGACCATCTACGGCATACCGCTCTTCCTGTGGTTCGCGACGCGCTTGTTCAGTGCCGTCCGGGCCTCACTCAACGAGGTGTTCGACACCTATGAGACGCGCTCGTTCTTCATGGGCAAGGGCGTCGACCTGTTCCTCGTCATCATGACCGTGGCGCTGCTCGTGGCAAACGCGCTGCTCACGGTGATCGTGGCGGACTACCCGTTCGTGGGCCGCTTCGTGGTGGGAATATCGACCTATCTGGTGGGGATGATCCTGTTCTTCGTCGTCTACACCATAGCGCCCACGCGCACCATGCGGTGGGACACCGCGGTCGTCGCGTCCGCGGTCGCGTCGCTCGGGTTCGAGATCGCGAAGAAGCTGTTCTCCTGGTACCTGTCGGAGTTCGCGACCATCGACCGCCTGATCTCGAACGCAAACGCCATCGCGCTGCTGCTGTTCGTGGTGTGGATCTACTTCATGGCCTGCCTGTTCCTGGTGGGCGCAGTCGTGGCCGAGACGTACGACCTGAGGCGGCGGCAGCGCGAGCAGCGGGCGATTCTGGCTTGAGCGGGAGCCCGGCGCGATGATCGATCTCCGCAGTGATACCGTAACGAAGCCGAGTGCCGAGATGCGCCGCGCCATGGCCGAAGCCGAGGTGGGCGACGATGTACTGGACGGCGATCCCACTACGCTCCTACTGCAGGAGCGCATCGCTGGGCTGCTGGGGATGGAGGCGGCTCTGTTCTTTCCCTCCGGCAGCCAGGCCAACCAGACAGGCGTGTTGCTGACCACCCAGCCGGGCACGGAAGTCGTGCTGGAGGCCGATGCGCATCTCGTGCACTACGAGATGGCGGCGGTCGCGGCGCTGGCCGGGGCGCAGATCCACCCGGTGGCGACTCCCGACGGGCTGTTGAGCGCGGAGCTGGTGGACGCGGCCTGGCGCCCGGCCTCCCCGCACGTGCCGCGGACGAGCCTGCTGGCGGTGGAGAACACGCACAACGCCGCCGGCGGCAAGGTGATGCCGGTGGAGCAGTGGGACGGTGTCGTTGCCCTGGCGCGGCGGCGCGGGGTGGCGCTCCACCTCGACGGCGCGCGTTTGTGGCACGCAGCAGCGGTGCAGGGCGTGGACCCCGCCCGCATGGCGCGCGGCGCGACCACGGTCATGGTGAGCCTGTCGAAGGGTCTGGGCTGTCCGGTCGGCTCCTGCCTGGCCGGAAGCGCGGAGCTCATGGCGCGCGGCCGGGAAGTGCGCAAGCGGCTGGGTGGGGGTATGCGGCAGTCTGGAATCTTGGCGGCCGCAGGACTGTACGCGCTGGAGCACAACCTGGAGCGTGTCACGGAGGACCACGCCAACGCGGCATTGCTGGCCGAGCGGTTGCAGGGGCATCCCGCAGTGCGGCCGCTCCGACCCGACAGCAACATCGTGATGTTGGACCTTGAGGGAATTACCGCGGACGTCGCGCTGCCCCGTCTCGAGCAGGCCGGTGTGAAGCTGGTGCCTATGGGATCTACGCGGCTGCGCGCGGTGACGCACCTGGACGTGTCGCGGGAAGACGTGGAGCGGGCGGTGGAGGTGATCGACCGGGTGTTGCGCTAGCCCCCGCTGCGCGGGCGCGGTGTTGCCCAAAGCGCCGGCCGGTGCCTTATTGTGGCGGCGGTCCCGAGCAGAAAGGCTGTCATGCACATAGTCGTTGTCGGCGCCGGCGAAGTCGGCTACCACGTGGCCGAGCGCCTCTCCAACCAGAAGCACGACGTGGTCGTGGTGGACGTCGAGCCGCACCGGCTTGAGTACGTGGCCAACCACCTGGACGTGGCGGTGCTGGAGGGGAGCGGCACGAGCGCAGCCGTGCTGGAAGAAGCGGGCATCCAGAAAGCCGGCCTGCTGATCGCGGTCACGAACGTCGACGAAGTCAACTTGGTTTGCTGCATGAGCGCGCGCACCGTGAAGGGCATGATGAAGATCGCGCGCGTGTCAAACCCCGATTTCTACCGCGACGCGCGCAACCTCAAGCCCTACGTGTTCGGGGTGGACGTGCTGATCAATCCCGAGCGCGAGCTGGCACTCGAGACCGTACGTCTGCTGCGGTCCACCGCCGCCACCGACATCGCCGTGTTCGCGGGCGGCGCCGTGCAGCTCCTCGGATTCGACGTTCCGGAAGGCGCTCCCATTGCGGGCAGCCGTCTGGTAGACCTCGCGCGCGAGCAGGGCGACCGGCCGCTGCTCCTGGTGGCGCTGCAGCGTGACGGCGAGACCATCGTGCCCACGGGAGCCACTGAGATCCTGGTGGGCGATCACCTCTACGTGGCGGCCACGGCCGACGAGATCCCCCGGGCGCTGGGGCTGCTGGGCTACGAGACGGCCACGGTGAAGCGGGTGATCATCACCGGCGGGAGTGTTGAGGCCTACTACACGGCGCAGCTGCTGCACCAGCACCGCGTGCAGGTCACGATGCTCGTGGCCGAACGCGCGCGGGCGCAGGAGCTGGCCGAGAAGCTGAGCCGTGCGCTGGTGCTGCACGGCGACGCCACCGACGTCGAACTGCTGGAGCTGGAGGGAGTGGGCGGCGCCGACGGATTCGTGGCGCTGTCGGACGAGGACGAAACCAACATCCTGTCCTCGCTGGTGGCCAAGCACGCTGGCGTTAAGCGGGTGCTCACGCTGGTCAACAAGAAGGACTACGTGCCGCTCGCCCGGCGCATCGGACTGGATGCTGCGGTGAGCCCGCGCCTCTCGGCCGCCAACGCCATCCTGCGCTACGTGCGCGAGGGCAGTGTGTCCCGCGTGGCGACCTTCAAAGACAGCGACGCAGAGGCCATCGCGTTCGAGGTGACGCACAACTCGCCGGTCCACGGCAAGAACCTGGCCGAAGCCGGCTTTCCGGCTGGCGTGATAGTCGCGGCGATCGTGCGCGGCAGCGAGGTGACTGTGCCACGCGGGGCCGACGTGGTGCTGGAGGGCGACACGGTGATCGTGTTCGCCCTGCCGGACGCCATCGCGGGCGTCACCGAGATGTTCCCACCGTGAACATATTCGAGGTTCTCCACCTCGTTGGCGCCCTGCTGGTGTGGACCGCCGTGGCGATGGTGCCGTCGGCGGCGCTGGGCTTCACGGAGGGCCTCGGTCCGGAGTGGATGTGGGCCACGCTGGGCACTGCCGCGGCTGGTGCAGCGATGTGGCGCCTCACGTCGAGCGAGTACTCCATCAACTCCCGGGAGGGAATCGCCGTCGTGGGCTTGGGTTGGCTGGGGATCGTCACCGCGGGGAGCGTTCCCTTCCTGGCCACCGGGGTCGCCCCGACGGTTGCTGCGGCGTTCTTCGAGTCGGCGTCGGGGTTCACCACCACCGGCGCCACCGTGTTTCCCACCATCGAGGAGCTGCCGCGCAGCATCCTGCTGTGGCGCTCCACAACGCACTGGCTGGGTGGCATGGGGATCATCGTGCTGGGTGTGGCGATCCTCCCGCTGCTGGGCATCGGCGGAGCGCAGCTGTTCAGGGCGGAGGCTCCGGGGATTCCGACCGACCGGCTGACGCCGCGCATCGCGCAGACGGCCCGGCTGCTGTGGGGCGTCTACGCCGGATTCACGGGCGCGCTGGCGGTGATCTATCTGCTCTTGGGGATGTCGCTGTTCGACGCGGTGAACCACGCGATGAGCTGCCTCGCCACGGGGGGGTTCTCGACCCGCACGGCATCGCTGGGAGCCTACTCCGGCGCCATTCAGTGGGTGACGGTCGCCTTCATGCTGGTCGCCGGCACCAACTTCACGCTGCACTACAGCTGTCTGGCGGGCAGGGGTCCGCTCGTCTACTGGCGCGACTTCGAGTGGCGCTGGTACGCCGGGTTGGGTCTGATCGCCGTCGTATCGGTGTTCGCGGCGCTCGGCGTCGCGGGGGTGGGGTGGGGTGAGGAGGCGCTGCGTCGCGCCGCGTTCAACGTGACCGCCATCCTCAGCACCACGGGCTTCGCCACGACTGATTTTTCGCTGTGGCCGGCTTTCTGCCTGGTGGTCCTGCTGGGGCTCATGTTCATGGGAGCGATGGGCGGATCCACCGGCGGCGGATTCAAGGTCGTCAGGGCTGCCGTGGTCGTGAAGCACGTCGTAGGTGAGATCAGGAAGATCCTGCACCCGCGAGCCGTGGTCGTCACTAAGCTGGGACGCCGCACCATCAGCGCCGACGTGCTGCACAACGTGCTGGCCTTCCTGGCGCTGTACGTACTGACACACTGGATCGGCACCCTCGTGATCGCGGCGATGGGCAACGACCTGGTGACGTCACTCAGCGCTGCGCTGGCGGCGCTGTCGAGCATCGGACCGGGTCTCGGAGCAGTGGGGCCAGCGGCCCACTACGGAGGCATGGGGCCCGCGGAGCACTCCGTGCTGGCGGGATTGATGCTGCTGGGGAGGCTGGAGTTCTACACTCTGCTCGTGCTCGTGATGCCCTCCACCTGGCAGCGGTGGGGAGGGCACCGGTAGTCGGGCGCCCGTAGCAATCCGGGTGACCAGTCGGTAGTTTTCGGAGCCCCAGGTCCGTGGGGCCCGCGCGCGCGAACCGCGTCAGGACCGTGAAGGTAGCAGCGCTAAGCGATGCAGCGGGTCGTCACGGGGTGCCTGGGGCACTCATACTCTCTCATGGTTCATACCGCACTCGCCCGTAAGTACCGACCCACCCGATTCTCGGATCTGGTCGCGCAGGCACACGTCGCTGCGGGACTGGCCGGCGCGGTCGCGCAGAACAGGGTGGCGCACGCCTACCTGCTGACGGGACCGCGGGGCGTCGGCAAGACCAGCGCGGCCCGCATACTCGCCATGTCGCTCAACTGTGCGCAGCGGGTGGAAGAGGGTGCCGCCGCCGGCGAGCCGTGCGGCACCTGCGACTCCTGCCGCCGCATCTGGTCGGGCGCGGCCAACCTGGACGTCGTCGAGATAGACGCCGCCAGCAACCGCGGCGTGGACGACGCACGGGAGCTGCGGGAGCGCGCGATGTACGCGGCGAGCGGACCCGAGCGTTTCAAGGTGTACATCATCGACGAAGCCCACATGCTCACGCGCGAAGCCTGGAACGCGCTGCTCAAGATCCTCGAAGAGCCGCCCCCGCGCGTCGTGTTCGTCTTCGCGACCACCGAACCGCAGAAGATCGCCAACACGGCGGCGCCGGTGATGAGCCGGCTGCAGCGCTTCGATTTCCGGCGGATGGGGCCGCACACGATCGTGGAGCGGCTGCGCTACGTGGCGGAGCAGGAGGGCGCCGAGGTGGAGGAGGACGCGCTCGTGCTCATTGCGCGGGTGGCCCACGGCGGCATGCGCGACGCGCTCTCGCTGGTGGATCAGGCGCTCGCCTTCGGTGACGGAGGCGTAACGGTCGAGCGCGTGCGCGAGGCGCTGGGCCTGATCGACGACGAGATGTACGCCGAGCTGCTGGACCTGGTGGCGGAGCGCCGCACCGCCGCCGTGTTCCCGTTCGTGGCACGCCTGGTGGAAGGCGGAGCCGACCTGGCCGAGTTCGTCGGTGGTGCCGGTGAGGCGCTGCGCGCGGTGCTGGTGAAATCGCTGGGCGGCGAGCCCGAGGGCCTGACGGGCGCGCTCAACCAGGCGGTGGAGCGCCACGCGGGCACGCTGCGTGAGGGCGACCTGCTCCGCATGCTCAAGCTGCTGCGCGACGCGGAAGGCGCCATCCGGCGCAGCCCGCATGCCCGGCTGCACGTCGAGACGCTGCTGCTCCAGTGGGTGCTGCTCGACCGCACCGTGGAGTTGGAGGAGGTGGTGGCTTCCCTGCGGGGAGAGGTGCCGGCCCCCCAAGGCGCGAGTCGTGCGGCCGCCCCCGCTGCTGCGGCCCCCACCGGCCGCCCGGCCCGTGGACGCAGCGCCTCGCGGGGCAATCCGGCAGCCGCGCCGCCGACCGAGCGCACGCCGGCACGGTCGGCCGCCCCCCGGCCCAAGGGACCGCTCACGCTGGAGGCCCTCGCGGCAGCATGGCCGGCAGTGGTGGAGGCTGTGGGGTCCAAGCGGCGCATGGTCCGGGAGGCCCTGGGGCACGCCACTCCGGCGGCGGTCAAGGGCAAGCGCGTCACGTTCGAGGTGTCGGACTCAGAGGTGCACCTCGAGGGGCTGGAGCGGAGCCGCGCCGTTCTGGCCGAGGCTATCGAGGAGGTGCTGGGCAGCGCGGTGGAGATCGCCTACCGATCGGCCACCGAGCCGGCCGCGCGGCCGGCCCCACCCGAGCCGAAGCGGCTCGACCGCGAAGGCGACCGCGAGGAGCGGCTCAAGCAGTACCGCGCCAAGGACGGCTCCCTGGACGCAGTGGCGGACGCGCTGGATCTCGAGCTGCTGGACTAGCTTGCGGCTGTTTTTGTCCCCGGGTAGCTTGCACCTTCGAGGTTCGCGGTACACCTAAACGCATCAGATTGGCAGGTATGGCAGATCTCTCTCAGCTGTTCCAGCTCGGCCAGCAAATGCAGGGCCGGCTGACGCAAATCCAGACCGAGCTCGCCGAGCAGAGCGTCACGGGCTCCGCGGGCGGGGGCATGGTGAAGGTCGCCGCTGACGGGCGCGGCCAGATCCAGTCCATCAAGATCGACGCGGCTGCGGCCGCCGACGGCGACACCGAGATGCTCGAGGATCTCGTGCTCGCCGCCGTGAACGACGCGCAGCGCAAGGCGGAAGAGCTGTACCGCAGCGAGCTGAACAAACTCACCAGCGGGCTCCCACTTCCGTTCCAGTTTCCGCTCTGAGGCAGTGTCGGCGATCGAGGAGCTGATCGGCGAGTTGGCGAAGCTCCCGGGCATCGGGAGGAAGACGGCGACACGCCTCACCTACTTCCTGCTCAAACAGCCTCGCGAAGCCGTGCGCCGGCTGGCCGGCACCATCCAGACCATCTCGGAGCGGGTCCGTCCCTGCAGCGACTGTGGCAACCTCGGTGAGGGCGACGTGTGCGACATCTGCGCCGACCCGCGGCGCGACCGCAGCGTGCTGTGCGTGGTCGAGGAGGCCTCCGACATCGGTGCGATCGAGCGCGCGGGCGAGTACCGTGGGCTGTACCACGTGCTGGGCGGCCACCTCTCACCGCTGGACGGCGTGGGCCCCGACGATCTGCGGATCGGGCTGCTCGCGTCCCGCCTGGGCAACGGTTCCGCCGTGCGCGAGGTAATCGTGGCCACCAACCCCTCGATGGAGGGCGAGGTGACGGCCACCTACGTCCGCGGGGTGGCGGAGAGCCCCGGGGTGCGTGTGACGCGCATCGCATTGGGATTACCGGTGGGCGGCGATCTTGAGTACGCTGACAGCGTCACGATCGCGCAGGCGCTGGCTGCCCGCCGGGAGATGTCTACATGATGGGACCGAGAGGACGCGCGCTCCTGGTGGGACTGGGCCTGGGGGCGGTGCTCGGCACCGCGTTGGCCCAGGCGTCGATGGGCCGGCATCGGCGCGATCTGTTCAGCGCGCACCCCTTGCGCCGGCTGTCGGCGCTGGGCTATCTCAACGGGCATCCAAGTGTTGAGGGCGTCCGCCTGCTGCGGGACTATCTGGCGTGGGAACGGCATCCCATGCTGCGCCGCCGCGCCGAGGGCATCGTGCGGCGCATGGAAGCGAAACTGGGTTAGGCGAGGAGCCGAATGACCGGTGCGGGCACCTGGTCGCTCGAAGAGAGCGACTACCAGCGGATCACCGAGCATCTGCGCTCACTGCTGCAGGAGTCGAATGCGCGGTGTGCTCTGCTCGTTGACCGCACCGGGCAGCTGCTGGCCAATGCCGGTGAACAGCTGTCGTTCGATCCGGCGGCGTTCGCCTCGCTCACCGCGGCCGATTTCAGCGCCAACGACCAACTGGCGAAGATGATCGGCGAGCCGGAGTTCGCGTCGCTGTTCCACCAGGGCGAGAAGGAGTCGATGTACCTCGCCGACGTGGCCCGCCGCGTGATCCTCGTGGTGCTGTTCGATCAGCGCACTACGGTGGGCATGGTCCGGCTGCGCGTGAAGCAGACGGTCACGGACCTGGCACGCGTGTTCGAAGAGATGTTCTCGCGGGCGGCGCCGCCGCCTGGAGCCAAGGTGGAGGGTGGACCTTTGGCCGGTGCCGAGGACGAAATCGACAAACTGTTCGGGGATTAGGGGAGGCGCGGTCGACGATGTCGATGATCAATTACGCTTCCCGCGAGATCAACTGCAAGCTCGTGTACTACGGGCCGGGGTTGGGAGGGAAGACCACCAACCTGGAGCACGTGTACACCAAGGTGTCACCCGACACGCGCGGCAAGATGGTGTCGCTGGCCACCGAAACCGAGCGCACGCTGTTCTTCGACTTCCTGCCGGTGGACCTGGGGACGATTCGCGGATTCAAGACCCGGTTCCACCTCTACACCGTCCCGGGACAGGTCTACTACAACGCCTCCCGCAAGCTCATTCTGAAGGGCGTCGACGGTGTCGTGTTCGTTGCGGACAGCCAGATCGAGCGGATGGAGGCGAACATCGAGTCGATGCAGAACCTGTACGACAACATGGCGGAGTACGGGTACGACTTGACCAAGATCCCGTTCGTCATCCAGTACAACAAGCGCGACCTGCCGAACGCCTCGCCGATCAAGGACCTCCAGGGGCAGCTCAACCCGGGCTGGCCGGTGGAGGATGCGGCCAAGCAGAAGCCCGCACAGGATCCGTGGCACCAGGGCGAGATGCTGATACAGCAGGTGGACGGCGCCTGGATCGAGCGTGCTCCGTACTTCGAATCGGTGGCCCTCACCGGTGACGGAGTGTTCGACACGCTGAAGGCAGTCGCCAAGCTGGTGCTCAAGTCTCTGAGCTAGGAACCAGCGAATGGACCGGAGCATAGACCGGGTCTGGACCCTCCCCAACATCCTGACGATCGCGCGCATCGCGCTGGCGCCGGTCTGGCAGCGGCTATCAGCGATTTCTACGATGGCAAGATCGCACGCGAACGCGGTGAGACGACCAATCTCGGCAAGCTGCTCGACCCTCTGGCCGACAAGCTGCTGCTGTTTGCGACGCTGATTCCGATCTACTGGATCACGCGCTACCCGATGGCGCAGTACGAGATCCCGTGGTGGGGCAACCTGCCCCTTTGGGTCGCTCTGCTGCTGGTGGGGCGGGAAGTGGCGATGACCGCGTTCCGGCACATGGCCAAGCGGCGCGGCGTGGTGATCGCCGCCGGCGGGGCGGGCAAGATCAAGACCATCGTGCAGGACATCTTCATCGGCGCCACCATCCTTTGGTTCGCCTGGAAGGACATGGCCGCGGACTTCGGGTGGCGCCAGGGCTGGCTGGGCACGTGGTGGGAGCGGTTTCACGGCACCGTCGTCGCGCTGACGCTGGGGGTGGCCGTGCTGCTCACCGTCTACTCGCTGGGCGTCTACCTGTACCGGCACCGCGCGCTGCTGCGGGGCGGCGCCCCCGGCGATGGAAGTTGAGCTACTCACCGTAGGGACGGAGCTCCTCCTCGGTTTCACCCTCGACAGCAACGCCTCCGAAGCAGCCCGGGCCCTCGCCGGGGCGGGCATCCGCGTGGCGCGCAAGACCACCGTGGGCGACGATCGTACGGCCATCCGCGACGCGGCGGGTGCGGCACTGGGGCGCACCGGTGCGGTCGTGGTAACTGGCGGTCTTGGCCCCACCAGCGACGACGTGACGAGGGAAGCGGTGGCCGAGCTGTTCGACGCGCCGCTCGAGCTGGACGAGGCCCTGCTCGCGGAACTCGAACGCCGCTGGGCCGAGTTCCGTCCCGGGCGGGCGCTACCGCCCAGCAACCGGAGCCAGGCCATGGTGCCTCGCGGTGCCCGGGTCCTCCCCAACCCACGCGGCACGGCACCCGGGCTGTGGCTCGAGGGCGAGGCCGGAGTGGCGGTACTGCTCCCAGGCGTACCCTACGAGATGCGCCAGCTGCTGGCCGATGAGGTGGTGCCCCGGCTGGCGGCCCGGGCGCGGCAGAGAGGCGGCCGTCCTGCGGTCACCCTGTCTCACACCCTGCGGACCACCGGGATCACCGAGTCCGGGCTGCAGACGGCGCTGGGGGATCTCGAGCCCCAGCTCGCGCCGGTGACGCTGGCATACCTGCCGCAGGGAATCGGCGTGGACCTGAGGCTGACTGCATGGAGCCTGCCTGAGGAGGAGGCCGAGCGGGAGCTGGCACGGGCGGCGGCCCTGCTGGGCCCGGCTCTCGGGGTTCACCTCTTCGGCGAAGGGGACACCGACCTCGCAGCCGTGGTGCTGGAGCTGCTGCGCGGCGGCGGCATGACGCTCGCGGTCGCGGAGTCGTGCACGGGCGGCCTGATCGGCAGCCGGCTGACGGCCATTCCGGGCTCTTCCGACGTCTTCCTCGGCGGTGTGATCTGCTATTCGGACGCGTCGAAGGAGCGCGACCTCGATGTGGACCCCGACGTGCTGGCACTGCACGGTGCGGTGTCCGAGCCGGGCGCGGTCGCAATGGTCCGAGGCGCTGCGCGGCGCTTCGGGGCCGATGCAGCCGTCGCCGTGACCGGCATAGCGGGCCCGGGCGGAGGCACGGAGGGAAAGCCGGTGGGGACGGTGTGGCTGGCGGCGCGGGCCGGCGAGCGAGAGCGGGTGCTGGAGCGGCGCCTGCCTGGCGGAAGGCGAGAGGTGCGGCGCCGCAGCGCGCAGGCGGCGCTGGATCTGCTGCGCCGGCTGCTCGTGGACTGAGCTCGGGCGGTGCCAATTAGGCAGACGAGAATGGTACGGTCCTTGTTTCGGACGCTATCTTTCGGGGGCGTTTTGGGCGCCTCCCAAGCGCGGTTGGCCTGAAGACACGAGGGATGATGCCGAGACGGAAGAAGCGGGAAGCGGTGCAACAGGAACAGGAGATGGAATCCGGGGCGGTGCCCGAGGCGGCTCCGCAAGGGGCCGATGCCGGTGCCGGTGCCGAAGTGCCGGCGGCGGACCCCGGTGCGGGAGAGGCGCCACAGGGCGAAGACGCCCACCTGGGGCTGGTGGAGCTCCCCGAGGAGGCGATCAAGCGCCTCACGGGCGAGCTCGAGCAGCTCAACGACCGTTACCTGAGGCTTGCGGCCGAGTTCGACAACTACCGCAAGAGGATGGCACGCGACCGCAGCCAGATGAGGGCGCAGGCGCAGGCGGATCTGATGCGCGACGCGCTGGAGGCACTGGACGACCTCAACCGGGTGACCAGCCAGGATCACGGGCCGGCCAAGGTGGAAGACCTCTTGGCGGGAGTGGACCTGGTGGAGCGCAAGCTCATGGGTGAGCTGGAGCGGGCCGGCCTCGAGCGCGTGGGTGTCGCGGGCGTCCCGTTCGACCCCAACGACCATGAGGCGGTGGGCATGCTTCCCGCGCCGACCGCTGCAGAGGACGGCACCGTTGCCGCGGTGCTCCAGGTCGGCTACCGCTTCGGTGGGATGCTGCTGCGGCCGGCACGGGTGCAGGTGTACACCGCGTTGGAGCCCGCGGGAGAGAGCGGGGCATAGCCGATGCCCGCGGCGAAGGACTACTACCAGGTCCTGGGCGTGTCCGACAAGGCCTCGGCCGCGGAGATAAAGAAGTCCTACCGGCGGCTCGCCAAGCAGTACCACCCCGACGCGAACCCCGAGGACAAGCAGGCCGCCGAGCGCTTCAAGGAGGTGTCGGAGGCCTACTCGGTCCTGTCCGACGTCAAGAAGCGCAAGCAGTACGACGCCATGCGCCGCTACGGGGCGTTCAGCGGCGGCGGCGGCGGCTTCTCCCCGCGCGGCGGCGCGCCCGGTGGGGATTCCATCAATCTCGAGGACATCGACTTCGGCGGCTTCCCGGGTTTTGGCGGGCTGGGCGACCTGTTTTCATCGATCTTCGGCAAGGGCAAGCGCCAATCCGGCGCCGAGCCGATCGAAGTGGTGGTGGACATCCCGTTCAGGGTGGCCGCCCTGGGCGGCAAGGTCCCGGTGACCGTAGGCGTCACCGAGGCCTGCCCCACTTGCGGCGGGTCCGGCGCGGCCCCCGGTGCGCGGCTCGAGACCTGCCAGGAGTGCAAGGGCCGCGGCTCGGTCACCTTCGGGCAGGGCGGCTTTGCCGTGACCCGGCCATGCCCGGCTTGCCGCGGGCGCGGCAAGATCCCGAGCGAGGCGTGCTCGAAGTGCTCCGGACAGGGGGAAGTCTCGGTGGACAAACGCCTGCTGGTGACGGTTCCGCCCGGCACCGACTCGGGCCAGCGGGTGCGGCTCAAGGCGCAGGGGCAGCGCAATCCCGACGGCGGGTCCACCGGTGATCTGGTGGTGACCTTCCAGGTCGAGCCGGACCGCTTCTTCAGCCGCGAGGGGCTCGACATCCACTGCGTCGTGCCGGTCAACGTGGCGCAGGCCGCTCTGGGAACGAAGATCAAGGTGAAGACCGTCGACGGCCGGCACGTCGTGGTCAAGATCCCGCCCGGCACGCAGCCGGGCCGCAAGTTCCGCATCAAGGGGCAGGGGATCGAGAAGAACCGCCGCCGCGGAGATCAGTTCGTGGAAGTGGCGGTGACGGTGCCCAGCAAGCTCACCAAGGAGCAGGAGAAGGCGCTCAAGGAGTTCGCCGACGAGGCCGGCCTGAAGTACTAACCCTCGGGCTCCCTCAGCCACCTCGCTGCACTGTCTGCGCGGATCTCACCCATTCGCTTCACCACGTAGGTCGCCGAGTACCCCGGCTGTGACCAGCGGATCACCTCGCCGGTAGTGGGCGAGAGCTGGAACGTCACGAACGAGCTGCGACCGGACTCGGTTTCCTCGCCGACCAGGACGTGCACCCGTCCCTGTCCGTCAACCGCAATGTCGGTCACGTAGGTCTGCTCATGCCACGGCCAGTTCAGGCGCCAGCGGATGTTCCCCAACTCGTTGTACAGCGTGATGGAGCGGCCGGGCACACCGTGCAGGACGCCGCCCCTCGCTCCGGTCAGCAGGCCGGTGCGGGGGCCCTGCTGCACCAGGGCGAACGTGGAGTCGCCGCCCTCGCCCACCAGAGCCAGCCTGCCGTCGGCGGCCTCCACCACGAGCCGTCCGTCGGGCAGCACGGCGAACTGGTGGGGGGCGGAGGCGATGCCGTCCAGGTCGATCCTCTGCACTGCGTCCCAGCCTGGCGAGAAGACGACAACCGCCGCGCGCCCTTCCACAACGTCCGACACGTACCACTGCCCGCCCACCTCCTCGATGTGGTGCGGGCTGGCGAGCGCCGCCACCCCCCTGGCGTAAACCGCACCGGAGCGGCGGTCGCGCACCGTTATCTCGTTGGTGCCCTGACGTGAGAAGGCGAGCAGTGTGTCGCCGGAAGCGGCCACTGCTCGCCCATCGATGAAGATCAATGCATCCGGCGGCCCCGGCGCGCTGCAGCCGGCCACGAGGGCCGCCGCGAGCACGCCGAGGGGCAACCGGTTCGTCATCTAGAAAGCGTACACCGGAACCTGCAGCACCGCCACCGCGGGGCCGAGCAGATCGTCGAAGGTTTCCAGTACCTCGCCGGCCGCCTCCAGAATGTGCGCCAGCGCGAACAGCTGCGCCTCGGTGAGCGGCTCACCGGTTGCGACATTCGTGAACACCGGCTCTTCCGGCGTGCCGGAGATCTCGATCACGAGGTCACCGTTGTGCGTGATGCCACCTTCGAACACCGTGTCGGACACGTCCAGCTCCATCACGGCCGTGTTGGGACCGTGGGTGATCTCCAGCCGCATCGAAGCCGTCTCGGGTCCCTGGGTGACGTCCAGCTGCAGATGGATGCTCGCTTCCTCCGGCACCTCGATGAAGTAGTCGATCGAGACACCGCTCGTCTCGGAGAACGAGGCCGACAGCTCGAAGTTGGCCCGGGTCTGGCCGTTGAAGGCATACCCGTCGGCACTGAACGTGATCGACTGGGTCGTCACGACCGCGCTGGCCAGATACTCCAGCACTGTGACCTCGTTGATGACCGCCTTGATGCCCAGGGCGTCCATCGACGGCGTGTCCTCGTCGGTCAGCTCGAGGTAGCCCACCTCGGTGAGCGGCTCGACTATCTGATGCAGGATCGGGTCGACCGCGTAGAGAACCAGCCAGATCCCGTTGGCGGGCACCGGGTCGTCGCGCGTGTCGTCCACCTCGTACTGTTCGGTGGCCGGGTTGAACACGAGCGTCTTGCCCAGCAGGTCCGCCGGGAAAGTGACGGCCGCCGGGCCGTCGGGACTGTCGTAGCGGGTCCATGCGGAGAGCGCTTGGCGGCGCTGATCCAGCCAGTGACCGCTCTCGTCGGCCGTGGGGTACTCGGACGGCACCGTCGCCGCCAGAGGCGCTGCGGCGAAGTCCGGGAAGTAGGCGCCCAACACGCCCAAGCTGGCGAGCGCGGGGTTGCTTGCGAGGGCTTCCTGAACGTCCTCGGCCGCGGCGTTCGCCGTCACGGGATCGAACTCCTCTTCGACGCCCGTCGAGTCGCTGCATCCTGCGATGCCGATGGCGACCAGTGCGGACAGGGCCCAGAAGGCTTTGCGGTGGGGGTTGCGCATCATTCGCTCCTTACGCGTTCGTCACAGAGACGTGGTTTCTCAGAAACTGACCGCGGAGCCAAAGTGTGACCTGGGTCACGCTCCGCGGTCTTCGCTCCGAGGCCAATCTAGTGAGGCCCTACTCACGTCTCTGTGACCGTCCCCACCTCAGGGACGTGGCGCGCGCACTGCAACGCCAGTGCGGGGGAAATCAGCGCATGTCGGTGGCCTGGCGGCCACCTTTCAGCTCCTCCTTGGTATGCTCGAAGTCCCACTGTATGGCGTTGAGCAACACCGCCGCAGTCGCACACAGCAGGGCGAACACGGCGGCAAGGCCGGCGGCAAACCAGAGTACCAACTCCACCGTCAGCGCTCCCATGTTGAGCGCCAGCAGCAGGAACGCGCAGACCATCAGGTACAGTGCGTACCGCTGCATGCGGTGCGCCAGCACCGCAGGCGGAATGGCAAACTTGAAGGGAATCACGATCCCTGGCGACGCTTCCACACTGGGCCGGTCCATGTCCTAGGCCTCCCCCGAAGGTTGCACTCGAAACGTTGGACGGCAGGGGTCGAGCGTCAAGCCCGCTGGCGGTGTAGTGTGCGGTGAGGTAGGCTGCTTGAGATTCGCAAACTGCAAGGAGAGTTCATGGCTACTGCACAGCGCTGGACGTTCACCCTGGATGAGGAGTTCGGCCACCGCAACATCTCTCCGGAGGTCGCGGAGCTGGTGCGGAACGCCGGGGTTAATACTGGAATGGTCACCGTGCACCTGCCGGGATCCACAGGGACCATCACCACGATCGAGTACGAGCGGGGCGCGCTGGCCGACCTGCGCCGTGCTTTGGACCAGATCGCCCCGCCGACCCTGGACTACGAGCACAACGCGGCTTACGGAGACGGAAACGGCTTCTCCCACGTGCGCTCGGCACTGATGGGCACCAGCATATCGGTGCCTATCGTGGATGGAGAGCTGCAGCTGGGGACCTGGCAGGAGATACTGCTCGTGAACCTCGACAACCGGCGGCGCACGCGCGACGTGGTGGCGGTGGTGGTGGGGGAGTAAAGCAGCGGCGGCGGTCTGCCGCCGCGCTGGTGATCAGCTGCCGCGGCGCGCCCGCGGCTTCCACACCTCGACACGTCCCTGGCTGCCGATCAGGGCGTTTGCCAACCATCCGGTTAGCCCCACTATGATGGCCGCCAGGATCGCGGAGCCGAGTCCCTCGATGCTGAATGACGGCATCAAGGCGGACACCAGCATCAACATTGCCCCGTTCACCACGAACAGGAACAGACCCAGGGTGAGCAGGGTGATGGGAAACGTCAGGAAGACCACCACCGGACGCACGAATGCGTTCACCAGCCCCAGCAGGAACGCCGCCAACCACAGCGACACCACACCCTCGAAGCGGACGTCCGCGAGGATCGTGTCCGCCATCCACAGGCCGAAGGCCGTGATGAACAATCGCGCCAGGAAGCCACGCATGCTGTGAACCCTACGGGACGGGAACGCCCGACGTTTCGAGCACCGAGTCCAGGAAGTTCACGACTGCCGCCGCGGCCCGCTCAGCGTGCTGCTGCTGCACGAACAGGTGGTCGGCGCCGGGGATCGCGGCGAACCAGCGCGGCTGTCGTGCCGCGGCGAAGATGCGCTCACCCTCCCCGATATCCACGACGCGGTCGGCGGTGCCGTGCACCACCAGCAGGGGACGCTCCAGGTCGGCGATACGCTCGGGGGAGCAGTGCCGCTCCAGGTCGCGGAAGAAGTCCGCCGAGATCTGGAACGGGCGTCCCGCGATCTTCACCGTGATGCTGCCCGCGGCGAGGGCTCGCTCGATGTCGTCCTCGGCGAACAGGTGCCGCACGTGATCCGGCGTGAAAGGCGCCGCGACCGCGGCAACGGCCCGGACTCCGTCGACGTTGCCGGCGGCCAGCAGAGTGGCCGCACCACCCAGAGAATGGCCCACCATGGCGCAGGGTCCCATACCGCGGTTCGTCATGTAGCGGGCGGCGGCTTCAATGTCCCCGACGTTCGTGGTGAGGCTCGTATCGGCGAAATCCCCCTCGCTCTCGCCCAGGCCGGTGAAGTCGAAGCGGAGCACGGCATAGCCCCCGTCCTCGATACCGGTGGCGAGGGCGCGGGTGACCTTGAGCGTTTTGGAGCAGGTGAAGCAGTGGGCTAGTACTACCGAGCCCTTGGGTTTCGACCCGGGGAGCTGCAGCGTGCCCGAGAGCTCGCCCTGCGTTCCCTCGAAGGCGACCTTCTCGTGGAGGTGGCCCATCTACTCCCCGCCCAGTGTGGGCAGCTTCTCCGTTATCAAGTCGTAGGTCTTGGTATCCACGTGCTCCTTCAGGCTGCTGCCCAGGATGGCGCACAGCAACGTGACCTGCTCGTCCCTGTAGCCGGCGTTCATCAGAATGCGGCGCACCGCCTGCGGGGTGGCCATGGCTAGCATCTCGCCGGTCCAGCGAGCCGACAGCGGAGCCCGCTGCATCCACTGCCCCAGGTCCGGGTATGCCTCCAGGACACCGGCGAACGTCTTGGCGTCCGTCCCCATTCGTATGGCCATGAAGAGAGTGCCGAGCCCCTCGACGGCCAGCCCCTGCTCGACTCCCACGTCAGTGGTGATGCGCTGAACCAGATCCACCGCTCGCTCCTAGTTGATGACGCCTCCGCCCAGCATCCGGTTTCCGTCGTACAGCACTCCCGACTGCCCGGGAGTGATCGCGCGCACCGGCTCGGCCAGCTCCAGCTCGAGCCTGCCATCCCTTGCGGCTCCCGCCGCGCTCACGCGCGCCGACACCGCCGCGGCCCGGTAGCGCACCTGAACCTCACAGGTGTCGCCCGGTCCCAGGGGCTCGCTCAGCCAGTTGAGTTCAGCGAGCTCCACCCTGTGGCCGAACAATGCATCGCCCGGCCCCACCACCACGGCCCGCTCCTCGGGCAGAATGTCTACAACATACATCGGTTCCGCGAAACCGCCCGGCAGCCGGCGCCGCTGGCCGATGGTGTAGCGCGCGTAGCCGTCGTGCTCGCCGATCACCTCACCGCCGGTGGTGCGGATCGGACCCGGTGCGAGGGCCGGTGCATCGGCCGGAAGGTGCTCCTCGAGCACGCCCACGTAGTCGCCGTCGGGCACGAAGCAGATCTCCACCGATTCCGGCTTCTCGGCCGTGCCCAGCCCCAATCGGCGCGCGGTCGCGCGGGTCTCCTCCTTGGTCAGTTCGCCCACCGGAGTGAGCATGCGGCCGATCACGCCGCGGTCGATGCCCCACAGGAAGTACGTCTGGTCCTTGAGCCGGTCGCGCCCGCGGTACAGTGCGCCGTCTCTTGTGACCGCGTAGTGCCCGGTGGCCAGATAATCGCAGCCCAGCGCATCGGCGTGCGCCATGAGATCCCGGAACTTGGTGAACGTGTTGCACTGTACGCAGGGGATGGGAGTGCGCCCCAGGGCGTAATCCGACACGAAGCGGTCGATGACGTGTGCCTTGAAGCGGTCCTCGAAGTCCAGCACGTAGTGCGGGACCCCCAGCTTCTGGGCCACGGCCGCCGCGTCGTTGATCGAGTCGAGCGAGCAGCACGGGCGGTCCGCCGCCACGTCGCCGTAACAGAACAGCTTGAGCGTGGCGCCGATCACCTCGTGACCCGCGTCCACGAGGAGGGCCGCGGCCACCGAGCTGTCAACGCCGCCCGACATCGCTACGAGCACCTTGCCGCGGCTCACGGCGTCTCCTCGGGTGTGTCCAGGCTCTGCACCAGCGTGCGCACCTGCGCCACAGCGCCTGGCAGCTCGGCTACGGCGCGCTCCACCTCCGCGTGTGTACTGCGGCGCGAGAACGAGAAGCGCAGCGAGGCGGCGGCCAGCTCGCGCGGCAGCCCCATGGCCGTTAGCACGTGTGAGGGAGCCGTGGCACCGGTGGTGCATGCGGAGCCGGCCGCGCAGGCGATGCCCGTCAGGTCGAGGTGCATCAGCATGGCCCCGCTGTCGGTGCCGGGGATCGAGAGGTTGGCGATGTGTGGTGCGCGCTCGCCGCCGGCTCCGTTGATGCGGGCATCCGGAATCGCGTCCAGTACCGCGTCCTCGAGTGCCTCGCGCAGCCCCCGCGTGTGATCGGCCGTGGCGCGCTGCTCGGCCGCGGCCAGCTCGACCGCCAGGCCGAGCCCGACCGCGCCAGCCACGTTCTCGGTGCCGGGGCGCACCCCCTGCTGCTGTCCTCCGCCGTGCAGCAGCGGGGCGACCAGGGCCGGGTCCCGCACCACCAGCGCGCCGACGCCCTTGGGCGCACCGATCTTGTGGCCCGACAGCGCCAGCAGTGAGACCGGGTCGGATCGAATGGAGCAGGGGACCTTGCCGAGGGCCTGCACGGCGTCGGTGTGGAACGGAATGCCTGCGGCGGCGGCGAGCTGCGCCAGCTCCGGGATATCCTGCACGACACCCGTTTCGTTGTTGACCCACATGACGCTCACGACAGCCACGCCGCGCGCGAGAGCTTCGTTCACCGCGTCAGCGTCGACCGCTCCCTCCGGGTCGACCGGCAGCATGATCGCCTCGCCGCCCAGCTGCTCCACGGCGTGCGCCGCGTCCAGCACGGCCTTGTGCTCGATCGCGCTCACCGCCACCCGGAACGGTCCGCCGGCTGCGCGCGCCGCGAGTGCCGCACCCAGCACGGCCAGGTTGTCCGCCTCGGTGCCGCCCGACGTGAAAACCACATCGTGCGGCTCGGCGCCCAGCGGCGCTGCTATTCGCTCGCGCGCCTCTTCCAAAGCCGCGCGCGCCGGGCGCCCCGCCCAGTGCGCGGAGCTCGGGTTGCCGAACGCCTCGTCGGAGAGGAACGGGTCCATCGCCGCGCGCACCTCGGGCCGCACGGGCGTGGTGGCCGCGTAGTCCAGGTAGACGCGCTCTGAAGCGGGTGTCGAGGAAGCCATGCTGAGTCTCGGGCGCCGAGGGGTCGAGCGGGGACCGCCCCTACATCGACTCCACTTCCAGCGCGATCACGTCGTCCACCCGCATCGTCTCGTGAGTCATGTACGGCTCTCCGTACGCCGTGCGAATCAGGCTGCCGTAGTGCGCGTTCTGGGTGCGGATCAGCTCGAACAGGTCCTGACCCGTTGGAAAGATCTCGCCGGCCTTCTTCGCCCCCTCGAACTGGGACACGAAGCTGCGTATGGCCTGCAACTTGGCCTCGAACTCGGCAGAAATGTCCACCACGAAAGTGGGCTGTACCGGGTCCTCGCGGTACGCCAGGGCGTAGAGGATCTTGTGCGGCCGGTGCGCCTCACCCCCCGCCGAGTAGTTGCGCAGCCCCGACAGAAAGCACGCGTCGCGGCACAACTCGGAAGCCACCCGGTGGTCCGGATGCCGCCCCACTGGGAACGGCAGAATGACGACCCGCGGCCGGAACCCGCGCAGCAGCTCGACCACCGTGCGGCGCATGTCGTCGTCGTTGCGCAGGTGGGCGTCCGGCAGCCCCGCGTTCACCCGCTCGGCAACGCCCATCAGGCGGGCGGACTCGGCGGCTTCGGCCAGGCGGGCATCCGGGGTGCCGCGCGTGGCGGTCTCCCCCTTGGTGAGGTCCAGGATGCCGGTGCGGTAGCCCTGACCCGCGGCCTTGATCAGTGTGCCGCCGCAGGTGAGCTCGACGTCGTCGGGATGCGCGCCGATGGCGAGGAGGTGAACGGGCTCGTTCATCTAAAGAAATTACAACGACTTGCGGCAGAGGGCGACTGGCCGCTGCGGCGCCTGGGCCTGACGCCCGTCACAGAGCCCCTCCTTGACCCGAGGCTGCACGACAGTAGATTCGCAGCTTGCGAATCACGTCCGGTGACTGGACTCACCACGGCGGCGTGATCGCGGTCACTGGATCCGGCGGCTGGATTCACCCTCCAATTTCGAAGCGAAAGAGGATACTGCCCACCATGGCTAACACCATCAAGCGCTTGGCGCCCGCGCTGGTTTTGGGGCTGTTTGCAGTTGCCTGCGAGCAGTCGCAGCCGGTTTCGCCGGATTCGTCCGGCGGACCGGAGTTCCACAACACCGAGTTCACCCCGCTGAGCGGGGCGATCTTCACCACCACCGTGGACGGCGCGATCGTCAACGAGAACGTGCGCTACGAGGCGAAGGAAGACGTATACCTCGACGGCGGGCCGGGCCCCAACGCCCCCTCGACCGCGGCCGGGCTGCCGGCGGGAGACTATTACTTCCAGGTCACCGACCCCAGCGGGAAGGACCTGCTGTCCACCGATCACATCTCGTGCCGGCAGATCCATGTCAACGAGAACGGTGTGATCGACTTCGTGTACTCGGGCACCAACGTCGAGAAGCAGCAGGGTACATGGACCGAAGTGGACTGCAAGCATGAAGAGGGCGTCGACATCGACCACCCCGAGCTCGGCGCCATTACGGTGCAGCTCTTCCCGTACGACGATACCCCCAACCCGGGCGGGGTCTACAAAGCGTGGGTGACGCGGGTCGAGGATTATGAGGAGAACTACGTCGGCCCCGATCCCTTGGACTGCGTGGGCCAAAAGGGACAGTGCAACGTGAACGGCGAGGGCTGGGAGCCGGGCAACGCGCACGGCTTCGTCCCTCACCATTCCAAGACCGACAACTACAAGGTCAAGCAGAAGGGTCCCAAGGTCGAGCCGCCCGAGATCACGGTGAAGAAGTTCCACGACAAGAACTTGAACGGCGTGTGGGACGAGGGCGAAGAGTGGGTGGAGGGTTGGCGGGTGGACTACACCACGCCCGTGGATGGCGGGTTCGACTACACGGAGTTCGTGCTGATCGCTGCGGAGCCCGGCGACTACGTGTTCACCGAGGAGACGCCGGGAGGCACGCTCCAGACCGTGAGCCTCCTCGACGACGTGATCGTGTCTGCGTATCCGATCGCCAGCTCGGTGGTCGCGGTAACCATCACGGCCGACTACAGCATGAAAGCCGACCAGGAGCTCCACACGATCATCTACGGGAACGTGGGCCTGGGCCAGGTCACGGCGTGCAAGTACTACGACGCGAACGGCAACGGCGAGGTGGATCCGGGCGAAGAGCCGGTCGAGGGCGTGCTGATGCAGCTCATCGGTGACGACGTCACGGGCGCCCAGGTGTCCACAGTACAGGCCACTGGCCCCGACGGGTGCACCACATTCACCGACCTGCGGCCCGGTGCATACACCGTCACCGAGTCGGTGCCGTCCGGTGCCTGGGTCCCGAGCGGCGCCACGGTATCCGACGTGTTCACCATCGAGTCCACGTTGAGCGGCGCCACGATGACCGGCGGTTCCTTCTTGACGAACTTCACGAACTTCTGTGAAGCCACGGCCGACTTCGGCACCAAGGGCTACTGGCATAACAAGAACGGGCTGGAGGAGATCACGGACGATGACATCGCGTACGTGAACGGTCTCCTGCCCTACAGCAGCCCGTCGAGCTACTTCGGTGCCGGTGACGAGCCGTTCGACGGCTTCTTCTCGAATGGGGACCCCGTAGCCGAGGCGTACAACAACGAGAAGATCACGGACGGGATCGCCGCGGGCGAAGGCACCGCTCGTGCCGAGATCTCGCATTTCCTCACGGACGCCAACGCCGGTGGGGACCCGCGGGAGCAGCTGGCGCAGCAGCTCCTTGCGTTCATCTTCAATGCGCGCAACCGGCTGGGTGGTACCGGCGTGGCGATCTGGGACGGTAGCGAGTGGGTCACGGCGCAGAGCCTGATCGAAGCCGCCATCGCCGCGTGGGAGTCCGGGACCGACGCCGAGCGGACCGCGATCAAGGACGTGCTGGACGCGTACAACAACAGCGACGCGGTGACGTTCATTTCGCCTACGCCCTGCTCGATCGTATACCCGTAGCGGGCTGGTAGGCAGTCCGGCGACCCCGCGTTCCGGCTGCGGCCGGGGCGCGGGGTCGCTTCTTTGGGTGATGCGGTTGGGCCCACCTGCCTTCGAGGGTGGGTCGCTTTGCACCATGTGACAGTAGTCACGGTTGACGTCCCGACCGCGGCCTACACCTGGGACAGAACCACGGCAAGATCGCCCCTCCCATCGGAGGGCCGACAAAGGCAAACCCGTCGAAAGACGGGGACGCAAAGCCTCGAGGCTACCGTGAGCGCGCACCTGGGCGCGCCGCCACGCCGGTCGGGCCGCCGAAGCGCCCGAGGGGAGGCTGCCCATGCCGTTCCCGCTCCGCGACCGCATCGCGGTCCCGCCTCGCGTATCAGCACTCATCGGACTGACCGGATTGGCCCTGCTGGGGTGCAGCGACGCAGCTGTCGTGACGGCGCCGCCGGACGCCCATTCCAGACGGGGCGACGAGCCGACCATCGTAGTGTTCAGTTCCGATGTGCGAGATCCACCCGGGCTCGCCCAGAGGCTGGTAGCTGCTCACGGCGGCCGGCTGCGCTTCACGTACTCGCACGCGATCAGGGGATTCGCCGCCGACTTGCCCGATGCAGCCTTGGAGGCGCTGGAGCGCAACCCCAACGTGGCCTACCTGGAGCCGGACCACCCGGTCCAGATAGCGGGTGGCGAGCAGACGAATCCCCCTTGGGGCTTGGACCGCATAGACCAGCGAGCCCTGCCGCTGAGCCAGAGCTACGCCTACTCGGCCACCGGCGCCGGAGTCCACGTCTACATCATCGACACCGGCATCCGCACCACCCATGCCGACTTCGGCGGACGGGCGGTGAGCGGGTTCAGCGCCATCGACGACGGCAACGGTACGAATGACTGCCACGGGCACGGTACGCACGTCGCGGGTACGGTTGGAGGCGGCACCTACGGAGTGGCCAAGGACGTCCAGCTGTACGCGGTGCGGGTGCTCAACTGCTCCGGGTCCGGATCCTGGAGCGGCGTGATCGCGGGCATCGACTGGGTGACCCAGCACCGCCAGGAGCCGGCGGTGGCCAACATGAGCCTCGGCGGCTGGGCATCGAGCGCCGTGAACCAGGCGGTCCAGCAGTCGATCGACGCCGGCGTGACCTATGCGGTCGCGGCGGGCAACAACGCCGCCGACGCATGCCTCTACTCCCCGGCGAGCGCACTGAATGCCGTTACCACCGGTGCCACCTCGTGGAACGATGCCAGAGCGTCATTCTCCAATTACGGAACCTGCCTCGACATCTTCGGCCCGGGTGTATCGGTCCTCTCGGCATGGAACGATGCGGACGACGCTACTGCCACATTGAGCGGCACTTCCATGGCGTCGCCACACGTCGCGGGTGCTGCAGCTCTCTATCTGGAGATGTACCCCAATGCTTCGGCGTCGGATGTCGGCTCGGCGATCCTCGACATGGCGACCAGCGACGTTGTGACTGGGATGGGTAGCGGCTCACCCAACCTGCTGCTCTATGTGGGCAGTGAGTCAACGGAGCCGCCGGACCAGCCACCGGACGAGCCTCCTCCGCCCCCACCTCCACCGAGCGACGACCCGCCGCACGCCAGCTTCACGATGCGTTGCCCGCGGGGCGAGTGCAGGTTCGACGCGAGCGATTCGAGCGATGATCACGGGATCGTGAGCTACACGTGGGACTTCGGTGACGGTTCGTCGCCAGTCACCGAAACGACGCCCTCCGCGTCGCACTCCTACACCGCACCCGGCGAGTATGCGATCAGGCTGACCGTGACCGACAATGCCGGGCAGACCGGCCAGACGCAGCGGATCAAGAAGCTGAAGAAGGTGCGGTGACAGCGAGAGGGGGGGGCGATCGCCCCCCCCTCGACCTCGCCTCGGGTCCGGCGGGCCCACGCCGCGCGGCCTTGCGGCGCCTACTCGTACCTGAGCGCCTCCACCGGATCCAGCCGCGCCGCCCGGTTGGCCGGCAGCAGCCCGAAAATGAGCCCGATGCCGACCGAAACCGCGGTTGCTACCACGGCGCTCCACACAGGCACGCCGGCGCTGAGTCCCAACAGGTCCTTGAGGAACTGGCCGGCCGCAAGGCCGACCGCGATTCCCGCCGCGCCGCCGATGCCGGTGAGCGTTGCTGCCTCGATCAGGAACTGCCACAGGATCTCCTTGCGCGTGGCGCCCAGCGCCTTGCGCACGCCGATCTCCCGGGTGCGGCTCGTGACCGACACCATCATGATCGCCATCACGCCGATGCCGCCCACCATCAGCGCCACGCTAGACAGCACGATCATCACCAGGAAGAACACGCCAGTCAGCTGATTGAAGATGTTGAGCACCTGATCCGAGGTGAGCATGTCGAACGAATTGGGCTCTCCGGGCCTGATGCCGCGCATGCGCCGCAATTGTCTCGTGGCGGCGTCCATCGCCTGGTCCACGGTCACACCGTCGCGCGGCTTCACCAGGACAACGAGCGACTGCGTTTCGTCGTAGCGGAACGACTGCTCCGCGGCTGCATACGGCACGATCGCAGCGATCTCCTGGCCCGGCGCCTGGAAGATGTTCTCGGGCAGCCGGTAGATGCCGATCACGCGGAACGGCGTGCCCCCGATGCGCATCGTGCGGCCCAGCGGGTTGACCCGTCCGAACACGCGCTCCGAGGCCTCCTCCTCCAGGATCACGACCCGTGCCGCGCTGCGTATCTCGGTGGACACGAACGTGCGGCCCGACGTTATGGCTCCGCCCAGGATTTCCATGAAGCGGTCGTCGGCCCCGTACACCACCGTGAGCTGCGTGCGCACGCTCTCGTACTCGAGACTCTCGAAGACGCCCATCCAGATCGCCGAGTAGTGGATTTCGGGCATGCGCTCGATGGCATCAGCCTCTTCCTCGGTCAGCACGGGCCTGATCCGCACCTCTCGAGGAAGGGCGTCGGGATTGAGCGGGGTGGAGGAGAAGAACCTCAGAATGCGGAACGTAGTGGGGCCCACCACCTCGAGCGTGTTGAATATCTGATCGCGGATGCCCTGGACGATGGACGCCATGGACATCACCGTGGCCACGCCGATCACGATGCCCAGAATGGTGAGCGCCGAGCGCAGCTTCTGCGACCGGATGGCGCTCACCGCTATCGCGGCGCCCTCGGCGAAGCTGGAGAGTCTCAGCACTGGCTACTCGTACCGCATCGCGGCTATGGGGTCGAGGCGCGCCGCCCGGTTGGCAGGGTACACGCCGAACAGCACTCCCACTCCCGCTCCCAGAGCGAGTGCCAGGGAGACCGACCACGGTGTCACACGGGCCGGCAGCGGAGACACTACGCCGACGAGCTGGGCCAGTCCCCATCCGGCGAGCACGCCGAGGATGCCTCCGACCATGGCCAGCGTCACCGACTCTGCAAGGAACTGACGCCGCACGTCCCTGCGTCTGGCGCCGACCGACTTGCGGATGCCGATCTCGTGGGTGCGCTCGGTCACGCTCATCAGCATGATGTTCATGATCACGATGCCGCCCACGATGATGCCAATGGCGACGACCGCGGGAACCACGGTGAAGATGATGCGCGTGAGGTTGCGCCAGAACGTGATCAGGCCCTCGGCGGTGTCCACCGTGAAGTTGTTGGGCTGGCCCGGCCTGAGCCGCCGCGCCACACGCATGGCTCCCTCGGCGCGTAGCATCGCGTCGGCCACCTGTCGCGCCTCGTACATCTTGACCGAGATCACCGTGGTCTGGCGCCGGCCGTACATCGCCTCGAAAACGGTGAGCGGGAGCATCACGAATCCGTCCCACGACTGCCCCAGGACGTTGCCCTTCTTCTTGACGACTCCCTTGACCGTGAACTGGGTGCCGCGCACGCGGATCTTGCGGCCGATCGCGGCGTGCAGATCGTCGAACATCCTGTCGGCCACGTCGAACCCGAGGATGGCTACGCGGCGGCGCTCGCGCACATCGAGCTCGGTGAGCGCCTCGCCCGCCTCCATCTCGTAGTCCTGCACCACCTGGAACGGAGCGGTCACACCGAACACCAGCACGTCGCCCACCGTGCGGTTGCGCCAGGTGACGTCGGCCATCGGCGTGGGCCACCCCGACTGCAGCGCGACGGCCTGCGCCTCGGGGACGGCGCGCCTCACGTAGTCGGCCTCCTCGGGGCGAATCACGGGACGCCGCTGCAGCTCGCGCCATTCCTCGTCGTCGAACAGCCCGATCGATATGGGGATGCGCCTGATCTGAAACGCGTTCCGCCCTACGATTGCACCGGCGAGGTTCTCGCTCACGTAGGCGTTCATGCCCTGGATGATCGCCACTACGGCGACCAGGAAACCCACCGAGACGATGATGCCGAGCAGGGTGAAGAACGAGCGCAGCTTGTGGGCGGCGATCTCGCGCAGTGCCAGGCGGAGACCTTCGAGGATGGGCATGCCGTAATAGTAACAGGCGAGATGCCGCTCAGGATGCAGAAGGGCAGGGAGCCGCCTGCTTGCTCCCTGCCCTTGAGAAAACCCGTCAGCCGTTCAGCTACTCGTACCGCAGGGCCTCCACCGGGTCGAGCCGTGCCGCGCGTGCCGCAGGATAGAGCCCAAACACCACTCCAGTGAGTATCGACATCCCGATGGCCGCCACGACGGAGAACATCGGGATCTCGGCTGGCAGCGGGGTGACGGCCTTCACTGCGAAAGTGATCAGCGCGCCGAGCACCATGCCGCACACCCCGCCGATCAGCGTGAGTGTCGCGGCCTCGACAAGGAACTGCCACAGGATCTCGCGCCGCTTGGCGCCCATTGCCTTGCGCACTCCGATTTCGCGGGTGCGCTCGGTGACCGAGATCATCATGATGGCGATCACCCCCACGCCTCCCACCATGAGACCCACGCTGGAGAGTGCGATCATCACCAGGAAGAACATGCCCGTGACCTGGTTCCAGCTGTCCAGCAGCTTGTCCTGGGTGACGATGTAGAAGTTGTTGTCTTCGCTCGGCCGCAGTCCGCGCATGGAGCGCATGGTGCCGGTCACGTCGTCGATGGCCTGCTGCACGGTGACGTCCTCTGCCGGCGACACCAGGAAGTCCATCCAGCCGCGCCAGTGCGGTATGTATTTCTTGAACGTGCTGTGAGGGATTATCACCTCGGGGCGGTTCCCCTCACCGAAGATGTCCGGTGGCGGCACGTACACGCCGATCACCTCGAACGGCACGCCGCGAATCCTGATGTTCTTGCCGAGCGGATCGAGCAGCCCGAACAGCTCCGTGGACGCCTTCTCGTTCACCACGACAACTCGAGACCCGGCGGCGGCCTCCAGATTGGTGAACGACCGGCCCTCGACGTCGCCACCCGACACTCTCGCCCAATGCACTCCGTAACCGCGGATCGGCACCTCTTCCAGCTTGCTGGTGCCGTACTCGACGTTGCCCCTCGAGTTCTCGTCCACGACCACGTACGCCACCGACTCGAGCTGTTCCACCCGGTTCGCCTCGTGGATCGTGAGCGGCGGCATGCGGCGCCATGGGCTCATCTCGTCGGATCCGTCCGATACGTGGATCCCGGCCGAGAAGTAGCGGAACACGAAGAACGTGCGCGGCCCCAGCTGGTTGAAGATGTCCTCGACGCCGCGGTTGATGCCGGTGATCATCGAGCCGATGACCATCACGACCATCACTCCGATGGCCACGCCCAGGATGGTGAGCGCCGCCCGGACCTTGCTGGCCCTGAGCGACTGGAGTGCGATGCCGACGCCTTCGAACAGCTGGGTCATGAGGTCACTCGTGCCGGATGGCTTCTACGGGGTCGAGGCGCGCCGCGCGGCTTGCCGGGTAGAGACCCGCGGCTATTCCGACGCCGGCTCCCAGGAGCACTCCGACCACCACCGACCACGGCGCCACCCGCGCCGGCAGGAAGGTCGTGGCCTGCACCACGCCCGCCAGCAGGATGCCCGTGGTTATGCCGATGCCGGCGCCCACTACTGCCAGCGTCGCCGACTCCACCAGGAACTGCCGCAGGATGTCACGGCGCCGCGCGCCGAGCGACTTGCGGATACCGATCTCCCGCGTGCGTTCGGCCACGGCCATAAGCATGATGTTCATGATCACGATCCCGCCCACCACGAGCGAGATGCTGACCAGTCCCGGCAGCGCCATCATCAGGACGCGGTTGATCTTGCCCCAGAAGTCCAGCAGCGCCTCGGACGTTTCGATCTTGAAGTTGTTTTCCTGGCTGGGACGCAGGCCCCGCCGGCTGCGCATCACCGCCTCCGCCTCCGCCATGGCGGTCTCCAGGTCCTCCACGGTCTCGGTCTTCACCAGCAGCCCGTCCACCACGCGTGGCGGGTTCACATAGCGCTTCAGCGGCGACAGCGCCGGCGCCAGCGCGAACTTGTCCAGCGAGATGCCGAACAGGTTGCCCTGGCCCTCGACCACGCCGACCACGCGGTATGGGATGCGCCGGATCCGTATCTCCCGCCCGATCGGATCCACTCCCTCGAACAGACGGTCCGCCAGCTCCTGCCCGATCACCACGACGGTCTGGCCGGTGCGGGCCTCCTGCGGGCTGAACGGCCGGCCCTCCGCGAGCTCGTAGTTCTTGATCTCGAAGTATCCCTCCGTGACACCGATGAGGTTGATGTCACGGGCCACCTTCCCGCCGTACTCGACGATGCCGCGGTTCCACGATTCCCACGCCGCAACATGCGGCACGGTGATCGCGGCCGAGACGGCGCGTGCGTCGTCGTACGAGATACGCGGACGCCGGCGCCATTCGCGCCATGTCTCGCGCGACACGTCGCCCACGTTGAGGTCCGGGTAGCGCCGCAGCTGGAAGGTGTTGACGCCCAGCAGGGTGTTGGCGAACCGGTCGGTCATGTAGCTGTTCATGCCCTCGACGATCGACACGACCGCGATCAGGAAGGTCACGCCGATGAAGACGCCGATCACCGAGAAGGCGCTCTTCATCTTCTGCGTCCAGATGACGCGCAGCGCCAGCCTGATCGCCTCCCGGAACGGCATGAGGCTAAGCGGCCTCCCGCAGCGTGTCGCTGTGCACGAGGCCGTCGAGCAGGGTCACGACGCGGTGCGCGTGCGCGGCGATGTCGGCCTCGTGGGTGACCATGATGATGGTCTGTCCCTCCGAGTACAGCTCGCCGAACACGTCCATGATCTCGGCGCTGGTGCTGGAGTCGAGGTTGCCCGTGGGCTCGTCGGCCAGCAGGATGCTGGGCTGGTTGACCAGGGCGCGGGCTATGGCCACGCGCTGGCGCTGCCCTCCGGACAGCTCGTTGGGCTTGTGGTGCATCCGGTCGCCCAGGCCGACCCGCTGCAGCGCGTCGGCGGCGCGGACCCGCCGCTCCCGGCCGGGCATGCCTGCGTAGATCAGCGGCAGCTCGACGTTGTGCAGCGCACTCGCGCGCGGGAGCAGGTTGAACGTCTGGAACACGAACCCGATCTCGCGGTTGCGGACGCGGGCCAGCTCGTCGTCCTCCATGCGCGAAACCTCGACGCCGTTGAGCCAGTACTCCCCAGCGGTCGGGGAGTCGAGGCACCCGATGAGGTTCATCAACGTGGACTTCCCCGATCCGGACGGCCCCATGATGGCGACGTACTCGTTGCCGGCGAGCGTCAGGTCCACGCCTCTGAGGGCGTAGACCGTCTCGGCGCCCATGCGGTACTCGCGGGAGAGTCCCGCAACCTCGATCATTGCTCCAGGCGTCATGACTGGCTCCCCTCCGAACTGGTCTGCGTGGTGCGCACGGACGCGCCGTCCCGCAGGTCACGAATGGTCTGGTACGGGCCGGCCACAAGGACCTCGCCCTCCTCGAGGCCGCTCAGCACCTCGAAGTACTCCTCACCTGCTATCCCCACCGCTACCGGCCGGAACTCGACCGTGCCTTCACGCACGATGAACACGCCTTCGACCTCTTCCTTGCCCACGGTCGTATCCTGCGGCGCGGTCTCGGTCGACATCGGCTCGTGCTCCCTCACGGTGAGCGCGATGATCGGTATGGCGAGGCTGCTGTCGCGGGTGGCGGTGATGACCTTGGCGGTGGCGGACAGGTCGGGACGCACGCCCGTGGGCGGGTCGTCCAGCGTGACCTCTACGTCGTAGTCCACCGCCTGGTTCGTGCCGCCCGACGTCTGCGCGAGCCCCCGCACGGCCGACTGCGAGATTCTCGTGACGCGGCCGGTGAACGCCGTGTCGGGGAACGCGTCGATCGTCACCTCGGCCGAGTCCTGCATGTGCAGCCGGACGACGTCGGTCTCATCCACCCTGACCGTGACCTGGATGATCGACAGGTCGGATACCGTCATCAGCAGGCCGGTCTCGCGCGAGAACGTGCCCGGGACAGCCACCTCGCCCTCCTCGACTGCCAGCCGGGTGACCTGTCCCGCCATCGGCGCGCGCAGCACGGTCTTGGCCAGCTGCTCCTGCGCCTCGCTGAGCGACGCCTCGGCCTGCGCAACCTGGTGTTGTGCGGACACGGCGAGCGCCTGGGCCACCTCGAACTGGGTCTGGGCCTGCTCCAGCTGCTCGTCGGAAACGAGGTTGGGGTCCTGCTCCCGCAGCTGGCGCGAGCGGTCGTACGTGCGCTCGGCCTGGTCGCGGTTGGCGCGCGCCTGTAGTGCCGATGCCTCGGACGACGCGAGCATGGCGCGGGCGCGGGCCACGGCTGCCTCGTACTGCGAAGGGTCTATGCGCAGGACGAGCTGTCCCCGCTCGACCCAATCGCCTTCCTCGACCGGGATGTAGGTGATGCGCCCGGTGATGTCGGCGCTTATGTCGACCGAGCGCTTAGGCTCGATCTGGCCGCTTGCGGTGACCGTGGAGATCAAGTCGCGGCGCCCGACCTCCTCGGTTCGCACCGAGACACCGCGGTCGCCCTGACCCGCGACGTTGAGGCCGATGATGGCGGCGATGGCCACGGTGATCCCGCCGAATATGAAGACCTTCTTCTTGGACATTTCCGTCTCGCTTCTAGCGCAGCGGGCGTCCCACTGCCGCTTCCAGTGTCGCTATGGACTGATGGTAGACGTAGATGGCGTTGATGTAATCGGCCTCTGCCTGGAGGGCCGCGAGCTGGGCGTCCAGCAATTCGATGAACGTGCCCGAGCCCACTCTGTAACGCTCCTGGGCCAGCCGTAGTTGCTCCTCCGCGGCCACCTGGTTGCTCTCCTGGATCCCGATCGCCTGGTAGGCCGCGCGGAGCGCGTAGAAGGACTGGCTCACCTCGGTGCGCACCAGCAGCTCGGTGGCCCGCACCTGCTCCTCGGAGTCCTTGGTGAATGCCTCCGCCTCGGCCACCGCCAGCGGCCGGCTGAACTGCGTGAACAGCGGGAACGAGAGCTGGACGCTGGCGCGGAACGGCTGCGTGGTGAAGGAGAACGGCCACACGCTGTTCGCTTCGCGGATTGCCTGCTCGTCCTCCGGTGTCAGCCCGAACTGCGTGCAGTCGGTCGGCGGCTGGCCCGGGTTGAGCCAGTTGGTGTTGGCGAACTGGCACTGGAGCGTGGCCGACTGCGCGCTCGACTGAGCCTGACTGACCAGGAAATCGGAGTTGGTGAACTCCTGCGTGAAGCCGGACCACCCGGCCGAGATGCTCAGGCGGGGCAGCCACCACTCCGAGCGCGCAGCGCGCTCCTGGGCCCGCGCCACGCCCTCTCTCGCGCGCAGCGAGTTCAGATTCGGATTGTCCGAATCCGCCTCGGTCAATAGCCCGCGCAGCTCCCAGTGCGGCTCCACGATCGGGAAGGTGTCCGTGAGCACGATGGCCGTCGGGTCGTCCGGGGCCGGCACGCCCATGGTCTGGAACAGGCGCAGCTTCTCCACGATGACGAGCTGGTTGGCCTGGAGCAGCGCCACCTCCGACTGGCCGGTGGCGACCTCGGCGCGCCGCACTTCGAGCATCGTGTTCTGACCCACGTCGAACCGGGCCCGGGCGAGCCGCAGGAACTCCTGGTTGCGCTCCAGCTGCAGCTCGGCCACGTCCACCCCGGCCACCGCCCGCAGCACCCCCAGGTACTGCTGCTTCACCATTGCCTCGAGGTTTATCTCGGCACCGACGATAGCCGCCTCCGTAGCCGAGAACTGCGCGTTGGCGGCCGCCGGGCCGCTCAGCGTGCGCCCGTCGATCACGAGGCTGAGCGACAGGTCGTAGCCCGATCCCCGGGTGGCCGACTGGGCCTGGAACTCCTGGGTGAGGAAGCGCTGCGATCCCGCGCCCTGGTAACTGATGCCGCCGCCGATCCCCAAAGCGGGAATGAACGAGGCCCACGCACTGCGCACACCCCAGGTCGATGGTGCGCGGTCGTTCTCCACCTGGCGGAATTCCGGGCTGAAGCGCAGGGCGAGATTGACCGCCTCAGCCAGGGTCAGCTCGGCGGGGATCGAGGGCATGGCCCGCTGCTGGGCACGCGCCGCGGCCGGCAGGCAGAGCGCCAGGGCCAGGAGCAGATAGATGACTCTGCGTGACATATGTCCGTCTTGGTTGGAAGTGGAGTAAGTGTCCTTCCCCTCGTACGTTGGGCGTCGCGGGGAGGTTTCAAGGCGAGACATGGCGCGTCGGAGGCGGTGCCCGCGCGGGCTCCGCCTCCCTGCATGTGTGCGCAAAGTCAATTGTGGGAAGGAGTTAGGCCGATCGTCAGAGGTACAGGCGCAGCACGACGATGCCGAGGGAGGGGATCCTTATCATCATGAGCCGGCCCCGCTCGTCGTACCACAGGTGCCGCTCCGCGCCCGCCACCACGATGCTCCAGTGGCGCAGCGAGCGCTCCGCCCCGGCTACGGTGGTTCGCTCCACGCCGTGATCCACCAGCGCCGCGTCGGACCTGCGGCCGCCCAGCAGCGTGAGCGCCCGGACGGGCTCGCCGGACGGGCGCGGTGCCATGGCGTAGTGACCGAACAGGGAGTCGCAGGTGAGGAGCACGGTGCCGCCCCCGGGGTATTCCCTGGCGGACTCGCCCGTGGAAGTCTTGAGCCGCACCGTCACGCGCCGGGGGGCGATCACCATGAGCGCTCGCTGCAGCTGGCCGTCGGTGGCCTCCAGTATGGTGGCCGCCGGCTGGGAGTCTGGCAGGAACTCGACCACGGCCGACAGCTTCCGGCTGGGGCTGTTCGCGGGGTACCCGACGGTGGTCGTCAGCGTGAAACCGTCGGGCGAGCCGGAGCGGCGCCCCCGCTCCAGGGTGAACTCCTCTCTTCCGATCTCGCGCTCGCCCTGCATGATGCTGAGCGCACCGCTGTCGACGACCTGGGCCCGGGCGCCCGGCGCGCTCACCATCGCGACGACGGCGGCCACCATGGCCGGGAGGCATGGCCTGCCGGTCACGGTGCCTCCGTGGGCTCCGCAGCTGGCGGCTCCGCTGCCGGTGCCTCCTCGCTTTCGGGCTCTGCGGGCTGCTCCGGCTGGGGCGGCTCCTCCGGCTCCTCGAACACGCGCGTGGCGATCCGCTCGTATATGTAGTGGTACAGCTGCTCCCCCTTCTCGGGTGACGCCAGCGAGGGCCGCCCCAGGGAGCCCGGGCTGGCGCGCGGGATGGCGCCGCGGCTGCCGCGCTGGTAGCGCCGCGCCAGGCCCCGCGGCGGGAAGAAATCGCGCGCCCGGTCGAGCTGGACGAGGCTGTGGTCGATGTACAACATCAGCGAGGTGTCGACCTCGCCGCCGTGGATGGGTGCGTTGGAGTCGGCCTGGGGCAGCGGCACGGCGAAGATGTCCACTGCGGCCACCGAGGCATGTTTGGGGTGCAGCGTGGTTAGGGCCTCCTGGTGCGGGTCGGCGCCGTGCGCCGTGAGTATGATGAAGTGCCGGATTCCGCCCGCCTCCCAGGCGCCGACGAGATCGTTGAGCTGCCGGTGCAGTGTCCTGCGGTGCACCGAGGCGCTGCCGGCAAACGGTGTGGACGTGGGAGCGTTGACGCCGTACTCGATGGTGGGAGCGCGCAGCACGCCGAACTGGGCCGAGAGCTCATCGGCCAGCCGCTCCACGATTATCGTGTCGCACCCCAGCGGCAGGTGCGGACCGTGCTGTTCGGTCGTACCTACGGGGACGATTAGCCGTGGGTCGCGCTCGATGTGCGACGCCACTTCGTCCGGTGTGAGGAACTTGAGGAGCAGCGGGTGACGATCAGAGGCGCTCGAATCGCTCATTGGGAGCTCGCGGCGGCCGCCGCGGTGGCGGCGTTCGGGCTGTGGATCCGAGAGCCGGACCTCGGGTGGTCAGTGCTTGCCGTCGGCCTTTCCGGTCTGGCCGTGGCTGCCGCCGTTCCGACGCGCCGCGCCGGACCACTACTCACGGGCGTCGCGGCTCTCGCCGCCGCTGCGGTGATGCTGACGACGGCGCTGCGGATTCGCGCCGTGGAGCGTCGCTGGCCGGAGACCCGGGAGCAGCTCATCCAGCGGGCCAGCGAGCGGCTGGCCGCCACGCTGGCATCGGCGGTGGACCTTGCGCACTCACTCGCCGAGCGTGCAGCCGCCATCGAAGCCGACTCCAGGGCAGACGCCTTCACCCAAGTGCAGTCCGTGGTCGGCGACGGCGCCCCCGAGCACGGGGTCGTCGTGCTGGACGAGCTGGGCCGACCGTGGGCGTGGTCCGGCACGCACCGGGTCGGGCCCGGTCTTGGGGGAGGCCTTCTGGCGGCTCGCATGACCCCATTCTACGTCCTGCTCGAGGCCCGCCGCCAGGCCGGAATGCGGTCGTCGGTGAGCCAGGTCGTACTGGCTGCGGGTGGTGCGATTCCCAATCCGGAGCGCACGCTCGCCGCGCGCTTCGTCGAGGAGACCGGTGTGGGACTCGAGTTCTACCGGCCCGGCGCCGCTCCGATCGAGCCCGACATCTTCGACTACTGCATTCCCGCGTGCGAGGCGGTGCCCGGGGAGCTTCCGCCCGACACCCTGTTCAGCGTGCGGGCCGTTCCTCCGGTCCAGGGAGCCTTCAAGCTGGAGCTGGTGGAACGGGGCGGCCGACTCGGCGCGCAGCTTGCTCTGGCGGTGCTGCTGCTCCTCGTGTGCTTCGGCGGCGCGATGGGAAGGTGGGTCGGAGTGTTCGGTGTGATGGGGCTCCTGGTCCTCACGCCGGCCGGCCAGCTCGTCGGACTGGGCCCGCTGTTCTCTTCGGCAACCTACTTCCTCGAGACACTGGGCCCGCTCACGTCGTCCGCCGGCGCGCTGCTGCTCGGCGCGGCCGTGCTGCTGCTGGCGCTGCTTCCGCTTGCGCCGCGCGGCACGCGCGCCAGGGTGCCGCGGCTGGCGTCCGCCGGCATCCTGGTGCTGGCGGCCCCGTGGGTCATGTGGCTGCTGTCCCGGGGAATAACCCCGCCGGCAACGGGGCTCTCAATCGGACACTGGCTCGGCTGGCAGGTGCCGCTCACCATGGTGGGAGCGGCGCTGGGCATGGCTGCGAGCCTGCTGCTGGGCGGGGCGGTCGGGCGCGAGTCGCCGCCGTGGACCGTTTGGCTCGTTTCGGCGGGAGCGCTGCTCGTGGGAGTCGTGGGTCTCGTGGCGTGGCAGCCGGCCGGTGACTGGCCGGCCTGGTACGGACTGATGTGGGTGCCGCTGATGCTCGCGGCGGTTTGGCCGACCGGGAGGGCGCAGCGTCTCGTGATGGTCGGAGTTGCCGCGGGCACCGCGGCCGCGGTGCTCACGTGGGGCGCCGCAGTGCACGGCCGCCTGCTCCTTGCCGAGCGGGACGCTGAGCGACTGCGTGGCGGCGATCCCGTGGCCATCGGCTTCCTGGACCGATTCAGCGTGGCGCTCGAGGAAGATGACCCGCCGCTCAGCGCGGCCGCACTGTACGCTGCTTGGCGCCGCTCCCCGCTGAGCGGCGACAACTACCCCGCAGTGCTCGCCACCTGGTCGCCGGGCGGCCAGCGCATGGCGTGGCTGCAGCTGGCCGAGCTCGGTCTGGGCCCCACGGTGTTCGAGATGCTGGCCGATACGGCGCGCTCGCTGGGTGAGCCCCTGCTCCGGTCCTACGAGCTGCACCCGGGGGTGCGCTACCTGAGCGCGACGCCGCATCCGGATGGGTCCGTGGTCACGGTTGGGGTGGCACCGCGGTCGCAGCTGATTCGCCCGGTTCGGCTGGCCCGTTTCCTGCGCGGCGAGCTTCGGGTTGAAGCGCCCTACGAGATGTTCACCGCCGAGCCGGTAGCCGAGGGCGCGCCTCCCGAGGGAGTGGGGTGGCGGCGCGACGCGTGGGAGGTGCGCACGACGCGGCCGCTGGACATGCCGCAGGGCATGCGCCATCTGCATATCTCCGTTCCGCTGCGTGACCCATCCCAGTTGCTGGTGCGCGGCGCGCTCTTCGTGGTGCTGGACGTGGCCCTGCTGGCGCTGCTCGCCCTGGCCGCAGCGGCAATGCGGGGTGGGCTCGACCGGCGCACCCTGATGCCGGGGGCGCTGCGGCTGGCGTCGTACCGCATGCGGCTCACCCTGGCCCTGGCCGCGTTCTTCGTGATCCCGACGCTGGGCTTCGCGGCGTGGTCCATCGGCCGGTTGCAGGCGGATGCCGCGCGGAGCCGTGACCTGCTGATCCAGCAGACGCTGAGCGACGCCGCGCGCACCGCAGAGCGCTACGGCGGGCTTCCGCCCGAGGAGATCGAGTCGGGCCTCAGCGAGCTCGCCGCGCGTCTAAACGCCGACCTGCTGTGGTACGAGGGCGGGGTGCTGGCCGAAGCCACCACCACCGTGCTGGTCGAGCTGGGGCTGATCGACACGTACCTGGCGCCGCGCACCTTCCGGGCTCTGACCATGGAGGACGAGCCCGAGCTGACCACCGACGACCTCATCGGAGGCCACCCGACGCGGGTGGGGTACCGAACACTCGGCGGAGCTCCCGACGCGGTTCCGGTGCTGGCGGCGCCGCGCCTGGTGGACGTCGGCAACATCCGGCGCGAGCAGGAGGACCTGGCCTTCGGGCTGCTCCTCGTTACCCTGCTCGGGCTCGGTGGAGCGGCCGGGCTCGCCACCCTGGCAGCGCGGTCGCTGGCGCGGCCGGTGCAGTCGCTGCGCGCGGCGGCGGTGGCTGTGGGGCGCGGTGACTCCCCGCCGCCGTTCGAGCCCAACGTGCCGGCGGAGTTCGTGTCGGTGGTGGACGCGTTCGAGCGGATGGCGGCCGACGTGGAGGCGAGCCAGTCTGCACTCGATGCTGCTCGGCGGCGCACCGCTACCGTGCTGCGCAACGTCGCCACGGGCGTAGTCGCACTGGACCGCACGATGCTCGTCACGATTGCCAACCCGCGCGCGGGTGAGCTGCTCGGCGCGACCCTCGAGCCCGGCACCCCGATCGCGGCAGCGACGGCTCCGGATTGGCTGCCGGTGTGGGAGTGGGTGCTGGACTTCATGCGCCACGGCCACGAGCTGGGCTCGCGGGAGTTCTCGGTTGGGGCCCGCCGCATCCGGGGCCAGGTCGCAGCGCTCCAGACCGATCCGCGCGGGTGCGTCGTGGCCCTGGACGACACGACGGAGCTCACCCACGCCGTGCGCGTGCTGGCCTGGGGGGAGCTCGCACGGCAGATAGCCCACGAGATCAAGAACCCCCTCACCCCGATCCGGCTCGGCGTGCAGCACCTGCAGCGCGCGCGCCGCCACGGCCGGGCGGACTTCGACGCCACTCTGGAGCAGACCTCACAGCAGATCCTGGCCGAGATCGAGCGGCTGGATGCGATAGCCCGCGCGTTCTCCCGTTTCGGCGCGCCCACCACCGAGGCCGCACCGCTCGTGGCCGCGGACCTTACTGCCATCGCGGTGGAAGCCGCAGCGCTATACTCGCTGGGAGGAGACACCGTGATCACCGTCGAGGAAGACGGCCCGGTGAGCGGAATGGTCCGACCAGGTGAGGTCAAGGAGGTTCTGGTGAACCTCATCGAGAACGCGCGCGACGCCAACGCCCTGAACGTGAGGATCGCCGTGCGGACCGTGGACGGCGCTGCCGAGGTCGAGGTGCGGGACGACGGCGGGGGCATCACCGACGAGCACATGATCCACATCTTCGAGCCCCAGTTCTCGACCACGTCGAGCGGCACCGGCCTGGGGCTGGCCATCTGCAGGCGCCTGGTCGAGTCGTGGGGCGGCACCATCGACGTGGACAGTGTGGCTGGGGAGGGCACGACCGTGCGGGTGCGGGTCCCGGCGGCTGCGGGTGCTTGACGGACGCCAGCCCGAGGGGGCAACCTTCTCCTCGCGCCCGGGGTTATACAAGTGCCAGGGTGTATAGGCGTCGGTGGTCGGAAGGGTGCAGTGGGACACGGACCTCTCCGCTGCATACTGCCCCCGGCGCCTATGCCCCGGCACTCCCTAAGGCAGACGCCTAGTGGCGGGCAGCCAGACACTGCCCGCTGCTAGGCGTCCTTGCGCCCGGCACCGGGAACAAATGGTGCCCCGCCGGCATTCAAAGGGTCGTCACCAGGACCAGAACCAGAGGCGGCGACCTTGCTGATCAGGCGACCAGACGACATCAAGCCGGCTGAGATCACCGACAAAGAGCTCTATTGGGACCGCAGGCGGTTCGTCGGCGCCGCGGCCTCTGCTGGCGTGGCCCTGGCCGCCGCCGCGGTGCCCGGCCTGCTTTCCGCGTGCAGCAGGCCGGCCAACGGCTCAGAGCAGTCGGCGGCAGGCCGGGACGACGAGCTCACGCCCTACGACGACGTCACCAGCTACAACAACTTCTACGAGTTCGGGACCGGGAAGGACGATCCCAGGAAGCGGGCGCACACGCTGCGGACGCGGCCCTGGACGGTGCGGGTGGATGGCGAGGTGCATAATCCGGCGAGCTTCGACATCGACGAACTGTGGCGCCGCTTCCCTCCCGAGGAGCGGGTGTACCGGCTGCGCTGCGTCGAGGCCTGGTCGATGGTCATCCCATGGCTTGGGTTCCCGCTCAAGGACCTGCTCGGTGCAGTGGAGCCGACGTCCAACGCCAGCTTCGTGGAGTTCACGACGCTGTACGATGTGGAGCAGATGCCGGGGCAGCGCCGCAACGTCCTGCCGTGGCCCTACGTCGAGGGGCTGAGGCTCGACGAGGCCCTGCACCCCCTCACGCTCATGGCGGTGGGGCTGTACGGCGAGGAGCTGCCCAACCAGAACGGAGCGCCGATTCGGCTCGTCGTGCCTTGGAAGTACGGTTTCAAGAGCATCAAGTCGATAGTGCGGATCAGGCTCACCCGCGAGCAGCCCACGGCCACGTGGAATGCCGTGCTACCCCACGAATACGGTTTCTACGCGAACGTGAACCCGGAAGTGGATCACCCCCGCTGGAGCCAGGCGCGCGAGCGGCGCATCGGCGATCTGTTCAAGCGCCCCACGCTGCCGTTCAACGGTTACGGGGAAGAGGTGGCCTCCCTCTACTCCGGAATGGACCTGGTGCGCTACTACTGAGCAACGGATGACACGCAGCCAGTGGGTGAGGCGGGTGGTGAAGCCCGCCGTGTTCGCAGCCGCCCTGGTCCCGGCCGCCGTACTGGTGTGGGATACGGTGACCGGCAACCTGGGTGCGAACCCCGTCGAGACGATCACCCACCGCACGGGGTTCACCGCGATCACTCTGCTGATGGCGACGCTGGCCGTCACTCCAGCGAGCCGGCTCCTACGCACCCCTTCTCTGGTGACGCTGCGCCGCATGCTCGGCCTATGCTCGTTTGCCTACGCGCTGCTCCACTTCCTCACCTATCTGGCCGACCAGACGGTGTTCGCCGGAACCGGGCTGTCGCTCGGTCTGGTGGCCGAGGACGTAGCCAAGCGGCCGTACGTGACCGTGGGCTTCGCCACGTTCCTGCTGCTCGTTCCCTTGGCCGTCACCTCCACCGGTGGGTGGGTGAAGCGGCTCGGTGCGAAACGGTGGCGCGCGCTGCACAGGCTCGTGTACGTGGCGGCCGCCGGTGCGGTGCTGCACTTCCTCTGGCTGGTCAAGGCCGACACGCTCGCCCCGGTCGTGTTCGGCAGCGTGCTGGTCCTGCTGCTGGGCGCGAGAGTCACTCGGCGGCGAGCCGAGCGGCGCCGGACTTCCATTTCGACGGCACCCCGTTAGCGTTCGGCGGGCGCACGGTCTCCGCTTCAGATCGCTGCGTTGCCAAGTCGAAACCGAACACAACCGGGGAATTCCATGCGTGTTGATAAGGTGATGGGGACGCTGGTGCTGGCGCTGGCGGTGGCGGTCGCAGCGGCGGGATGCTCGAGACAGGATCCGCAGCTAACCGCCGCCCTCGCATCCATCGGTGTGGACGAGATATCCAATCACATACAGGTGCTCGCAGCGGACTCGTTCGAGGGCCGCGCGCCGTCCTCTCCCGGCGAGGAGAGGACGATTGCGTATCTCGAGCGGGAGTTCCGCGCGCTCGGCCTCGGGCCGGGGGACGGAGACAGCTATCTGCAGCCGGTGCCGCTGGTCTCGATCACCGCGACGCCCGGCTCGCGGCTCACGGTTCGGGGCGCCGGCGGTGAGCGGCGCTTCGAGTACGGCCGCGACGTGATGCCGTGGACCAAACGAGTCGTGGACCGCGCGGCGGTGCGCGACGCGGACATGGTGTTCGTGGGCTACGGCATCGTGGCTCCCGAGTACGGCTGGGACGACTACGCCGGCGCGGACGTGCGCGGCAAGGCGGTCGTGATCCTCGTGAACGACCCGGGCTTCGCCACCAAGGACACGGCGCTGTTCTCGGGCAACGCGATGACGTATTACGGGCGCTGGACGTACAAGTTCGAGGAGGCGGCACGCCAGGGCGCCGCCGCCGCGTTCATCGTGCACGAAACCGAGCCGGCCGGTTACCCGTGGGACGTGGTGGAGGGAAGCTGGAGCGGCGAGCAGTTCGATCTGGTCAGTGACGACGACAACATGTCCCGGGTGGCAGTGGAAGGATGGATCACCCGGGAAGCGGCCGACGCGATCGCGGAGACAGCGGGAAGTGACTTCGAGGTGCTGAAGCAGCAGGCCGCCACGCAGGGGTTCCGGGCCATACCCCTCGAGGCCAGCGCATCCATCAGCCTGCGCAACACGCTGCGCCGCTCGACCTCGAACAACCTGGCGGCACTGCTGCCCGGCGCAGAGCGCCCTGACGAGTACGTGGTCTACATGGGTCACTGGGATCACCTGGGCATGGATCCGTCACTCGAGGGAGACCGGATCTACAACGGAGCGCTGGACAATGCGACCGGCACCGGCGGGCTGCTGGTGTTGGCGCGTGCGTTTGCAGAATTGGAGCAGCGCCCGGCACGGTCCATCCTCTTCCTCGCAGTAACGGCGGAGGAGCAAGGGCTGCTCGGCTCGGCTTACTACGCCACGCACCCGATGCGGCCGCTGGCCGCAACCGTGGCGGCCATCAACATGGACGGCCTCAACGTGATCGGCCCGATGCGCGACGTGACCGTCGTGGGGCTCGGCTACTCGGAGCTGGACGACTACCTGACCGATGCGGCGCGGGCGCAGGACCGGCGGGTGCGGCCCGATCCGGAGGAGGAGAAGGGCTTCTACTTCCGGTCCGATCACTTCAGCTTCGCCAAGCAGGGTGTGCCTGCTCTCAACGCCAACGCGGGCATCGACCACGTCGAGCACGGCGAGCAGTGGACGCTGGAGCGCCGGGCGGAATACACCGCCGAGCGCTACCACAAGCCCGGAGACGAATACGATCCCGAGTGGGATCTCACCGGGCTGGTCGACGACCTGCGGCTGTTCTTCCGGGTGGGCTACGCTCTGGCCAACAGCAGCGACTTCCCGAACTGGAGCGACGGTGTGGCGTTCAAGGCAGCGCGAGACTCAATGATGGGGGCGCACTAGCCGCCCACCCGCCGCCTCGAACCGCTCGAATGCGCCCGCCACCTGGGGGAGACTCCAGAAGGCGGGCGGCTTCATAGAGCGGCGGTCGCCGGCAAGGGCGCTCTCTCCCAGGATCAGCACGTCTACCCGCCGCTCACCGGTGCCCGGATCGAACAGCAGGCTGCCGAAGTAGTCACCGCCGATCGGAAGGCCGGCATCTATCACCGTGAGCTCGTCGGTGGCGGCGGCCTCCAGCTCGGCCGGATCGGCCGTGACCAGCACGGTTCGCTGCGGTACGGGCGGGCGCGGCAGGCGCACCGCGCGCACCGGCCCCGAACCGCTGGTGCCCGTCGGCCGTGCGATGCCGCGCAGCTCTCCCTCAGGTTCGTCCTCGGCGCGGCGGGTCTGGAAGTAGCGGTAGACCGCGTCGAGATTGATTCCGCTCTCCCACGGCCTCAGTCGATTTGGCGCAGACTGGTGGTAGGAGTAATGCGGAGCGCCTCCGGGTGCGTAGATCTCGGCCCACTCGCCCGCCGCTGACGCGGTGCTCACCAGGTGGGCCAGCCCCAGCGGAGCCAGGTCGGATCCCACCTGCAGCAGATCCCACAGCAGGTACCCCGGGCCGTGCCCGACGTTGTACTCGCAGGTGGGAGTGATGCTCCCGAAACCGAGGAGGTCCACCACCGACTGCAGGTTCCGGAGGGCGCGGGGCTCGTCCGGGGCGTGGTAGCCCAGCCACAGGGGCCGCAGGTTGACCGGCGCGAACGGGGCCTCGTGCCTTGCGCCGCTGAGAGGGTAGATGGCCGGCGCGTAGAAATCGTGCTCGTCCAGCCAGAAGTTCTGCTCGATGGTGGCGCGCACCCGGTCGGCCTCCTTCTGGTATTCACTCAGTTCCTCGTCATGCCCGGTCAGGGTGCTCATCCGCGCCATCGCCTCGTGCGCCGCCACGTAGAGCACCATCGAATCGAGCGACCACGGCGCGTAGCCGCCCGCCACGTCGTCGGCGATCAGCTGGTTGGGCCAGCCGGCCCTTTCGGGATAGATGGAGTAGAGCGCCCCATGCAGGTACGTCTCGTCGCCGTGGAACGTCTGGAATCCCTCCGGGCTCAGCGTCTGGCCCGTTGCGCAACGCCGCAGGTAGCCCCAGTGCCTCCGCACCAGATCCGCATCGCCTCCCGCCTCGAGCCACCAGCGATGCTGCAGCACGATCCACGACGGGATCTCTGCGTGCGGCACCTCGACCGCAGACCAGTCGGACGGCTCGCGCACTGCCGCCACGTCGATGTCCAGCGCGGCGGAGCTGGGGATCCTGTTCAGCGCGATCGAAGCGCGGTAGTAGTAGTCCAGCAGTGCACGCACCTCGTCGAGCGCGCGCATCTGGAGGAATGCTCGCACCGGCCCGCTGCAGTCGCGCGCCCACACGCCCTTGTAGTGCACCATGGGGCCCACGCCCCCGCCCGGGACGGCCTGCTGCATGCGCAGGTTGGTCTGGTTGATCTCGATGAGGTCGGCGACTTCGCGCACCGTCGCGGTGCGCCCCGGCAGGTGCTGGGGCCACAGCTCGGGCGCTCGCAGGCTGCCCAGCCAGTGGCTCCACCACTCCCGCGTTTCTTCCAGCTGCGCGATCGGGCCCGCGGAAAGGCTCAGGTGCTCGAGGGCCTCCTGCTCCGAGTGCCCGCACGCCAGGAGAGCCACCAGCTGCTGCACGCCGCCCGTCCGCGGCAGGTCGCCCAGCCGCACCGAGAGCCTTCCGTTCTCGGCGTCGTGCCCCGCCACCGCTCCGAGCACGAGCACCTTGCCGCTGCTTCCCTCCGCCCGCAGCGAGCGCCGCCGTGGGTCGTGCGGCACGCCGGCCGGGAGGTGCAGAATCGCCCTGGAGTCCTCACCCAGGTGCTGCGTGCCCCACACCTCGATGAACCGCAGCAGGACGGGCCGCTCCGGGAGCGCCACGTCGATGGTGAGCAGCGCCACCGGGCCGCCGCTGCACTTGGTTACCAGTACGCCCGAGAGACGGGGCCGCCAGATCTCGTGGTATGGGAGCTCGACCGGTCCGGTTGCCGTTTCGAGCTCGACCCAGCAGTCGCCGAAGTCGCCGGCGGGGCAGTGCAGTTCTTCGGTCTGGTAGGTGGGGCCTACGATGCCCTGCAGCCGGTTGGCTGGCGTTCCCATTCCGGCGTGGGCGAACACCTGTCCGTTGCCCACCGGCCAAACGCCGGTGGCCGCGTCGGGTGCCGCGTCGAGCGCCCAGCTGTTGGCATCCAGCAGCCATGGCAGCAGTGAGAGCACGCTCGAAGGGGGGCAGTCGCGCCGCACTCGGTCGGCCCCGAACAGTTCAGGAGCCCGGCGGCTCGTCCGGTGCGATCACCCCGATGTACGGCAGCGTGCGGTAACGCTCGGCGTAGTCGAGGCCGTAGCCCACGACCCACACGTCGGGGATGTCGAAGCCGAGGTAGTCGATGCTGACCTCTGTCTCGTGCCGGTCGGGTTTGCGCACCAGCGAACAGGTCCGCACGGATGCCGGGCCACGCGTTTCCAGCAGGTCTATGAGGTGGTGCAGGGTGTGACCGGTGTCCACGATGTCTTCCACGATGAGGACGTGGTCGTCCTCGATGCTGTCGCGAACGTCCATCTCGAGGCGCACCTGTCCGGACACCGTGCCCTTGCCGTAGCTCGAGAGCGCAATGAACTCGATGCGGTGGTGCACCGTGAGGCGCCGTGCCAGGTCCGCCAGGAAGATGAACGCCCCCTTGAGGACCGCCAACAGCACCAAGTTCCCTTTGCCGGCGTAATCCCCCGAGACCTGATCCGCGAGCTCCGCCACCCGCCGCTGGATGTCGGCTTCCGAGATGAGGACTGTGGGCCGGTCGATCATGACCGTGGCTCAGCGGACTCGCGCACGCGGAACTCCTGCCAGGCGTTCGGCAATAATACCTCCGGGCGAGCGCCTCCGTGAGGCTACTTGTCGGCCACCACCCACGCCGCGAACCCGCCGTCCCTCTCGATGCTGGGGGTGATGCCGCTGGCGGCCACCATTTCCGCGATCGCCTCGGGGGTGTAGAACCGGCTTCGCATGAGCGCGAGCTTCTCGGCCACCGCTACCAGCTTCACCGCAAAGCGGGTCAGGTCCGGCTCCTCTATGACCAGCCGCCCTCCCGGCCTGAGCACCCGCACCAGGTCTGCGACGGCGTCGCGCTGGTCCCTGAAGTGGTGCAGTGCATCCACCACGAGCACCCGGTCGATGCTGGCATCGGGGAAGGGGAGCCTCTCGGCCTGCGCGCGCAGCGGAAGCAGTCCCCTCTTTGCGGCGGCCTGCCGCAGCATCTTGGGTGAGAGGTCGCTGACCACGGTGTGATCGGCCAGCCCGAACAGCGCTGCCGAGACCCTGCCGGTGCCGCCGCCCGCGTCCAGCAGCCACCCCTCGGCCGGGAGGCGCAGCAGCCGGGCGAGCCGCTCCGGATCAGGCGGTGGGATCAGCCGGTCGTAGATCGAGGCCAGGAAGTCGAAGTGGTCGGGCATGGAACGGGCGGCGGGCGTTTCCGCCCACCGCCTCGGTCACGGTGATATCAGGCTGCCGCTAGTCGCGCGGCCACTGAGGCACGCCCCGCCCGGGCGTCCACGGCACTCCGGCCTCTTCGAGCTGCTGCTCGAAGTGCGGCAGGTCCACATCGATGAGCTGCCGCAGGTCGCCGGCGACCGCACCGAACTGTTCGGATGCGATATCGTAGCTGCGCCGGTGTGTCTCGGTGGGTGCCGAGGTGCTCGACCAGTGGCCGTACACGATCTGGTTCACACGGCTAACGATGCCGGGCAGTTCCGGCTCACTGCGCCGCCGCTTCGTGGGATCCCCGTTCAGTGCCTCGCGCAGGTCCATGAGGCGCAGCTCCAGGGCTCGGGCCTCGTCGCGCAGAGCGAGGTCCACGTTGGGTGAGACCTCGATGGCACGCTTGATGTAGCTGATGCGCTCCGCCGCCTCCTGCGCGGCGCGGCTGGCTCCCATCACCGCGCGCTGCAGCTCGCCCGTCTGCCGCTGGAACGCCAGCAGCGCTTCCCTGTCTGCCGGCGGCAGGCTGGGACGCCCGAGCGGCTCCACCACGAAGGGCGTCGGCGGAACGAGCTGGGTCGTGGCGCCATCCACGCGCTTCTCCAGGCTCACTGAGTAGGTGCCCGGTAGGGCAACCGGCCCGAAGCCGTCCCCGCTCATGCTGACTGGGCCGTAGCCTGGGTAGCGGAAGTTCCACGTGGCCCGGTGGATGCCCTTCGAGGTCTTGCCGGCAATGCGGCGCACGACGTTGCCGGCCTCGTCGCGCACTGTCAGGACCACGGCCGGGTCTTCCTCACGGTCCTCCGCCTTCAGCGCCTCCCACGAGGGATAGAATACGTTCTCGTCTTCCTTGGCGAGGTCCCGCTCCCGCTCGTGCCGCTGCGCCTCGCGGGTCTTGATGGGTTCGCGCAAGTAGTACGTGAACGTCGCCCCGAACGGCGGGTTGGGGGCGGTGAAGAACGATGCGCCCTGGCTGGCCTTCTCTCCGCCACCCATGGGCCGCTCCTGGATGTACATCCATGCCGTCTTGATCGGGAAGATGAACGCTTCCCGCTGGACGAACGCATCGCTCAGCTCCCGCAGCGGCGTGTAGTCGTCCAGGATGTAGAAGCCCCGGCCGAACGAAGCCGCCGCCAGGTCATTCTCGCGCCGCTGGATCTCCAGGTCGCGCACGGCAATGGTCGGCATTCCGCCCTTGAGCTGGATCCACTTCTCGCCACCGTCAACGGTGAAGAAGATGCCGAACTCGGTGCCGGCGAACAGCAGGTTCGGGTTCACGTGGTCCTCGGCGATCGTGTACACCGAGCCGCGCTCGGGCAGGTCGCCGGAGACGGACCGCCAGGAACGGCCGCGGTCGGTGCTCTTGTATATGTACGGCGCGAAGTCGCCGCGCTTGTGGTTGTTGAGGGCGGCGTAGATGGTGTTGGCGTCGTGCAGCGACGCCTCCAGGTCGTTGACATACGTCATCTCGGGAACGTCGCCGACCTTGTCGACGCGCCGCCAGTTGGCGCCGCCGTCCTCGCTCACCTGGATCAGCCCGTCGTCCGTCCCGGCGTACAGCAGGTCCGCCACCACCGGCGACTCCGACACGGCCACGATCGTGCCGTAGAACGACGTGGAGCGGTTCTTGGCCACCGCGTCCACGCTCCACACGCGTCCCATCACCTCGAGCTGATTGCGGTCCATGTTGCGCGTGAGGTCGGGGCTGATCGCCCGCCACGAGTTGCCGCGGTCGTCGCTGCGGAACAGGATCTGCGACCCGAAGTAGATGCGGGACGCAGAGTGAGGGCTGATCAGCAGTGCGGAATCCCAGTTCCAGCGCAGCGGCGGCCCGCCGCTCTCGGGCTGGGGCTTGACGTCTATACGCTCGCCGGTAAGCCGGTCGTAGCGGATGAGATTGCCGTACTGCCAGTGCGAGTAGACGATGTTGGGGTTTTCGGGGTCAACCGCGGGATCGAATCCGTCCCCGCCCACCGTGATGAACCAATCGCTGTTGCGAATGCCGTGCACGTTGGTAGTGCGCGACGGCCCGCCCTGCGTGGCGTTGTCCTGCGTGCCGCCGTACACGTAGTAGAACGGCGTGTCGTTGCTCACCGCCATCTTGTAGAACTGCGTGAGCGGCAGGTTGGCCTTGAAGTCGTAGGTCTTGCCGCGGTCCCACGTCTCGTACAGGCCGCCGTCACAGCCGATCAGCAGGTGGTCCGGATCGTCTGGGTCGAACACCATGGCGTGGTTGTCCACGTGCTTGTACTGGTCGCCCAGCCGCACGAACGTCTTGCCCCCGTCCTCGGACACCATGGAATAAGTGTCCATCGAGTAGATGCGGTCGAGCTTGTGGGGATCTGCGTAGAGCTCCTGGTAGTACTGGGGGCTTCTGCTCACGTAGTTGCTCTGCCGCGTCCAGTTCTCCCCTCCGTCGGCCGAGCGGTAGAAGCCACCCTTGTCCCCGGTGGCTTCCACGACGGCGTACACGACGTCCGGGTCGATGGGAGAGACCGCGAGCCCTATGCGGCCCCGGTCGCCGCTCGGCAGGCCCTTGTTGATCTTGCGCCACGTAGCGCCGGCGTCGGTGGACTTGTAGATGCCGGACTCGGGGCCGCCGTCGATCAGCGTCCACACGTGCCGCCGGCGCTGGTACGCGGCGGCGTACAGCACGTCCGGATTGCGCGGGTCGAAGTGGACGTCCGTCACGCCGGTGTTTTCGCTGATCTCCAGCACCCGCGTCCACGTATCACCGCCATCGGTGGTCTTGTAGAGCCCGCGGTCGCCGCCCGGCGCCCACAGCGGACCCTGCGATGCCACGTAGACGACGTCCGAGTTGCGGGGGTCGATCAGGATCTTGGCGATGTGCTCCGAGTGCTCCAGCCCGACCTTCTCGAAGCTGCGTCCTCCGTCCAGCGACTTGTACAGGCCGTCGCCGTACCCCACGCTGCGCTGGCTGTTGTTCTCCCCGGTGCCCACCCACACCACGAAGCGGTTGTTCGGGTCGACCGCGATGCTCCCGATGGAGTACGAGCCGTACTTGTCGAAGATCGGCTTCCACGTGGTGCCGGCGTTCTCGGTCTTCCAGACGTTGCCGGAAGCGGCCGCCACGTACCAGGTGCTGCGCCGGACCGGATCCACCGCGATGTCGATGATGCGGCCCGACATCAGTGCGGGGCCGATGCCACGCAGCTCGAGGCCGGAAACCAGTGAGCTGTTCAGTTCCGGCGGCTTGTCATCGTCGTCGTCCTGCGCGACGAGAGGTGGCGTGAAGAAAACTGCTGCTGCGAGTACCAGCAGGGACTTGTAGCGCGTCGTCATCGACCCCTCCCATGTTTGTGCTCTACGTCCGGACGCTGCGATCCTAAAGATCGATGTAGAAACCCAGTGTCACAAATGTCGTCTCTTGATCGTGGAACTGTCCGACCCGTGTGGGTCCGCTGAACAGCTCCGCCGCGATGCGCAGGTTGCGGCTGTACGAAAGCGCCCTCGTCGCAACACCGATCTGGATGTTGAGCGATGGCCTCCAGTCGTTGTCCTGGTCGAAGTACGCGTCCACGGCTCCATAGGGCCGCAGTCCACGCTCGAGCTGCGCCTCTGCCTGCGCTCCGAGCCGCAGAGTGAACTCGCCGTCGTCGGGCGGATCGACGCGGAAGGCCCAGCCTCCGCCGCCGTAGAGCGCGAGACTCGGTGTTGCCTGCCACCATCCCATGAGCTCCGCGATGTCCCGGGCGTACTCCGTCCGGTCGACATCAAACGCAAGGATGTACTCGTCCCCCAGGTGGCCGCTCGTGTGGTAATAGCGCAGCCGCACCCAATGGGGACCACGGTGCAGTACCAGCGGAAGCGCAAACACCCAGTCGCTTGCAATGAGCTGCTTTTCGCGCGTCTCCATGTTGAAGCGGGCGAACACCGCGCCTTCGAAACCGATTACGAGGGCGTCGTCCAGGCCGCTCCCGGCCAGGACGTAGAAGGGCAGCGAAGCCCCGAGCACGGGCTCTCCCTCCAGGATGGAGCCGAACTGGGTCGGGCTGTCGAAGGCGTAGAGCAGCTTGGCCGCTATCGTCGGCTGACGCGGGTCCGCTGCGAGAAGCGGGAGGTACTCCCGGCCCGGCATGAAGCGGCGTAGCTCCTGGGCGGCCAGCGGATCCGTCGAGAAGGCAGCACAAGCGATCGCCGCGGTGAGCGCCAGCTTCCATACGCGCGGTCTCACTACCAGGCGCCCCCGAAGCGGAAGCCCACGCCGACAGCGACGAACAGGACCGACAGCACGGTGACGGATACGATGTGGTACGCGAGGGTCTTTAGCCGCTCCTCGTCGAGCCTGGGGATCACGCGGAGCCGTGCGTGCAGCGCGAGAGCCAGGGTCAGCGCCAGCAGGAGCAGCTTGACGAAGATGTGGACGGCCACCGGCGAGCGGAACTGGAACCAGGCTGCCGGGTCGGGCAGGTAGCGGTAGGCGAGCCAGGTGCCCGTCACGACCTGAATAAGCAACGCTGGCATTCCCAGCCTCTCGTAGCCCTCCTCGAACTGCACTATGGTTTCCACGCTGCGGTTGCGCAGCGCCCGGGGCAGAACGGTGATAGCGAGGACCAGGTGACCGCCCGTCCAGATCGTGGCTCCGAGTAGGTGCAGGAGCAGAATCCCGTGGTGCATGCTGTCTCCGCGCAGAGTGACCCTTTATGATTGCCGGGGAAGATAGATGGCGGGCCGCGGGCACGCATCCCGCGGTACGCTTCCCGCGGCCGCATGGAATGCAAAGGCCGGGCGGCACTGCCGCCCGGCCCGATGACATCCGCCGTAACTGGAGTCGCGGCTGCGGCCGCGCCGCCGTCAGTTCTGCGCTGCGACCTTCTGGCTTAGCCGCTCGTAGTTGGCGCGGTATATGCCCACATTCGGGTGTTTCATCTCGCTGGCCATACGATACGCCTTCTCGTAGTTCTCGAGAGCGAGCCGGTCCTCGCCGGCGGCGTCGTAGCCGTCCCCCAAGCTGTCGTAGACGTTGGCCGACCCGGGGTACATCTCGACGTTGAACTCGAAGGCCTCGATTGCCTGGGCTACGTCGCCCCGCCCGAGGTACTGATACCCGAGCTGGTTGACCATGCCCTCAGGTATGTCGACCTCGAAGTACCTGTCGGCCACCCCCGCGAAGTGCTCCTGGATTCCGGCCAGCCCAACGTCGGCCAGCAGACCGGGGAGCCGGTAGTCCATGAACACCCACTCCAGGGCGTCATACGTGGTCCGGTGCGGGATGGAGCCGTGCGTCTCGTGATCCATCCAGTGGAACTGCCACTCGAAGCCCTCGGGCGCCGAAGCCTTGAAGACGGACGCCATCGCGGCAGCGGCCGGCAGCATGTCGCCGCCCTCGTCGCCCATGGTCATGTAGAAGAAGCGACCTCCCCACGGCTGCTGCTCGATCGTGGCCTCGGCCTGCTCCACCAGGGCGCGGTCGTTCCACCACAGTGACGGGCTGATGGAGACGTAGGCATCGAAGGTCTCGGGCCGCGTGAGTAGGGCGTGCGCCGCGAACAGGCCGCCGAACGAGTGCCCGACCAGCACGCGGTACGGTGCCGTGCGGTACTCGCTGTCGACCCAAGGGATGAGCTCGTCGCTCAGGAACCGCAGGAAGTTGTCGGCCCCGCCCGCCGTCGGCGCCCGCTCGGCCCACTCTGTGCCGGGCTCGGGTGTGAGGTCACGGGTGCGGTCGGTGTTGGGGATGGCGACGACGATCATCTGCGGCATGAGGCCGCGCCCAGCCAAGAACTGGGTGATGCCGGTGGTGTGGTGGAAGTGGGCGTCGCCGTCGAGCAGGTACATCACGGGGTAGTGCTGCTGGCCGGCCTCGTAGCCCTGGGGCAGGTGGACGATCAACTGGCGGTCCTCCCCCAGCACGTCCGAATGGAGCTCGTGGCTCATGCCGATTACGTATTGGGCGTGCTCCTCCTGCGCCGCAGCAGGGGTGGATGCCAGTGCCAGCAGCAGCGCGGCCGCGGAGCCGGCCTTCACGCCGGTCTGCATGATCGTTCGACGCATGTTTCGATCCCTTTACTTGGAGGGGGTGGGCGAGGGGCTGTGGGCCCCGGCTGATGGTCTCTTCAGGTTACGCGCGGGGGGCGCCGGAGGTTCCCGACCGCCCTATTCGGGTTTATTGCGGGGCGGCCACGACGCCGCTGCGGCGCTCCATGAGCAGGATGTCGCGCCACGAGCCGTCCTGCTCCCCGATTCGCTCGCGCACGCCCACGGAGCGGAAGCCGCACGACTCGTGCAGGGCGATACTAACTGCGTTCTCGGGGAACACGGCCGATTGCAGGGTCCAGAACCCGTGGCTCTCGGAGCAGTCGACGAGGCTTTCCATGAGAGCCCGTCCCACGCCGCGCCCGCGGGCGGCGCCCGCAACGTAGATGCTGACCTCCGCGACGCCCCGGTAGCAGTGCCGGTCGGAGACCCTGCTCAGCGCGGCCCAGCCCAGCACCGTGTCTCCCTCGCGGGCGACGATGCGGCACTCGGACAGATGCGACCGGTCCCATTCGGCCTGGCCTGGGACCGCCGTGTCCAGGGTGGCGATGCCGTCGGCGATCCCCTCCTGGAGGATGTCCCGCAACGCCGGCCAGTCACCGGGGGCCATCGGCTCCAGGGAGAGGGTCACTCGTCGGCGCGGCGGCGCAGCACGCAGTAGAGAAAGGCCTGCTCGGCGCCGGACGGAGTTACGTGCAGCTCGTCGCGCGACTCTAATAGCTCGAAATCCCCCCCCAGCTCCGCCAGGAGCGACTCCGGGCTGTACCGCACGACATCGAGCCCGCTGCAACGCTCCGGACCCCGGAGGCTGAAGGCCGAGATGACCGCGCGACCCCCGGTGTCCAGTGCGGTCTCGAGCACGCGCCGGTATGCATTGCGGTCGGCTGGGTCCGTGAGGAAGTGGAATACGGCGCGGTCGTGCCACAGGCCCCAGCGGCGCCCTGGCTCGAACTCCGTTACGTCGGCCTCGATCCACTCGACGGTCCGGGCCTTCTCGCCGAGCCGGGCTTGGGCCAGCTCCAGCGCCACGCCGGAGACGTCGAGCACTGCCACGTCCTCGAATCCTCGGGCGAGCAGCTCGTCGACCAGGCTCGAAGCTCCGCCACCTACGTCGATCGCTCCGGCCTCTGGATCTGCGCCCGCCAGCTCGATCAGGTCCAGCGACAGCACGGGCCGCGCCTGGTACCAGCTCACGCGGTCCGGCCTGCGTTTGGAGTAGACGTCCTCCCAGTGCTTCTTGCGGTCGATGGTTGCCTCCTAGACCGATCCTGCCGTCTCGCTGATCAGGTGCCACGCGCGCTCGACGTGGCGCCGCGTCGTCGCAGGCGCGTCCACTGCAAAACGCAGCACGAGCCGGTCGTCGAGCTTCGTGTGAGTCAGGTAGAGCCTACCCGATGCGTTGAGGGCGTCCATCAGGCGTTGATTCCTCGCATCGTCACCCGCGAGCCTGAAGCAAATCAGGCAGAGCGGAGCCGGAGCGACCACCTCGAAGCGCTCGTCTTCCTCTACCCACGCCAGAAACTCCTGCGCCAGCTGCACGTGCTCGCGGATGTACTGCCGCAGTCCCTCGACGCCGTAATGCCGGATCACGAACCACAGCTTGAGCGAGCGGAAGCGGCGGCCCAGAGGGATGTGCCAGTCGCGGTAGTCGATCACGCGGCCCGCCTCCGATGGCGCGGTGCGCAGGTACTCCGGAGTGATGCTCAGGGTTCGGATGAGCGCCTCGCGGTCGGCTACGTAGAATGCGGAGCAATCCAGGTTCGTGAGCATCCACTTGTGCGGGTTCACGACGTAGCTGTCGGCCAGCTCGAGGCCGTCGTGGATCCAGCGGAACTCCGGGCACAGCGCCGCCGTGCCGATATGGGCGGCGTCCACGTGCAGCCACAGCCCGTGGCGCCGGCAGACCTCGCCGATGGCGCGCACCGGGTCTATCGCGTGTGAAGACGTGGTTCCGACGGTCGCGGTGACGAAGAACGGCACGCAGCCCGACGCGACGTCCTCCGTGATGGCCCGCTCCAGCGAGTCGGGACGCATCGCGTGAGACTCGTCCGTCTCGATCAGCCGCAGGTTGTCCCGGCCGATTCCAGCGACCCCCACTCCCTTCTCGATCGAGGAGTGTGCGTGCTGCGACGCGTACGCAACGAGCTGCCGGTCCAGCCCGCTTCGGTTGACGCTGAACTCCGTGGCACGTTCGCGGGCGGCGAGCAGCGCGCAGAGTGACGAGCTCGAGCCGGTATCCTGGATCACCCCGCCGCCGTTCGCTTTGGATTTGAACTGCGCGGGCAGGTCCAGCATGTCCGCCAGCCAGTCGAGTACGTGGGTCTCGAGCTCCGTGCACGCCGGGCTGGACGCCCACACCATGCCCTGCACGCCGAGCCCGGCGGACACGAGGTCGCCCAGCATGGACGGACCGGACGCGTTGCCCGAGAAGTAGGCGTAGAAATTGGGCGACTGCCAATGCGTGATTCCGGGAATGATTATCTCGTCCAGGTCGCGCAGCACTGCCTCGAACGGCTCGCCAACCTCGGGTGGCTGGTCGGGGAGCTTGTCCCGCACCTCGCCTGGCCGGACCTGTGACAGCACGGGGAAGCGCTCCACCTCTTCCATGTAACGGGCGACCCAATCGACGGCCGCGTAGCCGGCACGGCGGAACTCCTCCGGCGTCATGTGTAGGTCGAACATGGCTCCGTCGTTGGGTTGCAGTCGGCGGTCACGGCGCCGACGGTTTGAATCCGAGGATCTGCACTACCGCGCCCCGACCGGTATGACAGCTGCCTTCGCCGACGCTGCGCTCGGTCTCGCACGCGATGGCGAAATCGATGCCCGCCAGCTCCCCCTCCAGCTCGGACAGCGTCATCATCAAGTCCGCCGTCGGAGGACCGCCCGTTCCGTACCCGAGCTGGCGCGGCGTGTATGCCTCCAATACCAGTGCGCCGCCGGGCTTTAGCCCGGCCACCGCGGCTCGATGCACCGGCGCCCGCGTCCCCGGAGGCAGGTGGCAGAATATCGAGATGATTACGTCCCATGCTCCCGAATCGATCGTGAAGCTCGCGAGGTCCGCCACCTCAGTGCGGATTGCCACCTCGTGCTCGACTGCGAGCTGCTGGGCCTTCTCGAGACCAACCGCCGACCAGTCCACGGCGGTCACGTCGAATCCTCGCTGGGCCAGGAATACCGCGTTCCGGCCCTCACCCCCTCCGAGGCACAGCGCCCGTCCGGCCGGCAGGCGGTCGGCCACGGAGATTAGGAAGCCGTTGGGCTCCGTGCCGTAGGCCCAGCCGGGGCGCCCGTAGCGCTCGTCCCAGCGGTGCCAGGGGTTCTCGGTCACCGGGTGCCGGCCAGGAACACGGCGAACGTGTCGTGCGCCCACACGAGCTCGACCGTTGCGAATCCGGCGCGCTCGAGAGCGGCTGCCGCCCTGTCTGTCGTGAACGGGTAATCCTCGCGAGCCTCCTTCCTGAAGTTCCAGGATACGAGGTCCTCGGGGCAGCCCTGGGCGAGGGCGAACTCGCGGCGCTCGGTCACGAGGCGCTGCTGCAGCTGCGGATCGGGGTGCCGGATCAGGTCCCCCCAAACGAAGATGCCGTCACGGGCCAACCACTCCTGGATCGAGTGCAGCAGCTCGCGCTTCTCCGGAAACGGAACGTTGTGCAGCACCAGGTTCGAGAAGACGGCCTCGAACGGCCGTGGCGGTGTGTATTGCAGGACGCCGGCCTGCAGCACCGTGACTCGGTCACCGTAGGCTTGGAGCCGGTCCCGGGCCTCGGCGGCCATCACTGGTGACGCGTCGAGGGCGGTGACCCGGCTGCGGGGCAGTGCATCGAGCACCAGTGACGTCATCTCACCGACTCCCGCACCGATGTCGAGGATCGTGGCAGGCGCGCGGTCGCGCAGCAAATCCACGATGCAAGTCACCAGTTCGTCGTACCTTGGCACGAGCTGGCGTATGCGGGTGGTGTAGTCCTGCTGGAGGACCGTATAGTAATCGTGTGCCGACTTCAGCATGCCCGGCCGCCCTGCTGCATCCGGTTCGTCAATGTCCGCGCTGCTCCAGATAGTAGCGCATGATGGGCCGGGTCGGCGAGCGCCGGGCGCACTCCTCGAACCCCGCCTCCGTGAAGGCGGACGCCAGCCCATGGTAGGCGAATGCCGGCGGCATCTGGTCCTTAGGATCGACTGGGTACCCCTCGAGGACCGTCCCGCCGCGCTGCTTCACGTGCCGAGCCGCAGCGCGTAGCAGTGCCACCGTGAGCCCGCGGTCGCGGTGCTCCTTGTGGATGAAGAAGCAAACGACCGACCACACCGGCTCGTCGTCGAGTGGCTGCAGAATGCGCGAGCGCTCGAGCCTCGTGTACTCCGAACGCGGGGCGACGGCGCACCATCCCACCGGCTCGCGGCCCCAGTAGGCGAGGATGCCCGGGACCACGCCCTTGCGCACCAGGGCCTTCATCGCGCGCTTGTTGCCGGCGCCCTTGCGGCGCTCGAACTCCGCGTTGGCAAAGCGAAACCACATGCACCAGCAGCCTCCGCACGCGCCGCGCTCGCCGAACAGGCTCTCGAAGTCCTTCCAGCGGGCCGGCGTGAGGGAATGAAAGCGGTACTGTGCCACGGGTGACTCCGAGGCTTGATGACAGTCGTATTCTGCCGCGCTTGGAGGGCAGCCGCCAGGTGACATGGCCGCGCGGGGCGGCCTCCGTGAGCCGGTTGGGGAGTCGATGCGGCGAGCTTGACAGCGGCCGGCCCCAGCCCTAAAAGAGACAAGTCATGCAGTGTATCTCGATCCTGCTCCCTATCCCTCCCAGGAGGCGCCCATGCTGAAGGCACGCCGATTTATCCCGCTCGCGGCCCTTGCGGCCGCCGTATCCCTCACGGCCTGCCAGGAGGCAGGCACTTCGCCCGAAGCCGAGGGGCCGGCTCCCACTCTCGGCAAATCCGGTGGAGATGCAGGCGCAGCCATCGCTGCGATGATGGTCGAGATGAACGTCGCGTTGGAAGGCGACGGCGCGAACTATCGGGTGGCGATGGCGGAAGCCATCACCGCAGCCGAGAGCGGCGAGGCAGGGATCACGGTTCTCGCTAAGAATGTGGGCAACAAGCAGCTGGGCTTCGACTTCGTGCCCGGCGACGGGCGGCGCGCGTGGAGCAGCGCTGGCGGCAACGCCATAACCTACGCCATCGATCAGACGGGTGACGCCGTGCCTCCATTCGGAGGCTTGGGCGCAGCTCAGACCGACGCCGCCATCGTCCGGGGGCACAACAGCTGGGAGGCGCTCAACTGCTCGGTTCTCGGCCAGACGCGCAATCCCGACTTCGGCATCGACATCGGCGTCGTGGCCTTCATTTTTGGCCTCGGCGGCAGCCCGTTTGTATTCGCCGACGTCCAGCACGCCGGTTGGCGCGACATCAACTTCGGCGGCGGGGTCCTGGGTGTGACCTTCACCTTCGGCTTCACGAGCGGGGGGGTCTTCACGGACATTGACAACAATGGGAAGCTCGATGCGGCTTTCCGCGAGATCTACTACGACCCGAGCTGGAGCTGGTTCGATGACGGCTCCAGCAACATCGATGTCGAGAGCGTCGCGGTCCACGAGATCGGGCACGGCCTGAGCCAGGCCCATTTCGGCACGGTTGCGATCAAGAACAACGGCAACCTCCAGCGCTCGCCGTTCGCAGTCATGAACGCGATCTACTCGCAGCCGCTCCAGGTCCTGCAAGGCACCGACAACGGTGGCCACTGCAGCAACTGGGCACAGTGGCCCAACAACTAGCTCCACCTGCAAGACGGAGGCAGCAGAAAGAGGGGAGGCAATGCCTCCCCTCTTTCGTTCGCTACTCCTCTCGCCGGTTCCGCTTGGCGGCGTCCGTGAGCCGGTGGATCAGCTTGCGCGCCCACGCATGCACGTCGTGACCGGCTTCGCGCTTGCGCAGCGCCGACATGCGCTGGTTCCGCTCCGGCAGCGGCATCGTGAGGGCGGTGTGCAGCTTGTACGCTGTGTCGTCGATGTCGTAGGGATTGGCAAGCAGCGCCTCGGACATCGTCTCTGCGGCCCCCGCCATGTGGGACAGCACCAGCACTCCCGGGTCGTCCACCTGGCACGCTACGTACTCCTTGGCCACCAGGTTCATGCCGTCTCGCAGCGGGGTGACGAGGCCCACGTCGGCATCACGGTACAACCCTGCGAGCCTGTCGGGCGGCATGGACCGGTACAGGTATCGGATGGGTGTCCACCCAGCCGTCGCGAACCGTCCGTTGATCTGCCCCACCAGCTCATCGATGTCGCGCTTGAGCGCGCGGTACTCCTTGACCTCCGAGCGGCTGGGAACGGCGAGCTGGAACAGGGTGGTGCGCTGGCGGTGCTCCGGATGCAGCTCGAGCAGGCGTGCAAACGCGATGATGCGCTGCGGGATCCCCTTCGTGTAGTCTAGACGGTCCACGCCAAGGACCATGCGTTCACTCGACGGGAAGCCGGAACCGGGCGCCATGCGGGCCTGGGCGTCGTAGCTCGGATAGTCGATGCCGAGCGGCTGCGCCACTACGCGCACAGTGCGCTGTCCGTGCTGAACCAGGCCACGCCGCACGTCCACCTTGTCTCCCAGGAGCCGGTGCACGCAGTCGAGAAAGTTGCGGACGTAGCCGGGCACGTGGAATCCGATCAGGTCCGCGCCGAGCAGCCCGCGCAGCAACGGCCGGCCCCACGGCAGCACGCGAAATACGTCGAACGGAGGGAAGGGAATGTGCAGGAAGAAGCCGATTGCCGCACCCGGAGCCAGCCTGCGCAGCCGCGCCGGCGTCAACATCAGCTGGTAGTCATTCACGAGCACCTGATCGCCCGGCTCGATTGCCGCGGCGGCCATGTCGGCAAAGCTGTCGTTGACGCGCTGGTATGCCTCCCACTCGCTCGTCTCGAAGCTGGCGCGGCCCGGCATGGTGTGAAACACAGGCCAGAGCGTACGGTTGGAGAAGCCATGGTAGTAGGGCTTGACGTCCCGCCGCGGGATTTCGACGGGAACCATCTGGAAGGGATCGTGGGGCTCGGAGAGGGTCTCGCCGGCCCGCAGTTCCGTACCCGGCCAGCCGACCCAAAGCCCGCCTCGCTCTGTGAGGAGGGGCTCGAACGCCGCCACCAGGCCGCCGCTCGAGCGGACACGCTCCGCGCCCCGCTGACCTCTTCGCAACGTCACCGGCAGGCGGTTGCTCAACGTGACGAGCATTGCCTTGCGTCGCGCCCCTGACTTCCGCTTCGTCATGGCGCCCTCTGGTTGCCGCTCCCGTAATCTACACTTTGGGACGAGGGGCGCTCGTCGTTACATTGCGCGCCATGGCGATACCGGCCCGTCCTCTCGTCACAGGCCTCGTCGAGCTGCCCCGGCCGTTCGTGAGCCGCTACGGCGTGCCCACCATCACGCACGTCGACAGCGACGTCTTCCGGCGCCGGTACTTCACCCACTGCCTCGACTGCACGTTCTGCCATGACGAATGCTGCCAGTACGGCGTGGATGTGGATCTGTATCACTTCGAGCGGATAATGCAGCATGCCGACGGGATCGAGGAGTACACGGGGATCCCGCGTGAGCGGTGGTTCACGAAGCGGCTCGAGGAGGATCCCGATGTGCCCGGGGGCGGCTCGCGCCGAACCCGTGTGGTCAAGGGGCGCTGCGTGTTTCTCAAGCGTGAAGGCCGAGGCTGCATGCTGCACGGCTACTGCGCGGAGCGGGGCATCGACCACCACGAGCTCAAATCGCTCGTGGACTGCTTGTTTCCGCTCACCTATTACGACGGCACCCTGAGCGTGGCCGACGAGGTGGAGGACGGGTCGCTCATCTGTCTCGACACGGGGCCCAGCGTCTACCGGGGCGGGCGCGGAGAACTGGCCTACTATTTCGGGGAGGCGTTCGTGGCGGCGCTCGACGACGTCGAGTCACGGGTTCTGGGCGGCGGGTAGGCTCCTCAGCTCGCGCCGGGCGGCACCAGGTCTATGAACCGGTGGCCGTCGATCTCGACGGTCTCGCCGCGTTCGAACGAAACAGGCTGGCGGAAGTCAGGGCCGTCGAACACGAAGGTGTGATACTCGCCGCGCTCGCCGCACGGATCGATTCCCTCCATGGTGCCCAGCTCCGTCACCAGGTCTGCATCGAACTCCCGTCCCAGGAACGGAACGGCGGGGCGAACGAGGTCTACCGACACGATGATCGCACGGTGGCCGCGTTCCACCACTCCCCACGCCACCTCTATGCCGGGGCCGCCCCACAGAGGCTCTACGTGCTCGAGTCCCGCCCCGCGCACGCGCTTTTCGTACCACTCGCGCACGTCCTCGAGGTGCACGTTCCCGAACACGACGCCTTCCACACCGCGGTCCTTGAGGTCGCGCAGCATCTGCTCGAACACAGGCTCGAAGGGATCGGGGGAGGTGGAAGCCGACACGTACTCGAGGCCTAGCGCCGCGGCCTGTGCCTCGATCAGCTCGTGGCGCACGCCGTGAAAACGGATGCGTCCGGTGGATCCTGCGTAGATGGTGGCGAGGATGCCGACTTCCAGGCCGTCCTGTCGTGCACGGTCCAGTGCCAGCATTGAATCCTTGCCCCCGCTCGTCATGAGGGCGTAGGCCATGGGGGAAACTATGGGCGGGTACGGAGGCCCGTTAGGGGCGCGGCCTTGACTTGGCCCCTCCCGGGTAGGGTTACTACAGGATCGTGGCTGCCGACAAAGAAACCAAGAAGAAGCTCGACCCCGCCGTAGTCTGGCGCGAGGCCCGGGAGATCATCTGGCTTCGCCGCAGGCGCTTAGGGCTGGGCGCACTGCTGATGATCGTGAACCGACTCGCGGGTCTGGTGCTGCCGGGGTCGTCCAAGTTCTTGATCGACCGCGTGATCGGGGAGAGCGACGCCCAGCTGCTGATCCCGCTCGCGGCTGCGGTCGGAGCTGCCACGCTGGTGCAGGCCGGCACGTCGTTCGCGCTGTCGCAGGTGCTGGGAGTGATGGCGCAGCGGGCCATCACGGACATGCGCAAGGCCGTCCAGGCGCACGTGAGCCGGCTTCCCGTCAGCTACTTCGACTCCACCAAGACCGGCGTGCTGATCTCCCGCATCATGACGGATGCGGAGGGGATCCGGAACCTGGTCGGTACCGGACTGGTGCGCCTCACCGGCGGGCTCGTGACCGCCGCGATAGCGCTCGTCGTGCTGTTCGCGCTCAACTGGCAGCTAACGCTGACTATCCTGCTGATCCTGGCCGTGTTCGGGAGCGGAATGGCGTTCGCCTTCAACCGGCTGCGCCCCATATTCCGCGACCGCGGCAAGATCAACGCTGAGGTCACGGGGCGGCTGGCCGAGTCGCTGGGCGGTGCGCGCGTCGTCAAGGCCTACGTGGCCGAGCGCGGCGAGGCGCTGGTGTTCGCCCGCGGGGCGCACCGCCTGTTCCGCCGGGTGGCGAAGGCGGTTACGGGAATATCCGCCATCGGCGCGTTCGCGACCGTCATCATGGGCATCATCAGCGTCCTGATGATCGTAGTCGGCGGGCGCGCCATCCTCGCGGGCACGATGACGCTGGGCGACTTCGTGATGTACATCTTCTTCACCGGGCTGGTGGCGATGCCGCTGATCAGCATCGCCGAGATCGGCACGCAGATCACGGAGGCTTTTGCCGGGCTCGACCGCATACGCGAGATCCGGATGATGGCTACAGAGGCCGACGCCGACGCCGAGCGCGAGGAGCTGGGCGACGTGTCGGGCGAGATCACGTTCGAGGACGTGAGCTTCGAATACAACCCCGGGGTTCTCGTCCTCAAGAACGTCTCTTTCACCGCGCCTGCCGGCTCCACCACGGCGCTGGTGGGATCCAGCGGATCGGGCAAGAGCACGCTCATCTCGCTCGTGATGGCGTTCAATCATCCGTTGTCCGGCAACGTCATGCTGGACGGGCGCGATCTGGAGTCGATCAGGCTGCGCGACTATCGGGGCCTGCTGGGTGTGGTGCTGCAGGAGAACTTCCTGTTCGACGGCACGATCGCCGAGAACATCGCCTTCTCGCAGCCGCACGCCTCGGCGGGGGAGATCCGCGATGTGGCCCGCATAGCGCATGCCGACGAGTTCATCGAGGCATTCGAGGACGGTTACGACACCATCGTGGGTGAGCGGGGCGTGAAGCTGTCGGGCGGACAGCGGCAGCGCATTGCGATCGCGCGCGCGATCCTGGCGGACCCCCGGCTCCTGATCCTGGATGAGGCGACCTCCAGCCTCGACAGCGAGAGCGAGGCGAAGATCCAGGACGGGCTGCGCACGCTGCGGCAGGGCCGCACCACGTTCGTGATCGCGCACCGGCTCTCCACCATCCGCAGCGCGGATCAGATTCTCGTGCTCGAGGGCGGCGAGATCGTGGAGCGCGGTACCCACAACGAGCTGCTGGCCAGGCGGGGCCGCTACCGCCAGCTGTACGACAAGCAGTACCGGCTGGAGCACGACCGGTTCATCAACCCCGGCGAGGATCACACGCCCGAGCCTGCGGAGGAGCTCTCGGTCCGCTCGACGGTCAGGGGGCCGCGGGACCTATAGGGAAGGGCTGAGGCGGTGCCTATGCAGGCGTCGAGCTGCGCTCCATACGCAGGAAGTCACGCAGCGACGCCAGCTCGTCCAGGTACTGTGCACCGGTAGCCTCTATCCGCGCACTCACCCCCGCTGCGGCGGCACCCCCCACTACCAGCGCCACTTCATCTCCCAGGCCTGAGCGCAGCTCTCCGACGTAATGCACCAGGTCGTCGGCCGGGTCGCTGTAAACCGCGCTCAGTGCCACTACTGATGCCCCCGCCTGAGAGGCTGCCGCCAGGACGTCGGTGGCCGGGAGGTTCGCGCCGAGGTGGTCCACCCGCCAGCCCTCCGTTGCAGCCAGGACGCCCACCAGCATGGCCCCCAGCTCGTGCTGATCGCCGGCAGGCGTGGTGACGAGCAGGAGAGGTGCCGAGTGCGGAGGGTCGAAGCCGTTCGCCATCCAACCCAGGACCCGCCGCACCACCGTCGAAGCCGCGTGCTCGTGTGCGGAGGTGATCTCACCCGCATGCCACTGCTCCCCGATGCGGCGCAGCAGCGGGGTCACCACCCGGTCCACGAAGCCCTGGGCGCCCAGTTCCATCACCGCCTGGCCGAGCAGAAGCTGCAGACGCCGTGACTCTAACAGCTCCACAGCTTCCATTGCAGTGCCGATGTACTCCTCCGCCGGTCCCGATTCAGGTCTCGGTGCGTGCCGGGCTTGCTCCGCCTGCGCCGCCGAGTCTTCCTCGAGCAGGCGTGCGAGCTGCCTGTTTGCCAGCTTTGCGACCTGCCGGATGGCGCGACCGGCATCCGTGGCGCGCCGCAGCAGCGTGAGCCGCTCGATGTCGGTATCCGAATAGAGACGCTGGCCCCCCTCACTGCGTGTCGGGGTCACTACCCCATAGCGCCGCTCCCACACCCGGAGCACGTCGGGGGAAAGGCCGGTCCTGAGCGAGACCACTCGGATTGGGTGCCGAGGATCGGAGGATTCCTTGTTGGTGGGCATGGACGCAAAGTACAGTCTTGTCTAAGTTGTGTCAAGGTATTGATTTGGACATAAGCTTGACAAACGCCACTTTTGTGCCCAAATTCTTGGACGTAAGCTAGACAACACCATTCACCGAGCCCCACAGACGAAGGAGTACCACCGTGAAGATCACCACCCTGACGTCCGCCGGCGCTGCAATCGCGGCCCTCCTGATCGCCGGTCCGGCGAGCGCCCAGATGGGCGATGACCGCACGGCTGCCCCCACAAACGACATCGTGGACGTGGCCGTGAGCGTCGGATCGTTCAACACGCTCGCCGCGGCACTCGAGGCGGCGGGCCTCATCGAGACCCTGAAGGGCGAGGGACCGTTCACCGTGTTCGCCCCGACCGACGAGGCCTTTGCACAGCTGCCCGAGGGCACCGTCGAGGCCCTGCTCGCCGACAAGGAGAAGCTGACGGCGATCCTGCTCTACCACGTGGTGCCCGGCCGCGTGATGGCCTCCGAGGTGGTCGAGCTCGACAAGGCGACCACGGCCAACGGCCAGGACGTGCGCATCAAGGTCCGCTACGGGTCGGTGTACGTGAACGGCGCAAAGGTCGTGACTGCAGACGTCGAGGCATCGAACGGCGTGATCCACGTGATCGACAAGGTGATCCTGCCCGAGATGTAGGACCCGGCCATGGGAGTTTGCTGCCGGTACTAGGGATCGAGGAGGGGGCCGTGGAGGCCTCCCCTCATCTCACCGCGGCGCCATGAGGCACCGCATCGAACAGGAAGATACGATGACCTGGCAACGCGTACCGAGGGACCGCATCCGGACAGCCAACGACCGGCCCGTACGAGGCGACGGCGAGTTCGTGCTGTACTGGATGATTGCGTCGCGGCGCTTGGGCTGGAACTTCGCGCAGCAGCGCGCCGTCGAGTGGGCTCTCGAGCTGCGCCGCCCCCTTCTCATTCTCGAGGCGCTTGAGGCGGACTACCCTTGGGCCAGCGATCGCACCCACGCCTTCGTGCTCCAGGGGATGGCCGACAACGCGGCCGCTGTCGCGGGCACTCCCGCTGCCTACCATCCCTACGTCGAGCCGACGGCTGGTGCTGGGGCCGGGTTGTTGCAGGAGCTGGCCAACCGGGCGGCGGTGGTCGTGACGGACGACTACCCCGCCTTCTTCCTGCCCCGCTTGGTTGCCTCCGCGGCGCGTCGCATCGCGGTGCGCCTCGAAGCGGTGGACTCGCTCGGCATCCTGCCGCAACATGCCACCGACAAGGCGTTCGCCCGCGCCGTGGACTTCCGCCGCTTCCTGCACCGTGAGCTGCCGGCGCATATGGACGCCTGGCCAGCGGCCGACCCGCTCGAGGGGGCGGATCTTCAGCCGCTCGCCCAACTGCCCGAGTTCGTGCGCCGGAAGTGGCCGGCGGCGACCGCAAGCATGCTGAGGGGCGAAGCCTCGCGGCTCGCCGGCCTTCCGATAGATCACTCCGTTGCGCCGGTGGTGGAGCGCGGCGGCGCAGTGGCGGCGCGCGAGCGGCTGGACCGGTTCTTGGAGCCCGGCCTCGAGGCCTACGGGGCTCGTCGCCATGAGCCCGACGGGCGTGCCGCCAGCGAGCTGTCTGCCTATCTGCACTTCGGACACATCTCCGCGCACGAGATACTGCATCGAGTGATCGAGCTCGAGGGCTGGACGCCGCTCGACCTGGCGCCGGAAGCACGCGGTGGGCGCGCCGGTTGGGGAATGGGGGCGGCCGCCACCGAGTTCGTGGACCAGCTCGTAACCTGGCGCGAGCTGGGCGCGAACATGTGCGTGCACCGTCTCGACTACGCCGAATTCGACTCGTTGCCCGACTGGGCCCGGCGCACACTGCTGGATCACGCGACCGACCCGCGAGAACACACCTACTCGCTCGAGGAGTTCGCCGAGAGTCGGACCCACGATCCGCTGTGGAATGCGGCTCAGACGCAGCTGCGGAGGGAGGGCCGCATTCACAACTACCTGAGGATGCTGTGGGGCAAGAAGATCCTGGAGTGGTCGCGGTCGCCGGTGGATGCGCTGGACCTGATGATCGAGCTCAACAACCGCTACGCCCTGGATGGGCGCGACCCGAATTCCTACTCCGGGATCTTCTGGGTACTGGGGCGCTACGACCGGCCGTGGGGTCCGGAGCGGCCCGTGTTCGGGAAAGTGCGCTACATGAGCTCGGAGAACACCGCTCGCAAGCTCCGTGTGCACGAGTACCTGAGCCGTTACGGGCCTGGGGCGCAGATCGAAGCGGTGCCGTCATGAGTGCCCGAGGCCTTGTGCTCGAGCGCCGGCAGGAAGTCCCAGGTGACCTCGTGCACGTCTTCGCGTTCTTCAAGGACCCGCACAACCTGGCTCGCATAACGCCTCCGTGGCTGCGGTTCCAGGTGGCGCATACTACCGACGCCACGGTGCGGCGCGGCACGCGCATACGATACGACATCAAGTGGTTCGGCCTGCCGATGCGATGGGAGTCGCTCATCTCCGAGTATCGGGAGAACGAGCGGTTCTCCGACGAAATGCTGATCGGGCCGTACGCACGGTGGTACCACACGCACACTTTCGAGCAGCTCGACGGCGGTGTGGAGATGCGCGACCGTGTGGAGTATGCGCTCCCCCTGGGGCCGCTCGGCCGAGTCGCGCACGCTGTGATGGTGGCGCGCCAGCTGAGAGCCATCTTCGACTATCGCGAGGTGCGAATCCGCGAGATTTTCCCGGGTCGGTAGCGTACCGTCCTCCTGCTTGGATTCGCTTTCCGCGCGACGTACCTTCGAAACATGAGTAGTGCCACCGACTTGCCGGTCCTGTGCCTGGTGCGCGTAGGGCCGGAGATCGCGACCAAGGCGCGCGGCACGAGGCGCCGCTTCCAGCGGCGGCTGGTGCGGAACATGCGCGACGCCCTCGATTCGGCCGGGATCGCGGCCCGCATCGATCTGCGGTGGAGCCGCATCTTCGTGGAGGCTTCCGAGCGCACCGCGCTGCAGCGCATCGCTTCCGTGTTCGGGGTGGACAGCGTGTCCGAGGTGGAGGCGCGCCTGCCCGCGGACCTGGACGAGATCGTACGCGCCGGCGAGGAGCTCTATGCCGAGCGGGTGCGCGGCAAGAAGTTCGCGGTGCGCGCGCGCCGCGTGGGCCAGTACCCCTTCACCGCCCGGGACATCAAAGTGCAGCTGGGTGCGGCGCTGGATCGGCACGCGGAGGTCGACCTCGACCACCCCGACGTGACGGTGACGGTGGAGGTGCGCGACGGTGAGGCGTTCCTCTACAGCGGGCGCGTGCCCGGTGTGGGTGGGCTGCCGCTTGGGGTGGAGGGCCGGGCCGTGTGCCTCATCTCGGGCGGGTTCGACTCCGCCGTGGCCGCCTGGCTCATGCTCAAGCGGGGCATCGCGCTCGAGTACGTGTTCTGCAACCTGGCCGGAGACGCCTACGAACGCGCGGTCGTGTCGGTGGCCAAGATCCTGGCCGACGAGTGGAGCTTCGGTTACCACCCACGCATCCACATCGTGGACTTTGCGGCCCCCCTCGAGGAGCTCAAGCGTGCGGCGCAGCCCAGGTACTGGCAGGTGGTGCTCAAGCGCCTGATGTACCGCGTCGGGGAAGCCGTCGCCCAGGATATCCAGGCAGAGGCGGTCGTGACCGGCGAGTCGGTGGGCCAGGTGTCGTCGCAAACGCTGGGCAACCTGCGTGCGATCGACGACGTCGCCACTCTGCCGGTGCTGCGTCCACTGCTGGGCTACGACAAGCTGGAGATAATCCGGCGGGCAGAGCGCGTCGGCACCGCGGTCCTGAGCGCGCACGTAAAGGAGTACTGCGCGATCCAGCCGGACCGGCCGGTAACACACGCCAAGCCGGCGGCGGCGCGGAGCGAGGAGTCGGGCGTGGACCTCGCGGTCATCGAGCAGTCGGTGGCGGGCCGCCGCAAGCTGGACCTGCGCAAGCTCACCGATGTGGACCTGGTGCAGCCCTACATCTTCGCCACTGAGATCGCCGACGACGCCGTGGTGCTCGACTGCAGGGAGCCGCACCACTTCCGCGCGTGGCACTATCCGGGTGCGCAGCAGCGCGAGCTCGCCGAGCTAGCGGCACGGTTCCGCGAGCTCGACAAGTCGAGGCGCTACGTGCTGTACTGCAGCTTCGGGGTGCAGTCGGCCTACCTGGCCGAGGCGATGCAGCGCGAGGGCTACGAGGCATACTCGTTCAAGGGCGGGCTCAAGGGCCTCCTCGGGTACGCGCGGGAGCGCGGGCACCCGGTTTCGCCGTAGCCTGCCGGGGTGCCACCCGGCGTCATCCCACTTGGTATCCCGTAACACATTGTGTTGCAAAGCTTTACAAGGCCGCAACGGATCCAGGGTGGTGCACCCTGGTACGGCGCGGAATTTACGATATGTTGTAAGTAGGCCGAACCAGCGATCTCATGACTCCCAAAGACTCAACCGGCGAATTCATAGTCGGCCCCGGACCGGAGCCTCCGGTACCCGGCCGCAAGAGCCGCGAGCATCTCGCGGCGGAGCTGCGCGTGCTGGAGGCGCAGTTCGAGGCCTCCGTCGAGGCCCGTCGCGAGCTGCAGGAAGCGCAGGAGGCGGTGCGCCGCAGCGAGGAGCGCTACCGCTCGCTGTACCACAACACCCCGGTCATGATGCAGTCGATCAACCCCGCGGGAGAGCTGGCCAGCGTGAACGGCTACTGGCTCCGGGTAATGGGGTACGCGTGGGACGAGGTGAAGGGCCGCAAGAACTGGGAGTTCGTGGCGGAGGGATCACGCGATTGGGTCGAGAACACGATGATGCCGCAGCTGCGCGAGCACGGCATGGTGCGCGACGCGGAGCTGCAGTTCGTGAAGAAGGGTGGGGAGATCATCGACGCCCTGCTGACGGCCGTCACGCAATTCGACGCCCAGGGCCGGATGGACTACACGCTGGCCTACATCCAGGACATCACCAAACGCAAGCGGGCCGAGGAGGAGCGCAACAAGCTGAGCCTCGAGCGGGTGTACTTGCAGGAGGAGATAGAGGCGGAGCACAACTTCGGCGAGATCGTGGGGGGCTCCAGGCCCATCAAGCAGCTGTTCCGCGACGTCAAGCGCGTGGCCGGCACCGACTCCACGGTGCTGATCACGGGCGAGACGGGGACCGGCAAGGAGCTGGTGGCGCGCGCAATCCACGCAGAGAGCCGCCGCCGCGACCACGTGCTCGTGAAGGTCAACTGTGCGGCGCTCTCGGCGGGCCTCATCGAGAGTGAGTTGTTCGGGCACGAGAAGGGTGCGTTTACCGGCGCACTGGCCAGGCGCGAGGGCCGCTTCGAGCTGGCCGACGGCGGCTCCATCTTCCTCGACGAGATCGGGGATCTCCCCGCCGAGCTGCAGGTGAAGCTGCTGCGCGTGCTGCAGGAAGGTGAATTCGAGCGGGTCGGCGGGACGCGCAGCATGACTGTCGACGTGCGCGTGATTGCCGCCACCAACCGCGACCTGGAGCGCTTGGTGGAGGAGGGGCGTTTCCGCTCGGATCTCTACTACAGGCTCAAGGTCTATCCGATCCACGTCCCGGCACTGCGCGAGCGGACCGAGGACATTCCGCTGCTGGTCAATTACCTCGCCCGCAAGTACGGCGCCAAGCTGGGCAAAGAGCTGGAGACGGTGCCCCAGGGTGCGCTGGATGCTCTGGTGCGCTATCCCTGGCCGGGCAACGTGCGCGAGCTGGAGAACGTGATCGAGCGGGCCGTGATCGTGAGCCCCGGCGTCGAGCTCGAGCTGGGTGAGTGGATGGGCCAGCCGCCGGGTCCCGAAGAGGGCGATGCCCTGCTGCCGCTCGACGAAATGCAGCGGCGCCATATCCTGCGGGTGCTGGAGCACACGGGGTGGCGCGTGAGCGGACCGCGCGGTGCGGCGCGCATCCTCGGAATGAAGCCGACCACGCTGGCAGCTCGCATGAAGAAGCTGGGAATCGATCGCAAGGCCCAGATCTGACGAAATCTTGCCAATTCACAACATATCGTAAGCGCTCGGCCCCCTCACATCGCGTCCCTTAACTTCTAAGTAACAATCCTGCAACAATTTAACGTGCCCCACGGGCCCCAGAATCCGTGGCACGAACCCTGCCTATCGTATTGGTCGACTACAACGGTAGAGAACTGTGCAGGCCGTGCTTCGGATTACCCAGATCGCACCTCCAGAGGTCACGCTGAAGATCGAGGGACGCGTCACCGGCGAGGCGGTGGACGTCCTCGAGCAGGAGTGCCACAGCCAGATCGACGACGGAAACTGCGTCCGCCTGGACTTCGCCGACGTGGACTCGGTCGACCAACAGGCCGTGGCAATGCTGCGCCGCTTGGCGGACCGCTGTGTGCGCATCGAGCACGCGCCCCCATTTGTAGCCGCCCTCTTGGGTGAAGGACCCCTCCAATGATCGCATTCGCCAAAGACATCAAGGCCGATCAGGCCGCCGACGAGAAGTGCGCCTGCAGCAGCGAGGCAGCTCAGCAGCTCGACTTCGAGGAGTCTGCACTGCCGCATCGGGAGTTTCTGTACCGCTTCGGGCTCCGCCTCAGCGGCGAGCCAGCGGTAGCAGAGGACCTGGTGCAGGAGACGCTGCTCAAGGCCTACAAGTCGTGGTACCGCTTCGATCCCAGCTCCAACGTGCGAGCGTGGCTTGCTACGATCCTGCGCAACACGTTCATAAACGAGCACCGGCGCCGGAAGCGCGAAGTCGACAGCATCAGCGTGGATACGCTGGAGACGTTCGCCATGCTCGGTGAGGGGCAGGATATCGATCCCGAGGGTGACTTCTTCAATCAGATCGTGGACGACGAGGTCATCCAGGCAATAGAGACGCTGCCGCACGAATACAAGCGCGCGCTCATGCTGAGTGACATGCACGGGCTGCCGTACGCGGCGATCGCCCGCGAAGTCGGCGCCCCGCTGGGCACCGTGAAGTCGCGGGTGCACCGCGCGCGCCAGGCGCTGCAGCAGAAGCTCTGGTCGTACGCGACCGAGATGGGGTACGTGAGCGGGGAGCGGCAGCTGGCCCTCGCTTCGTGAGGTGAGCGCGGGAGGAGGCCCCGCGCTCGAAGTTCGACCACCAGGAGAGGGGCGCGGTTATGGAAGCCGCGCCCTTCGCGCATCCGTCATTTGCACTGACTTACCCCGCGCCCCATCTTCTCCCCCGACGTGAGGGGTCAGAGGTGCAACCCCGCCGGCAACACCCACGGCTCCAGCCAAGGACGATTCGATGAACGACGCTCAGGCCGCTGCGCTGAAACCGCCGCCTCCGATGATGTACCGCTGGGCGGTGCTCTTCGTGGTCAGCCTCGCAATGTTCGGGAACTACTACGTCTACGACTCGATCGCGCCGATCGCGGACATGCTCAAGGCGGATCTCGGGTTCAGCGACGAGAACATCGGCCAGCTCTACTCGGTGTACAGCATCGCCGCCGTGATCGTGCTCTTGATCGGCGGCGTTATCATCGACCGGTTCGGCACCGTCGTCTCGATCATCTTCTTCGGCGCAGCGTGCACGGTGGCCGCGATCGTAAACGCGGTCTCGTCCGAGTTCACGGTCATGCTGGCGGCCCGTTTCCTGCTGGGCTTCGGGTCCGAGCCCCTGATCGTGGCGATCACCACGGCGCTGGCGAAGTGGTTCAAGGGAAAGGAGCTGAGCTTTGCCTTCGGGCTCAACCTCACGTTTGCCAGACTGGGGCAGGTGGCCGCCGACAACTCTCCGAGTTGGGCCGGCTTCGCGTATACCGGCTGGCAGGGGCCTCTCATGGTGGCCGCGGTGCTGGGCCTGCTGTGCGCGATCGCAGCCGTCGGCTACGGCTTCCTGGAGGTTGGAGCCCGGCGCCGCTACTCGCTCGGTGAAAAGGGCGAGATCGACAAGCTCGTGTGGTCCGACCTGTTCCGATTCGACCGCGCTTTCTGGCTTGTTGTAGCGCTGTGCGTCGTATTCTACTCGGCGATTTTCCCGTTCCGCAGCTTCGCCATCAAGTTCTTCATCGAGGCGCACGAGATGACTCGTGAGGCGGCCGGCGGTCTGAACAGCATCCTGCCGCTCTCGGCCATGATCGTGACGCCGCTGTTCGGGCTCATGGTGGACCGGATCGGGAAGCGTGCACTGTTCATGGCGGTGGGCTCGTTCTTGCTGATGCCCGTGTACCTGATGATGGCCTACAAGCTGCTGCCGCTGGGAGTGCCGGTAGCGATGATGGGGATCGCGTTCTCACTTATTCCCGCGGTGATGTGGCCTGCGGTGGCCTACATCGTGCCGGAGAAGAGGCTGGGTACCGGCTACGCTGTCATGACGCTGGTCCAACAGCTCGGGGTCGCGGGCATGAACTGGATGATCGGGCGCACCAACGACGCGTTCGGGGCCAGTGCCGCCAACCCAGGCGGCTACACGGCCGGTATGTGGATCTTCTCCATTCTCGGATTCCTCGGGTTCTTCTTCGCCGTGCTGCTGCGCAAGCAGGAGACGGGCCCCGATGCTCACGGGCTGGAGACGATCACCGTGAAGTCGACGCAGGAGAAGGAGCGGCAGGCGATGGAGGAGGCGGGCGGGCAGTAGCGCCGCAAGCGAGGCGGCGGACACGAGCGCCCGGCCCTGTGCCGGGCGCTCTGCTTTTGGCGGCGCGTTCCGCACCATTGGGCGTGGTTGCGGTGCCGGCCAAGCGCCTGCGCACCCTAGCATGACCCATGCTCGCCCGCGTGCGCTCGGCAGCCGTGCTGGGCATCGATGCCTACCTGGTCGACGTAGAGACGGACATCTCGACCGGTCTGCCGTCGTTCAGTACGGTGGGACTGCCGCAAGGAGCGGTAAAAGAGGGGAAGGAGCGCGTCGGGGCAGCCGTAGCCAACTCGGGGCTCGAGTTCCCCCTGCGACGCATCACGGTCAACCTCGCCCCGGCGGACATCCGCAAGGACGGCTCCGCGTTCGACCTGCCCATTGCGGTGAGCATCCTGGCCGCCACCGGCCAGTTGTCCCCCAGCGGGGGAGAGCGGGTGAGCGGTGATGCGCCGGCACTCGCGGAATACGTGATCGTCGGAGAGCTCGGCCTCGAGGGCGGAATCCGGCCGGTGCGCGGTGCGATCTCGGTTGCGATGGCGGCCAAGCAGCACGGACTCCGCGGAGTCGTCGTGCCGCAGCACAATCTGGCCGAGGCGGGTGTAGTCGAGGGCATCGACGTGCTGGGCGCGAGCACGCTCTCCGAAGTGGCCCGCTTCTTTTCCGGTACCGGGTCCCTCAGGCAGGCCCATCACGAACGGGAACCACCGCTCGACGGCGGCGCGCGGGCCGAGCTGGACCTGGCCGAGATCAGCGGCCAGGAACAGGCGAAGCGGGCTCTCGAGATCGCGGCAGCCGGAGCTCACAACCTGCTGATGATCGGCCCGCCCGGCGCCGGAAAGACCATGCTGGCCCGGCGCCTCCCTACGATCCTCCCAGCGATGTCTTTGGACGAAGCGCTCCAAGCCACCCGCATCCACAGCGTGGCGGGACTGCTGCCGCCCGGCGCCTCGCTGATCAGGTCGCGCCCCTTCCGCGCCCCGCACCACACGGTGAGCGACGCCGGGATGGTGGGGGGCGGGGCGCATCCCCGGCCGGGAGAGGTGAGTCTCGCGCACGCAGGCCTGCTGTTCCTGGACGAGCTGCCCGAGTTCCGCCGCAACGTGCTGGAAGCACTGCGCCAGCCGCTCGAGGCCGGCTGCGTGACCATCGCCCGTTCGGCGACGTCGCTGCGCTACCCGGCCCGCTTCATGCTGGCGGCGGCCATGAACCCCTGCCCGTGCGGCTACGTCGGTGACCCCGCACGGGCGTGCACCTGCGGGCCCTTCGAGATCGAGCGCTACCGCTCCCGGCTCTCGGGGCCGCTGTTGGACCGCGTCGACATCCACATCGAGGTTCCGGCGGTGCCGCACGCGGAGCTCTCGTGCGAGCGCAGCGGGGAGCGAAGCGAAGCCGTGCGGGCGCGGGTCAATGAGGCGCGCCGCCGCCAGCTGGAGCGGTTTGCGGCCCGACCCGGCTTGTTCACCAACGCCCACATGGCGCCGCGGGAGCTGCGGCGCTTTTGCCGTGCCGGCACGGAGGCGGAGACACTGCTCAAGACGGCGATCATACGCCTCGGACTCTCGGCGCGGGCCTACCACCGCGTGCTGAAGATCGCGCGGACGATTGCAGACCTCGCCGGCGTGGCGGACATCGGCGTGGTGCACGTGCGGGAGGCGGTGCAGTACCGCAGCCTGGACCGGCGGGTGGTGTGAGCGACGCCGAAACCGCCCGGAACGCGATCTCCCAAGGCCGCCCATATCCGCTCCCCGAGGTGCTCCTTCGGAGGTTAAAGGACAAAAATAGTCCCCTTTGGACCTTCACCAGAGCTTCATGGTCCTTTTAGAGGCACTCTCGCATTTGCTATGCGAGATGTCGCCTTTATGATCCCGGTGCGCCCAGGGTGACGATGCCGCATCACCCCTCCCCGCAGCTGTCCGCAGGGATACCGGTCCATCCGCACCTGTGATCGGGAAAAGGCCATAATCGGAGCCAACTCAGGCGGCTTTACTGTGTAAAGGGAGGCAAATATGAAGAGTGGATCTCGAATTGCAGGCCTGTTAGCCAGCGGATTGGTGTTTCTTTTCGTGACGGGGTGCGGGGACAGTGGGCCCTCCCACTTCGTGGATGAGAACTGGAGCACAGCCGACATAGTGGACGGCGGAAAGCTCTACGACAAATGGTGGGCCGTAAATGCGGCGACGGAGCCTACAACGGACTTCGACCCGATCTGGGCATCTCAAACCACGAACACCCGCAGTGGTGGCGATACTTGGCGCTGCAAGGAATGCCACGGGTGGGACTACATCGGCGACCTCGGGCGGTACTCGTCCGGCAGCCACTTCACCGGATTCGCCGGGGTCTGGGAGGCGCGAAACGACGAAAGAGCCGTAATCTTCGAGGCGATCAAGGGTGAGGGTCTGGACCACGACATGTCCGGTGTGCTCTCCGATACGGACATCTTGAATCTCACCAAGTTCATCGTGGATGGTCTCGTCGACATGAGCCTATACCTCGACCAGGGTACAGGCGCAGCAACCGGCAGCGCGGCCGCAGGTCAGCCGTTGTACGAAGACAACTGCGTTGTATGCCATGGCGCTGACGGACAGGACCTCGATTTTGATTCCGATCCGGGCGTGCAGGGTGTCGGGTGGCTTGCGGACGACAATCCACAGGAAACGCTTCACAAGATCCGGTGGGGGCACCCCGGATCAGCCATGCCCAGCATGGTCGCCCGTGGGCTGAGCGACCAGCAGACCGGGGACATCCTGGCGTACGCGCAGACACTGCCATAGCGCTGAGTAGGTCCGATACTCAGCGCCGGCGGCGCGACGCCGGCAATCCTGAGCACCCGAGGACCCCCTTCGTGAGAGCTAGCGGAGGGGGTCCCGCTGGTTCGGTGGGTGGGGTGAGCCTAGCGCCGGTCGTCAGGTAGGGGAACGCCAGATGCGATCAGGGATAGTACAGAGCGTGTTGCCAAGTGCCTTGATCCGAATCCGCAGCGTCACGCTGGCCCTCGGCCTGGCCGCCGCCTGCCACGACGGCGGGGTCGAGCCGGCGGAGCGGAGCTTCGCCGTGCTGTCGGCAGGCGGCAACCACACCTGTGGCGTGACGACGCACGGGGCCGCGTACTGTTGGGGCCGCAACGAGTTCGGGCAGCTCGGTGACGGCACCGCCGAGAATCGGCTGGTCCCGACGCGGGTTGCCTCGAGCCGCGTGTTCACCTCAGTCAGTGCAGGTCTCACTCACAGCTGCGGCTTGACCGACCAGGGCGCAGTCTACTGCTGGGGCGGCAACTTCAATGGCGAGCTGGGTGACGGCAGCCAGCAGAACAGTGCGATGCCGGTAGTCGTGGTCGGGGGACCAGCCTTCCGGACCGTGACAGTGGGCGAGGGCCATTCGTGCGGGATCGGCGAGGACGGCTTCGGCTACTGCTGGGGAGCCGCCCTCGGTCCCGGCCCCGGCGGCCAGCCGGCGCCGAACACGACACGGCCGACCCGCCTGCCGCTCCCATCACTGGCCGCCCTGAGCGTCGGGTACGAGATCGCCTGTGCCGTGACGAGCGGGGGCGACACGTACTGCTGGGGTCTGGAGCCGCCCGGCGTCGAGTTCTCGGAGGAACCGCGCGCATCGAACGTGCCGCTGCCGGTCGAGGGAGCTCCGAGCCTCACGTCCGTGAGCGCGGGGCACAAGCACGCGTGCGGCCTGACCGCCGCCGGCACCGCATACTGCTGGGGTAAGGCGCGCAGCGGCGAGCTGGGGGACGGCAGCGGGAACACGCATCACGATCCGCAGCCGGTCGCGGGCGATGGCGTGTACGGCGCGGTGCAGGCCCGCTCGCCGGGTCATTCGTGCGGCGTCGCAGGCAATGCGGTCCAATGCTGGGGCATCAACCATCTCGGCCAGCTGGGAGACGGTACACTTTCTCAGCGCCTGGTCCCGACCACTGTGGCGGGCGGGATGGCATTCGCCTCGGTGGCGGTGGGCCACGTCCACACCTGCGGCATCACCGCGTCGGGCGAGGCTTATTGCTGGGGCTACGGTCATTTCGGGCAGCTGGGCAACGGGGGGCAGGCGGATGCCGTCGAGCCGGAGGCCGTGACTTACTGAGTGTCGCCTTCCGTTCCCCAGGTGCTGCCGTTATTCATTCGGCCATGCCGGCCGGCTCAAGACTCGAAACGCTGTTAGCCACCTTCCCATCGATCCTGGTTGGGTACTCGGGCGGCGTCGATTCGGCTCTGCTGTCCGTCGTCGCGCGGCGTGTTCTGGGGCGGGAACGGGCGGTGGCTGCAATGGGCCTCAGCGCGTCCTACCCGGCCGTACAGCGCGAGCAGGCCGTTGCGGTGGCCCGGCAGTTCGATCTCGATCTCGTCGAGGTGACCACCGACGAGCTGAGCGATCCGCGCTACATCGCCAACGCGCCCAGCCGTTGCTACTTCTGCAAACAGGAGCTGTGGACCAAACTGGGCAACCTCGCGCGCGAGCGGGGCCTGGCCGTGGTGGCCGACGGCACCAACGCCGACGACCTGAACCACCACCGTCCGGGGCTGGAGGCCGCCCGGGAGTCCGGGGTGCGCGCCCCCCTCGCTGAGGCCGGGTTGACCAAGGCCGACGTGAGGGCCGAGGCCCGCGCCCTGGGGATTCCGATTTGGGACGCTCCAGCGGCGCCGTGCCTTTCGAGCCGTGTGATGTACGGCCTCTCGGTGACACGAGACCGGCTGCGTCAGGTCGAGGACGGAGAGGCCTACCTGAGGGACCTGGGCGTGCGCGGCGACCTGCGCGTGCGCCACCGGGGCGCCGAGGCGTGCATCGAGGTACTCCCGAACCAGTTCGAGCGAGTGCGCGCGCACCAGGACGCCATCGCCGCGCGGCTCGTGGCCCTCGGTTTCCACCGGGTGACACTCGACCTGCGCGGCTACCGCCGCGGTAGCCTGCTGGGCGAGGAACAGGCCCGGCTCGAGCTGCTGGCCGAACGGGCCTGACACTGTGCGGCTCTTTATCGCAGTCAACCTGCCGCACGAGATCCGCAGCGATCTCTGGCAGGCTGCCGCTCCGCTGCGCGCCGCTTCCTTTCCGATTCGCTGGGTCCCGGCGGAATCGATTCACCTCACCCTCAAGTTCCTGGGCGAGGTGGCGCCGGAGCGGGAATCCGAAATCGTCGCCGGAGTGGAGCGCTCCGTGAGCGGCGCGCGGATCTTCGCTCTGCCCATCGGCGGGTTCGGGGCGTTCCCGTCTCCCACCTGCGCCCGCGTGGTGTGGGTGGGCTGCGAAGGCGTGCCGCCGCTGGAGCTGCTACAGGATCGTCTGGAGCGCGAGATGGACGATCTGGGCTTTCCCATAGAGGGACGGGCGTTCCATCCTCACCTCACCCTGGGCCGCGTGCAGCGGCATGCCAAGGCAGGCGACCTGGGCGGCCTCGACGAGCAGCTGGAGCAGCTGGAATACGGCACCGAGGTGGACGTTAGGTCGGTCGACGTCATGCAGAGCACGCTGACCCGATCGGGGGCGCGCTACGATGTGCGTCGAGCCGTGGAGCTGGAGCCGTGATCAGGAGCCTCCTGGCGTCCATCGGCTGCTTCACGGTGCTCGTGCTGCTGGGCTTCGGAGTGTGGCAGTACCGAGGGCAGTTGGGGCGGGCGTTCCGCTCCGTGGTGAACGGGCAGGATAGCTCCGCCGTCGTGGACCCCACGGGAACGCCGTCGTCGGAGGCACTGCGGTCCGCGGAGCGCAAGGAACGCAGGATCGGGAACGGGGGTACGGCGAGCGTGCGGCTCACGCCGGACGAGATGGCCTCGATCGTGCAGGACAGGCTCGACCCTCTGGCGCGCCGTGCACTCGACTCGCTGCAGGTCACGCTCGAGGAGGAGCGTTTCACGCTGGAAGGGCAGGTTCTCGTGGCGGTGTTCGGACGTGATCTGCTCGGTCCGCTGGTGCAGATTCTGGGAGAGAGGCAGCCGATCCGGGTGAGCGGACCCGTTGCCCTTCGTGACACCGGGGTCGTGGCATGGGCCTGCGACGAGTTCGTGATTGCTGGGTTTCCGTTCCCGCAGGCGGCGATTCCGCCACTGGTGGATCAGCTCACCGGCATGGAAGAGGGGGCCTTCTTGATTCCCGTGCCGGAGGCCGTGGGTGCAGTCAGTGTGGCTCCCGCCGGGGTGACCTTCTACCGCTGGATGGATTGATGGCAAAACGTGTGCTGGTGGTCGACGATGAGAAGGGCGTGCGCGACGCACTGCGCCAGGTGCTCGAGTACGAGGGTATCGAGGTGCACGCGGCGGAGTCCGGTGCCGAGGCAGTCGCGTCGGTGGCCCAGTTCCACCCGCACCTGGTGTTTCTGGACGTCAAGATGGCGGGGATGGACGGACTGGAGACGCTGGCCAGAATCCGCGAGCAGGATCCGCTCACGCAGGTCGTGATGATATCCGGCCACGGCACGATTCAGACGGCCGTGGAAGCGACGCAGCTCGGCGCGTACGACTTCCTGGAGAAGCCGCTCGACACGGACCGCATACTCCTGACGCTGCGGCACGCCCTGGCGCACGTGGAATTGGAGTCGGAGAACGTGCGGCTGAGGGAGTCGTTCGGCGATCGCTACGCGATCGTCGGGGACAGCGCTGCCATAAGGCGGCTGCGCGGCGTGATCGAGAAGGTGGCGCCGACGTCGGCCCGCGTGCTGATCACGGGCCCCAACGGCAGCGGCAAGGAGCTCGTGGCACGAGCCATCCACCGCGGCTCGCCGCGTGCGGACCAGCCGTTCGTGGAGGTGAACTGCGCGGCCATTCCGAGCGAGCTCATCGAGAGCGAGCTGTTCGGCCACATGAAGGGCTCCTTCACGGGAGCCTTCGCGGACCGGGCGGGGAAACTCGAGCAGGCCGACGGCGGCACGCTGTTCCTGGACGAGGTGGGAGACATGAGCCTGGCCGCGCAGGCCAAGGTGCTGCGGGCCCTCGAAGAAGGCAGGGTCACTCGTATAGGCGCCAGCAAGGCCATTTCCGTGGACGTCCGGGTCATCGCGGCGACGAACAAGAACATCGAAGAGGAGATCGCGGAGGGGCGGTTCCGCGAAGACCTTTTCTACCGTCTGAACGTGGTGCCCGTCGAGGTGCCGACACTGCAGGAGCACCGCGACGACATCAAGCTGCTGATCGCCAAGTTCGTGGCCGACATGGCGCGGGACAGTGGCGTGAAGCCCAAGCCATTCGCCGAGGAAACGATCCGCGCGCTGGAGACGCGGGAGTGGCCGGGCAACGTGAGGGAGCTGCGCAACGCCGTGGAGCGGCTCTTGATTCTCTCTCCCGGTGAAACCGTGACGGCTGCCGACGTAGAGCGCGTTTCGGGTGCAGGCGGCGACCAGGAAGTCGGCAACCTGATCCACTGTGAGACGTTCGACCAGTTCAAGAACGCCGCCGAGCGCGCGTTTCTGGAGGCCAAGCTCGCTGAGAACAACTGGAACGTGAGCGAGACCGCGCGCGGCCTCGACATGCCCCGCAGCAACCTGTACAAGAAGATCGAGAAGTACGGGCTCGAGCGGGAATAGCGAAAGCCGGCATCTGCGCCGGCGCGAAAGAGCCACGCCCGGCGGCGCTCCTGGGTTGCGCCGCTAACAGGCAGTGGCTAACGTTCTTAAGCGCGCTTCGGGGGGACCTTACGCTGCAGCATCGGTTCGATTTGGTGACTCGCGCCTCCACAACAGTCGCAGAACGCCGCGCTGACCATTTAGTGACTCCGACGGGTACGGGTGTGTGCGCCCCCCCGTTTTCGTATTCAGCAGGCTTTCACTGGGTTCCGCCGGAGGAACTTTCCGCATGCGACTGAGCTCTGCCCGGAAGACCGCGGTCGACGAGGGGTCGCTGGATCAGTACCTTCGCGAGATCAGCCAGTATCCGTTGATCACGCGTGAAGAAGAAGTCGAGCTCGCCAAGAGCATCAAGTCGGGCTCCGAGGAATCGCTCGACAAGCTGGTCCGCAGCAACCTCCGCTTCGTGGTATCCGTGGCGAAGAAGTACCAGAACCAGGGTGTGAGCCTCTCCGACCTCATCAACGAGGGCAACCTCGGGCTCATCCGCGCGGCTCACAAGTTCGACGAAACCAAGGGCATCAAGTTCATATCGTACGCGGTCTGGTGGATCCGACAGGCCATTCTCCAGGCCCTGGCCGAGCAGAGCCGCATAGTGCGAGTTCCGCTCAACCGGGCCGGTACGCTGCACCGCATCGGCAAGCGGTCGTCGGCGCTGCAGCAGGAGCTGGGACGGGAGCCGACCGTGGAGGAGATCGCCGAGGGAATGGACATCTCCCAGGAGGAGGTGGCCAAGACGCTGTCGATCTCGCAGAGCCACCTTTCGCTCGACGCTCCGCTCACTCCCGGCGAAGACAACAAGCTGCTCGACTACCTCCCCGACACCCAGAACGCGGGTCCCGATCAGGAGACCTTCGAGCGCGCGCTCACCGACTCGATCGAGGAAGTGCTGAGCACGCTCAAGGAGCGGGAGGCGAAGATCCTGCGCCTCTACTTCGGGCTCGACGGTCAGGAGCCCATGACGCTCGAGGAGATCGGCAGCATGATGGGCATCACCCGCGAGCGCGTGAGGCAGATCAAGGAGAAGGCGCTCGCGCGTCTGCGCCATGTGAGCCGGGCGCGGGCGCTGGAGAGTTTCCTTTCGTAGTGAACAC
>JBDHJM010000042.1:0-23223 GCA_039586895.1 Gemmatimonadota bacterium | reverse complement strand
ATCAAACGGTCTACGGCGAGGTTCGAGTATCCCGAGTAGTTGACCGCCGCGCCGGTGCCCCACAGCTCCTCCATCGTGCCGGGGCTGGGGTCTCCGCCGTACCCCCCGAAGAACATGTCGAACCGGCCCGCTCGGCCCCGGTCCGAGAACGCTCCGAAGTCGATGGCATCGAGCGTCACGGCTACCCCCACCTGGCGCAGCTGCTCCTGGACGATCTCCGCGTAGCGGCGGCGCAGCCAGCTGGTGGACGGCAGCAGGATGTCGAAGGCGAGCGGCGTCCCGTTCCGGTCGAGCACCCCGTCACCGTCGGTATCGCTCCACCCCAGCTCGGCCAGCCGGGCGCGCGCCCTGGCGGTGTCGAACGGGATCTCCTCGTACTCCTCGTTCCAGATCCACATCGCGGGCGACACGGGCCCGCGTCCGACGATGCCGTTTTCCCCCTCAACCGCCCGCACCGCTGCGGCACGGTCGACCGCCATTGCGATTGCCTCTCTGACACCGCGCTCGCCGAACAGAGGATGGGGGCGGTCGGGGTCCGCGCCATCCCGGGTGTTGAACAGGAGGTAGCTGAGGTTCGTCGTAGGGCTGTGGGGAATGACGCGCAGGCCTTCCTCCTCCTGAGCGACGCGCACCACCTCCTGGAACGGGACGATCTGCAGCAGATCGGTCTCGCCCGCCAGGAACTGAGCGTAAGCAGTGTTGAGGTCGGGCGTGAAGCGCCATATGACGCGGCGCACCCCGGGCCGTCCCAGGAAGAAGTTCGAGTCGGCCGCGAGCTCGATCGACTCCCCTGCATTCCACTGCACGAAGCGGTACGGTCCGTTGCCGACCGGATTGCGGCCGAACTCGTGTGCCACGAACTCGTCGCGCGGCACGTCACCGAGCAGGTGGTGCGGCAGGATGCGCATGTGGTACACGGCGTCGTAGAACATCTCGGGGTACTGCTCGGTGAAGCGGAACACGACCGTCCGCTCGTCACGGGCGGTGACGGAGGTGATCGTCTTCAGCCGGGGGGCACTGCTCGAGCCTACCAGGGTGTCGACATGCACCTCCCAAGTGAACACGACGTCCTGTGCGGTCACCGGCTCGCCGTCCTGCCACGTCGCTTCGGGGTGCAGCGTGAACACGATGGTGCGCGCGTCCTCGAATTCCCAGTGGCTGGCGAGTTCCGGCTCGAACGTGGTGAGGTCGACCGTGTTCATCTCCAGGCCCACGTCGGCCAGCTTGAGGAAGATCAGGTCGCTGATCGCGAAGCCGATGTCCAACGTGGTGGCGCCGGGAGTGAGCACGTCGGCCTCCGCCAGGCTCACGACCACTGCGGTAGCGCACCAGCCGCCCGGGCAGTCGGGGGCTTCGCCGGCGCAGGCAGCCCCGAGCAGTACGGAGCAGGTCAGAATCAGCGCGAGTCGTCTCATGTCTAGGGCCTCTTGGTCGGTGGTGCCTCACCGCCGGTTACCTGCGCCAAATCCACTCCGGGTCCGCGAAACTCCTGACCTCGGCGGCCGCCGCCTCGCTCAGCCCGTCGGACCACGTCCCTTCCCAGGCGCTGCGAGCTTCCTGCGCGACTGCCTCCGCGACCTCCGTGAAGCCCACGGGGCGTCCGAGCACCGCCTTCAGTGAAGTCGCCACCGTCAGCGGTGCGGGCCCGTGCGTCACCCGGGCCACCATGTCCTGTCCGTCATCCAGCAGGATCGAGCCGTGCTGCAGGAACGCGCCGCCCTCGCGCACCTGGGCGCTGCCCACCAGCTTGCGCCCGGCTACGACGATCTCACCTCCCACCGGCGCCGCGAAGCACGCGCCGCCCGCCGGGCCGGCAACACGTCCACTGGGCCGCTGCGCCAGCTCGGCCGGCACGCCCAGACCCTGCAGCGCCGCGGCCAGCACGGCGTGGATCCTAATGTATGCCTCTTTGAGTGACCCGAACAAATCCGCAGGGCCGGCCACCGCGTAGGTGACCTCGGCCTCGTGCCATACGGCGCGGCCGCCGGTGGGCCGCCGCACGGTGGCGAGCCCCAGCCGGGAGATGGCATCGCCGTCGTAGCGTGTGGTGGCCGGCTCGTTGCGGCCGAACGATAGGCAGGGCGGCTTCCAGCCGTACAGGCGCAAAAAAGCGGCTCCCCCCTGCGCGGCGCGCAGGAGGGAGTGATCGACAGCCATGTTCTCGGCGCCGCTCCGTCCGCCTGGCTCGACGATGAGCTGCCAGGCGCGAAGCGTCACACCGCTCCCGCCGGTTCGTACTCCTCGATGGGCGGGCATGTGCACACGAGGTTGCGGTCGCCGTAGGCGGCGTCGGCGCGCCCCACCGCCGGCCAAACTTTGTGCTCGCGCGTCTGGGATGAGGGGAAGGCGGCCAGCTCGCGCGGGTAAGGGTGGTTCCACTCGTCGGCGGCCACGTCCTCGAGCGTGTGTGGCGCGTTGTGCAGCACGTTGTCCTCGGGGTCGGCGCGGCCTTCCTCCACGTCCCGGATCTCGCCGCGGATGGCGGCCATGGCGTCCACGAAGCGGTCCAGCTCCTCCTTGGACTCGCTCTCGGTGGGCTCGACCATCAGCGTGCCCGGCACCGGGAACGACACGGTCGGAGCGTGGAACCCGTAGTCCATGAGGCGGGTGGCAATGTCGCTCACGTCGATCCCTGCCGACTGCTTGAAGGGACGGGTGTCGAGGATGCACTCGTGCGCGATGAGGCCGTCGCGGCCCGCGTAGAGCAGCTCGAATTGGCCCTTGAGCCGCCGCGCCACGTAGTTGGCGTTGAGGATCGCGACCTTGGTTGCCTCCGTGAGTCCGGCTGCTCCCATCAGCGCGATGTACGCCCAGGAGATCGGCAGGATCGACGGGCTGCCGAACGGCGCCGCCGAGATCGTGCCGCAGGACTGGGGAACGTCCAGGGGCACCACCGGGTGGTCGGGCAGGTGCGGCACCAGGTGCTCTGCCACCCCGATCGGACCCATGCCGGGGCCGCCGCCGCCGTGCGGTATGCAGAACGTCTTGTGCAGGTTCAGGTGCAGCACGTCGGCGCCTATGTCGGCGGGCCGTGAGATCCCGACCAGCGCATTCATGTTGGCGCCGTCCATGTATACCTGCCCGCCGCTCTCGTGCACGATGCCGCAGATCTCGCGAATCGTGCTCTCGAAGACACCGTGCGTGGACGGGTACGTGATCATCAGCGCGGCCAGCTTGTCGCGATGGGCGTCGGCCTGCCTGCGCAGGTCGTCCATCTCGACGTTGCCCTGCTCGTCGGTCTTGACCACCACCACCTTCATGCCGGCCATTACCGCGCTCGCAGGGTTGGTGCCGTGCGCCGACTTGGGAATCAGGCAGACGTCGCGGTGCTGCTCGCCCCGCGCCCGGTGATACGCACGGATCACCATGAGGCCGGCAAACTCGCCCTGCGCCCCCGCGTTCGGCTGCAGCGATATCGCGGCGAAGCCGGTGATCTCGGCGAGCCATTGCTCGAGCTGCCCGAACAGATCCGTGTAGCCCGCCGCCTGCTCGCGCGGCACGAAGGGGTGCAGCCCGTTGAACTCGGGCCAGCTCACTGCGGCCATCTCGACCGCCGCGTTCAGCTTCATGGTGCATGACCCGAGCGGGATCATCGCCGAGTTGAGGGCCAGGTCCCGGTTCTCGAGTCGCTTCAGGTACCGCATCATCTCCGTCTCGGAGTGGTAACGGTTGAAGCATTGGTGCGCGAGGATCGGAGAGGTGCGCTCAAGCCCCGCGGGGATCGCCGAAGCCACGTGCGCCGCGAGGTCCTCGACCGATGCCTGGGTCTTCTTGCCCAGCGCGAACACCTCCACCAGCGTCGCCAGCTCGTCGAGGGTGGTCGCCTCGTCCAGCGTGAGCCCCACCCGGTCGGCGGCCAGCTCGCGCAAGTTGATGCGCCTCTTGCGAGCAGCGGCGTGCACCTTGGCAGCCTTCTTCTCGTCCATCGCCACGGCGAGCGTGTCGAAGAAGGCCTCGTGGACCAGCTCGTATCCGAGCCCGCGCAGCGCCTCGGCCAGGGCCGCGGTGTAGCGGTGCACCCGCTCGGCGATGCGCTTGATGCCGTCCGGCCCGTGGTACACCGCGTACATGCCGGCCATCACGGCGAGGAGCACCTGTGCGGTGCAGATGTTGCTGGTCGCCTTCTCGCGCCGGATGTGCTGCTCGCGGGTCTGCACCGCCATGCGCAGTGCGGGCCGGCCCTTCGAGTCTTGGGTCACGCCGATGATCCGGCCGGGCACGTGCCGCCTGTGGGCGTCCTTGGTGGCGAAGTACGCAGCGTGTGGCCCGCCGTATCCCAGGGGCACACCGAACCGCTGCGTGTTGCCGACCGCCATGTCGGCGCCGAGCTCGGCAGGCGGAGTGAGCAGAGCGAGGGAGAGCAGGTCGGCGGCCACCGTGACCAGCGCGCCGGCCTCCTGCGCGCGCTCGATCACCTGTCTGTAGTCGCGCACCTGACCGTCGCTGGCCGGGTACTGCAGCAGCACGCCGATTACGCCGGGTCCGTAGGAGAACTCATCCGGCTCCCCCACACGCACCTCGATTCCGCGCGCTTCCGCCCGGGTCTCCACCACGGCCGCGGTCTGCGGGTGGCATCCGGCGTCCACGAGGAACACCGGCGGCTCCTTGCTCCTGGATATGGCGAGGCACATCGCCATTGCCTCGGCGGCGGCCGTTCCTTCGTCCAGCAGCGACGCGTTCGCGATATCGAAGCCGGTGAGGTCGGCGACCATCGTCTGGTAGTTGAGCAGTGCCTCCAGCCGACCCTGCGAGATCTCCGCCTGGTACGGCGTGTAGGCCGTGTACCAGCCGGGGTTCTCCAGGACGTTGCGCTGAATGACCGGCGGGACCACGGTGTCGGCGTAGCCCATGCCGATGTAGGAGCGGTACACCTCGTTCTTGTCAGCGATGGTTCGCAGTGCGCGCAGCACCTCGAGCTCGCTCACTCCGGCAGGCAGATCGAGCGGCCGCTCCAGGCGGATCTCCTCCGGCACAGCTGCGTCCACCAACGCGTCGAGCGAGTCGTAGCCCAGCGTGCCCAACATGGAGTCGATGTCGCCGGGCCTGGGACCGAGGTGGCGCCAAGCGAAGTGGTCGGCGCTCAGTGTGGTCGCATTGTTGTCGGTCATTTGATTACTGCCCTATGCGTGCAAACGCCCCGGGAGGTCCCAGGGCGTTTCGTCATGCCGGTCGCGTAGTGGGATCTCCCGTCCGGCGCCTATTCCCCAATGTGCTGCGCGTAGTCCGCCGGGGACATCAGCGAGGACAGGGCGTTTGCGCCCTCCAGCTGGAGCTTGATCATCCAGCCCTCGCCGTATGGATCGCGGTTCACGATGCCCGGGTCGCCCTCGATGGCCTGGTTGATTTCCACGACCTCTCCCGCCACCGGAGAAAACAGCTCCGAGACCGCCTTCACGGCCTCGATCGTCCCGAAGACATCCATCGGGGCAAACTTGGAGCCGACTTCGGGCAGATCGACGTAAACCACGTCGCCCAGCTCGCCTTGCGCGTAGTCCGTGATGCCGACGGTGACCGTGGCGTCGTCGACCGGCTTCACGTACTCGTGCTCTTCTGTGTAATGCAGGTTCTCTGGAATATCGGACATGAACGTTCGCTCTGGGGATGGTTGCGAGGCGTAGGTTATTCGAGCGGCCTCACCGTGTCAACGCCCCGGGCTCACCCCGCTCCGGGAGGGTTCCGGGGATCGTCGGCGCGCAGGCCGGCCCGCTCCAGGATGCCGCACCACGCAGCCCAGGCCGCCGCCTCCAGCTCCTTCAGCGACCCGGCGTTGTCGATCACCACGCCGCTCCTGGCGCGCTTCTCGCTCGATGGCATTTGGGCTGCGATCATGCTGTCGGCCTCCCCTGGCGGCAGGCCGCGCTCGGCCATGATGCGCTCGCGCCGCAGCTCGGGGGGCGCGTCCACAAGGACCACGAGGTCGAAGTCGGCCGGATCGAGCACTTCGAACAGCAGGGGGATGTCGTTCACAACCAGGCGGGCTCCGCGTGCGGCGGCCTGCTGCATGAGCTCCGCGCGCCGCCGTTGTACGGCAGGGTGCACGATCGCTTCGAGATCGGCCAGCGCGGTCTGGTCACGCATTGCCCGCTCGCGCAGGACGGCGCGGTCGAGGGATCCGTCGGGTCCCAGCACGTCGGCTCCGAAGCGCTCGGCGATGGCTGCGAGAGCCGGGCTGCCCGGCTGCTGCACCTCGCGGGTGATCGAGTCGGCGTCAATGACCAGCGCGCCCCAGCCCGCGAACAGCCGGGCCACGGTGGACTTGCCGGCCCCGATGTTCCCGGTGAGCCCGACGTTCAGCACGGCCGGCCGCTACAGCAGTGAGGTCTGGTCTTCATCTATCTTCGGTACCTCGTGGCAGTGCCGGCAGCGCGCTTCGTAGGTCTCGCTCCCGCCCACCATGATCGTGGGCGACTCCCACGGCGCCGGAGCCCCGTCGATGAGCCGCTGGTTGCGCGTGGCGGGGTTGCCGCAGCGCACGCAAATCGCGTGCAGCTTGTCCACCAGCTCGGCCACGGCCAGCATGTGCGGCATGGGCCCGAACGGCACGCCGCGGAAGTCGGTTTCGGTGCCCGCGACGATCACGCGCACGCCACGTGACGCCAGGGCGGCGCTGGCCTCGACGATGGCGTGGTCCAGGAACTGCGCCTCGTCGATCGCGACCACCTCCGTTTCGGGCCGGAGCTGGAGCATCACCTCTCCCGCGGAGTCCACCGGGTGGGCCTCGACCGACATTCCGTCGTGTGTGGTGACGGAGTAGACGCCGTAGCGGTCGTCCATGTGGGACTTGAAGACCTGCACACGCTTGCGGGCGATACAGGCGCGACGCACACGGCGGATGAGCTCCTCGCTCTTGCCGCTAAACATCACGCCCGTAATGACTTCGATCCACCCGGCGCGAGTGCTGTGCTCCATGCCGCAGCCCTTTTCGCGGAAACGGTGATCCGGGAACGGCCGTCCGGCGGCGGCAACCGCTTGCCAAGGAAGGCCGATACTCCTTACTTAGAACCGGTGGCGCGCCCTATCCAGACGGCGCGTCGAGCGTCCATCTAACCTATGTCACGGAGGACACGGGTGAACAAGACTGAGCTGATCGAGGCCCTCTCATCAAGCACGGGTCTCTCGAAGGCCGACGCCGAGCGGGCGGTGCAGTCGCTGTTCGGCGACGACGGCCTCATCGTGAAGGAGCTGCGGTCCGGTGGGAAGGTTCAGATCACAGGCTTTGGCTCGTTCGTGGCGCGCAAGCGCGCGGCCCGGACGGGGCGCGACCCCCGCACCGGGGGCACCATCCAGATCGCCGCGGCCACCGTGCCGGCATTCAAGGCAGGACAGGGCTTCAAGGACGCCGTAAACGCCTGAGCCCGATGGTGCAGCGATCAGCCGGCGGCCGGCTCCGGTCTCCGGCTGATCGCCGCCGGCGCGCCTAGCGCCGGTCCACGCGGGCCGCCACGGTCCGTCCCCGCAGCGCCGTTCCCTCCAGTCCGCGCAGAGTCCGCTCCGCCACCTCAGCCCGCACTTCGATCAGCGAGAAGTTCTCGCGCACGTCCACGCGTCCGATGTGGTCCTTGGGCAGTCCCACCGCGTTGAGCAGCGCTCCCACCACGTCTCCGGTGCGCACCCGGTCGCGCTTACCCACATTGATGTGGATATGCACCCAGGTGGGTATGGCGTCCGCCGCGTCTGCGGGCGGCGCGCCGGGCCCGCGCACGCGCAGTGCCGCCGCAGCGACCAGCGCCGCGTCGTACTCGTCCAGCAGAGGGGCCAGGGCTACGAGGTCGGCGGTGTGGTCCTCGGTCTCGAGCCTGTCACGGAGCATGCTGCGCAGCTGGGCCGTGCGGTCGCGGGCACGGTCGGCTTCGGTGGGGAGCCTGAGCAGTGAAACGTGCTCCACCAGGCGCCGCAGGTAGGCGACCTGCGTGGCGCGGGCGAACACGACGACGTCGCGCGCCACCTCGGACAGCGCGGCAAGCGCGTCGGCCGAGGGCAGCTCAACGCACAGCGCCAGGTCCACGCGATCCTCTCCCGGGTCGGCGCCGATTCTGAGCGTGGGGTCGGCCGCGAACTCGCTCCACCGCCCCGCGGCCAGCGGTGTGGGGTCCCACAGCAGAGCCGTCTCCGGATTGAGCCCGTCGAGCGCTGCACGCACCGCCAGGGCGAGGCGCTGCCGGTCCACGACCGCGCACCGCACCCGGCCGACCGGGGTCTCGGGGCAGCGGGCCGCGGCCGCAATCGGCGCGCGGCGCGCGTGGCGCTCGAGAAGGTCTTCCAGCGCGGAGTCGTCGCCGGTGCAGAAGATGCGCTGGGCGCCCTGGCACTCGCCCAGGATCGTGTCGATCGGCTGAACGGCGCCGAGCTCGAGGTGCAGCTCGGGCCACAGCACCGCCACCCGCGGTACCGAAGCGAGCTTCAGTGCGGAGCGGGAGGCAAGCTGCAGCGCGTCTGCGGGGGTGGCGAGGAGTGTCCGGACGGCGTCGGCCTTGAGGAGGCGCGCAGTGCGCGCCAAGCCGCTGGCGGTGTGGACCGGCCGCAGCTGCTCGCGCGTTGCGAGCAAGGCTGCCAGCTCGATGGCCTCCGATGCTTCGGGCACGAGCAGCAGTGTCCCCACCCCGGCAGGAGCGGGCTCCAGCTGGTCCAACAGAGGCAGCAACGTCCACCCCGCGGGCGGGCAGACGTACACCAGGTTCTTTCCACTGCTCAATGCGGTCCGATGCCCGGCATCAAAAACCGGTGCGAACGTCCAAGACACGGGATCCCTCGGTTGTCAAAGAAACGAGAGTGGTTCCGGCTGAGAGGCGATAGTACCTTGCACGGGAGCACGCCGCAACCGGACCGTGCCCGCTGGGGTACGGGCCGGGCCCACCCCTCCGAAGCGCAGGTGACGCCGATGGCCCGCTGGTGGAACCGGCTGCAGTCAGCCGTCTACACACGCTTGCACTGGATCAACGCGCTCTACGCGCGCGTCGCCGGCACGAAAGAGGTGGAGATACCGCTGCCGCCGCTGGTGCCTCTGGCGCGGCCGCTGAACCAAGCCCGAATCGGAGTGGTGACCGCTGCCGGAGTCCACCTCGAGAGCCAGCAGCCGTTCGACATGGACGACTCCGAGGGTGACTCGTCGTTCCGGGTGCTGCCGGCAGACGCGCTGCCCGCCGACCTCACCATAACCCACGACTACTACGACCATCGCGCGGCAGACCGGGATCTCAACCTGATCTACCCGGTGGAGCGCCTCGGGGACCTTGCGGCGCGCGGCGAGATCGGCGGAGTTGCACCACGCCATGTCGGCATGATGGGTCACCTGTACGGCGCGCAGTGGACCAGGCTCAACCGGGACACCGCAGCCCAGATCGCCGACGTGTTCCGCGAGGATGAGGTGGACTTGGTGCTGGCGGTGCCGGGATGAACCTCGTGCCACCGGTCGGTCGGACTGGTCGCTCGCAAGATCGAGTCTCTGGGGACTCCCACGGTGACTCTCAGCGTCGTGCGGCAGATGACCGAGCAGACGCCGGGACCCCGCAACGTGGTCGTGAAGTTCCGGCTGGGTCAGGTGTTCGGGGAGCCGGGCCAGGCAGCGCAGCAGCGCACCATCCTGCGCGACGCGCTCGGAGCGGTGGACCGGATCGAGGAGGCCGGGGGAGTGCTGGACCTGCCGTACCGCTGGAAGCGCGAGGTGTACGAGGAGGCCGATGCGCGTTGACAGCCCGAGCCGCCGTACCGAGCTTGGCGCCATGAGGACTGCACGCCAGGGTGTCCCGGCGCTGCTGCTCTTGGCGGCGCTCAGTACTGTGCTGGCTGCGCCGATTGCGGCGCAGGTGCGCCGCCCCGCGCGCGAGCTGGGCGTCGTGGTCGGCGTGCTGCCGCCCGGACCGCTCAACGCCATCACCGACGTGGCCGGGGTGCGGGTGGGACAGGTGACGCTCACGATCGGCGACTCGATAAACACCGGTGTGACAGCGGTGCTGCCGCACGGTGGCAACCCGTTCCGGGAGAAGGTCCCCGGCGCCATTGTCGTGGGCAACGGGTTCGGCAAGCTCGCCGGGATGACCCAGGTGCAGGAGCTGGGCGAGATCGAGAGCCCCGTGGTGCTCACCTGCACGCTGTGCGTGCCGCGGGCGGCCGACGCCGTGCTGACATACCTGCTTGGCCTGCCGGGCAACGAACAGGTGCGCTCGGCGAACCCGGTCGTGGGCGAGACCAACGACGGCTACCTGAACGACATCCGTGCCAGGCCGATCGCCGAGGCGGACGTGGTGCGCGCCATCGAGCAGGCGTCCGGCGGCCCGTTGGAGCAGGGCAGCGTTGGCGCGGGCCGCGGCACCGTCGCGTTCGGCTGGAAGGGCGGGATCGGCAGCGCCAGCCGGAGGCTGCCGCAGAGAGTCGGCGGCTGGACGGTGGGCGTGCTGGTGCAGACCAACTACGGAGGCGTGCTGCAGATAGCCGGGGCTCCCGTGGGTCAGGAGCTGGGTCGCTACTATCTCAGGGGCCTGCTCGAGGCCGAGCAGGGCGCCGGGGAGACGGGCATTCTACCTGACCGCGGCGACGGTTCCATCATGATAGTGGTCGCGACCGACGCTCCCCTGGTGCACCGCAACCTGGAGCGCCTGGCCCGGCGTGCCCTGGCCGGCATGGCACGCACCGGAAGCTCGATGACCAACGGATCGGGCGACTACGTGATAGCGTTCAGCACGGTGCGGGTGGCGGACCTTGCCGCTGCGGGGCCCGTTCCCAACGACCGCATGAGCCCGCTGTTCCAGGCGGTAATCGAGGCAACGGAGGAGGCCATCTACAATTCGCTGTTTCTCGCCACCACTGTGAGCGGGCATCGCGGGACGGTGGAGGCGCTGCCGCTCGACGAGACGCTCGAGGTACTGGCGCGCCACGGAGTGACGGACCGATGACCTTCAAGCGCTCCAAGAACATCGCGAAGCTCGAGCCGTCGGCCACGGTCGCTATCAAGCAGGAGGCACTGCGCCGCCAGGCAGCGGGCGAGGACGTGATCGACCTGTCGGTGGGCGAGCCGGACTTCGAGACGCCGCGTATACCGTCGGAGGCGGGCGTCAAGGCGATCCAGCAGGGCAAGACGCACTATCCGCCCAACGCAGGCATCCTGGAGCTGCGGGCTGCAGCGGCACGCCACCTCTCGCTGCTCTCGGGCGGACGGCCCATCAACGCCGACAACATCCTGGTCTCCAACGGCGCCAGGCAGGCGATATTCAACGCCTGCTTCGCGCTGTTCGGATCGGGCGATCAGGTGCTGATCCCTGCTCCCGCCTGGGTGTCATATCCGCAGCTGGTTCACCTGGCCCGCGCCACCCCGACGCTGGTGCCCGGCGACCCGCAGTGGAGCCTCAAGGTGAGTGCGGACGACCTGGAGAAGGCGGCCGACGCGCGCGCCGCGGGGCTCATCCTGTGCACGCCGGTGAATCCGACCGGCGCGGTGTACACCCGTGCAGAGCTCAAGGCCCTTCTCGAGTGGGCCCGCGAGCGCGAGCTGTGGGTGATCTCGGACGAGATGTACCGGCGCATTCACTTCGGGTCGGGACCGGCGCCGTCGGTGCACGACTTGCCCGACGAGCTGTTGGAGCGGGTGGTGGTCGTGACCGGCGTGGGGAAATCGCACGCAATGACTGGCTGGCGCGTGGGACTGTCGATCGCGCCGCCCGCGCTGACGAAAGCCATGGCGGGCCTGCAGACCCACGTCACCACCGGAGCGTCACAGCCGGCGCAATGGGCATCCGCGGCCGCGCTGGCCGACGAGCGCTGCGAGGCCGACGTGGCCCGCATGGTCGAGGCATTCCGCCGCCGCCGCGACTTCGTGGTGTCGCACTTCCGCGACCGGCTGCCCGGCATGGAGTTCGTGGAGCCGCTCGGTGCATTTTATTTCTTCTTCCGAGTGGATGGGTTGTTCGACGGGGAGCTGGACGGAGCCACGGCGTTCTGCCGGCGCCTGCTGGAAGAGGGTGGGGTGGCACTGGTGCCCGGCGAAGCGTTCGGAGACCGGCGCTGGGTGCGGCTCTCGTTCGCCGCGTCCGACAAGAACCTGCGCCAGGCACTGAGGCGCATCGAGACATTCGTACGGTCGCTTACCAGGAAGGGGCAAGAGTGAAGGGGACCTTTGGACTAGGAGCGAGGGTCGAGCCGCTCGACGGTGGCCTTCCGACGGTGAACTTCCAGTGGGACGCCGAGACGGAGATCCTCTCGGGCACGCTGGAGGGACTCGAGGGCACGCGCGGGCTCACGGGCTCAGTGGAGTTGGAGGACCGCAAGGGCTCCGTCGTCACCCTGGACTTCCAGGGAGGCGTCATGCGCGCGCTCGAGGTCGTGGTGTGGCCCGAGACGAAGACGGTCCAGGGGCTGGAGGTGCCAGAAGTGTCGGCCCAGGGCCGCTACGTCGTGCCCGCCCGACCATCGCAGCCCGGAGTGGCGGTGATCGAGGCCGACGTGCCGCTCTCGGTAGAGCGCAACGCCGACGAGTCGGTGGTCCACCTGCGAGTGGGCATGAAGAAGGTGGGCGAGCACACGCAGCTGGCCGACCATCTGCTGATCGAGCTGGACGACGAAGGGGAGCTGGCGGGGTTCTGGCTGCTGTCGCTGCCACCGTTCCCCGCGGAGGAGGGCACCCGGTGACACATGGAGCGCCGCGCAGCCGTACCACGCCATCGACGACATGCGGTGGATGAAGGACCGCATCGGCGAGCGCTCCAGCGGTGCCTACGCATTCCGCTCCCTCATGGAGGGCGGCGCGCTGCTGGTGTTCGGCTCGGACTGGCCCGGCACAAACGCCTCGTGGTACCCGGCCGAGCGGATCACGATGGAGGAGGCGCTCGAGGCCGACACGGTGAACGCCGCGTGGGCCGAGTTCGCCGAGGACTGAAAGGGCCGCCTCGCGCCAGAGATGGCCGCCGACCTGGCCGTGCTCTCGTCCGACCTGTTCGAGATCGAGCCCGCCGCGATCAAGGACGTCCGGGTGCTGGGCACGATGGTCGCAGGACGCTGGGTCTGGAAGGAGGAACCGCTCTCGCCGTGAGCCCGAACACGCCGCCGGGCCGCTGCCCACCGCCCCGCCGGCAGGAGTCCGCCTGAGCGGCTCACCCAAGCACCGTCTCACCGACTCCCTGCGCGCAGCGGGGGGCACCGTGGGTGCGGGCGCACCGCTCACCCACGTGGCGCCCCCGGTCACCACCCCGTTCGGCTCGGCCCGCGTCGTGGAGGGCGAGCGCATCAGCGCCGTCGACGTGGGAGGCCCCGAGGCTCCCCCCGAGGGCGTGGCATTCCTGGACGGCATCCAACGCTACGCCGTGGAGGGCCGCTTCGGGCTGGTGCCCGTGGTGCGGGGCTATGCGGCGGCGGCCGCGCTGAGGCGCGACGGCGCGAGCCTCAAAGTCGCCGAGGAGCGCTCCGATGAGTTCGTGGTGGTGGCCCGCGAGCGGCTCTCGGCCGCCCAGCGCGATGCCGTCGAGGCGGCCGGTCTGCCGGTGGTGGACTGCGAAGCCCCCGAGCGCTCGCACCCCATAGTGGACGTGCAGCTGGCGGCCCGAGAGGTGGAACGCCGCCGCGAGGCTCTGGAGGCGGAGGTGGCCGCAGCGTGCCTGGCCGCCAAGCCCGAGGGATGGCTGGTGGTGGACGGCGGCCTGGCCGGGCTGGGGCCGGCCCTGGAGTCCGTGCCCCCGGTGCTGGGGCTCGTGAAGAGCCACGAGACCCAGTTCCTGGAGGGCGCCGGCCTGGAGCTGGCCCTCACGCTGCCTGTAGGGCACCGCACCTCGGTGTTCCAGCCGTCCACTGGGGGGCGCCCAGCCGTGTTTTCGTGGTATCTTCGGTTATGGCCCTGGGACCAGCAGGACCTGCTGCACGGGCTGGTGCGCATCGAGCGTCCACCCGATGAGCGGGCGGTCTCCGAAGCGACCGCCGTGAGCCGCTGGCTCCTGGCCGAGCGGGCGCCGCTGAGTGCCCCGGACGGCCGCTGGGACCGGTTGATCTACCCGATACGGCAGGTCGAGACGTACCTGCGCGCGCAGGCAGGAGGCTGGCAGTGATCCGACTGGGAAACGGAGACGGGGGCAAGATCGGCCGCGTCGTGGCCACGGAAGCCCTGCCGGCCGGTCCCCACCAGTTCCATTTCTGGACCGCTACCGACACCGCGATCGGCATCGGCGCCATCGTGCGGGTGGACGCCGAGAGCGGCCGCGCGGTGTATGCGGTCGTGGTGGACGGGCGCGCCTACTCGGATCTGGCCACGCCGCTGCACGAGGTGGTCGCCGCCGAGGGAGACCCCACCGGCGAGCGTGCACCCACGCGGCGCACCGAGATCAGGCTGTGGACCGCCGCGGTGCTGCGCCACGAGCCGGAGGAGCCGGTGCAACCCGTACCGCTGGCCGACGTGCGGCTCGCCACCGAGGAGGACGTCGAGGTCGCGCTGCGCATGGACGCCTTCCTGAGAGGTGAGCAGCCCACGGGCATTCCGGTGGGCGTGTACCGCGCGGGCGGGCTAACCGCGCCGGTGGCGCTCGACGCCAATTTCCTGCTCGGCCCCGAGTCGGCCCACTGCAACATCAGCGGCGTGTCGGGGCTGGCCACCAAGACCAGCGCGGTGGAGTTCCTGCTGTCGAGCATCTTCCAGCGGTTGCCGGCCCACAAGGGCAGCGTGGCGGCGTTGTGCTTCAACGTGAAGGGCCCCGACCTGTGCTTCCTCGACCGTCCGGCGGAGCTCACCGACGCCGACCGCGAGCTGTATGAGGTGCTGGGGCTCGAGCCCAAGCCGTTCGAGCGGGTGAACTACTTCGCCCCCTTCAAGGCGGACGGCGTGAACCTCAACACGCTGCGCTCGCATCAGGATCTGGTGGGTGACGTGCAGCCGCTGGTGTGGGGCCTCAAGGAGGTGCTCGACTACCACGAGGTGCTACTCAACCGCGACGACATCGACGCCAAGGCCGACGCGTTCCTCGACTTTCTGGCGGACCGCGTGGTCGAAAAGGAGTTCCGCGACGACTGGGGCGGCGCGCACCGGGTGCGCAGCTTCGGCGACCTGGACCAGCTGTTCCGCGCGATCTTCGACGGGCTCGAGGCGGCCGGCCGGTCCGACTCGTGGCGCACGCACCACATCGCCACGATCCGCAAAGTGCGCAACCGGCTCATAAACATCTCGACGCGGTGCAAGGGGCTCGTGACCGACGACGGGTCGGTGAGCGACCTGCCGTTCGGGTGCTTCGAGGACCGCGCGATGTACGTGCTCGACGTGTCGGGCATGGACCAGCTGGGCCAGGACCTGGTGTTCACGCGTGTGGTGACCAAGCTGCGGGAGCACCTCGAGCGGGGCGACCTGGGAGTGGACCAGGTGATCGTGTTCGTGGATGAGCTGAACAAGTACGCCCCGGCGGACGGTCCCGACACCTACGTGCGCAAGATGCTGCTGGACATCTCGGAGCGGGGGCGCTATCTCGGGTTGGTGCTGTTCGCAGCTCAGCAGTTCCGCTCACAGGTGCACCGGCGGGTGGTAGGCAATGCGGGCACGACGGTCTTCGGGCGGATGGACATGGACGAGCTGGCAACGCCCGGCTATCAGGTGCTCTCCCCCGCCACGAAGATCAAGCTGGCCACGCTGCCCAAGGGCGAGCTGATGCTGCGGCACCCGCACTTCACGCAACCCGTGTTTGTGCGGTTCCCGCGCCCGGCGGTGCTGGCGGGGCCGGCAGGGGTGAAGCAGTATCCCCCGGCGGCCGACGTGCCGTTCGAGGACGCTGTCGTGCGGCAGCTCACGGCACTGGATAGGCGCATTGCGCCATCTGTGATCCGCGATGCGATAGCGGGCAGGCGGGAAGAGGACGTGAGACGCGCGCTGCTGGCTACTAAGCGCACGCGGCCCGAGGACGTGGCGGGTTACTTCAACGCCAGCCTTGGACCCGCGGTGCGGCGACAGGCGGCAGGGCGGGGACCGGATGCGACGACACCACTGCGATCGGTGGAGGATCCGTATGCGACGTAAGACGATTTGGCTGGGCATTGCGGCAGCATGCCTCGCGGCCGGCGTGCCGCAGCCGGTGCAGGCACAGGAGGCGATCCTGCTGCGGTACCGGCCGCAGCCGCGGACACGGATGCAGACCCTGTGGCGGACCATCTCGACCAACACGCTGCGGGAAGGCGCTCCGGGCGTGCCGGCGCTCGACAGCATCATGGTCGAGACGCGCACCGTCACCAGCCTCACGACGAACGTGCGCGAGGCACAGTTCACCCGCTTCGTCGTGGACGTGACGCACGACTCCACCCGTGCGCGCACGCGCGCGACCGGGGGTGCCTGGCGCGACATTCCCGAGCTCAAGACCAGGACCATGACGGCCCAGATCACCGTGGACGACCGCTCGCGCGTGCTCGACGCCAGGCGCACACGGGGCGACACGCTCTCGCTCGCAGAGGAACAGCAGATGCGCGCGTTCCTCTCGGGCCTCGAGTTCGCGCTGCCGGAGGAGCCGATGACGGTGGGTGACACCGTGACGTCGGACATCGTGCTGCAGCTGGACCGGCCGCTCGGCTTCGGCAGCGCGACGCCGATGCTGCCGTACTTCCAGACCGAGCCGGAGATCGTGGTGCGCTCCACCCTCACGCTGGACAGCCTGCTGCCGCGCGACGTCGACACGCTCGCGTTCATCACGGTGCGCGGCCAGTTCGTGCCCACCGAAGTGGACGCCTCCACGGAAGAGGTCTACATCATGGTGAGCGTGACCGGAGCGTTCGGGGGCAGCCTCATCTGGTCCACCGGCTGGAACGCCTTCGTGTCGGGAGCGGTGCGCACACGCACCACACAGACCGTGGAGCACGACCCCATGGAGCCGGGTGACGTCGCCATGACGATGGAGATGGACCGCTCGACCTCGTTCCAGGTGCGACCGTAGTGCGGCGCGCGGCAGCCGGCGGCCTCGCCCTGCTCGCGCTGCTCGCGCTGCCCGCGGCACTCGCCGCCCAAGACAGCCTGCGGCTGGCGTTCAGGCCCATCAAGGGCCTGACCGTGCACCGCGTCTTCCAGACCCACACGCTGCTTACGCTGAGCGGGGTCGACTCCACCGGCCAGCCGGCCGAGCAGCATCGGGAAGTGGCCGACCTGGGCGGCATGCGCCAGGTGTCGCTGCCCGGCCCCGACCAGGCACAGACTGTGCACCTGACATACGACTCGCTGCGCTTCCGCGGACGGGCGGCCGCCGGGCCGTGGCGTGAGGTAGCAGTGCCCGACCCGGAGTCACGCTGGATCCAGGCCCGCATGGACACGCATATGCGACTGCTCGAAATCACGGGCGGCGGCCAGCATCCCTCGGCCGGACTGTTGGTGCATCTGCTCACGGGCGTGCCGGGGCTTGTGCTGCCGGCCGGATGGGTGGAGACGGGCGACCATTGGAACGCCGAGCTCGAATTCCCGCTCGGCGACGTCGTGGGAGGCGAGCCGACGGGACTGCTGCCGCGCACGCTGCGGGTGCGCGCCGCGTTCACGGTCGACAGCGTACGTGCTCGCGCCAACGATACGCTGGCGTACCTGGCCTTCACCGGCACCTACCCGCCGCAGCGCGTCACTGCAAACGACGGCCGCCGCGCTGAGTTCGGGGGCGCGCTGCGCGGCACCCTCGTCTGGTCCACCGGCTGGCGCAGCGTGGTGTCGGCGGCGACTCGCAGCCGGGTGCAGTTCGGCGTGGTGCAGCCGGGAGCGAACGAGGCGGCCGGCCGCGTGACGCTGGAGACCACAATCCGTCAGTCCGTGGTCCCCTAGTGAAGCTCGCCCACCTCGCCGACGTCCATCTTGGGTTCCGCCAGTACCACCGTCTGACGCCGCAGGGGATCAACCAGCGCGAAGCCGACGTGGCCCGCGCGTTCGGGCAGGCAATCGACGGCATCATCGCAGCCGAGCCCGACGCCGTCCTGATAGCCGGCGACCTGTTCAACTCGGTGCGCCCAACCAACCCGGCCATTCTGCACTCGTTCAACCAGTTCCGCCGGCTGCGGCTGGCGCTGCCGCGCGCGCCCATCGTGATCGTGGCGGGCAACCACGACACGCCACGCTCGGTGGAGACGGGCACGATCCTCAAGCTGTTCGAGGCGGTGGGCGGTGTGCACGTGGTGTCCGAGGAGCCGCGCGACCTGATGTTCGAAGAGCTCGACCTGAGCGTCACCTGCGTGCCGCACATGGCGTGGTTCGGGCCGCAGCGTCCTTCACTCGCGCCGCCGGGCGGAGTCACCTATCAGGTGGCGGTGACCCACGGCGAGGTGGCGGGCGTGCTGCCGCGCGACGCGGGAGCAGTGGAGTACGGCGGCGCCCTGCTCGAGCCCGGCGACCTCAACGCGGAGCGCTGGGACTACGTGGCGCTGGGGCACTACCACGTGGCGCACCAGGTGCGCGAGAACGCGTGGTACTCGGGCGCGCTGGAATACGTGAGCACCAACCCGTGGGGCGAGCTCAAGGACGAGGCGCGCGAGGGTAGGGAGGGACGGAAGGGCTGGCTGCTGGTGGAGCTGGGCGAGGGTGTGCGGGTCGAATTCCGTCCGATTGAGCTGACCCGGCGCCTGGTCGACCTCGCACCGATCCACGCCGCCGGACTCGGAGCCGCGGAGATAGACGACACCATCGGAGAGCAGGTCGCCGCGGTGGACGGCGGCATCGAGGATCAGGTGGTGCGCCAGGTGGTGTTCGACGTCCCGCGGCCGGTGGCGCGCGACCTGGACCACGCGATGGTGCGCGACTTCAAGGCGCGCGCGCTGCACTACAACCTCGACCTGCGGCGGCCCCGGCCCAAGCGCGAAGTTGCCGTGGGAGCGCCGGGCCAGCGCCAGACGCTGGGTGACGTGCTCACCGAGTACCTCAACCGCCGTCCGATCGATGCCGAGGTGAGCCGCAAGCTCCTCGTGGCGCTGGGTGAGCGCTACATGGACGAGGTGGAGCGCGCACCGCTCGAGGAGTAGATGCAGCTACACCGGCTGAAGCTCCTCAACTTCCGGCAGCACGCCGACACCGAGATCGTCTTCGGTCCCGGCCTCACCGCGATCATCGGACCCAACGGCTCCGGCAAGACGACTCTGCTCGAGGCCATCGCCTGGGCGTTCTACGGCAACCCTGCCGCGCGCGGCAGCCGCGACACCATTCGCTGGAACCGTGCGCCCGCCCGCTCGTCGGTGATGGCCGAGGTGGAATTCTCGCTCGGCGCCCACGAGTTCCGTGTGGTGCGCGGACTGTACAAGGCGGAGCTGTACCAGGACCGTGCGGCGGCGCCCATCGCCAACAGTCAGCAGGAAGTCAGTGCGCGCGTTGAGCGCCTGCTGGGAATGACGCGCGACGAGTTCTTCAACACGTACTTCACCGGTCAGAAAGAGCTCGCGGTGATGGCGGCCATGGGGCCCACCGACCGCGCGCGCTTCCTGTCACGCGTGCTGGGCTACGAGAAGCTCAAGCTGGCGCAGGACAGGGTGCGCGAGGTGCGCTCCGGGCTGCGGGGCGAGCTGCAGGGGCTGGAGCGCGGGCTGGCCGATGCCGCAGTGCTGGAATCCGAGCGTGAGCAGGCGGCGGGCCGTGCCGGCGAGGCTCAGGGCGCGGTGGACGCGGCCGCGCTGCGGCAGGTGGAGGCCAAGACCCTGCTCGAGTCGGAGGGTCCTGCCTGGACCCGCATGGTGGAGCTGCGCGAGTCGGCGCTGGCGCTGGACGGCGAGCGGCGTGTCGCCGAGCGGGACGTGAACGAGGCGCGCCGTGAGTTCGAGCGCCTTGACCGGGAGCTGGCTGAGGCGCTGGCCGCGCGTGCCAAGGTGGAGGAGCTGGCACCCGTGCTTGCCGAAGTGGAGCCGCTGCGCGTGGAGCTGGAGCAGCTGGAGCACGAAGCGCGCAGTGCCGGGCAGCGCAGGGCGCTTGCCGGGCAGGTGAGCGAGGTGAAAGAGCAGAGCGGCCGCGTGGGCGAGCGGCTCGCCAAGATGGGCGACGTGAGCGCCACGCTGCAGGCCGCGCAGACCGCCCTGGAGGAAGCGCGCCGCGAGTTGGGGGAGGCCGAGGCGGCGGAGGAGCGTGCGCGCACGGCATGGGTGCGTGACAAGCAGGACGCAGAGACGAAGACGCTCAGCCTGCGGGACCAGTACAAGGACCATCACAAGCATAAGCACACGGTGCTCGACGCGGGCGCCGACGGAGAATGCCCGATCTGCAAACGTCCGCTGGGAGAGGTGTATCAGGAGGTGCTCGGCACCATCGACCGGCAGCTCGAGGAGATCGAGGTGAAGGGGAAGTTCTTCCGCAGCCGCATGGAGCAGCTCGAGAAGTCGCCGCCTGAGGTGCAGGATGCCGAGAAGCGCTTTGCGGCCGCCACCGAGCGTGTGGAGCAGGCTGTGCAGGAGGTGGCGCGGTGCGAGGACCGGGTCGGGGAGCAGCAGGAGATAGACAAGGAGCGACTGCGCTTGGCGGAGCGCCAGGTGGAGCTGGAGCGTGAGCTCGCGGAGCTGCCGGATCGGTACGACGCGGACCGGCACGACAAGGTGCGTGAGCGGCTGCGCGAGCTGGAGCCCACTGTCAAGCAGGCCACCGAGCACCAGGTCAAGGCCGCCCGTGCCGAAACTCTCGTGGGCGAGGCCGAGACGGCCGAGCGCACGCTCTCGGAGCGGGAGGCGCGGGTCAAGTCACTCGAGGGGGCGATCGCGGATCTCGGCTTCAACGAAGAGGCGTACGGCGCGGCGCGGGAGCGCTACGAGGCTGCCGAGGCGGGGGTACGCGACGCGGACGTGCACCTCGCGTCCGTGAGGGGGGATCTCAAGGCAGCGAAGGCCGCGCTCGAAGCGGCGCAGCAGCGGCTGCGCGAGCGGGAGGAACGGGCGCAGCGGCTGACCGAGACCAAGGCCGCCCTGGCGCTGCACGACGAGCTGGACCGGGCGCTGCACGATCTCAGGCTCGAGCTCAATGCCGCGATGCGGCCCGAGCTTTCGGAGCGCGCATCGGAGTTCCTTGCCGACCTCACCGATGGCCGCTACGACGAGCTGGAGCTGGACGAGAACTACGACCTTCTGGTGGTCGAGGACGGCACGGCGAAGCCGGTCATCTCGGGCGGCGAGGAGGACCTCACCCACTTGGTGCTGCGGCTCGCCATCAGCCAGATGGTGGCCGACCGCGCGGGGCAGCCGCTCTCGCTGCTGGTGCTAGACGAGATCTTCGGCAGCCTCGACGAGCACCGGCGCGAAAATGTGGTGCAGCTCCTGCGCGGGCTGGCCGACCGCTTCCCCCAGGTCGTGCTCATCACGCACATTGACTCGGTGAGGGACGGAGTGGATCGAGTGCTGCGAGTGGAACTGGATGAGAAACGCGGGGCCGCGGCCGTGGTCGATGACCAGGGACCGCTGCCGGACGCCAATGTGGCGGCCTGAGCGACTGCTCGAGGGACCGCGCGTGGCGACCACGCAGGACATCGCCGTGCTGAACCGCGTGTTCTCCGACGCGTTCACCGACCGCTACAGGCGCGACGGCTTGGTGGGAGTGCGCGTGCCGCAGCTCAATCCCGACATCTGGCGCTACGCCGTGCTGGACGCCGGCGACGGCGCCATGCTGTGGACCGACGAGCGCGACGACATCGTCGCCTTCAACATCGCGCACTGTTCGGGACGGGAGGGCTGGATGGGCCCGCTGGCGGTGCGCACGGACCGGCAGGGCTTCGGCGTCGGGCGGGTGATCGTGGACGCCGCACTCCAATGGCTGCGCGAGCGAAGCGTGACGACGCTGGGGCTCGAGACCATGCCGCGCACAGTCGAGAACATCGGGTTCTACGGGCAGCTCGGGTTCCAGCCCGGCCATCTCACCGTGACGATGACCGGCGACGCTTCACGGCGGCGGGTGGCGGGCGAGGCGTTGCGGCTGGCGGAGCTGGAGGACGAGGAGCGCAGCTCACTGTGTGCCACCTGCCGCGACCGGCTCGAAGAGTCGGCGCCCGGCTACGACTTCACCCGGGAGATCGAGCTCACCGGCGAGCTGGAGATTGGCGACACGGTGGTGATCGAGCGGGACGGTGCGGTCAGCGGCTTCGCGCTGTATCACTCGGCGCCTCTGGCCGCCGGGAGGCCCGCCGAGGAGCTGCGCGTGCTCAAGCTGTTCGCCGACTCCGAAGAGACCTTCGGGCGCCTGCTGGTCATGCTGGAGGCCGCCGCCGCCCAGCACAAGCTGAAGCGCGTGGCGATCAGGTGCCAGACCGCGTACGACTCAGCCTACCGTGCCCTGCTGGGCCGCGGCTACCGGGTGCGGTGGACCGATCTGCGGATGACGCTGCACGACTTCTCCGAGGCGCGACCCCCGGCAGGCGAGATTCTATTTTCCAACTGGGAAATCTGAAGCGGCGGCGGCGCACACACGGCGCACATGCGGCCAACCCGCTCTGCCGCAGCCCTTTAGGCGCGCTTGCCCACCACCGCGCGTGCCAGCAGGACGCAGCCGAGGGCCAGTGGCGCATGCACCCAGCCGCTGGGTATCGCGAAGACGAAGGCCAGCAGCACCCACAAGACCAGTAGAACGGCCCCACCGATCGCGTACTGATTCATTCCGACCTCGTTTCACCTTATTCGGTTCAGTTGCTGCTTGACGCTTCGCTGTACCCACCCCTATTATAGCCTTGCGTTCGCGGGAGCGAAGGGCTGCACTATTGAGCCAACAAGCTCGACTACGTACCCGCATTCCGCGCACTGATGGCACGCCCTGCGGGGAAGCCAGAAGACGTGGTGAGGGTACGGTTCCTGTGGAATCGGGCTTCAATAGTGCTCTTCGTTCCCGCATTTTGCGCCCATAACCCCCGTTTCCAGCGCCTTCCTGTCCCGCAACATCATGCTAGATTTGCAGTTCCTCGCATCGACCTGGTGTGAGGGGTCACTCGCCTGCCGGGATCCTCGACAGGCGTCGCGACGGGAGCAGCGACAGTGAGCAAGAAGAGCCCCGCCCGCCCAAGCGGGCACGAAGCTGATCCGAAGGTGGTGCCGCTGCAACACGCAGTTGCGGACGCGCAGCTGCCCGAGCTGGTGCACCGCATGCTGGAGCTGGTGAGTGAGGATCCCGAGCGCGAGGGCCTGCAGCGCACCCCGGTGCGTGTGGAATCGTCGCTGCGCTGGCTCACTCGGGGCTACGGGCAGTCGGTGGACGAGTTGGTGCGCGGCGCGATCTTCGAGGAGCCGCACGAGAGCATGATCCTGGTGCGCGATGTCGAGATCTACTCGATGTGCGAGCACCACATGCTGCCTTTCTTCGGCAAGGCGCAC
>JBDHJM010000041.1:0-23742 GCA_039586895.1 Gemmatimonadota bacterium | reverse complement strand
CGCTCGCCCGCTCCACCCGCATCTGGATCAGGGTGGCCATCGTGAGGTAGCGGTCGCTCCCGGATTCGGGGTTCCAGGTGGCGGGCCTGGGCAGCCCCGCCGCCAGCATGGCCGATTCCCACTCGTCCAAGTCCAGGGCGGGCTTCTCGAAGTAGCGCCGGGCCGCGGCCTCGGCGCCGAACACGCCCGGCCCGAACTCCACAACGTTCAGGTACAGCGTGAGGATGCGTTCCTTGGTGAGGTGCTTCTCGAGCTGCCGCGTGAGCACCGCCTCCTTGAGCTTGCGCAGCGGGTTCTTCGAGGGCGACAGCCACAGGTTCTTGGCCAGCTGCTGCGTGATGGTGGAGGCTCCGCGCAGCTCGCCGCCCTCCAGCGCTTCCTCCACTGCGGCCCGCATCTCGTGGGTCGAGAAGCCACTGTGCTGGAAGAACTCCATGTCCTCGGCCGCCACCACGGCGCGCTTGAGGTGGACCGAGATGTCGCTCCCCGGCACCCACTGCCACTGGGCGGTGTCGTCCTCCCCCGCTGCTTGCCGCACCTCGCGCCAGCGCTCCATGAACGCGGTGGTCTCGGGCGGCTCCGTGGCCAGCGCCGCCACATCGGGCCACGTGGCAATGACCCACCCCGCCCACCCCACGGGCACGAGCAGCAGGTAGCCGAGTATGGCGAGGAGTTTCTTGGTCACCCTGCAAGATACGCGGGCGCTCACGCCGCCTCGAAACCCAACGCCCCTCCCATCCGTCTATCTTTCGAGCCCTCGACGCAGCGATTTTGCACCCGAAATGGACACCTCAGGAGCACATATGCGCATCGCCTCCGCGTTGGTCGCGGCCCTGGCCGCCTTCACGCTCGCCGGCCCGGCCCCGGCCGCAGCCCAGGACGGCCCCACCCAGGACCCCGTCATCCAGCAGATGTGGCAGGTCGGTATGTGGGAGTCCCAGGTCCGCGAGCTGGCCCAGGTCCTGATGGACTCGATTGGCCCGCGGGTGGCCGGCTCCCCCAACCTGGCCGCGGCGCAGGACTGGCTGCTCGGCCTGTACGAGAGCTGGGGCATCGAGGCCCGCAAGGAGCAGTACGGCACCTGGACCGGCTGGCGCGAGGGCATCCTCCACGTGGACATGATCTCCCCCTGGACCCGCACCTTGAACGCCCGGCCCGCGGCCTACAGCCCCACCACCGACGGACCGGTGGAGGGCGACGTGGTGGCGCTTCCCATGATCGCCATGGACGCCGACTCCACCGAGTGGCTGCCCCAGGTGGCGGGCAAGTGGGTGCTGGTAATGCCGCCCGAGCCCATGTGCCGCGGCGAGCACGAGCTCGAGGAGTACGCCCGGGCCGAGACCGTGGAGCGGGTGAAGGCGCGGCGCGAAGAGATCAGCGGCGTGTTCCGCCAGCTCGTCCGGAACTCCGGGGGCTTCCAGATAATAGGCCGCATGGAAGAGGCGGGAGCGCTCGGCCTCATCGTCTCCCAGCGGCAGAGCGGCTGGGGCACCTACACGGTGTTCAGCTCCTGGACCCGGCAGGTGCCGCAGGTCTTCCTGAGCTGCGAGGATTACGGGATGCTGTTCCGCATGGCGGCGCGCGATCAGGGCCCGCGCCTGCGGATAGACGCCCAGGGCGAGGACTTGGGCGAGGTGCCGCAGTTCAACGTGATCGCCGAGCTGAGGGGCACCGAGCTGCCCGACGAGTACGTGCTGCTGGGCGCCCACCTCGACTCGTGGCACGGCGGCACCGGCGCCACCGACAACGGCACCGGCACCATCATGATGCTCGAGGCCATGAGGATACTGAAGCGGGTTTATCCCGAGCCGCGCCGCACCGTCCTGGTGGGCCACTGGGGTGCCGAGGAGGTGGGGCTCATCGGGTCCTCTGCCTTTAGAGAGGATCACCCCGAGGTGATGGAGGGCATGCAGGCCGCCTTCAACCAGGACAACGGCACCTGGCGCATCATCGAGCTGGAGGGCCAGGGCTTTGCCGACGCCGAGAACCACCTGCCGCAGTGGGTGGCGGCTTTGCCGGCCGAGATCTCGTCGCACGTGGAGGTGATCACCCCCGGCGGGCAGGAGAGCGGGGGCAGTGACCACACCTCGTTCATCTGCGCCGACGTGCCGAGCTTCCGCCTGCGCTCGCCCTACCCCGAGTATCGGGCCTACACCTGGCACACCAACCTCGACACCTACGACAAGATCGTATTCGACGACCTGAAAGAGAACGCGACCCTGGCCGCCATGCTGGCCTACAAGGCGTCGGAGGATCCGGTGCGCTTCGGCCGCGAGCGGGCCGAGCTGCCCATCAGCGAGCGCACGGGCGAGCCGAGGGAGTGGCTCAACTGCTTCGAGCCGAGAAGGGCGCCGCGGTAGGGGCTTCTCGGAGTCGGCCTCGACTCTCCACAGTTAGGCCGCGCTCCTGCGGGCTCCCTGGCGGATGATGCGCGCCACGTCCTCCTTGGTGGCCCCGAGGCCGTACAGTGAGCGGATCAGGAGATCCAGACTGACTGAGGGATCCCCTGCCTCCATCTTTGCGACGCGCGACTGGCTCGAGCCAAGGCGCTTGGCCAGCTCCGCCTGCGTGAGTCTGCACCGCTGCCGGCGACGGCGTACGGCGTCCGCCAGGGCCAGCTTCGTCTCGATGAAAGCCCACTCCTCGTCGGTAAGCCCCAGGAATTCCTGCACGTCCCCGACGCGCCACCCAGCAGCCTCGAGGCGATCTCGCGTGCCACGCTTCATAGCTGTCCCTCTCCGCTCTCACACTCGACGATACGCCCGGAGCCGACCTCGGCAGGTATCGATCACCGCCTTGGGCGTCGTTCCCGTCTTCTTGCTGAAGACCTCCAGGATCACGACAGCGTCCGGGCCGAGGTGATAGACGATGCGCCACGTCTGGTCCCGGTCCTGGATACGCAGCTCGTTGCAGCGCGGGCCCACAGCTGGCAGGGCCCGCGAGTGCGGCATCCCCAGGCGCTCGCCCCGCTGGAGCCGCCGCAGTAAGAACCCCGCTTCCAACCGGGCCTCCCGACTGAAGGGCGGCGTCTTCACCTCGCCCGCGAGCCACACCAGAGGTCTGTCAGTCGGTGTCAGCAAGTTATGTCATATGTGACATATACACAAGGATAGACATTCGCCCGGGTCGATGCGGAAGGAGACCCTGCTAAGCCCTACTCAGTCCTCATGATTGGGAGAGAGACCCTGCGAAGCCGTACCGCCACGTGGCCGCACGGTACCGATTCACGCACGGGCGAGCCCCGGAACTAGGCTCGCCCGCGGTCTTCAGCCAGAACGAGAGAGGGGCGCCCGAGGGCGCCCCTTTTGGTGTGGCTCGTTGAGCGTTGTCGTCAGACAACAGCGGGCTACCGGTTGTTGTCCGTACTGTAGTTCGGAGGTGGGTTTGGCACGCTATCCGCGTACGTATTCGTATCCCTATCAGCCGGATCGCCGTAGTAGTCTTCGTCGCCACTCCCCGCCGCACAGCAAGCTTGTGAGGCGTCACAATACCAAACGTCGTCCAACCACAAAGGATCGAGCGGCATCCCGTTGGCGTCCTCGTTGGTGCCGGGATCGAGCCAATAGCTCCCGCTACAGGTGGAACCAGGATTCTCAATCTTGCACTTCGGCTTCGTGGCAACCTTGGAGGCGTCAAACGTGTGCTCGAGGCAGCAGGCACAGCCATCCCATGCATAGGGGTCGGCGTACCCCTCACGCGCCTTCTCACCCGGGCGCATGCGGCACACGTCATAGGACATACTCCACTGGGCACACTTCAACACGCCCGACGCCATCGCGGTGGTGATCTCGGGAACCGGCCAGTCCGTGGCCGTCGGCTCCCCGTCGGAGCAGGCTTGGGCGAGTAGGGCGGCGGCCAGGGCAACCGCCGTGATGAGGAGACCACCTCCCAGCCGTTTCATCGCACACCTCCCTGTCACGGGTTATGTGAAACCCAGGGTCGGGGCGCAACGCCTCCCGGGAGTGGACCCAATCGGGGGTTGGGCTGTTCTGCAAAAAACATGCGCCCCGGGTCGGAGGCCCGCCAGCGCCGGCATCAAGGGGAACCTCGGTCGGCTTTCGGCCGTAAGAAGGGTGGACCAACCATGCTGTCTTATGCGCACTCCTGATTCCTTCCATCTGCTAGCGGCCGCCGCGCCTGGCTTGCGCCGTGGTGCCGCTGTTACCGGCACCGCTGCGCTCGTGGCTTCTGCTCTCATGCTCGCCGCCTGCGGCGACTCCACCGGCCTCGAATCCAACGTGGGCGGCAGCTACAGCGGACCGACCACCGAGGAAGTCACCTCGCCCACGTTCGAGACCCGGCGCGATTCCATGCTTGTCACCGTGACGATCAGCGAAGACGTGATCGTGAACGGCACCTGGAGCATCCCCGACCAGGGCCGCTCCGGCACCTTCTTCGGCTCCCACGACGGCAGCGTGCTGGTGGAGATCCAGTGGTTCCAGGACGAGCCGTGCTTCGTGAACTTCCCGGTCGGCAGCATCACGGTCGAGATGGGAGGCAGCCGCCTGCGCGGGCCCATGAACTGGCCCTCCTGCACCGGTGAGGAGGTCGCGGACGGGGAGTTCGTGGTGGATCGGGTGGAGTAGCGCCCTCCCATAGATGGACGCAAAACGGCCGGGGCACTCGCCCCGGCCGTTCGTCGTTCAACCGCGCAGGCGTGGCGCTTACTTAACCTTCACCTGGCCCTTGGTCAGGTTGAAGAGCGGGAAGTTGCCGGGAACGAGCTGAGTGCAGCTCAGGTTCGGGAACGGGAAGAACGAGAAGCTGATCTGGTCCGCGGGGTCGTTGCTGGACGTGCCGTTGTCCACGACCGCCGTGAGCGCGCGCTGGCCGCTCACGTCCACCCCACCGGCCTGGCCGTTGGTGATCACGCCGCCGATCACGGCACCGTTGCCCACCACGTTGAGGCAGTCGATGGAGACGTGGATGCCCTCGCCGCCGCCCGCAAACGTGTCGTTCCACTGACCCTTCACGCTGCCGTCGGCGTACATGTTGGCCGTTAGCGAGAAGTTCGCGTCGCAGCCGGGCTCGAGACCGAACGCCTCGCATGCGTCGTTGCTGCCCAGCGATACGTGATGCACTACGCCGCCGCCGCCCTTGGCGAATGCAGGCGTGGCGTCCAGCTCCGCGGAGTTCGAGGTCGGCGACTCGGCGCATCCAAAGGCGAACAGCCCTGCGGCGGCTACGGCGATCAGTTTCTTCATAAGGCGCTCCTAGGGGGGGTTGGGAGGTTCGGGATCCCCCAGCCGGGGGAATGGAGCGGCGACGTTAGCATTCTGCGAATGGGAGCGCAAGGGTCGGGATTTGACGGTCTCCCGCTCACCCGCCCCCGAACTCCTGCAGCGCGACCGCGGTATCCGGAAAGTCCCGCAGGACCTGGGCGTCCGACGTCACGAGCGGCACGGCCAGCTCCTCACCCAGCGCCACGAACTCGCAGTCGTACGCCGTGCAGCTGGACCGGGCCACAAGCCGCAGCACCCGCCGGCCGTCGGGATGGAACTCGCCACCCTCCAGGACTGCCGCGGCGGCCTCCTCGAGCTCCACTGCACGCCCAACGTCGAGCTCTCCCTCCCGCATGTAACCCGCCAGCACGCTGCGGAACTCGCTGCGCCACAGCACCGGCGCGGTCCATTGCGGATCCCGCTCGAACGCAATCCGCGCGGCGTCGGTGTGCTCCCCCGGCAGCAGCAGGTAGGCGATCACGTTGGTGTCCACGACTATCACGGACGCCCCTCGCGCTTGGCCTTCCTGAGCTTGCGCTCGGTGAGGGGGGTGACGCGCAGCTTGTTCCGCAGGGCGTCTATCCGGGCCAGCGACCGCTCCACGTCGACCTGGCGCACGTTGAGCGCCCGCTCCAGCAGCACCAGCACCTCGCTGTTTACGCTGCGGCGGTGCTCGGCCGCGGAGCGCTTGAGCCGCCGGTACAGGTCGGGGGGGATCCCCTTGAGTGTGAAGGATGGCATGGGGCGGTGCCGCCTCGTTGTGGAACCACTTTGGAACCTATTGGAAACCATCGAACGGGCAACCCCAGCGGGTGACGGCGCCAATCTGCTTCCCCCACGGCGTCTTCTCCCATCCGGCTCACGCAGGCAGGGCCATTCCCGCGCGCAAACCAAAGGCGCCCGGCCGGAGCCGGGCGCCCGCGAAACGCACCGTGCCACCATCGACGGTAAGGCGCTACATATCCTCCCCGCTCACAGGCGCATCCATGTTCCAGATGTCCTGCGCGATCTTCCACGTGCCGTCGGCCTGGCGCTTGTACACGTGGATCCCCTTGAAGGTGTCGGTCATTCCCTCGCTGCCGTCCTTCGGGGTGAAGGTGCCGGTACCGGTGTAGGTCTCGATTGCCCAGTCACCGAGCACCACGATTTCGGAACTCGTGTACTCCGCTTCGATGTCGAACATCTCCATGGCGGCGGCCTGCGACGCCGCTACCGCCTCGTGGCCCATCTGGGCCGGCTCGTTCGGACCCATCACTATGCAGTCCTCGGCCAGCGTCGCCATGTGTGCCTCGAGGTCGCCGGCAACGAGCGATCCCAGCTCCGCCGCGCTCACTGCTCTGATCGCGTCCACGTCGGCGCCCGAGGTCGCTTCCTGCATCGGCTGGCACCCGATGCCCGCTGCGAGGAGCAGCGCGACCGCTGCCACTCTGACCTGGCTTTTCATGATCGCCTCCATCTCACTCTGCTTGGACGGGGTTACATGGGCATCGGCATGTCCGAGTTGAACATGTCTGCCGTCACCTTCCACGAGCCGTCGGCCTGGCGCTCCCAGACCTCGAGGTAGCTGCCCTCGTCCGGCATCGCCGTCCCGTCCGGCATGATCCAGTTGATCAAGTACTTGCCGCGGACCCAGGCCAGGTCGGCCGTGCCGTGCGCCTCTATCAGCTCGAGCACCAGGTCGGAGAAGTCCGGCATGGCGTCGAACGAGGCGATGATCTGCTCGTGGCCCTGGGCGGGAGGCGCCTGCGGCGGCATGAAGACCGCGTCCTCGGTGTAGTAGTTGAGGGCGTACGCGGTCCAGTCCTGCGAGCCGTTGGCGATCTCCATCGCCCGCGCCGTCACCTGCTCCATTGCGGCGCGGTCCTCGTCGGTCAGGGCTGCGGGCGCGGGCTGGCAGGCCGGGCTCAGCAGCACGGCCAGTGCGAGTGCGGAGAGGAGGGTTCTCTTGCGCATGTACTCGCTCCTTTGCTGTGGCGGGTGACCGTCCCAAACCCCGCCAAAGCTCCACCCGGTCCGCGGTTGCGCAAGCTGGCGGCGGCGCGGGGTGCGCCGCCGCCCGGGACCGCGCTAGAACGCCGCGCCAACTCCGAACGAGGTGATCACCTCACCCAGATCGCATCCGCTGCACAGCCAGCGCCGGTACAGCGCCTCGACGCGGAAGCCCAGCGCGTCGTTGAACTTGAAGCGATAGCCGGCGCCGCCTCCCACCAGCGCGCTCTCCGCCGAGCCCTCGAGCGCCGCCCAGCCCACGTTGAGCGCCGCGTAGAACGAGTTGGGCTCGCCAGAGAACATGTAGCCGCCCTGGATGATGCCGGTGAACGTGGCGTCGTCGGTCGCGCTGTTGAACTGGAACAGGATCTGCGGCTCGATCATGAGCGACTTGCCCATGAAGAACGTGGCGTAGAGCGACGGCAGGAACAGGAACGAGCCGGTGCCCGGCACGCCGATGAACACCTCGGCGTCCCCCTCGTCGGGAATCGCGACGCTGATGCCTGCCTTGGTGCCGATCTCGAACTTGTCCTGCTGGGCCAGCGCGGGGGCGCACACGAGCAGCGCGGCCGCGCACAGGATGGTGAGAGAGCGCATCGTCCCTCCTCGCGGTGGATGTGCGGTCTGCTGCGGAGTTGCGCCAAGATTGTGATTGCCCGGCGCAAGGACAAGGGTGGGGCTGCTAGAAGGCCAGCGACACCCCCACGCTCACAGCGGCCCTCGCCGTCGGGGCGCCAACGCCCAACCGCTCCAGCGGAACCTCATCCCACTTGTCGCTCGAGCCCGCTCCGAGCCCCGACATGGCTCCGATCGCTGCGCCGATGCCCCCCATCACGAGCGCACCTAGCGGGACGTACCCGAAGCAGTTGTCGCCCTCGTTGACCTGGCAGTAGAGGCTGCCCACCACTCCCAGTCCGACACCCAGTATCACGCCCACTCCAGCACCCCACCCCACGCCCGTCCCCACACCGCCGTAGCTCTGTCCGGCGTAGGTCTCGAACCTGCTGACCGATTCCAACGGGACGCGCAGCGTGCGATCGGTCGTGATGTAGAGGACTCCGGAGCGGACGGTGTCGTACGTGGCCTGGAGGTTCTCGATGCCGAGCGACTCGACAGTCACGCGCACACGGGAGCCGCGCTCGAGGGTGGGTGATTCCTGGGCGGGAGCCTCCTGCGCGGCGAGGTGCGCGGGCGGGAGCAGGAGTGCGAGGTAGCAAGCCCAGGACATCCGCATGACGCCCTCCTTCCAAGAGCGGCCAGCGGTGCAGGGCGCGACACGCGCTTGATGCTCAAAACATCGTCGTCAGCCGCGGTCATGCAAGAGTCAACGGAAGTCTCTCTATCGGGTTGCGGCCCTACCCCGCGACCCGCAATTTCCCAGGAGCCCTTCCGCGCCCAACCTCGGAGGCCTCTCCGAGACACATGCAGCAGAGCATGACCGAGCAGAGCCCCGCAGTGCCGCACGGCCTCGACGACCACGCCCTCCTGCGCGCCATCCACGAGGGCACGGCCAGCGAGACCGGTGACAAGGTGTTCGCCGCCCTGGCGGAGCACCTGTGCCGGGCCCTGCGCACCACCAGCGTCTGGATCACCCGCAGCATGCCCCAGCCGGGCCGCCTCGCCGCGCTGGCGTGCTGGAGGAACGGGCAGCCGGTTCCCCCGTGGGAGTACGAAGTGGCCGGCACCCCGTGCGAGCGCGTGCTGGACGGGGCGCTCCCCCTGCACATCGAGGACGACGTGGCCGGGCAGTTCCCCGACGACGCCTCGCTCAAGGAGCGCGGTGCGGCGAGCTACCTGGGGGTGCCGCTGCTGGATGTGGACCGCCGGGTGCTGGGGCACCTCGCCGTGCTGGACACGAACCCCATGCCCAAGGAGCTGAGAGCTCAGGCGCTGGTGCGCATCTTCGCCGCGCGGGCGACGGCCGAGCTGCAGCGGATGCGCGCCGAGTCGCAGGTGCACGAGGAGGCCGAGAAGCTGGGCCGCGTGCTGGACGGCGCCATCGAGGCGGTGATCGAGCTCGACGACCAGCTCTTCGTGACGCGCATGAACCGCGCCGCCGAGGAGTTGTTTCGCTGCCCCGGCAAGACGGCCGCCGGCCGCGACGTGGGCTGGCTGCTGTCGAGCGAGAGTCGCGAGCGGCTGGCCGCCCACGCCGAGTCGCTGCTCGCCCGCGCCGCGGCAGAGCCGGAGTCGGAGCTGTCCGGCCCCCTCAGGGCGGTGCGCGCCGACCGCAGCGAGTTCCCCGCCGAGGGCTCACTATCGCAGTTCAGCAAGGGCGGCAAGACCTACTTCACCCTCATGCTGCGCGACTTGAAGCCTAGGCTCGACGCAGACCGCCGCATCCACGCCCTCACTGTGGAGACCGATTACCTGCGCCAGGAGGTGAAGGAGCTCCACAACTTCGACGAGATCGTGGGCCGCAGCCAGCCGCTGCGCCGCGTGCTCGCCGACGTGAACCGCGTGGCTCCCACGGCCGCGGCCGTGCTCATCCAGGGCGAGACGGGGACCGGCAAGGGGCTCGTCGCCCGGGCCATCCACGCCGCGAGCCCCAGGAGCGAGAGCCCGTTCGTGCGGGTGAGCTGTGCCGCCACCCCGGCTGCCCTGCTGGAGCGGGAGCTGTTCGGCGTGGAGGATCAGTCGCTCGAACTGTTCGGCGAAGAGGCCGACGCATTCGACGGGGGAGCGGCGCAAGGCGACGGCCGCTTCGCACTGGCCGACGGCGGCACGATCTTCCTGGACGAGGTGGCAGCGCTCACACCCGAGCTGCAGGCAAAGCTCGTGAGCGTGATTCAGGACGGCGAGTTCAGCCCGCTGGGTGGAGAGCGCAGCCGCCGGGTGGACGTGCGGGTGGTGTGCTCCACCACCGGCGACCTGCTCCAGGCCGTGGAGGGCGGCAAGTTCCGCGAGGACCTCTACGAGCTGCTGAACGGCTTCAAGGTGAACCTGCCGCCGCTGCGCGAGCGGCGGGACGACATCCCGCTGCTGGCCGCGGCCTTCGCCCAGCGCTTCGCCGGCCGCGCCGGCCGGTCGCTGGAGGAGCTGTCGCAGGAGACCGTTCAACGGCTCAGGTCCTACACCTGGCCCGGCAACGTGCGGGAGCTGGAGAACGTGATGGAGCGGGCCGTGATGACCTCGCCGGGGAGCCGCCTGGAGCTGGATCGGGCGCTCCCGGATTCGGCTCAGGCGGAGTCCGGAGCCGGCGCCGCGAAGGACGCCGCCGGCACCATCCGCACCGCCAAGGAGATGATGGAGCTGGAGCGGGCCAACCTGATCCGGGCCCTGGAGGCCTGCGACTGGAAGGTCTCCGGCGACGGCGGAGCGGCCAAGCTGCTCGGGCTCAAGGCCTCCACCATGACGTCCCGGATGAAGGCCCTGAAGATCAAGCGACCGCGAAAATAGCGAAATCTCGCCAGCGTTTTGGCGAGATTTCGCGACCCCCTTCCGGTCCGGTTTCCCTAGGGTTTCCGGGCCGTTCTAGTCGTTGGCGTCGCCCTCGTCCTCCTTAGGGTCGGGCTTGGACTGCGAGATGACCAGGTACTTCCACGCCCCGTCCCGCTTGCCCATCACCGCGGTCCAGGTGCCCGCCTCGTCCACCATTTCGCCGTCGCCCACCGTTCCGGACCACTCGAATGTCGTGCTCACGGTCGCGAGATCTCGCGCCAGGATCCGGACGCGGAGATCGCCCCAGGCGAAGTTGGATTCCGTGATGGTGGGCCACTCGTTCCGGATGGACGAGTCGACCGTGGCGTGCGTGTAGAGGTCCCCCAGGGCCGCCAGCACGAAGTCCTCGCTGGCCTCGAACTGGGTCAGCCAGCGCTCCGTGTCCGTGGACTCGATCATCTCGGCCTGGTCGGCAAAGAGCTGGGTGATCTCCTGCTCGATCGCGGCCCGGTCGGCGTCGGTCAGCGGGGCCGGCCGGCAGGCGAGGACCAGGGCGCCTGCGGCGAGGGCCGCTGTAAAGCCTTTCCGCATTGCCCCTCCTTGTGGCGGTGAGGAGGCAAAGCTACCACACCGAGCACCGCGTGTAAGGTGGGATCGAGCCCCGGCTCTACGTGTTCACCAGCCCCACCAGGGCCGTCGCGTTCAGCGCCTCCGCTGCACCTCCACGATCCGCCGCAGCGCCCCACCCACGTACTGCCCGGTGAAGAACGCCCCGGCCAGCACGCCGAACGCACCGAAGCGCCACGCGACGCCGGCGCTCAAGCGCAGTGCGATCACGATCGGCACGGGCGCGTGCACCGCAACGAACCACGGCAGCGTGAACTTGCGGGTGCCCGCGCGCCAGTAGCCGAACGGCACGTTCAGCAGCGCCACGACGACGGCCAGCACCGGCAAATGGCTGTCAGGCGACAGCATACGCCTCGCATCCGGCCTGGAGCCGCTCCAGGATTGCCTCCGCGTGCGGGCCCGCATGCTCGATGCACGCGTTCATGGCCACGCCGTGGTACGAGCTGCCGGCCACGGAGATGCCGGGCAGCCGCTTCAGCCCGCGCTCGATTGCGGCGAGCCGCGCCGCATGGCCCACCCGGTACTGCCCGATGCCGAGCGGGTGGCGGTACACCCGCGTGAGGATGGGCTCGGCCTCGAGCCCCATGGTGGAGTACAGGTCGCGCCGTACCGTGTCCTGCAGGGTGCGGTCGTCCAGCTCCGTTGCTTCGGGGTCGTGCGCGCCGCCGATCATGGCGCGCAACAGCACCTTCCCGTCCGGGGCGCGGCCGGGGAACAGGCTCGAGTCCCACAGGCACCCCAGGATGCGCGGGCCGGTGCCGCGCGGCACCAGGAAGCCGAACCCGTCGGGGGCGCCTCCCATGGCGGCGGCGTCGTAGCCCAGCGCCACTACCGTTATGCTGGCGGGGCGGATCTGGGTGAGCGTTGCCGCAACGTCCGCGTCGAGCGGCGCCAGCAGCTTGGCCGCTGCACCGGACGGCACCGCGAGCACCACTTCGTCGGCCAGCAGGGTCTCGCCGTTGCCGAGGCGCACCACCCAGCACGAGCTGCACGGCACGTCGGAGGGCGGCCGCTCCAGTGCCACGACGGGAGTGTCCGTCCGCACCGACCCGCCCAGTGCGCGTGCCGCGGCATTGGGGAGCAGGTCGAGGCCGCCGTCGAACGAGGTGAGCGTGCCGGCCGGGCCGGCAGGGCCGCCCCCCTTCCGGCCTCTCTTCTTCGCGACCATGGCGCGCACCAGGCCGCCGTGCTCGCGCTCCATCGCGGCCATCTTGGGGAACGTGCTGGCCAGGCTCAGCTCGCGCGTGTTGCCGGCGAACACTCCGCTCACCATGGCGTCCACCAGCACCGACGCGGCCTCCTCGCCGATGCGGCGCGACGCGAAGTCGTGGACCGTCTCGTCCACGCCCTCGGGCCGCGCGCGCGCGAAGGGCTCTCCCAGGACGCGCAGCCGGCCCTTGAGGCTCAGCACCGGGCTCTTGAAGAACCCTACCGGCCCCATGGGCAGCAGGTGCAGCCGCCCGTTGCGATACAGGTACCGCTTGGCCGCGTTCTCGTTGGCGCGTTGGATCCTGTCGTCGAGACCCACGCGCCGCACCAGGTCCAGCGTGGCTGGCACGCTGTCCAGGAACCCGTTGGGACCCCACTCGATGGTCCAGCCGTCTGCGCGCTCGGTGCGGATATTGCCGCCCACCGACGGGCCGGCCTCCAGCACGTGCAGGTCCAGATCCACGGAGGCCGGGGTCCTGTCCTTCAGCTGGAGCGCGGTGGCCAGCCCGGCAATCCCTCCCCCGACAACAACGACCCGCTTCATCGTGCCTCGACCTCGTCGAGCCGCTCCAGATGGGTCGTGACCAGGTCGGCCAGCACGTCCCACAGCTGCGGGTGGTCGTTGAGCGAGGGCACCATGTGGTACTCGCGGATGCCGGCGCGCTCTGCCTCGTCGCGGAACAGCATCCCCACTTCGTAGGTCGTCTCGATGTGATCCGACACGAACGAGATGGGCCACACCAGAAGCGCGTCGTGTCCCTGCGCGGCGAGCCGCCGGATGACCTCTTCGGTGCCGGGGCCGATCCACTTAACGGGCCCGGTCCGGCTCTGGAACGCGAGGTGGGTGGGCGGCGGGTCCTTCAGCCGCTCGCGCACCCCGTGCAGCGTTCCCTTGATGTGCTTCACGTAGGGGTCGCCCCGGTCCACGAAGCGCTGCGGCAGTCCGTGCGCCGACACCAGCAGCCGCACCCGGGCCCGCACCTGCGGATCGAGCGCGTCGAGCGCGCCCTGCACCTGCTGCGCCCACAGGTCGAGGTAGCCGGGGTGGTCGTGCCACGACGATATGAACGAGAGCTTGGTGTCGAGTCCCAGCCGGTCGCGCGCCGCCACCAGATCCTGCTCGCTGCTGCCGGTGGTGGCCCGCGTCAGGTGCGGGTACAGGGTTAGCCCGACGATGTGCGACACTCCGGCCGCATCCAGCGCGCGCAACGCCTCGTCGGCGAACGGGTGCCAGTAGCGCATCGCCATGCCCACCTTGGGCGCACCGCCGTCGCGCTGCTGCAGCAGGCACTGCTGCAGGCCTTCCATCTGCAGCGTGGTCCAGCACACGATGGGCGAGCCGCCGCCGATCAGGCCGTAGTTCTCCTGCACGTCACTCAGCCGGGCGCGCACGATGATGCGCCCCAGCAGCCGCTGCCCCAGCGCGCCTCCGGGCAGCCGGATGATCTCGCGGTCCTGGAACAGGTTGTGGAGGAACGGCTCTATGGCCTCCTCCCGGTCTGGGCCGCCCATGTTGAGCAGCAGCACGCCCACGTCGGCACGCTCCGGTCCGTTGCGCGCCATCGCGAGGCCGGACTGCACGTCGCGGCTGTTGGGAAGCAGCGACCCCACGTTACACCGTCCGCGAGAACACGGGCTTCTCCGCGCTCTTGGCATCGAGGTAGCGGTCGAACGCCATGCACACGTTGCGCACGAACAGCCGGCCCTGCGGCGTGACCGCCACGCGGCCGTTGGACAGCTCCACGAGCCCGGCGTCCAGTGGTTCGCCCAGGCGCTCCAGCGAGCGCTCGAAGTAGCTGTCGAACTCCACGCCGAAGCGCTCGCGCACCTCGGATTTGTCCACGCGGAAGTTGCACATCAGCTGGGTGATGACGTAGCGCCGCACGCGGTCGTCGTCGTCCAGCAGGTAGCCCTTGGACACGGGCAGCTGGCCCGCGTCGAGCGCGGCGTAGTAGGTGGAGAGCTTCTTCTCGTTCTGGAAGTAGCCGCCCTGCACGTCGCCGATGCCGGACACGCCGAAGGCCAGCATGTCCGAGGCGGGCTGCACGGTGTAACCCATGAAGTTGCGGTGCAGCCTGCGCTCCCGGGCGGCCCGTGCCAGCTCGTCGCCGGGCAGAGCGAAGTGATCCATCCCGATCGGCTCGTATCCGGCGTCCAGGAACCGCTCCGTGGCCGCGAGGTAGAGCCGGAACTTGAGGTCGGGTGACGGCAGGTCCGCCTTGTCGAGCTTCTTCTGGTGCCCTCTGATCCAGGGCACGTAGGCGAAGGAGTACACCGCCACGCGGTCGGGCCCGAGGTCGATCGCCTGCCCCAGACTCCGCTCGAACGTCTCCAGCCGCTGCCTGGGCAGGCCGTAGATGAGATCGATGTTGATCCCCTCGGTGAAGCCGGCGGCCCGCGCCTCCTCCACCAGCAGGCGCGTCTGCTCCAGGTCCTGATTGCGGGTGATCGTCCGCTGCACCTCGGGCGTCAGATCCTGCACGCCCAGGCTCAACCGGTTGAAACCCACCGACACCAGGGTGTCCAGGTGCTCGCGGGTGGTGACCCGGGGATCCACCTCCACCGCGATCTCCGCCCCCGGCGCCATGGTGAACCGCTCCGCCGTGTAGTCGAACAGGTCCCTCAGCTGGGCCGGGGAGAAGTAGGTGGGCGTGCCTCCGCCCCACTGCAGCTGCACCACGGAGCGGCGCCGCGGCAGCCGCGCGGCCACCAGGTCTATCTCGCGCTTCAGGTACTCCAGATACTCCGCCGCCACGTCCCGCTTCTTGGTGATCACCACGTGACAGCCGCAGAACAGGCAGCGGTGCTCGCAGAACGGCAAATGCATGTAGAGGCTGAGCGGCGCATCGGCGCCGGCGGCGTCGGCCGCCGCCAGCGTCGCCTCGTACTCCGCCGCACCCACGCCGTCGTGGAACTCCACGGCCGTGGGGTACGACGTGTAGCGCGGCCCCGGTTTGTCGAACCTGCGCAGCAGGCCCTCGTCGACGGTGAATCGCTCGCCGGTCATGTGTCACCTCGGCGTGCGGAGCGCTCGTGCACGTAGTCCACCAGCAGTGCAACGGCCTCCGGATCGGTGGTGCGCTCGATGCCGTGCCCCAGGTTGAAAACGTGTCCCGGCGCTTCGCCTGCTTCCTCGAGCACACGGTCGATTTGCCGCTTCAGTTCCGCCGCCGGCGCGAACAGCGCAGCGGGATCCAGGTTCCCCTGCAGCGCTACCTCCGGCCCCAGCGCCTCGCGCGCGCGCGACAGCGGCATCCGCCAGTCGACGCCCACCACGTGTGCGCCCGACTGCGCCACGTAGGGCAGCAGCGTGCCGCCCTGGTTGGGGAAGTAGATGAGCGGCTGATCCAGCCGCTGCAGGTGCCGCAGCACCCGCTGCACCGCCGGCAGGGCGAAGCGCCTGAACTCCTCGGGCCCCAGCAGCCCCACCCACGAGTCGAACAGCATGAGCGCCCTGGCGCCCGCCTCGGCCTGCGCCCGCAGGTAGGCGGCCATCGCGTCGGCAAGCTTGCGCAGCAGCAGGTCGGCGGCCTCGGGCTCGGAGAACAGGAACGACTTCGCTTCGGCGAAGGTCTTGGACCCACCGCCCTGCACCAGGTAGCACAGCAGGGTGAACGGTGCGCCGGCGAAGCCGATGAGGGGCGCGGATTGGGGCAGCTCGGCGCTCAGCATCTCGATGGTCTCGAGCACGAACGGCACGCTCTCCTTCGGGTCGGGCACGCGCAGCGCCTCGACTGCCGCGGCCGAGCGCACCGGCTCGGCCACCACCGGACCGGGCGCGAACTCCAGCCCGATGCCCATGCCCTCGACGGGCGTCATGATGTCGCTGAACAGGATCGCCGCGTCCATGCCGAAGCGGCGCACCGGCTGCAGCGTGACCTCGGCGGCCAGGTCCGGCGTCTTGGTGAGCGTGAGGAAGTCGACCTTCTCGCGCACCGCACGGTACTCGGGCAGGTAGCGCCCGGCCTGCCGCATGATCCACACCGGAGTGTGGGGCACCGGCTGGCGCCGGCACGCAGCCAGGAAGGGCGGCAGCGTCAAAACGCCTCCCGCAGCGCCGCACGAGCGGCGCTCAGCGTGGCGTATACGTCCACCTCGGCGTGCGCCGCCGAGAGGAACAGCGCCTCGAACGGGCTAGGCGCCAGGTAGATGCCGCGCTCCAGCATGGCGCGGAAGTAGCGCGTGAACGCGCCGCGGTCGGCCCGGCTCGCCGAGGTCCAGTCGGTGACCGGCCCCTCGCAGAAGAACAGCGATCCCATCGAGGCGACCCGGTTCCAGGTGATCGGGTAGCCCCCCTCTGCGATCAGCTCGCTCCAACCCTCGTCGAAGCGCCGGCCCAGCAGCTCCAGGTGGCCGTACACCTCGGGGTGGTCCCGCAGGTAGCCGAGCGCCGCGACGCCGGCCGAGGTCGCGAGCGGGTTGCCCGACAGCGTGCCCGCCTGGTACACCGGCCCGTCGGGAGCCACCCGGCGCATGAGATCCTCGCGCCCGCCGTAGGCGCCCACCGGAAGCCCGCCGCCCAGCACCTTGCCGAGCGTGGTGAGGTCCGGGGTGACGCCGTACAGCGCCTGCGCGCCGCCCCGTGCCACCCGGAACCCGGTCATCACCTCGTCGAACACGAGCAGCGCGCCGTGCCTGTCGCACACCTCGCGCAGCCCCGGCAGGAACCCCGGCCCGGGCGGCACGCACCCCATGTTGCCGGCCACCGGCTCCACTATCACGCAGGCGACGCCGTCGGGATTGTCTGCGAACAGCCGCTCCACCGACTCCAGGTCGTTGTACTCGGCCACCAGCGTGTCGGCCGCGGTGCCCGCGGTGACGCCGGGGCTGGATGGTACGCCCAGGGTGGCCGCGCCCGAGCCCGCTTCCACCAGGAACGTGTCGGCGTGCCCGTGGTAGCCGCCCCGGAACTTGATCACCTTGGCCCGCCCGGTCGCCGCGCGCGCCAGCCGCACCGCGCTCATCGTGGCCTCGGTCCCGGAGTTCACCAGCCGCACCACCTCGATGGACGGCACCAGCTCCACCACCAGCTCGGCCAGCTCCACTTCGCCTGCGGTGGGCGCTCCGAACGACGTCCCGTCGCCCAGCGCAGCCGCGACCGCCTCCTGCACGACGGGGTGCGAGTGCCCCAGGATCATCGGACCCCAGGATCCCACGTAGTCCAGGTAGCGGTTGCCGTCCACGTCCCACACGTGTGCGCCGGCCGCGCGCGCCACGAAGGGGGGATCGCCGCCCACGCTGCCGAAGGCGCGCACCGGGCTGTTCACGCCGCCCGGGATGCTGCGCCGCGCGCGCTCGAACAGGCCCGCGCTGGCCGATGTCTCGGCGGCCGTCCGGGTGATCACGTCTTGCTCCTTCAGAATCGTCTCGCTCACTGCTCAACCCTCGCGCAGCCAGCCGGCCGCGTCCTTTGCGAAATAGGTCAGGATCATGTCCGCCCCCGCGCGCTTGATGCCGGTGAGGCTCTCCAGCGCGGTGCGCCGCTCGTCCACCCAGCCCTTCTGGGCGGCCGCCTTGATCAGGGAGAACTCGCCCGACACCTGGTACGCCGCGGTTGGCACCGCGAAGGTCTCCTTCACGCGCCGCACGATGTCGAGGTAGGGCCCCGCCGGCTTCACCATCACAATGTCGGCGCCCTCCTGGAGGTCGAGCTCCACCTCGCGCAGCGCCTCGTCCGAGTTGGGCGGATCCATCTGGTAGCCGCGCCGGTCGCCGAACGCCGGGGCAGACTCGGCCGCGTCGCGGAACGGGCCGTAGTAGGCCGACGCGTACTTGGCCGCGTAGGACACAATCGGCACGTGCCCCAGGCTCGCCTCGTCGAGCGCGGCGCGGATGACCGCCACGCGGCCATCCATCATGTCGCTCGGGGCCACTGCATCGGCTCCGGCCTCGGCGTACGCCACGGCGGCCTGCGCCAGCAGCGGCAGGCTGGCATCGTTGTCCACCTCGCCGGCCTCGGTGAGCAGCCCGCAGTGCCCGTGGTCGGTGTACTCGCACAGGCACACGTCGGCCCACACCAGCAAGTCGGGCAGCTGCTGCTTGAGTGCGCGCACGGCCCGCGGCACGATCCCGTCCGGGTCGTAGCCCGCGCTCCCTGCGGCGTCCTTGTGCTCGGGTATGCCGAACAGGATCACAGCCGGCACGCCGAGCGCATGTGCCTCTGCCGCCTCTCCCACCAGCTGGTCCACCGACAGCTGGGCTACGCCCGGCATGCTGGACACCGAGTTGGCGACGCCCTCCCCCGGCACCGCGAACATCGGGTACACGAAGTCGTCAGCCGAGAGCGTCGTCTCGCGCATCATGCGGCGCCAAGTGTCGGTGCGGCGCAGCCTGCGCAGCCGCGTGTCTGGAAACGCCATGTGCTACGTGCTCCTCTGTTGCAGGGCCACCACCACCGCGGCGGCAAGTCCCTCGATGGTGCTCGGCTCGGCCACCGCCGGTTGCACTTCGCACAACTCCTCGACGGCGGCGCCGGTGGTGGGCCCGATGGCCACCACTGCGACGTCCGCGAGTGCCGACGCGCACCGCTCACCCAGCGCGTCGCGGAATCCCTCGACCGCCGACGGGCTCGCGAACGTGACCGCCTGCACCGCGCCTGCCTCGATCCGCTCCACGCATGCCGCGCCGTCGAGCGGCGACTTGCGAGTCTCGTACGCCGTAACGCGATCGACCTGCGCACCCAGGCGGCCCAGCTCCTGGGGAATCGTCTCCCGCGCGATGGAGCCGGCGGGGAACAGCACGCGCCTGCCGCTCAGCTCGTGGCGCCGCGTGAGCTCCTCGACCAGCCCGGCGGCCGAGAACTGCCGCGGCACCAGGTGCACCGGCCACCCCGCTGCCTCCAGTGCTTCGGCGGTGGACTCTCCCACCACCGCGGTCTGCACTCCCTCGGGACACCGCGCCACCCGTTCGGTCACCGCCGCCACTGCATTGCGCGACGAGAACAGGATCCAGTCGTACTGCGACAGCCGTTCCAGTGCGCGCTCCAGCGGCGCCGCATCGGCCACCGGCCGCACCACCAGCGTAGGCCAGCGGAACACAGTGGCGCCCCGCTCGCTGAGCCTGCGCGAGAGCGGGCCGTCGGCCGGCTCGTTGCGGGTCACCGCCACACCGCACCCGGCGAGTGCGCCGTTCACCCTTCGGCTCCGGCCCGACGGATCGAAGTGAGGATCTTCTCCGCCCCCTGCTCCACCAGGGCGCGCGCCAAGGCGACTCCGATCCGCTCCGCGTGATCGGCCGGGCCGGTGCGCTCGCCCTCGCAGCACTGCTTGCCGTCGAGCGAGCTCACGACGCCGGCGAGCGCCAGATTGCTCCCCGCCACCGTTGCCAGGGCGCCCACCGGCACCTGACAGCCGCCCTCCAGCTCGCGCAGCAGCGCGCGCTCGGCGGTCGTGGCACTGCGCGTGGGAGCGTGATCCAGCGGCTCCACCCACTCGAGCGTCGCCTCGTCGCCGGCGCGCACCTCCACAGCCACCGCTCCCTGCGACACCGCCGGCAGCACCTGACTGATGGGGAAGTACTCGGTGATGTGCTCGGCCAGGCCCAGGCGCTTGAGCCCCGCCGCCGCCAGCACGATGCCGTCGAACTCTCCCTCGTGCAGCTTGCGCACGCGGGTCGGCACGTTGCCGCGCACGTCGACTATCTCGAGGTCGGGCCGTTTCCGCGCTACTAGCGCCTTGCGCCTCAGGCTGCTGGTGGCCACGCTCGCCCCGGCCGGCAGCGCTTCGAAGCCCAGCCCGTCACGGCTCACCAGCACGTCGCGCGGATCCTCGCGCTCGAGCACCGCGCCCACCACGAGACCGTCGGGCAGCACTGTTGCCAGGTCCTTCAGGCTGTGCACCGCGAGGTCGATCCTCCGCTCCAGCAGCGCCTGCTCGATCTCCTTGGTGAAGAAGGCCTTGCCGTCCACGGCGTGGAGCGGCACGTCGGTGATCTGGTCGCCCTCGGTCTTGATGAACACGAGCTCGATTTCGGGCGCGCCCGGCAGCTCGCCTATCAGAGCAGCCACCGTCTCGGCCTGCCAGCGCGCCAGGTCGGAGCGGCGCGTGCCGATGCGCAGCACTGACTTGTCGCTCACGTTGCATCCTCCGGCTCGCGCCTCGCGTCGTCGGCACCTTCCGTGCCGTCGCCGCCGTTGCCGTTCAGCTGGAACAGCTCGTCGACCGCCTCCAGGATCGCGATTCCGTCGCTCGATGCGCGGTCCACCTGCTTGATGCGGCTGGTCGGCTGGTGCAGCAGCTTGTTGATCAGCGAGCGGGTGTAGCGCGCCAGCGCATCCCGGCTGCTCTCGTCGAAGTGCTTGGCGTGCCGCTCGGCTTCCTGCGCCCCGATCTCCTCGAAGGTCTGGCGCAGGGCGCGGATCGTAGGCTTCACCTGCAGGGCGCGGTACCACTCCATGAAGTGCTTCAGCTCGCGCTCCAGCACCTTCTCCGCCTTGGGAACTTCCTTGGCGCGCGACGCCCGATTCTGCTGCACGATGCTCTCGAGCGAATCGAGGTCGTAGAGGAACACGTTGGAGAGCTCGCCCACTTCGGGCTCCACGTCGCGCGGGCTCGCAATGTCCACTACCACGAGCGGCTCGGTGCGACGTTTCTTCATCACAGCCTGGATCGCGTCCCGCCGCAGCACCGGCTCGGGCGACGCCGTGGCCGTCACCACCACGTCGGACTCGCGCAGGACCTCGTGCAGCTGCTCGAAGCGGACTGCGAGGCCGCCCAGCTCGTCGGCCAGCGTGCAGGCGCGCTCCGCGGTGCGGTTCACCACCACGAGGCGCTGCGGCCGCTCCTTGGTGAAGTGCCGCGCCACCAGAGTGCCGGTCTCCCCCGCCCCGATCACCAGCACCCGCTTGCTCGACAGGTCGCCCAGCACTTTGGTGGCCATGCGCACCGCCGCCAGCGCCACCGACACGGCGCCGCGCGCGATGCCCGTTTCGTTGCGGGCTTTGCTGCCTGCGTTGGTGGCAGCCGCGAAGGTGCGCGTGAGCAAAGCGCGCGCGGTGCCGGCTTCCTCGGCCAGCGCGCACGCGTCCCTCACCTGTCCGAGCACCTGGTGCTCACCCAGCATGAGCGAATCCAGGCCCGACGCGACGCGGAACAGCTGGTGTGCGGCCTCCCGGCCCTGCCCCGTGTAGCAGTGCCCGCCGTCGCTCAGGTAGGTGACTCCCTTATGCCGGTCCAGCGCCTCACGGAGCACCCGCTCCGCCGCGTCCGGATCGTCGGCGCCCGCGTAGATCTCGGTGCGGTGGCAGGTGGAGAGCACCGCCACTTCACCCACCGGGCTGTCGCCGTTGCGGAATCGCTCCAGGAACAGCCTCAGTTCATCGCCCTCCATGGAGAGCGCGTCCCGGATCGCTGCCGGAGCGCTGTGGTGGTTCACTCCCACCAGGAGGAGCTCCATGGGCTACCCGAACGAGTGGAAGGAGTCCACGAAGAGAGTGACCGCCACGGAGGAAAGGACCATCAGCACGAAGGCGATCACCGAAACGACGGCGAGCTGGCGGCTGGGCCACTTGAACGCGAACCGCCCCGCCAGGCATACCGCGTACACCAGCCAGATGACGATGGTGCTCAGGAACTTCGGGTCGGCGAGGAAGCTGCCGGCAATCTGCCCGGTCGACTCCAGCCCGTTCACCCACACTATGCCGAACACGATTGCCAGCGTGAGGTTGAGCCAGCCGAACGCGAGCGCGGTCGTGCTCAGCTTCGACAGCACGTCGAGGCTGGGCAGCCGCTGGAACACCAGACCGACCCGGCTCCCCTTGAGGCTGCGGTACAGCAGGAGGTAGAGCACGCCGTACACGGCCGCGATTGCAAACGCGGCGTAGCCCAGCAGCGCGGCGGTTACGTGCAGCCCGAACCAGGAGGAGCGCAGGATGTCGCTCACCTCTCGCGTCGGGTTCACGTACGCGCTCGCCAGTACCTGGAACAGAAGCGCCGGCACGAACAGGAAGACGCCGGTGGCCTTGTTCTCGAGCCGCGACTCGAGGATCAGGTACACCGCCGCCAGCGCGAAGGAGATGAAGGTGAACGCCTCCCATACGCTGGCCACCGGCACGTGCTTGAACGTGGCGGTCAGCAGGGCGAGATAGGCCGCATGCATCACCACCACGGCACGCGCCAGCGGAGTGGCAGTGCGCACACTCCACCTTGGCTCCTGCAGATAGAGAACGAGGTAATTCAACCCGGCCAGGAGGTAGCCGAGCGGAAGCAGGATGTTGAGCAGTGCTATCACGACCGTCACGTCACATGCCCCCTATGTCCACCCACCGAGGGCGCCGTGCGAAGTCGGACCGCCGACGCCCACGACTGCTGATGAAAAGCTAGGAGAACAATCCTGAGTGCGGCATTCGTATTGTTACGGAGTGGGCGCCCTCCGTAGAGTTACGGAGGGTCCGGAGGGCGCTTCCAGTGGGCCGAGAGGGCCCGGAAGATGCGGGATTGTATTGGGAGTAAAGCGGTCGGCATTATTGCAGCTTCAGGACGGCTTCGCCCGCTTCGGTCGATCCGCCGCACTTGGCAACGTTTGGGCCTGTTCATCTGTCTATACGACCGATGGACCTCAACCGGGAGGACGCGTGGGCAAGGCAGGCAACAGCACCCTGGCATCCCTGCTGGCCGGCTTGATCGTGGCCGCGTGCGCCGCGGAAGGCGGCGCTGGATCCGCCAGCTGGCAGGCCGCGGTGGACACCGTGGCCGACACCATCACGGTCCGCACCACGACGGGCAGCGTGTGGGGCGACACGATGACCCTGGTGGAGGAGGTGCGCATCGGCACCCTCGAGGGCGCCGACGAGTACATCTTCGGCAACGTGCGCTCCATCGCCGTGGGCGAGGGCGGCAGGATCTACGTGTTCGACCGGCAGGTGCCGGTGGTGCGAGCCTATGGCCCCGACGGCATGTACCTGTTCGACGTGGGGCGCGAGGGGGGTGGCCCCGGCGAGTACAAGCGGCCCGACGCGATGGCAGTGATCACCGACGGCCGGGTGGTGGTGCGCGACCCGGGAGGCACGCGCATCGCGGTGTTCGCGTCCACCGGCGAGTTCCTGGAGAACTGGGACCGCCAGAAGAGCGGCGGCTTCAACACGAGCCGGCGCCACTACACGGACACCGCCGGATACAGCTATCCCATGGTGCTGCTCACCCGCGGCGTCCCGCCCTGGGAGTGGCAGTACGGGCTGGTTCCGATATCGCCGAGCGGCGTGGAGGAGGACACACTCAAGGTGCCGCGCTGGGACTATCAGCAGCCCCAGGTCACTGCCAGCCGCGAGGGGAGCTCCAGCTCACGGCGGGTGCCGTTCACCGCACGGCGCGAGTGGACC
>JBDHJM010000040.1:0-31303 GCA_039586895.1 Gemmatimonadota bacterium | reverse complement strand
AGCTACGTCAACGACCCCGAGGTCGTGAGCAAGAACGACAACATGGTGGCGGTCAACTCGGCGATCGAAGTGGACCTCACGGGCCAGATCTGCTCGGACTCCATCGGACCGTACATCTACTCTGGCTTCGGCGGGCAGGTGGACTTCATCCGGGGCTCGGCACACTCCAAGGGCGGGCGTCCCATCATTGCGCTGCCGTCCACCGCCAAAAAGGGAGAGATGTCGCGCATCGTCCCCTTCCTGAAGCACGGTGCCGGGGTGGTTACCAGCCGTGCGGACGTGCACTACGTTGTGACCGAGCACGGGGTGGCGAACCTGTTCGGCAAGAATCTGCGCGAGAGGGCGGAGGCGCTCATCCGGATCGCCGACCCCAGGTTCCAGGGCGAGCTGGAGCAGGCCGCCAAGGAGCGCAAACTGCTGCCGTAGTAGGGCAGCCACACGTCCGGGAGGGGACAGTGCGGAGAATCCTGGTAACCGGCGCACTGGGACAGATCGGCTCCGAGCTGGTGCCCGCCCTACGGTCCCGGTTGGGGGCCGACGACGTGGTGGCCTCGGACATTCGCATGCCGGCCAGCGGCTCACCCATCAACGACGGTCCGTTCCACAAGGTGGACTGCACCTCGCAACGGCAGATCCAGGAGGCGGTGCGCCGTTACGACGTGGACACGGTCTACCACCTGGCTTCACTGCTTTCGGCCGTCGCTGAAGAGCGACCCCAAATGGCGTGGGACGTGAACATGGGCGGGCTCTACCGCGTCCTTGAGGTGGCACGCGAGAACCGCTGTGCGGTGTTCGTGCCCAGCTCGATCGGTGCGTTTGGACCATCCACGCCCAAGGACGGCACGCCGCAGGACACCTTGCAGCGCCCCACCAGCATGTATGGGGTGACGAAGGTGGCCGGCGAGCTGCTGTGCGACTACTACCACACGCGGTTCGGCGTGGACGCGCGCGGGGTGCGCTACCCAGGGATCATCTCCCATGTGGCGCCGCCCGGAGGCGGAACCACCGACTACGCGGTGGAGATCTACTACGACGCGATCCGGCACGGACGCTACACGTGCTTCCTCAAGCGCGACACGAGGCTCGACATGATGTACATGCCGGACGCGGTGAAGGGGGCCATCGAGATAATGGAGGCCGATGCATCCCGGCTGGTGCACCGCAACGCGTTCAACCTCGCGGCCATGAACTTCACTCCGGAAGAGGCTGCCGCTGCGATCCGCGTACACGTACCGGACTTCACGATCAGCTATCAGGTCGATCCGGTGCGGCAGGGGATCGCGAACTCGTGGCCCAACTCCATCGATGACACCGCGGCGCGTGAAGAGTGGGGCTGGAAGCCGGATTACGACCTCGCGTCCATGACCGCCGACATGCTGCAACAGCTGCGCCAGAAGCTCGAGGCGGGCGGGTGAGCAGCGGCCGGACGCTCCATCCCGGTCGTGTCAGCGGCGCCGCGTTGCTCGCGGCGCTGCTGCTATCGGCACCCTCGGTTGCAGACGCCCAGCAACCAGAGGACTCCAGCCCGCACAGCGAGGGCGCGCTCGTCTCCGAAGTCAGCGCCATCGCACCGGGACGCCCCTTCACCGTGGCGCTGCGCCTCACGATGGACCCGGGATGGCACTCCTACTGGATCAACCCGGGAGACGCCGGCGGCACCACCACGATCGACTGGGAGCTGCCTCCGGGCTTCACGACGGGGGAGATTCAGTGGCCCCACCCGCGGCGCATCGAGGCTCCGCCGCTGGCGAGCTACGGATACGACGAAGTGGTCCTGCTCATCGTGGACGTGGGGCCGCCGCCCGATTTGGATGAGGGATCCACGGTGCGGATCGCCGCCCGCGCCGACTGGGTGGTGTGCGAAGAGATCTGCCTCCCCGCATCAGCCGACCTCGAGCTGGAACTGCCGGTCCGGGCAGGGCCGCCCCGGCCTGACACGGAGTGGGCCGCCGCGATCGCGCGCACGCGCAAAGTGCTGCCCGCCGCGGCGCCCGAGTGGGAGTTCCGGGCGTGGCGCGACGCCGTCGGGTTCGTGCTCGAGTTCGAGGCGCCGGAGGCGGCCGCGCGGCACGCCGAAGGCGCGTACTTCTTCGCCGCACGGGCGAGCACCGTGCAGCACGCCGCGCCGCAGCCCGCGCTGCGGGACGGCCGCCGCGTGAGACTCTCGCTGCCGGCCTCCGAGTACCTGCACGGCGCGGTGGATCGGCTCGAGGGCGTGCTGCTGGCACCTCCCGGTGAGCTGTGGCCCATCGGAGACGGTGTGCGCGCCATAGCCGTGGACGCGCCGGTCACGATCGGGCCTGCGGCAGCCAGCGGCTCGGTCACGTTCGCAGTGGCCCTGCTTTTCGCGTTGGTCGGCGGTCTCATCCTCAACCTGATGCCGTGCGTCTTCCCCGTGCTGTCGATAAAGGTGCTCGGGTTCGTGCAGCAGGGCGGCGCCAACCGCGCCGCGGTGCGGGCGCACGGTCTCGCCTTCGCCGCGGGAGTGATCGCCTCCTTCCTGACGCTCGGAGCGGCGCTGCTCGTGATCCGGGCGGGGGGCACGCTGGTGGGCTGGGGCTTCCACCTTCAGTCCCCGGCGGTGGTGGGCATCCTCGCCGTGCTGTTCTTCCTGCTCGGCCTGGGGCTGCTCGGCGTGCTGCAGCCCGGAGCGTCGCTGACCCGCCTTGGCGGACTGCTGGGCGCGCCGGACGGATACGGGAGCTCGTTCGCAGGCGGCGTGCTTGCCACCGTGGTGGCCACGCCCTGCATAGCGCCTCTCATGGGCGCAGCGCTCGGCTTCGCCCTCACACGGCCTCCGCTCCAGACGCTGCTCGTCTTCGCGGCGCTGGGCCTGGGCATGTCGCTGCCCTATGCCGTGCTCTCGGCGCGGCCCGAGCTGCTGAGCCGGCTACCACGGCCAGGTGCCTGGATGGAGACGGTGCGCCAGGTGCTCGCGTTCCCTCTGTTCGCCACGAGCCTGTGGCTGCTGTGGGTGTTCGGACGTCAGACCGGCGTCGACGGGGTGACGTACCTGCTCGGGGCCCTGCTGCTGGTGGCGCTCGCAGTCTGGGTGCTGTGGCGCTGGCCGCGCGGGCGCACTCCGGGGCGCCGCTACGCCGTCTCGCGGGCTGCGGTGGCAGTGACGGTTGCGGTGGCCGTGGCGGCCGGCATTCGCGGCACCCGCAGCCACGCGGAACCGGAGCCCGATGAGCGGTGGCGTGCCTTTTCGGCCGCGCTCGTCTCAGCGGAGACCACCTCCGGCAGACCCGTGTTCATCGACTTCACCGCCGCCTGGTGCCTCTCCTGCAAGGTGAACGAGAAGGTGGTGCTGGAGACGGACGAGATCCTCGAGGCATTCGAGCTGCACGACGTGGCACTGTTCAAGGCCGACTGGACCCGCCAGGATGAGGAGATAACACGCGCACTGGAGGCATTCGGTCGCACCGGCGTGCCTTTGTACGTACTCTATCCCGGGGGCCCGGAGCGGGCGCCCCTGCTACTGCCAACCATCCTGACCAAAGAGATCCTCCTCACAGCGCTGGAGGAGATCTGACGAAAGGGAGCACCATGAGACGAGCCCGAGCTTCCGTACTCTGTCTCGCCGCCGCCGCCCTGCTCGCCGCCCCCGCGGTGCGGGCCCAGGACGCTGCGTGGGAGATCGGCCAGCCGGCGCCCGAGTTCACCCTTCCCGACACGTACGGCCAGGAACACTCTCTCGGCGATTACCGGGGAGAGTGGGTCGTGCTGGAGTGGCTCAACTACGAGTGCCCCTACGTGCGCAAGCACTACAACAGCGGCAACATGCAGAGCCTGCAGAACGCCTACGGCGAGCAGGGCGTCGTGTGGCTCGCCGTCGTGTCGTCGGCGCCGGGCAAACAGGGCTTCCATGAGCCGGACGAGATGAACGAGCTGTCACAGGAGCAAGGGAGCGCGGCCAAGGCCGTGCTGCTGGACCCCGAGGGCAACGTAGGCCGCCTGTACGGGGCGCAGACCACGCCGCAGATGATCGTGATCGATCCCGACGGCACCCTGCTGTACAACGGTGCGATCGACGACCGCCCCACCGCGCGCCTGACCGACATCGAAGGAGCGCATAACTACCTGACTGCGGCGCTGGAAGAGGCCATGGCGGGTGAGGAAGTCAGCGTCCCCACCAGCCAGCCCTACGGCTGCTCGGTCAAGTACGCCAACTGACGCACGAAAGAGCGGACGGGCAGGAGGCCTGCGCAGTGCCCCCTGCCCGTCCACCCACCTGAGATCCCGAAGCCCCTAACCGTCCGACTTCCGGAAGCGCCGCTCTCCCCGCGAGGCGGCGGCCACCAGCTCGATCCCTCCGCGCACGCCCTGGTGCACCTCTACCCGCACCCAGCGCGGCGCGGCCGCGTATACCACGTCATCCGCTATCCTAGCCGCCAGGGTCTCGCAGAACGCCCCTTCATTGCGGAACGACCACAGGTAGTATTTGAGCGCCTTGGACTCGATGCAGCTGTCGTCCGGCACGTACTCGATCGTCACGGCGCCGAAGTCCGGCTGGCCCGTCCTGGGACAGAGGGAAGTGAACTCATGCGCCGTGAACGAGATGAGCTGTACGTTGGGCGCCGGGAAGGCCTCCTGCTTGAGAACTTCGCGGGCCTGTTCGGGACTCTCAGGTGCGGGCAGCGGCCCGCTTCGTGGCAGCTCGTCCATGGGCTTAGCTTTCCTGTATGACGGCGTCTCCCCGACCCAGAGCCGTCGCTCTGCTGAGCGGCGGCCTCGACTCGACGACCACCCTGGCCGTCGCCCGGGACGAGGGCTTCGAAGTATATGCGCTCACCGTGGCGTACGGCCAGCGGCACGCGGTGGAGCTGGAGGCGGCCGGCCGGGTAGCGGCGGCGCTGGGCGCCGCGGACCATGCACTGGTCCACGTGGACCTGGCGCGTTTCGGTGGTTCGGCGCTGACCGACGCGGTGCCGGTTCCCAAGGACCGGCCGCACGATGAAGTGCGGCGCGACATCCCGGTCACCTACGTGCCGGCCCGCAACACCGTGCTGCTCTCGCTCGCACTGGCGTGGGGCGAAACCCTGGGCACCGGAGTTCTATTCATCGGTGTGAACGCGCTGGACTATTCCGGCTATCCGGACTGCCGCCCCGAGTACCTCGAGGCCTTCGAGCGGATGGCCAACCTCGCCACCAAGGGAGGCGTGGAGGGCAGCGTGCCGGTCACGGTGCGCGCGCCGCTCATCGGACTCAGCAAGGCCGACATCGTGCGCAGGGGGATCGAACTGGGCGTCGACTTTGCGCTCACCGTGAGCTGCTACGACCCCCTCCCCACAGGGGAGGCGTGCGGCCGCTGCGACGCGTGCATGCTGCGGCTCAAGGGCTTTGCCGAAGCCGGCGTCCCCGACCCGATCCCGTACCACGCCGGACCCTCCGACCTGCGGCGATGACCTACCAGGTCAAGACGCTCTACTACACACTGCAGGGAGAGGGATTCCACACGGGGAGGCCCGCCGTCCTGCTGCGCTTCGCCGGCTGCAACCTGTGGTCCGGGCGTGAGGCCGACCGGGCCGATGCCACGTGCAGCTTCTGCGATACCGAGTTCGTGGGCACCGACGGCCCGGGCGGCGGGTCCTTCGAGACGGCGCACGACGCCGCCAGCGCCGTGGCGGCGGAGTGGCCGGCTGGGGAGCCCGCGGCCCGCTTCGTGGTATGCACGGGCGGTGAGCCGCTGCTGCAGCTGGATGGGGCCTTGATCGAGGCGCTGCAGAGTGAGGGCTTCGAGGTCGCCGTCGAGACGAACGGAACGCTCGAGGCGCCAGCCGTTCTGGATTGGGTCTGTGTCAGCCCCAAGGCCGCCGCGGAGCTGGTGCAGCGCGCGGGCGACGAGCTCAAGCTGGTGTTTCCGCAGGAGGGGGCGGATCCGGACCGGTATGCCGGCCTCGATTTCGACCACTTCTTTCTGCAGCCGATGGACGGACCGGAGAGGGAGCGGAACACGCAGCTGGCGGCCCGGTACTGCCTGGACCACCCGCAGTGGCGCCTCAGCCTGCAGACGCACAAGTACCTGGGGCTGCCCTAGCTCTCTGCGCCGGCTCCCGGCTTGTAGACCACGCCCCGGTTGGTCTTGCCGTTCATCGTGATCACCAGCGGCTCGTCGAACCGGAGGTGGCGCACGATGTCCATCTCCTTCGCGGCAGGCCGCTCGCCGAACCAGTCCCAATCGACGAAGCCCTCCCCCACGTCCTGATTGACCGTGAAGTAGCCGACGTTGCTGGCGGTGAGGTTCTGGAAGAAGTGCGTCCCCTGTGACGGGGTCACGCGCAGGTCCTTGAAGCCCGCCTCCACGATGACCCGAACGCCCGCGATCTGATCCCAGGCGACCGGGATCCCGAGCCACGGATCGCCTGAACCCCAGCGCCCGACACCGATCAGCAGGTAGGGGATGCCGCGTGCCGACAGCTCCGCGTTGAGCTGGGCGACTTCGGCGGCGGCCGTCTTGCTCATCGAGCGGTCGAAGCGCCGCTTGTCGATTATCACCACGTCGCGCACGTCCTCGACCTTGCCGTGGCCCAGAACGCAGGGGCTCTCCACGACGAGCTGGGCGGGATCCACGTCCTCGAGGCGCAGCTCCTCGAACTCGCGCGACACGGCCAGCGGACGCATCTGCAGGAACCCGAAGTCGGTGGACTCACCCGTCGGCTTCGACAGGTTGACGGCGAACTCGATCTCGACCGGAGCGCTGGTGCCGCGCTCTCCCACCTCGAGCAGGTAGCTCAGCACCTCGGCCAGCGGGAAGTGCTCGTGCTTGAGGATCGGCGCGAAGCTGACCAGCCGAACACCCGCCCGCGAAAGTCCGTCGTACACCGCGTCGTTCTCGGGCGAGAAGGTTGACCCCACTGACGCCAGCGTGCCGTCCTGTTCGGCCCGGTCCAGCCCGAACCGCACCATCCTTGTGTCCTCCGGATCGTGCACTCCCTCGGTGTCGGAGCCCATGTCGAGCGCCCAGAACTCGCGCTGCGAGTGGTTCAAGAACTCGTCGACCGATGAGAACTGCAGCACGTGGCGCGGATAGGGAGGGCTGAACCGGAGGCAGCGCTCCCCGTCCATCACCGTGCGGCCGAGCCCCAGAGCCACGGCGGCGATGCCGTCCTGCGAGGTGGCAGGGGCCGTGGGGTAGAAGTTGTGCGAGCGGGCCACGCCGGCGAAGTCGGGATAGTAGATCCCGCTGTGCTGCGCTCCCACCAGCTCCTGCACGATCACCGCCATCTTCTCTTCCTCCAGGCGGTACGGCGTCGCATCCAGATACGCCTTGGCGTGCGAGGTGAAGGTCGACGCGTACACCCGCGTGATGGCGGCGATGAGCTGTGCCAGCCGCATGTCCAGATCGCCGTGGTTGTTGGGCAGCATGAACGTGCGGTAGATCCCGGCGAAGGGCTGGTACTGGTTGTCCTCCAGCAGGCTCGAGGAGCGCACTGCCAGTGGCTTGCGCATGTAGCGCAGGAAGACCGCCAGGTCGCGCTCCACGGCCGACGGGAACCGGCCCGCCAGGAAGCGCTGCACGATGTCGTGGTCATCCTGGCACTCGATGGCGAAGTCCCGCAGATCGTTGCGGTCCAGGAAGTCGTCGAAGATGTCGGTGCCGAGCACGACCGAGGGCGGCACCCCGATGCGCACCCCGGGGAACCTCGTGTGAGAGTGGCCCTCGTTGAGCAGGTAGTTCACGAAGGCGAGGCCCCGGGCCTTGCCTCCCATCGAGCCCGAGCCGATGCGCGTGAACGGGACGGTGCCGTCGAACCGGTCCCGCTCGAAATCCACCACGACGCCGCGGTTCTGCTCGCGGCGGTACTGCTCGATGGACCGGATCAGGTAATGGCGCAGCTCCTCCACACCGCCGAAATCCGACAGCTGCCGGGGCCGCAGCGTCTCGGCCAGGCTGAACTCAGTCCGGGTCTTGAGCCAGCGCGAGAAGTGGTTTCCGGCAGCGTGGTAGGCGATGCTCTCGGGCGGCACGGTCCACAGCTTCTCGATCAGGCTCTGCAGGTCGTGGGCCCGGTCCACCGGCGTGCCGTCGGGCAGCCGGAACACGAAGTCGCCGAAACCGAAGCCGTCGGCCATGAACTCGCGCAGCTGCTGCAGCAGCAGCGGCGAGTATTTCAGCAGGAACGAGGCACCGGCCTTGCGCGCCAGCTCCTCGTTCTGTGGCTTGCTCGACTGCAGCATGATCGGGATGTCGCCCCGCAGCTGCCGCACGGCACGGGCCAGCTCGACACCCGCGAGCGGGTCCAGCTCCCCGGCGCGGGGGAACTGGATGTCGGAGATCAGGCCGAGGATCTCGTCCGGGAAGTCGCTGATGAACCCCCACGCCTCCTCGTAGGTCTGGCACAGCAAGATCTTCGGCCGCGCCCTTATCCGCATGAGCTTGTGCGCTCGGTTCAGGCCCTCCGGCATCAGGCTGTGCGTGTGCAGCATGAGCTCGCTGTAGATCACCGGCAGGAACGAGGAGTAGAACCGGACGTTGTCCTCCACGACGATCACCGCCGGCACACCGATCTCACCGGTGTCGTGCCGCAGGTTCATCCGGTCCTCGACGTACTTCACGATGGCCAGCAGGATCTTGACGTCGCCCTGCCACAGGAAGATCCGCTCCAGAGGCGAAACGTCGTTGTTGGCCACGAAGTCCTTCAGCTCGCGCGCGTCGTACGCGAGGAGCACGATCGGGGTGTCCAGACCCGCGTCACGCAGCAGATCGGCGAGGTCCAGCACGTCCATGTCGCCAAGGTTGAGGCTGGAGATGATCAGGTCGTAGCGCCGCTGGCCCAGCATGGCCACGGCGCCTGCCCCGGTCGACACGTGCGTCAGCTCCGGGCTGTGGCGCAGATTGAGATCGAGGAACTCGGTGAGGATCAGCTCGCCGAGGTTGCCGTCCTCGGAGAGGATGAAGGAGTCATACAGGCTGGTGACCAGCAGGATGTTCTGGACGTGATAGGACATCAGGTACTGGAACCGGCTCTGCCGGCTCCGGTACTCGGCTGGTCCTTTTTCGCCTGTGTTCGACGGGCGCATCCGGATCTCCTTCACTCGACGGCGGCGGGGAGGAGCGGACTCCTCCCCACCACCACATCCTACAAGGAAATCCTAGCGCTTTCCTGCCCCACCGTCACGGGGGGGGTGCTGCAGCCGGCTAGACGACTCCCAGATCCAGCATCGAGTCGGCGACCTTCAGGAAGCCGGCGATGTTCGCCCCGGCCACGTAGTTCCCCTTCATGCCGAAGCGGTCGGCCGTGGTCACGCAGGCCTCGTGGATCGACTTCATGATGAGCTGCAGGCGGCTGTCGACCTCTTCCCGGGTCCACGAGTAGCGCATACTGTTCTGCGCCATCTCGAGGCCAGACACAGCCACGCCACCGGCGTTGGCCGCCTTGCCGGGGCCGTACAGGATGCCCTTCTCGAGGAACATCTCGACGCCCTCGGGCACCGTGGGCATGTTGGCGCCCTCGGAAACCACGTAGACGCCCTTGGCCAGCAGGTTCTTGGCGTCCTTGGCGTTGATCTCGTTCTCGGTCGCCGAGGGGAAGGCACATTCGGCCTCGTGGTCCCACAGCGGGTTGTGATCCAGCTTGGCACTGTTTTCGGTGTACTCGGCGCTCTTGAACTGGTCCGCATACTCGTGGATGCGGCCGCGCTTCACGTTCTTGAGGTCGATCACGAACGCCAGCTTCTCGCGGTCGATGCCGTCGGGATCGTAGATGTAGCCCGAGGAATCGGACAGCGTGACCGGCTTGCCGCCAAGGTCGAGCAGCTTCTCGCACGTGAACTGGGCGACGTTGCCGCTGCCCGAAACGAGACACGTCTTGCCTTCCAGCGACTCGCCGCGCGCGCCCAGCATCTCAGCAGCAAAATAGACCGCCCCGTAACCGGTGGCCTCGGGTCGGATCAGAGAGCCGCCCCAGTTGATGCCCTTGCCGGTCAGCACGCCAGTGAACTCGTTGCGGATGCGCTTGTACTGGCCGAACAGAAAGCCGATCTCGCGGCCGCCCACGCCGATATCACCTGCGGGCACGTCGGTGTTCGGCCCGATGTGGCGTTGCAGCTCCGTCATGAAGCTCTGGCAGAACCGCATGACCTCACCGTCGGACTTGCCCTTGGGATCGAAGTCCGAGCCGCCCTTGCCGCCGCCCATGGGCAGCGTCGTGAGCGCGTTCTTGAACACCTGCTCGAACGCCAGGAACTTCAGGATTCCAAGGTTCACCGAAGGGTGGAACCGCAGGCCGCCCTTGTAGGGACCGATGGCGCTGTTCATCTCGATGCGGAAGCCCTTGTTGATCTGCACGTCGCCCCGGTCGTCGACCCAGGGGATGCGGAACAGGATCACGCGCTCGGGCTCGATGATCCGCTCGAGTATCTTGGCCGACCGGTATTCCGGATGGCGGTCGTACACCAGCTGCACCGACTCCGCCACCTCCTCGACCGCCTGGTGGAACTCCGGCTCGGCCGGGTTCTTTGCCTTCACGTTGGACATCAACTGCGCGACGTAGTCGCTCATGAGGATTCCTCCCAACCCCAGTTGTAAGCCTAGTTGCTCCGCTCTGCTGGATCCCGCCTCACGTACTTCCCGTCAAACCACACGTACCACGACTCGCCGCCGTCCTTCGACTGCTCGATGAACTGGCGAACCGTACCGTCCGTTTGTGGGGTGAAGGTCATGCGGAAGAGCTCCCGCCGACCGTCCGGATAGAGGTGCTCGCCCTCGAGGCGCATAGCACCCGCCTCGAACGCTCCCTCCGCCTCGATGATGCCGCCCTGCCCATCCACCCACGTCTGAACCCACCGCTTTCGGATGGGGTCGAAGTAGTTGATGCTCCTGCCCTCGCCGCCGCTCGCACCCTTCCACTGCTCGAGCAGCAGGCAGCCCCGCAGCAGCCTTTCGATCCGGTTGGTACCCGCCTGCCGGTCCTGCTGGGTGAAGACGTCCCACTCCCCCACCCAGAAGTCGAACTGCCGGTACACCGAATCGGCCTCGCACGGCGCCGGGGCCGGCTGCTCCTGTCCCGCCGCGGCGGCAGACTGCAACAGAGCAACTGAGGCTACCGCCGCGAACATTATCCGAGCGTTAAGGGACATTTAAAGACTCCTTCAAGTGGCATCGGGAGAGGGACTTGGGAGATTAGGCAGGGGTGGCCGCGGGTCCGTGCGACGGTCAGTCCGGACGGGGCACGGGCCGCACCAGCAGCCCGCTGGTGCTGACCAGCACCTCGAACTGGGCACGTTCGTCGGCCAGCATGAATGTGGCCGAGCCGTACTCCGCGTCCACCAGCGGCTTGAGCAGTGGAAAGCGGCGCCGCAGCTGAAACACGTCCACCGGCTTGTCCTCGGCCAGGGTGAACACCGTGCGGGGCTTGGCCTGCTCGTCCACGAGGCTCACATAGCGGCCGGCCACCCGGTCCAGCTCGTAGGCGGTGTGCAGACCCAGGACGTTGGCCAGCGGCTTCCACTTGAGGATGTGGGCGTCCACATAGAACTCGTCCCCGGCCAGGCTGAAGGTCTCCTCGCGCCCGTCGGGAAACACGAAGGTGGCGTTGAAGGTCTGTTCCCCGGTCGGGCGAGTCTCGACCAGGGCTACCACCTCCTCACGCGTGAAGGCCCGGTACCCCTGGGTGGCCACAGAGAGAGTGGCAAAGAGGCCCGCCATGCTGAGGAGCAGGAGCGCCACCCCCAGGCTCACCACCGTCCCGAACAGCCGGCGCCGCCGGATGGCGAACAGACCGCCGAAGAAGAAGGACACCGCAAGCCCGGCGAATACCGCCGCGGCTATCAGGAGTGCACTCGCCATACGGGCCGAAAGCTAGGCCCCCGGGCGGGCAGACGGCAGAGGGCGGCCCCGGGGGGCCTCCCTCACGCCGCATCCGAACAAGTCCAGCTACCGGCTCTGCACGGTCAGGCGCGTCGCCACGCCCCCGTGATCCGAGGGCCACATCCCCGTGGCCGTTCGGTCGGCCAGCTCGTCGCCGACCACCCAGGTTTCCGCCTCGACCACGAGCGCATCACGCATCAGGATGAAGTCGATCCGCTCGTCGAAGCTCACGGCCGCGTTGCGCAGGTCCAGTGCGTGGCAGCAGGTGAGGCCGCCGGCCCTGTCGGCGCCGCCCATGCTCCAGGCGTCCTCGAACCCAGCGTCCAGCAGGGTCTGGTAGGTGGGCGTTCCGCTGCCGTCGGCCCTGGAGTTGAGGTCCCCCACCAGGATCACGGGCAATGTCTCGCCGGAGAGAGAGAAGAGCAGCTCCGCCGCCTGCATCGCCTGCACCTGGTCGGTGAAGTCGGCCGGCTCCAGGTGCGTGTTCACGAAGCGGTACACCTCCTCCCCGACCTCCGCATCGAGGGCCACCCAGCCGCGTCGCACTTGCAGCTCGCCACCGGGCGTGGGCACCGGCAGGTATGCCGCATAGTTGGCTGCCGCCACGTTGGAGACCTCCACGTCGCCGCGTGCCAGCACCACGTCGTAGTCGGTCATGCGCACGTCGTCGAACGTCGGGTTGGCGCGCGGCATCTCGACATCGGTGTCCTGGATCAGCCCGGCCACACGGTAATCCAGGCCGCGCTCGGCCAGTTCGGCCATGAGTATCGCCAGGTAATCCCACTCCACGTGCTCGGCCGGCACGGTGCCGCCCAGCACCGCGTCACCGGGAGACTGGGTCCGGATCAGGGTGATCTCCTGCAGGCCGATCAGGTGGGGCTCTGCCGCGAGGATCTCGTCTGCGAGCGCCTCGGCCCGCTCGGCGAAGTCCGTGGCCTGGAGCTGCTGCCACGCAGCCTCCACCCGTGCCAGCAGCTCCTCGGGTGACGTCGCCAGCATCACCTGGTCCACGTCGGCGCCCACGTAGACGTTGCGCGTCATCACCGTTATCCGGTTCGGCTCGTCGACCGCCACCGGGGCGTCGGAGCAGGCAGCCGTTAGGGCCAGTATCACGACGCCGCAGAGTACCGTCAGTCGTTTCATGTCGTGCCTCCTCGATTCGGCCCCGCTCACGGCTCACCCACACCGCCGAGGGGCGCAATTCAGCTCGTCTCGCCGTCGAGGGCGAGATTTGAGGAGGTCCGTCAAGAATCCGTCAATTGGAAGCGGGTGTCAGTTGGTGAGGCGCTCCAGCCGGTCGCGCACTCCCGCAAGCTGCCCCTCGGCCTCTTCGTAGGCCCTGCGGGCGTGGTCGAAGTGGCGCCCCACCAGCGCATGCGTGCGCTCGAATGCGGTCAGGTGCTGTCGCAGGCCGGCGAGCGAGGCCAGGATCTCGCGGGCCCGCTGCTCGACCTCCAGGCCCCGGAGGCCGTGCATGATCGCCTGCACGTAGGCGTAGAACGTGTTGGGAGAGACTGGTATCACGCGGCGGTCCAGGGCGTAAGAGACCACTCCACCCTCGTCGTCGGCTTCGCCGTCGCGGACCACCGCCTCGTAGTACACGCGCTCGGCCGGCACGTACATCAGGGCGAAGTCGAAGGTGCCCTCGTCGGGCCGTATGTACTTGTCGGCGATCTCGTCGACGCGCGCCTTGATGGTGCGCCGGAAAGCCCGCCGCTCGCGCTCGGTTTCATCGGCCGGGGCCGCGAGGATGCGCTGGCACGCCTCCAGCGGGAACTTGGCGTCGATCGGCAGCAGGCGGTCGCCCACGTGGAGCACCGCGTCCACGCGCTCGCCCGAGCGAAAACCGAACTGGGTTTCGTAGAGCGCGTCGGGGAAGACCTGGCGCAGCAGCTCCTCGAGCCAGACCTCGCCCAGGGTGCCGCGCAGCTTGGGGACCTTGAGCAGCTCCTGCACCTCCAGCACCGCCTGCCCCACCGTCTCCAGCCGCGCCGTCGCCCCCTCGAGCCGGGCCAGCTGCTCGCGCACGTCCGCCAGGGAGCGGGCCTGTTCGGAGCTGCCCTCGGCCAGGGCGCGCGGCACGTCCCCCTGGGTGCGCACGAGCTCATCCATGCGGGCCCGCAGCTCGCCCAGCTGTCGCTCCACCGCCCCATCCCGTCCCCGAGCCAGAGCCAGCACGAGGCCAATTGCCAGGACCAGCAGCGCCGCGGCCAGTGCCACCGTCAGACCATCCACCACACCACCTCGATTGAGGACCGCGCCAAGGTAGTGCCGCGCTGGGATCGTTCAAAGAGGCCACGTTGGCGTCTAGGTATTGTCTAATTAAGAACATAGACATTACCTTGACAAAGAGTGCCTGCTCACATATGTTCTTGGACAGTTGCTGGACGGCAGCGCGGCCCAGAACCACCGTGAGATCGTCCAAGTCATTTAGGCACAACCAGTTGAACCACTCTTAGGAGGATGCGCCCATGTTTTCCCGTCGTTTCGCCCGTATCGCCACGCTCGGCGCGCTGGCCCTGGCCCTGACCACCGCTGCCTGCAGCGACTCGAACGAGCCGGAGCTGCAGAACATCGTCGAGACCGCCGAGGCGGCCGGCTTCACGACCCTGCTCGCAGCGGTCGAGGCGGCCGGTCTCACCGAGACGCTCGCCACCGGCGGACCGTTCACGGTGTTCGCTCCCACGAACGATGCCTTCGCCGAGATCCCGGAGGAGGCATTGAACGATCTGCTAGCCGACACCGAGGCCCTCACTGAGGTCCTGCTGTACCACGTCTTGGACGGCGAGGTGCCCGCGGCGGAAGTCGTGACGCTGACCAGCGCCACCACCCTGCAGGGCTCTGACGTCACGATCAACGTGGGCGGCGGCGTGATGGTAAACGAAGCCACCGTCACTGTAACGAACGTGTTCGCCTCCAACGGGGTGATCCACGTGATCGACAAGGTGCTGATTCCCCCGCAGTAACCCCCCGTAGCACAGCATCTTGTCCGGCCGGGCGGCGCAAGCCGTCCGGCCAACCTTTTTCAGCGAGGCAGGCGGATGACGTCACCCAATCGCATCGCCCCGGGGCCGGGCCAGGAGTCGGTGTGGGACTACCCCCGCCCGCCCCGCATGGAGGACTTCGACGGCCGGATCCGGATCGTGTTCGGGGACACTACGATCGCCGATACCCGTTCGGCGAAACGGGTCCTGGAGACCAGTCACCCGCCGGTCTTCTACATCCCACCGCAGGACATCCGCATCGAGTACCTGCAACCAGTGGACCGCATGTCCTGGTGCGAATGGAAGGGCGAGGCGGCGTATTATGACCTCCGGGTGGGCGTTGCCGCGGCGAGCGCCGCAGCCTGGGCATACCCCGATCCCTCCCCTGGATTCGCGGCGCTCAAGGACCACGTTGCGTTCTACGCGGGGCCGATGGACGCCTGCTTCGTGAACGAGGAGAAGGTCACACCGCAGCCCGGCGGGTTCTACGGCGGCTGGATCACCTCGAACATAGTGGGTCCGTTCAAGGGACCTCCCGGCACGGGCCTCTGGTAGGGGCGGTGTGCCGCGGCCAGGCACCTCGTCGGTGCTATATTGCCCCGCCATGGCACGCCATCTCACGACCTACCTGTTCGACCTGGACGGGACGCTGATCGACTCGATCGGGCTGATCCTGGCCTCGTACCATCACACCATGCGCGCCCATCGCGGTGAGGTGCCGCCCGACGAACTGTGGCTGCGCGGCCTGGGCACGCCGATCCGCGTGCAGCTGCGCCAGTTCACCGACGACCCGGACGAGATCGAGGCGATGGTGGCCACCTACCAGGAGCACAACCTCGCCCACCACGACTCGATGGTGCGCGCCTACCCCGGCGTGCTGGACGCGGTGCGCACCCTGGCCGGGCGGGGCGAGAAGCTCGGCGTGGTGACCAGCAAGAAGCGCAAAGGCACCGGCATGGGGCTCGCGCGGGGAGGCTTCGATGGCCTCTTCCCGGTGGTCGTCACGGCCGACGACGTGGAGCATCCCAAACCCGATCCCGAGCCGGTCCACCGCGCCCTGGATCTGCTCGGCGTCCGGCCCGACGAGACCGTGTTCGTGGGCGACTCGCCCTACGACATCCGGTCGGGCGAAGCCGCGGGAGTAGCCACGGCGGCGGTGGCGTGGGGCCCCTTCCCACCCGAGGAACTCACCGCCCTCGAGCCGGACTTCTGGGTGAGCAGCGCCGGCGAGCTCGTGACGCTCGGGGTGTGACAGAGGTCGCAGTAGCGCGGCACCCCGCCCGGCCACATTGTTGAGCGACCAGACACGGCGGCAGGCGACGGTGAGATGACCGCGATAACCGAGTGGCTGCAGAACACGCTAGGCCTGAGCCCGGCCGCCCAGGCCAGGATCGTGAATTCGCTCGTCGCGATCCTCATCCTGTGGGCCATCCGGCGCATCGTTCTGTGGATCCTGTGGCGCCGCGTGCAGGACGTGCGGCAGCGCTACCGCTGGCAGAAGATCACGGCCTACATCGTCGTCCCCATCGGCATCCTCATAGTGGGGCGCATCTGGTTCGAGGGCTTCTCCTCCATCGCCACATTCCTCGGCCTGGTCTCCGCAGGCATCGCGATCTCGCTCAAGGACTTGCTGGTGAACCTCGCGGGCTGGGGCTTCATCCTGTGGCGCCGCCCCCTCGAGGTCGGCGACCGCATACAGATCGGCGAGCACCACGGTGACGTGATCGACATCCGGATCTTCCAGTTCACCCTGCTGGAGATCGGCAACTGGGTGGACGCCGACCAAAGCACGGGCCGCGTCATCCACATCCCCAACGGCAAGGTGCTCACAGACTACACGGCCAACTACAGCAAGGGATTCCAGTACATCTGGAACGAGCTGCCGATACTGATCACGTTCGAGAGCAACTGGAAGAGGGCAAAGGACATCCTGGCCGAGATCGCGGAGAGACACGCGGCGCACCTGACCGACGACGCGGCGGAGCGGATCAAGACGGTGTCGCGCCGCTTTATGATCTTCTACTCCAAGCTCACACCCACCGTGTACACCAGCGTGGCCGACTGCGGCGTGCTGCTCACGATCCGCTACCTCACCGAGCCCCGGCGGCGGCGGGCCACGTCGCAGGACATCTGGGAGGACATCCTCCAGGCCTTCGGCGAATGCGACGACATCGACTTCGCCTACCCGACCACCCGGTTCTACGACAACCGCGGTGAGGGGAAGGTCGACGCCCGGGCCCCGGGCGCCTGACGCCGGCCGGAAACCAAGCTCGGCCCGCACGCGTATCGGTTGACGGAGAGGACGCCGAGGAGGGGTTCAACCTTCTGCCGCCCCGCCGTATCTAATCTCCTGATCCTTACCGACGGCCATCTCACGATGGGAGACACTTCAATGCAGCTCCACAGGAAAATCACCGCACCGCTGGCCCTGGCCGCGGTGGCGGCACTCGCAGGCCTGCCGCTCCAGGCCCAGCAGAGCTACCAGATCTCGGGCGACCACATCGCGATCTACAACCTGGCCGGCGAGGTCACGCTGGAGCCCGGCTCCGGATCGCAGGTAGTCGTGGAGGTCACGCTCCACGGCGACGACGCAGGCCAGCTCCAGGTCGAGACCGGGGAGATCCGCGGCCGCGAGACGCTGCGCGTCATCTACCCGGGCGATCGCGTGGTGTACGACCGGCGGGGCGGCGGCTCCACAGAACTGCGCGTCAGGGCAGACGGGACGTTCAGCGACGGCGACTGGGACGACTACGGGCGCCGCGGCGACCGCGTCCGCATCAGCGGCTCGGGGGACGGCCTGGAGGCATGGGCCGATCTCAGGATCCTAGTGCCCTCGGGACAGACCCTCGCCGTTTACCTCGCCTCTGGCGAGGTGTCGGCCACCAACGTGCGGGGCGACCTGCGGCTCGACACCCACAGCGCTCCCGTCACCACGTCGGGAACGCGGGGCGACCTCCTCGTCGACGTCGGCTCGGGCCGCGTCAACGTGAGCGATGCCGAGGGGAACGTGGACATCGACACCGGCTCCGGCTCCGTAGAGGTCACCGACGTGCGCGGTGACATGCTGCGGGTGGACACGGGATCCGGCCGGGTCACCGGCTCGCGGATCTCCGTCACGTCGCTCGACATCGATACCGGCTCGGGCAGCGTCGAGATCGCAGCCGCCATGGCCCGCGACGTGCGCGTGGACACCGGGAGCGGCGGTGTGGACCTCGAGCTGACCGCCGATCCGGGCGACGTGCTGATCGACACCGGCTCCGGCTCGGTTACGCTCACCGTGCCAGGCGACTTCGGTGCCGAGCTAGAGATCGAGACCGGGAGCGGATCCATCGACCTGGACTTCCCGGTGACCGTGAATCGAGTCGAGCGTAACGCGGTGCGCGGCACCGTGGGCGACGGCGGCGGCCACGTCGTGATCGACACCGGGTCCGGAGGCGTGCGCATCCGCAGGGCTGGCTGAGCGGAAGCACCGCTTCGCAGCACGACAAATCAGCGCCCCCCGCGCCGTACTGGCGTCGGGGGGCGTGCGCACTACCTTCCCATCATGAGCTTCGTTTCGTTCGACCTAGAGCGCTGGCAGAGCACGTGGGAGAACCGGGTCCGCATCAATCTCTCCGAGAGCGGCGTTCATCCCCTCTCGATCGCCGAGCTCCTGGAGCTTTCCGGCGCCGAGTTCCACGAGCTGGCCGAGCTGCGGATGGTGTACAACCAGTCCGACGGCACCGACGAATTGCGGGAATCGATCGCGCGGCTCTATCCGGGCGCGACACGCGACAGCGTGACGGCCACCGTGGGGAGTGCGGAGGCCAATTTCATCGCCTGCTGGACGCTGATCGAGCCTGGAGATCGCGTGGCGGTGCTGACGCCGGTCTACATGCAGTCCCCCGGACTGGCCCGGAACTTCGGAGCCACTGTGGCGGAGTTCCCGCTTCGCTTCGAGCGCGACTGGGATCCGGACCCGGCCGACGTGGAGCGCGCGATCACGCCCGACACCAAGCTCGTGATCGTCACGAACCCCAACAATCCCACCGGGCACGTGCTGTCGCAGGAAGCGCGGCAGCTCATCATGGACCGGGTGCGGGAGGCCGGCGCATGGCTGCTGGTGGACGAGGTCTACCAGGGCGCTGAGCTGAACGGCGTGGAGACGGAGTCGTTCTGGGGCAGCCACGACCGAGTCGTCGTGGTCAACGGACTCTCCAAGGCGTACGGCCTCCCCGGCCTGCGCCTCGGGTGGATCGTGAGCTCGGACGAGTTCAAGAGTGCAGTGGTGCGGCGCCACGACTACACGGTCATCGGGCCGAGCCCTGCCAGCGACTACCTGGCCGTCAAGGCGCTCGGCGTGCGCGACGCCATCCTGGCGCGCACGCGCGGCATCCTGAACGAGAACTACCCCCTCTTGGAGCAGTTCCTCCAGAGCTTCGGCTCCCTGTTCGAGTGGCACAAGACCGAGTGCGGCGCCATTAACACGGTGCGGTACCGCCACCCAATGGGAGCCCTGGAGCTGGTCGAGCGGGTACGTGCCGAACGGGATATCCTGCTGGTCCCCGGCGAGCACTTCGGCATGCCGTTCCACCTGCGGATGAGCTTCGGCAACGAGCGGGCCGAGCTGGAGCAGGCACTGGGCGAGGTGCAGGAGGAGTTCAACAAGCTGCTGATGGACTAGAGCTACAAGTTCTCCATCAGCCACTCCGTGAAGTACTCGAACAAGTTGTGCCTCGTGTTGCCGCCCGCGATCGAGTGGGTTTTGTTCGGGTAGAGACGCATCTCGAACTGCTTGCCCGCCTGCTCGAGCTTCTCGATCAGCTGCGTCGTGTTCTGGGCGTGCACGTTGTCGTCGCCGGTGCCGTGCACCACGAGCAGGTTCCCCTGCATCTGGTCGACGTACGTGAGCGGAGCCCCAAGACGGTATCCCTCCGGGTTCTCCTGGGGCGTGCGCATGAAGCGTTCCGTGTAGATGGTGTCGTACAGGCGCCAGTCGGTCACGGGCGCCACTGAGATGGCTGCCTTGAACACGCCCTCCCCGCGGAACAGAGACATCAGCGACATGTACCCGCCGTAGCTCCAACCCCAGATTCCGATGCGGTCCGCGTTCACGTACGGCAGCGCACCGAGATAGCGGGCGGCCGCCACCTGGTCCTCGGACTCGCGCAGTCCGAGCAGCTGGTACGTCTGCTTCTTGAAGTCGCGGCCGCGGGCGCCCGTTCCCCGGTTGTCCACGCTTGCGACCAGGTAGCCGGCCTGCGCCAGCATCTGGTACCACAGGTAGTTGTTCCCGCCCCAGGAATCGCGCACTGTCTGCGAACCCGGGCCACCGTACACGAACATGAGCAGCGGGTACAGGCGGTTCGGGTCGAAATCCGGAGGCTTAATGATGTACGCGTTGAGCTCCGTGCCGTCCGCGCCCGGAACCGTCATGAACTCGGGTGTGCCGATCTCCAGCGCATCGATCTTGGCCATGAGGTCCGCATTGTCCGCCAGCTCCCGGATCTTTCCGCCGTCGGCCTCGTGCAGGGACTGCACCGGCGGCACTCCGGCGCGTGAGTAGGTGTCCACGTACATCGTGCGCGTGGGGTTCATGTTGATGCCGTGCGTGCCGCCCTCCGGCGTGATCCGCCGCAGTCCGCGTCCGTTCAGCCCGACGCGGTAGAGCGGCCGCTCCAGGGGCCCGTCCGTCGAGCCCACGAAGTAGACGTAACGGCCGCCCTCATCCACCCCGATCACGCTGAGCACATCCCACTCGCCCTCGGTGACCCTGCGCACGAAAGTGCCGTCCCGGCGCATCAGGTACAGATGGCGAAAGCCATCCCGCTCGCTGAGGAAGAGGAACTGGCGGCCCTCGTCGATCCAGATGGGCTCGACCGCGTCCACCCAGGCCTCGTCTTCGTCGGTGAACAGCACCCCCGTGGAGCCCGTGCGGGTGTTGCCGATCACCAACTCGATCCGGTTCTGGTGCCGGTTGAGCCGCGTGAACCAGATCTCCCGCGGGTTGTCCGTGAAGCCCATGTCGGCGATGTAGATATCCTGCTCCGCTCCCAGATCCATCCAGGTCGTCGCACCGCCTTCCACCTCGACCACGCCAATGCGCACCTCGGAGTTCTGCTCTCCGGCCTTGGGATAGCGCACCGGCAGCAGCTCCGGATAGAGCTGTGTCTCGTCGATCAGGTAGAAGGGCTTGATCACGGTCTGATCTAGCCGCCAGAAGGCGATGCGCTCGCCATCGGGACTCCACCGGAACGCGTCACGCAGGCCGAGCTCCTCCTCGTACACCCAGTCGGACGTGCCGTTGATGACATTCTCGCTGCCGTCGGACGTGAGCTGGTGCTCGCGGCCCGACTGCAGTTCGGTCGCGAACAGGTTGTTGTCACGCACGAAGGCAACGTAGCGCCCGTCGGGCGAGAATTTGGCGAACATCTGGTATCCGGGCTTCATGCTCACGGGTGCCAGCGTGCCCATCGCGAAGCTCCACACGTAGTACTCGCCCTTGGTGCGCTGGCGCCATACCCGCTGGGAGTTCGTGAAGATGAGCAGCTTGGTGCCGTCGGGTGAGAACGTGTACCGCTCGATCCGGATCGGCTCGTCCGCCCCGGGCGGCACCAGGTCGGCCCCCACGACTGCCAGCTGCTCGATCCCCGTCCGCGCGTTGACCCGGTACAAGTCGGTGACGCCGTTCTCGCCGCGCTCGATACGCGTGAAGTGCTCCCCGTCATCCATCCACCGCAGCGATACGAGGTCACCCGAGAACTCGCGCGAAGAGTAGATGTTGTCGACGGTGAGCTGGGGAACCTGCGCAGCGGCCGGCGCGGCCAGCGCGACGGCCAATCCCACGAGCAGAAGACGCTTGAATCTCATGTGTCGGTCCCACCGAGGAAGGAATGAGGAAAGTTAGGCTTCGTCCGTCGGCGCCGCCTTCGCGCCGTTCACGATGACTCCCACCTCCCCCAAGACCGTCGCAACGGCAGATAGCAGCTGTTCGATCTCGTAGGGCTTGCCCACCACCGGGCGGCCCGACCGCTTGAGGAACTCGAAAGACTCGGGCCGCGTGTAATCACCGGTGACGAACACGAAGCGGTGTGCCATGTCGGGGTTCTTGTTCTCCATCTGCTCGAACAGCGTCTTGCCGCCGAGGGTCGGCATGTGCAGGTCGCAGATGATGCAATCCATGTCCTCCCGCTGGAGGGTGTCGAATGCCTCGTAGCCGTTCGCCACCGCGATTACGGTGTGACCGAGCTTGCGGAACAGCTTGCTCACGACGGCGCGGTTGCTGTCGTCGTCCTCCACCACGAGGATGCGGGCGCTCCGGACCGGCGCCTCGCGCAGCAGGTTCCAGGCCGGCGGTTCCGTCTCGGGGGCCTCCGATGTGACGCGATTGAGCAGCGAGCCCGTGATCTCGGTGGCCGCCCGCACCTCGGATTCGATGCGCTGGATGTCGCCGCGCTGCGACTCGCTCAGGTCTGCTCCCGCGGCGCTCCGCGCCAGGCCCGCTATGGCAGCCAGCCGGTTGTTGAGTCCGTTCGCCGCCAGCGTCACGTGATCGCGCAGAAACTGCACCCACGCGCCGGCCAAATCGGAATCCGGCTCCACAGCCGGCTCGGCCTCCTCGCCGGCGGCCGGCGGCGATGGCTGCTCCGAGTCGGGCGCGTGAGACCGGGACGGACTTCGCCCCCGGCGAGCCACGCCCAGCAGGAGTGCCAACACTGCCGCCGCAGCGGCCAAGAGCAGCAGGATGTCGGGCAGGGTCGTGGCGCCTCCCTACAGTCAGATACCGCGGTCGAGCCCACCATCGAGCCCGACCATGCGCGCCGGATAGTTGGTAATGATACCGGCTACTCCCAGCTCCCGCAGGCGGCAGGCGTCCGCCGGATCGTCCACTGTCCATACGTGAACCGGCTTGCTGCGCCGTCGGGCCGAGCGGACGAAGCGTCGATCCACGACCCTGAGGCCACGGTGCCGCTCCGGCACCGCAAAGGCCGCGAAGCCGCCGCGAGGCGCCGCCCCGAGGCGCGACGCCGCCCAGAATGATGCCGTCTCCCGCCGCGACGCCGAGCGAGCAAATTGCGGCGGTTCGAAAAGACGCAGCGCCGAGTGCACGAACGACCCGACCACCGTGCGCTCCGACGCACCGTGCCGCATCAGGATCTCGGCCGCCGGCGCCGCCGCCTCCTCTTCCTTGATCTCGACAATCAGCGGCGTGGCCGCATAGCGCTCCAGCACAGCGGCGAGCGTGGGGACCCGCTCCCCCTGCCCCGCGTCGAGGCGCTGCAGCTCCTCCAGCGTGTACGCGGCCACCGCCCCCGTTCCATTCGTAGTGCGGTCCACCGTGTGGTCGTGAATCACGACCGCCGTGCCATCGGCCGTCACCCTGATGTCGAACTCGAGTGCGTCCGCACCCTGCTCCAAGGCCCGGTCGAACGAGAGCAGCGTGTTCTCGGGGCACTCCCCCGCCGCACCCCTGTGTCCCACCACCGGCCGGGCGTCCGGATCGAGCAGGATCACGAGCCGGCAGTCCTCACCGGGCGGCTCAGTCCCGCGGACCGCAGTGGCGCTCGAACGCGTCCGCCAGGTCGGCCCCGATCTCCGCGGCTTCGCGCCCTTCGATGTCCTTGCGCTCGAGCATGTGCACCAGGCGGCCTTCGCTGAACAGGGCAATCTGAGGCGACGAGGGCTGGTAGCCCTCGAAGTAAGTGCGTGCCCTGTCAGTGGCATCGAGCTCCATCCCCGCGAACACCGTCGCCAGGCGATCGGGCACGGTGTCCCTCTCCAGCGCGAGAGCCACTCCCGGCCGCGCTTTGCCGGCCGCGCAGCCGCAAACCGAGTTCACTACCACGAGCAGCGTCCCCTGCGTCTCTCCCAGGGCTGCGTCGACGTCTTCCGGCGTCTTGAGCTCCTCGAACCCCAGCCGAGTGAGATCCTCGCGCATCGGTTGTGCAACCATTGGACTGTACCGCAATGTCATTCTCCCGCGTCAGAGGGCCGTCCGCTTCTATTTAAGTGACCTGGCACGAGTTACGTGCCGGGCGGCCGCCACGCCACGTCGTACCCCACCAGGCGCTCGGGGTGCAGCAGGGATGCCAGGATCTCGATGCCGTCCACCATGCGCGGACCCGAGCGATTGAAGTAGGCGGATCCGTCCACAACGTATGCCCGTCCGCCCACCACCGCCCGGCGGGCGGCCCCAGTGAGCAGGTCTGAGAACCGGTCAGCGTCCGCCCGCGCAGCCGCCAATCCGTACCCGCACGGCATCACCAGCAGGACGTCGGGGTCGGCCGTTGAAAGCGCCTCCCAGTGGTGCTGGCGCGAGGGGGCACCCGGCTCCGCCAGCAGGCATTCGCCGCCGGCGATCCGTATCATCTCGGGCGTCCAGTGACCCGGCACGAACGGGGGGTCCAGCCACTCCACTGCGAGCACGCGCTCGCTCCGCGCTCCTGCAACCGCCTTCTGCACCGCATCGATCCGCGACCGAAGCCGGGCCTCCAGCTCCGATCCGCGCTCCGGCACGCCCGCGGCGGCGGCCACAGAGCGGATGCTCGCGAAGATCTCGTCGATCGAATGCGAGTCCACCGACACGATCGCGGGCCGTCCGTCCAGTAGTCGCGCTGCTTCCTGGGCCAGTGAGGTCGGAACCGCGCACACCTCGCACACCGCCTGCGTCAGGATCAGATCCGGTGCGGCGGCCCGCAGCTTCTCCTCGTCCAGCTCGTACACGCTGCCGTGGTGCGCCATCGTGTCTCGCACCGCCCGGTCGATCTCTGCGCTGCTGAGCCCGTCCGGAGCGAACCTGGGACGGCTCACGCGCGGCCTGTCCAGCACGTCCGGCGGGTGGTCGCACTCGTGTGAAATGGCAACAAGCGTGTCACCCAAGCCGAGCTCGCAGACGATCTCGGTAGCACTAGCCAACAGGGAGGCAATTCGCACCCGGGCAAGATAACAATCTCACTTGACAGCATTTAACCCCCTCAACAGAATTCAGGCGCCAGCGGTTCTGGGACCACGTGCGGAGAGGAATGCATGACCTACATCATCTGTGATCCTTGCGTCGGGACGATGGATAGGGGTTGTGTGGATGTGTGTCCGGTGGACTGCATCTACGAGGGGGAGGATATGCTGTATATCCACCCCGAGGAGTGCATCGACTGCGGGGCTTGCGAGCCGGAGTGCCCGGTGAACGCCATCTACCCCGAGGAAGACGTCCCCGAAGAGTGGAAGGCCTTCGTGGACAAGAACTACAAGTACTTCGAGGGCGGCGAGGAGCGGCAGGTAGCCAAGGGCAAGGGCGGCTGACCGCACTCCGCGGCAACTGCGGGGCCCCGGCAGTCGCGCCGGGGCCCTTTTTTCATGTGAGCTCCAGCAGCATCGCCGGCGCGGTCTCGGGACAGACTGTCGTGAACTCCACCGACCCCGTGACAGCGGACGGGATCTCGGACCGTGCCACCTCGCGGAACCCGAACCGCGGAAAGAAGCCCTCGGCGGTCTCCGTGAGCAGATAGACACGCGTCACACGGTTGGCACGCGCCAGCTCCAGGGCAGCGCGTGTCAGGTCGACCCCCAGACCGCGGCCCCGCATGGTCCCGTCCACGGCGACCGAGCGAAGCAGCGCGCTCTCGCCGTACAGCTCCAGGGCGGCGGACCCCACGATTTGCGCTCCCTGGCGGGCGACCAGAACGGTTGATAGGTGCGACTCGAGGTCGTCCGGCGGGAGCTCGGCGGCCCGCAACAGGGCCACAAGCGCGGGCAGGTCCTCCGGCCGGGCCGGGCCAATCGCAACCTCGGATCCCCCAGTCATGTCTTCAATATAGGACCCCCAGGGCCGGCGCCGGCGCCGCGAAACCCCCCGCGACCTGGGCCGTAGGGCAGAATGTGGGCCGAGGCCCGCTACCCTGACAAACAGACAGCCCGGAGCCGGCAATGCGCGCACTCCTAGTCCTAATCCCCGCCGCCCTGGTGGTCGGCTACATAGTCGACGCCGTGGCGGACCGCCACCACGAGCCTCACCCCGAGGCCCTCGTGGTCGAGGTGAAGGCAGGAAGCCACGCCGTCGCCACTGCGGAGGCCGTCTCCTCGGCCGAGGCCGTCGGCATCGGGATCAGCCAGGACGTCTCGCTGGATCTGGACCTGGACTGGGTCGAGGATCTGGTCCAATCGCTCGGCCATGATCTCGAGGAGCTCGACGCACAGGCAATCAAGATCAGCGGCTCCGCCGACGCATCGATGAAGGCCTCGCTCGAGGCGGCGCTCGAGGTGCTGCAGGCCGAGCTGGAGCGGGCCGAGTTCGACCGCGACGAGGCGGCGGCCCGCATCTCCGTGGCCGGATCCGTGCTCGCCTCCATCGCCGCGAGCCTGGAGGGCAAGCTGCAGATCGAGACAGACGAGGGGAGTTTCCTCCTGATCACGACTCCGGACGGAATCCGCCTCATCGAGCGGTAGCGGGCGATAGCCGGGCCGCGGGGTGAAACCCAAGCCCGGCTGTCGCGTAATGTCACCAGATCGTCACAGGCTGCAACGCGGGACGCACCCACGTCCCGCGTCCTCTTAAGGACACGCGAGGATCGTCGTATGAAGCGTCGCACCAAGTTCGTATTCGGCATCGGTGGCGTGGTCGTGGTGGCCGGCCTGGTGGTGGTGGTCGGAGTCTCGCGCGCCAACGGGCGGGACGACGGCATCGAAACCGTGGCCGTCGAGCGCGGCACGATCGTGGACAAGGCCCTCGCCGTGGGCAGGATCGAGCCCGAGATCGAAATCACCGTCAAGTCGCAGACTTCCGGCGTGGTCCGCCGGCTGCTTGCCGACGAAGGCGACTTCGTCCGCGCCGGCGACCCCCTGTTGGAGGTCAAGCCCAACCCGACGCCGCTGGAGCTGGCAAACGCCCGCAGGCAGCTCGAGCTGAGGCAGATCGAGCTGCAGAACCTGCAGCGCGACGTGGAGCGCCAGCAGGCGCTCTCCAGCCAGGGACTCATCTCGGAGCGCGAGCTGCAGGAAACCGAGCAGCGCTTCGCGGAGCAGGAGGTCCAGCTCCAGATGGCCCGCGAGCGTCTCGCCCTCCTCGAGGAAGGCAAGATCACCATCGCCGAGCAGGACATCGAGACCGTGGTCCGCTCCCCCATCGACGGGTTCATCCTCGAGAAGACGGTCGAGGTCGGCGACCCGGTGGTGCCGCTCTCCACCTATCAGGAGGGCACCGTGCTGATGACCATGGCCGAGATGAACCGGCTCGTGTTCCGCGGCACGGTCGACGAGATCGATGTGGGCCGGCTCGACCAGGGCATGCCGGTCACGATCAAGATCGGTGCCCTGCCGGATGCCGAGATCGAGGGCCTGCTCACCCGCATCTCGCTCAAGGCCCGCACCGAGGACAACTCCACTGTGTTCCCCGTCGAGATCACGCTGACCGACACGCACGGCACCGTGCTGCGGGCCGGCTACTCGGCCAATGCCGACGTGATCATCGACCGCCGCGACAGCGTGCTGATCATCCCGGAGCGGCTTGTGACATTCGAGGAGGACACCGCTACGGTCACCGTTCTGCTGCCCGACGGCAGCACCGAGGAGCGCGTGATTCGGACCGGCCTCAGCGACGCGATCAACCTCGAGGTGCTCGAGGGCCTGCGCGAAGACGAGCAGGTGGTCGAGCCTCCGCCGCGCGAGATCCAGTAGCGGCACGATGCGGATCGGCAACGTACTGCGCGAGTTCGTGGCGGACCTCCGGGTCCAGCGCCTGCGCACCACACTCACGGTCATGGGAATCGCCTGGGGCACCGTGGCTGTGGTGGTGCTGCTGGCGTTCGGCGTTGGGCTGGAGCGCCAGACCCGCAAGCGGTTCCACGGTCTGGGCGACCGCATCGTGATCCTGTGGGGCGGCCGCACTACAGTGCCCTACATGGGATTCGGCGAGGGCCGCTACATCCGGCTGCACGAGGACGTCGGCGAGCAGCTCAAGCGCGAGATCCCCGGCATCGTGATGATCAGCCCCGAGTACAGCAACCGGCGCACGCCGATTCGCCGGGGAATCAAGAACGCACAGCCCAACATCACCGGCATCTATCCGGTCTACGGAACGATGCGGAACATCATCCCGGAGATGGGCGGCCGCTTCATCAACGAGCATGACCTCGCGGGACGCCGGCGCGTTGCCTTCCTGGGCGACGAGCTGGCGGAGCTGCTGTTCGCGGAAGAGGAACCCGTAGGTCAGCAGGTATTCATCGGCGAGACGCCGTTCACGGTGATCGGCGTGATGCAGCCCAAGCTGCAGAACTCGTCGTACAACGGCCGCGACAAGGACCGCGTGTTCATCCCCGCCAGCACGCACACCGCGCTGTTCGGCAACCGTTACGTCAGCAACTTCGTGTACCGCGTGGCCGACGCCAACCGCTCCGGCGAGTACGAAGCCCAGGTGTACGACATCCTGAGCCGGCGCTACACCTTTGACCCCCAGGACGAGGATGCCCTCTCGGTATGGGACACCGCCGAGATCGAGCGCATGTTCGGCTACCTGTTCTTCGGCTTCAATGTGTTCTTCGCCATGATGGGCGCATTCACGCTCACAGTGGGTGGCATCGGCGTCGCCAACATCATGTACATCGTGGTGCGGGAGCGCACGCGTGAAATCGGGATCAAGCGCTCTGTGGGTGCCAAGAAGCACGACATCCTGTTCCAATTCTTCGCCGAGACGTTCCTCATAGTGGGCCTCGGCGCCACGTGCGGCTTCCTGTTCTCGTACGGGATAGTGTTCCTGCTCAGCTTCGTGCCGCTGCAGGACTTCGTGGGAACACCGACGATTTCGCCCGTGGTGGGAGCAGTCACGCTCTCCCTGCTGGCCATCATCGCCTTCATGGCGGGCCTGTTCCCTGCACGCAAGGCCGCCAACCTCGACCCGGTGGAGTGCCTGAGGTACTGATCCCATGTGGAAGATCCTGTTCGAGGAGTTCATCGGCGACCTGAAGACGCAGAAGCTGCGCACGGCGCTCACCATGTTCGCGATGACGTGGGGGACTATCGCCGTCGTGCTGCTACTCTCGTTCGGCGAGGGACTCAAGGTCGCCATCGTGCGGGGGCTCGTGAACGCGGGCGACCAGATCTTCATGGTGTATGGGGGCCAGACCAGCCAGGTGCACGAGGGGCTCCCGACGGGCCGCCGCATCCGGCTCACCGAAGAGGATCTCGAACTGGTGCTGCGCTCGATACCCGAGTTCGAGATGGGAAGTCCTTCCTACGGCCGGTGGGGCACTAGCCTGCGTGCCGGCGAGCAGCAGACCAACACGTACATGGAGGGCGTGGCGCCCGAGTTCTCCGAGCTGCGCCGCATGTTCGCTGCCGCGGGAGGCCGGTTCCTCAATCAGCAGGACATGGACCAGCGACGGCGCGTGCTGTTCCTGGGCAACCGCATCGCCCGGCGGCTGTTCCCCGAGGGCGATCCGGTGGGCCAGACGGTGATGCTCGACGGCCTGCCGTTCACCGTCATCGGAGTGATGCAGCCGAAGTTCCAGGACTCGAGCAACAACGGGCCCGACGAGAACCGCGCGATTATACCGGCGACGACCTTCAAGACCGTCTACGGACGCCGCTACGTGGGCCACCTCATAGTGCGGCCGCGCAGCGTAGAGGAAGCGGAGCGCGCCAAGGCAGGCCTGTACCGTGTGCTGGGGCGGAAATACAACTTCAACCCAGACGACGTCCGCGCCCTCGCGATGTGGGACTTCGTGGAGGACGCCAAGCTGGTCAACCAGATCGGGGTCGGCATCCAGGTCTTCCTCGGGCTGGTGGGCGCATTCACGCTGCTCATCGCCGGGGTGGGCGTGGCCAACATCATGTACGTGGTGGTGCGCGAGCGGACGCGCGAAATCGGCGTGAAGCTGGCAGTGGGCGCCCGCAAGGTCCACATCATGAGCCAGTTCGTGTTCGAGGCGATGCTGATCGCGCTCATGGGCGGTGGTATCGGGCTGTCGATCTCGGCACTGGTCGTGTTGGTCACCAACCTGATCCCGAGTGACAACGACGCGATGGCCTACATCGCCAACCCGATCCTGTCCTGGCCCATCGCGCTGCTGTGCGTGTCGATCCTCGTGATGATCGGCCTGGCGGCCGGAGTGCTGCCGGCCCGGCGGGCAGCCAGCGTGGACCCGGTGGAATCGTTGCGCTACGAGTGAGCCGCGCTCAATGACCTAAGCCGCTACCAAAAAACCACTTACGCAGCAGGAGCCCGCGGCGCCGGACGCCGGGGGCTCCTTGCCATGCGCCGGGCGGTGCCTGGGGTTTGTCTTGGGGGTTGTCTATTGTTTGTCCTGGACTTATAGTGGACAATAACAGGCACCCAGGACGCGATGACCAACGACAACTCAGAGGCCAAGCGCCCCAGCCATCCCATCCAGGCGGTGGCACGCCGCACCGGGCTCTCCCCGGACGTGCTGCGCGCCTGGGAGCGGCGCTACGGGGCAGTGAAGCCCGAGCGCTCCGACTCCCGGCGGCGGCTTTACTCGGACGCCGACATCGAGCGGCTGATCCTGCTGCGCCGCGCCACGCAGGCTGGACGCGCCATAGGCCAGTTATCCGGCCTTTCGGACCAGGACCTGCGGTTGCTGGTTGCCGACGACATGGAGTCCGCTGCAGCCGCACCACCCATCGAGCCCGTCCGTGGCGCCGAGCCCTCCACCGTGCTGGAGAAGGCGAGCGCTGCAGTGCGCGACCTGGATGCTGCCCAACTCCAATCGGTGATCAGCGCGGCCTCCCTCGTGGTCGCCCCTCCGGTGCTGGTGGACCGGGTGCTGGTGCCTTTGATGCGCTCGATCGGGCAGCAGTGGCTGGACGGCACGCTGGGGATAGCGCACGAGCACCTGGCCTCTGCAATCGTGCGCGCGGTGCTGTCCGAGCTGGCGCGGCCGCGGCAGGTTTCCGCCGACGCGCCAGTACTGGTGGTGGGCACTCCCGCCCGCCAGGTGCATGAGTTGGGTGCACTCGTGGTGGCGGCCACCGCTGCCGCCGACGGCTGGCGAGTGGTGTACGTGGGCGCGGACCTCCCGGCAGCCGAGATCGCCGCGGCCGCCGACCAGTCCGGCGCCCGGGCCGTAACTCTCAGCATCACCTACCCGCCCGACGACCGCGAGCTGGCAGCGGAGCTCACGGAGCTGCGCCGTCGGCTTCCCAAGGAAACGTCAGTGGTCGTGGGAGGCCTCAGCGCAACCAGCTACACAGAATCCTTAGCCGAAATCGGCGCTCTTCTGGTCGGTGACCTGCCCGGCCTGCGCTCGGTCCTGGCTTCACTGGCCTTCGAGAAGAACGGAGGGGCCGCGGCATGACGCAGGCACTCCTGAGGCAGCCGCCGGCACCGGGCCAGATCCGGCGAGACCCTGCACACGCGGTCGTCATCGGCGCCGGATTCGGCGGCCTAGCCGCCGCCGTGCGGCTGCTGGCGCGCGGCTACCGGGTGACGGTGATCGACCGGCTGGATCAGCCGGGCGGCCGGGCGCGGGTCTTCCGTCAGGACGGCTTCACGTTCGACGCAGGACCCACTGTGATCACC
>JBDHJM010000097.1:0-5909 GCA_039586895.1 Gemmatimonadota bacterium | reverse complement strand
AGGCGACGGCCGAGAAGGACGTAACGAATCGGTCGGACATCTACTCGCTCGGCAGCATGATGTACGAGATGTTGACGGGAAGCCCGCCGCACGTGGGCTCCTCGGCGCAGCAGATCATAATGAAGATCGTGACGGAGGAGGCGCAGCCGGTTACGAGCGTGCGCAAGTCGGTTCCTCCAAACGTGGCCGCCGCGGTTTCGAAATCGCTCGAGAAGTTGCCGGCGGATCGGTTCGACACCGCCGCCAGTTTCGCGGCGGCGCTCACCGACCCCACGTATGCTCTGCCCGCGACTTCAGCGACAGTCCCTGTGACGACCGTAAGGCCCGCGCACCGCAGCCGCTGGGATCGGATCGGTCCGGTTGCCGCCGGTGTTGCGGCCGTGGCGCTCGTCCTGGCGGGGTGGGCACTGATGAGGCCCGATCCGCCCAAGGAGATCACACGGGTCTCGGTGTTCCACCCTCCGGAGCAGGATTTCGCTGGGTCCGGGACCTTCGACTTGTCGCATGACGGATCTCTCATGGTGTTCGAGGGGCCGGCGGAGGGGGGACGGTCACAGCTGTGGGTGCGGCGGTGGGACGCGTTGGGAGCAACGCCGATTCGCGAGACCACGAACTACTTGGGGGCGGCCATCTCCCCCGATGGGCAGGAGGTGGCCTTCGTTCGCAGCGGCGCCGTTCGCATAGTGCCGTTGGGAGGCGGTGTGTCGCGCACCGTCGGCGCGGGGCGGGTGCGCTGCTGCGTGCGGTGGGACCATGAGGGACAGTGGCTCTACTTCGACTACGGCGATGCGAACGCAGCAGCGGGCATCGGCCGGGTGCCGGCAGCCGGGGGCGAGGCGGAGCTGCTGGCCGAGTCGTCCGAGTGGAACGGGACCCAGGTCTCGGTTTACGTCGATCCGCTCCCGGGCGGCAACGGCGTCGTGTTCGAAGGCACCAAGGCAGGCGGCGGTCCGTGGATCATGGCGCTGGACATCTCGAGCGGCGAAATCACGGAGCTGACGCCGGGGCAATACCCGCGCTACGCCTCGGGCCATCTGCTGTTTGCGACTCCGGAAGGCGGTACGCTGATGGCAGCTCCGTTCGACCCGGGGTCCGTGGAACTCAAGGGTCCCGCCGTCCCCATTGGAGACGGACTGCGGCAGGCGTCGGGTGGATGGAACTACTTCGCGGTATCGCAGTCGGGCAAGCTGGTCTACGGCTCCGGCAGCGGGGCGCCGGGAGTATACGAGCTCATCTGGGTAACGCGCGATGGCGAGGTGAGCGTACCGGACTCGGACTGGACATTCGATCCGGGCACCAACAACCGCGGCATTGCGCTCTCGCCCGACGGCAACCAGGTAGCCGTTACGGTGCTCGAAGACGACAACATCGACATCTGGATCAAACAGCTGCCGCGTGGCCCCGCATCCCGTCTGACGTTCGACCCCGGGCAGGATGTGCGGCCGAGATGGAGGCCCGACGGGCGCGCGGTTACCTTCCTGTCGGATCGGGGCGGGCGCGCGAGCTCCGTGTACTCCAGCCTGGCAACCGGAACCGGCGGCGCCGAGCTGCTGCTGCACCACGTCCAGCGGCCGTTCTGGGAAGCCCAGTACACGCCCGACGGAGAGTGGATCGTTGCCCGCACGGGCGGGCTGTCCACCGTCGCCGGCGGACGTGACGTCTGGGGCATCCGTCCGGGTCAGGACAGTGTACCGCAAGCGCTGCTCGTGACCGGCTTCGACGAGAAGGCGATTGGGATATCGCCCGATGGCAATTGGCTGGTATACGAGTCGGATGAGACAGGTCGCAACGAAATCTACGTGCGTCCGTTCCCCAACGTCGATGACGGTAAGTGGCAAATCTCGACCGGCGGCGGCGTCATGCCCAGGTGGTCGCACAGCGGTCGTGAGCTCTTTTATGTCAACGCGGACGTGGAGCTGGTGTCCGCCTTGATCCGGCCCGGGGCAGCGTTCTCGGTCGGTGATCGGCGAGCGCTGTTCAGCCTGCCGCCCGGTGTGCTGTTCAGACAGGACGAGCAGTACCCCCTGTACGAAGTGGGGCTGAACGACGACAGCTTCATGATGATACGGGCGGTCGAGAGTCTGAATGTACCGGCGACCAGGCCCGAGCTCGTGCTGGTCGAGAACTGGGACGAGGCTCTGAAGCAGCAAACCGGAGGATGACCCGGAGTACGCAGTAATGCCTGAAGTCACAGAGCAACTGAAGACGGCCCTGGCCGACCGCTACGTGATCGAGCGCGAGCTCGGTGCCGGCGGCATGGCCACGGTGTACCTGGCCCACGACGTGAAGCACAACCGCAAGGTGGCGCTCAAGGTGCTGCGCCCCGAGCTGGCGGCGGTGATCGGCGCCGAGCGGTTCCTCAAGGAAATCGAGGTAACCGCCAACCTGCAGCATCCGCACATCCTGCCGCTGCACGACTCGGGCGAGGCGGGCTCGTTCCTCTACTACGTGATGCCGTTCGTGGAGGGCGAGACCCTGCGCGACAAGATGAGCCGGGAGAAGCAGCTCGGCATCGAGGACGCGATCGAGATCACGCGTGCCGTTGCGGGCGCACTGGACTACGCGCACCGCCACGACGTGATCCACCGCGACATCAAGCCCGAGAACGTGCTGCTGCACGACGGGCAGGCGCAGGTGGCCGACTTCGGCATCGCGCTGGCGGTGAGCGAGGCAGGCGGAGCGCGGCTCACCGAGACCGGACTCTCCATCGGCACGCCGCACTACATGAGCCCCGAGCAGGCCATGGGCGACCGCGAGCTGGACGCGCGCAGCGACGTCTACTCCCTGGGTGCCATGCTGTACGAGATGCTGGCAGGCGATCCGCCCTACACGGGGAGCACCGCTCAGGCGATCGTTGCCAAGGTGATAACCGAGAAGGCGCCGTCGGTCACCACGCACCGCGACACGGTGCCGCCGCACACCGCGGCGGCGATCCAGAAGGCGCTCGCGAAGCTGCCAGCCGACCGGTTCGGCTCGGCCTCGAGCTTCGCCGAGGCGCTGGTGACGCCGGGAGCGCTGCACTCGGTGGCGGCTACGGCCGCGGCCGTCGCGCCCAAGCCACCTCGCATGTTCAGCGCGAAGCAGGTCACCGCCTTGACCTGCGTCGCCGCGGTGGCTGTGGTCCTGGCGCTGTGGGGTTGGCTGCGGCCCCCGCCGGCCCCAACGCTGATGCGGTTCGCCGTGGCGACGCCGCAGGATCAGCCAGTGAACACGAGCCACAACGGTACCAGCATCGCGATCCACCCGGAGGGTTCGGTGTTCGTGTTTACGGGTCCCGACCAGCAGCTGTACATGCGCGAGCTGGGCCAGCTCCGTGCCAGGGCTCTGCCCGGCACCGAAGGTGCACGGGCTCCGTTCTTTTCGCCCGATGGAGAGTGGGTGGCGTTCTACGCGGAAAGTCGAATCAAGAAAGTGGCCCTGAGTGGTGGACCTCCGCTAACCGTCGCCGACGGAGCCGGCTCGATGCGGGGCGGCGATTGGGGACCCGACGAGACGATCGTCTACACACCGCAGACGGGAGGGGGGTTGTTCTCGGTCCCGGCCGCAGGCGGTGAGCCGACCCAGCTCACGGTACCGGACACTGCAGCCGGCGAGACGAGCCACCGCTGGCCGGAGGTGCTCCCCAGCGGCAACGCCGTGGTGTTCACAGTGTTCGGCGGCACCCAGGAGGATGCGCACATCGCGGTCCTGTCGTTGAAGAGCGGAGAGATCACAAACCTGGCGGCGCGAGGCTTCGGCGCCCGTTACGCCGAGACCGGGCATCTCGTGTACGTGACCTGGGACGGTGCCCTTCTTGCGATGCCCTTCGACCCCGAGCGCCTCGTGGCGACTGGTGCGCCGGTATCCCTGCTCGAGGGGATGCTTGCGCGGACTACCCTGGCACCCGAGTTCGATATCTCGCGCAACGGATCGCTGGTGTACCTGTCTGGACAGACCCCGGACATGTCGCTTACGCTGGTGGACGATCAGGGCGTGGGGATGACGGTAGCGGAGGACCTGCGTTTTCCCCGCGCCCCGCGCATCTCGCCCGACGGTAAGCGTGTCCTGCTGGAGATGCAGGAGGGCGGCAACCAGGACATCTGGGTCTACGACCTGGAGCAGTCCACCATGACCCGGCTCACGTTCGAGGGCAACAACCGCTATCCGAGCTGGATGGCGGATGGGGTGAACTTCGTGTTCTCAACCTCCCGTGACGGTGCTACGGGCAGGGAGTTCTTCCGCAAGCCGGCCGACGGAAGTGGCGTTGCGGAGCTGCTTCACGAGGGACCGGGAGAGCAGTGGGAGGTTGCAGTAATACGAGGGAGCCGGTCCATGGTAATCCGGCAGACGATGCCCGGCTCTACGGGCAGGGATATCTGGCTGGCTCCGTTGGGTACAGGAGATTCGGCCCGCCCGTTCCTGGCGACGGAGTTCAACGAACGCGGGATCGCGCCCTCGCCCGACGGTCTCTGGCTGGCGTACGTTTCGGATGAATCCGGTCAGGACGAGGTATACGTGCGCCCGATGCCGGGGCCCGGCGGCAAGCGGCAGGTGTCGATCGACGGCGGGCAGGAGCCGGCGTGGTCGCGAGACGGGCGGGAGCTCTACTACCGCAGCGGCACGCACTTCATGGCCGCCGACATCCGAACGTCGCCCGCATTCTCGGTGGGCAGCCGGCGCGAGCTGTTCGAGGACTCCTACGCGCGGAACCCGGATCACACGAACTACGACATCCACCCCGTGACCGGACAGTTCCTGGTGGTGGAGGGCTCGAACGATCCGACCGACCTGGTAGTCGTGCTCAACTGGTTCGAGGAACTGAAGGAAAGGGCAGGTGAGTAACGCAGGAGGGACCATGCAAGGACGCAGCCGCGAGACACCCGTCACGTTTTCCAGGGAGGAGGCTGAGGAGGTCCGGCGCGTGGCAGCGACGCGGGACGAGCCGCTCGTGTGCCCGCGCTGCGGAGCCGACCTCGTGCTGGGCGAGGCGCAGGGCGGCGACACGATGCACCCGGTCTGGGAGATCCGCTGCCCGCCCTGCCTGCGCAGCGCGTACGTGACGGAGCTGGCAAAGGAACGGCGGCCGAAGCCGGCGGACAGCTAGACCCGCGGCCGCCAACCGGCCATCTTGTAGCATGCCCGATACCCCGGTCACGTTCTCCAAAGAGGAGAGCATGGAGTTGCGGCGCATAGCCGCCAGCGACGAGGGCACGCTGGAGTGCCCGCGCTGTCGGAAGGAGCTGCTGGTGCGGAAGCCTGAGGGCGCTGGGCCCAACCCGCCCATCTGGGAGATCAAGTGTCGGCAGTGCCGCCGCAGCGCCTTCACCACCGAGGTGGCCGAGAGCAGGCGCCCAGCGTGAAGCCCTGTCGCTAGCGCGGCACCATCCTGAACCGCACCACCGAAGGCACCTCCAGCTCGTCCTCTACCACCGCCCACACCGTGTCGCCCCGCGCCATCGGCTCGGGGTCGGTACTGAACCCATCCGGCGTCCGCACGTGCCCCAGGAAACGGCCTTCGGCATCGAACACGTCGTAGGCAACCGGCTCCCCGAATCGGAGCGGCCGCCGCTCGGTGCGCCGCTCTTCCTCGAGGGCCTCCGCCTCGGTCATCCTGGGGCGCCCGGGCTGTGACACCTGCACCCAGATCCGCCCGTCGAAGTCGGCGATGATGTCACGGTACGGCGGTTTGGTGTCGGGTATCGGCGGGCCGTTCCAGCGCCAGCTGCCGTACTGCCGCTGCATCCCCTGCCGGATCCTGGTGCGCCGCTCGTCGGCCTCCTCGTCCATGACGGGGATCGGTGTCCAGTCGCGCTCGATGCGCAGCAGAGGAGCTCCGGTGCGGAACAGGTCGATCCGGTACTCCGTGCTGAGGCCCGCCACGAAGTAGCGCAGCGGGCTGAAGGTCCACTCGCGCCGTGCGGTGAACGGCA
>JBDHJM010000039.1:0-24003 GCA_039586895.1 Gemmatimonadota bacterium | reverse complement strand
AGCCCCTGGCGCTTGACCAGAGTCGCGACCCGGTCGAAGAACACGTTGAAGTCCGTGTAGGATTCCTCCGACGGGTACAGCTCCTTCAGCTGAGCCGCAATCTCCTCCACTGTCTTGTTCTCGAATGTGTGAATCGGCTGGAACGACTTGGCCTCGCCGGGACGCTCACCGCCAACCGAGCCCACGAACACCGCCGTCGGCTGGCTCAACTCGCCCAGGCCGTGGAGGTGCCCGTACAGGTAGTGAGCGGCGAAGTCGATCGCCTCTTCGTAATGGCCCCGGAACGACCCACTCACGTCCACGCCCATGACGAGCGTGGAGCGCGGCACGCCGGGCCGCTCGCTCGGGGCGGCGCAGGCGGCCAGCAGGGCGGCGCCCACCAGCGCGCCGCCCAGTGCCGCCCGGCATCTATCGCGATGTCTCATCGGGTGCCTCCGTGCGTGAAGCCGCCGGTGGGCTCGAGCCCGGGCGCCGCATCGCTCTCGCCCTTCTTGCCCCAGCGTGGAGCGACTGCCAGCGCGTCGTCAATGCTGGCGAAGGGCAGCCGGAACAGCGGCTGAGACCGGATCACGATCACAATCATGTTCACGGCGCAGGCCAGCACCTGCAGCACGGGGAGAGTTATCAACTCGAAGCCGCGCTTGGCTTCGGCCTTGAAGTACTCGACCTCGTCCTTGAGGGCCTGGATCGGGCCGCGCCAGATGTCAGGCTGTGGCGCCATGGGCGTGGTGGCAACCGGAGCGCCTTCCCTTATGGTGTCGCGCGCCAGGATGGCCAGCACTGCCGGCGTGCCGTAGCGGCCGAACAGGAACCACGTCATGCCGCGCACGCCGACCCAGCCGAAACAGGCGAGGGCCAGCGTCGAGACCAGGCCCAGCCGCACGTTCTCGTTGGTCTGCTGTGCGATCCACGGGGTGATGGCGTCGACCAGCTCGCGGTACAGGAAGATCACTTCGAAGAACATCACCGAGAGCTCGACGAAGATCATCTGGATGATCTCACCCACGTTGCGGCTGGCGATGGCCTGCGTCAGCACCTGGATGCAGGCGAAGCTGCCGAGGATCAGGAAGTACAGGAAGATCCAGAGCAGCGGGCCGACCAGCCGCGGATTCGGCTCGTAGCCCGTTATGCCGGACAACACCTCGGACAGCGTGGGGCTCAGGGTGTACATGAAGATCGTGGCCTCGACCGCGGTCCACACCATGAGCGCCAGGAACGCCACCCAGGGAACTCCCGGCTTGAAGTAGTTGCGCGACGTCCAGTCGAGCACGGCCAATGGAGACCGGAACGTGCCCTTGAGACCCGTAACGAGCATCTGGAACACCAGGCGGATCGTGGCCCAGGTCCAGCCTACCAGCACGAGTACGAAGCGGACGAGACCCGCCCAGTAGAGCCAGATGGTGCGGCCCACGTCCCACCACCCGAGCAGGATCGCCGTCAGGAAACCGCCGCGCTTGGAGCGGAACGGGATCGTGTACAGCGACACCATCGTGGACCACACCGCCGCCAGCAGCAGCAGCATGGGCAGCAGGATGAGCACGCGCTTGAACAGCATCTCGCTGAAGGTGTCTCCGTACCAGACGAAGTTCACCATCTGCGTGTGCCACGCGGGAATCCAGGCGAGCGGAGCGCTCAGCAGATCGATCGTGCTCTGCCACTCGCTAGGGACGAATGACTGTGTCGGACCAAGCATGTAGCCCACTCCTTTTCTAGGAGAGTGCGTAGAGCGCGTCGGGGCGGGCGCAATTCGACCAGAGGGGTCGGCCCGGGCGCGCCTGTCACAGCCCACCCTGCTGTGCTTTGGGGGGGGCTACTATGACGCATGTCACAGGGCCTGGGGGGCACAAACTAAGCCATTGGTATGCAACGACTTGAGGTAGTCGCTGCAGGCGCCCTCCTAGCTGGCCCGTCGCCCAACTAGGCACACCGGAAGGGCTTGCGGGGGGGGCGATCGGCGGGCGCGGCGCCTCACTCTCCTGGGGCCGCCGGGTTAGCTTGCACGCTTCCACTACCACTGCCGACACGGAGGACTCAATGCGACGGATAGGAAAGTGGCTTTCACTCTCGATCGTGGCTGCGGCCGCGGCCGGAGTGGCTCAGGCGCAGGAGGCACCGCACGCGGAGATGGCGCACGGCGACATGGCGCCGCGCATGCGCATGCAGCAGGAGCAGATGCACCAGATGGGCGGAATGGGGGACCACATGGCTCCCATCGCCATGTACGCTCCGCCGCACCTGCTGGAGCGAGGGGAGCTGCTTGGCCTCAGCGAGGATCAGGTGAGCCGGCTCGAGGCCCTGAAGAGCGAGCTGCACGAGGCGCACCAGGCGGCGCAGAGTTCGGCCCAGACCCATCACGAGCAGATGATGGCGCTGTGGGCGGCCGACGCTCCGGACGTCGGGCAGCTGCGCAGCCACGCCGAGGCCGCCATGGAGGCACAGCACGCGGCACACCTCGCCCTGCTCAGCGCAGCGGCACAGGCCAAGGCACTGCTCACGCCCGAGCAGCGGGGCCGCGTGGCCGGCTGGCTCGACGCCCGGCACATGATGATGAAGCAGCGCATGCAGCGCATGATGCAGGGCGGCATGATGCAAGGCCGCATGCAGGGCGGCATGGGCCAGATGGAGTGCTGCAAGCAGGGACATAAAGAAGGGGAAGGGCACCACCCCGACGGCACCGCCGACGACGGCCAATAACATGGCGCGCCTCGTTCCCACCGCGTGCCTCGTGCTGGCCTTGGGTGCGGCGGCCGGTGCCGCGCCGGCAGCCTTGGCCCAGGAGGCAGCTCCGGAGCCGCTCGCCGTCGGCACGATGGCGCCGGACTTCGAGATCCCCGGCGCCACGCGCCACGGTGTGCTGCGCGACCCTGTGCGCCTGAGTGACTACCGCGGCAAGACGGTGGTGCTCGCGTTCTTCTTCCGCGCCAGGACTCGTGGCTGAACGATCCAAATGCACGCGTACCGTGATCAGTACGCGACGCTGTTCAACGGAGGGCGCGGGGTGGTGCTGATCGCCATCAGTACCGACGGTCCCGAGGACCTGGCCTCTTGGGCCCGCGACGACGAGTTCCCCTTCCTGTTCGGGAGTGACGCCGATGGGGCGGTGGGCAAGGCCTACGGAGCGTTCGTCGATCGTCCCAGCGGGCCGCTCGACAACCGCACGCTGTTCGTAGTGGATCGGGAGGGACGCATCGCGTACCGGGCGGCGCCGTTCCGGGAGATCGACCCGACCGCCTACGAGGAGCTGGGCGAAGCCATAGCCCGTATCAGCCCTCAGGAAGATGCCGAGATGTAGCCGGGCCTACTCTCCGAGTATGCGCTCCAGGGCCGCGATGACGTCCTGCCGCTCTCCCACGGCGGTGTACGCCACGCGGCCCTCGCCGTCCAGGATGACGACGAATCCGGTAGTGGGGGCCTTGTAGGAGCGGACCGCCCCGCCCTCGGCGTCCCATACCACGGGGTAAGGTACCGGGTGCCGCTCCAGATGGCGCCGCACCGAGCGCGGGCTCTGGTTCACCGCAACGGCCACCGCCACGAACGCCACCCGGTCGCCGAACCGCGCGTAGGCGTCGTCGAGCTGCGGCTGGAGGGCTTCGCACACCTCGCACCACCTGGCCCAGAACTCGAGAACCGCCGGCCCGTCGCCGATCCAGCGGGACAGGTATGCGGCCTCTCCGTCCAGCGTCTCGACGGCCGCATCGGCAGGTACCATGCCGACGGGGATGCCGACGTCCTGGGCCCGCGCCGGCAGGCTGCCGACGGCTACCGTCAGGACGACCACGCAGACCCGGGTGAACTGCTCCAGCAGGCGCATCACAGCACCATCGCCGCCTGAACGAAGTAGTAGGAAGCCATTGCCAGCATAACAACGCCCGCCGCTCTCTTGATCCACTTCATCCACGGTCCGGCACCGGGGAGAGCGGCGAGAGTCCCGGACGACAGACCGACGGCCACCAACAAGGCGGTCATGCCGAGCGAGAACACGAAGAGGTAGAGAAAGCCCATTGCTCCGCTTCCCGTAGCCGCGACCCAGGTGAGCACTGCCGCGAAGGCCGGTGCCCCGCACGGAGCTGCCACGATCCCCGAGGTGGCGCCCAGGGCGAACGCTGCCGCGTAGGACCCGGCACCCAGCCCGCCCGCCCAGCGCAGCAGGCGCTGGGGCGGGGCCAGCGGGATCACATCCAGCATGATGAGCCCGAACAGGAGCAGCAGGCTTCCGATCGCGAACCGGGCCCAGGGACTGGACGAGACCGTTCCGAACAGCGAGCCGGTGAGTCCGGCGATGAGCCCGAGGATCGCGTAGAACAGCGCGAGTCCCGACACGTAGGCCAGCGTGAGCCCGACGGTGCGCCGGTACGACTGTCCGGACTCGGCGCTCCCGGCGAGAATCCCCGCGGTGATCGGGATCATCGGATAGACGCAGGGGGTGAGACTGGTGAGCACGCCGGCGCCGAACAGAGCCGCCAGCGCCACGAGCGGCTGGTGCTGCAGCGTCTCCCCGATGCCGGACTGAACGACGAGCGCGAGAGCCATTGTGTGAATGATACCGCGCCCGCGGCCACAACGCGCGCGGCCTAAGCAATTGGACTGCTCGAGGCGCGGGCTCCATATTGCGCGGGCGCGGCCGGCGAAGGCCCCCGCGAGCCGTGCTGCACGGAGCGTACGCATCACCAGAAAGGACAGGGCTTGCCAGGGGGACACAGGGTCCGGGTGGTCACAACGCTTTGGACTATCGCGCTGCTCGCCGTACCGGCGGTCCGGTTGTCTGCGCAGGAGACGTCCGGTTCAACCTGGGCCGCGATCGGCGGTGGGGCCCTGGGGCTCTACTCAGGCGCGGTACTCGGCTCGATCGGCGGGTGGGTCCCCTGCAATCGGGTGTACGGCAGCGTCGGGTGTGTGCGCACGGCCACTATAGCCGGCGGCGTCGTGGGGGCCACGAGCGGGGTCGTGATCGGTGCGCTGGACGGCGAGACGCTGGGCGACGCCGCCGTGGGGGCGGGCATAGGGTTCGGTGCCGGCGTCTTGGCTGGCGCGGTCATGAAGCCGTTCCTGCAGCGCTTCGGGTGGGATGACGTCGCGGCGGTGGGGATCATGGGCGGAGCGATCGGCGCTTCGCCGGTGGGAGCCGCGGTAGGGCTCGGCGCCGGAGCCCTCATCGGCGTCGTGCTGTGGCAGTTGGTGCCCACGTTCGAGCTCACGGATGCGGTTGCGTTCAGTCTCGGAGGCCTTGCGCTCGGCGGACTCACAGGGTGGGTGTATCGGGCGTTCGACGTCGAGAGCAGTCAATCGGCGAGTCCGAGCGCTGCCGTGCCTATCGGCTTCACGATCACGTTCTGATGCGGCACGGTCCAGTCTTCCCCGCAGACTGATTGACGGTCTGGACAATCCGGGGGCGGCCGTGCAAATCCTAAGAGTCATCCCGCGGCCCGTTTTCCTCCCCAACCGAAGGTGATCGAGACCCATGAAGCGACTCGTGCGCACTTCGATGACAGCCGCTGGCGCGCTGCTTCTGCTGGCGTTCGCACCCCTGCCGAGCATTGCTCAGGACTCCCACTACTGGACGAACCAGTACGGCACACGGGGCAACCTGCTGGGGGGTGCGGTGGTGGGAAGCGTCGTGGACCTGAGCGCGGTGTATTACAACCCCGGTGGAGTCAGCCTGATCACGGACCCCGACATCATCGCCACGTCGAGAGTGTTCGAGCTCACGGGAGTGCGATTACAGGGCTCGGGCGAGCTCGACCTGAGGCTCAATGACCTGGCGCTGGGAGTTGCACCCGGCTTCTTTGCCGGCCTGCTGCCGTTCGGGTTCCTCGGCAAACACGTGCTCGGGTACTCGTTCCTCACGCGCTACAAATTCGACGCCACGCTGCGTGCGGCCGGCAGCGGCACGACCGACGTCATTCCACCCAACCCTCCCGAGGACGACTTCTTCGTGGAGCTGGTATTCGACTCGAGGTTGAGCGAATCTTGGGGCGGATTGACCTGGTCGTATCCCCTGGGTCGCCGATTCGGTATCGGGGCGACCACCTTCTTGGCAGTGCGCAGTCAGCGAGCGCGCACCACGCTCACCGGCGAAGCATTTGACCCGGTCACAGTGACCGGCGGGATCACCATCGGGGACGTGGGCTACAAGTACTACAACTACCGCCTTCTGTGGAAGCTGGGTGTCACATACGACTGGATGGGCTTCAGTCTCGGTCTCACGCTCACGACGCCGGAAGTAGGTTTGTTCGGATCCGGCGAGACTGTGCTGAACACGGTGATCGCGGGCCAGGATCCCGATGGTGACGGCTCCGATGACGGGGTGTTCGTCGCGAACGTGCAGCAGGACCTCGGCTCCACGTATCAATCGCCGCTGTCGATCGCCGGCGGGGCATCCTACTCGGTGGGCAGGAGTACGACCCTCCACGCCGCCGCCGAGTGGTTTGACGCGGTGCCCGAGTACGAGGTGCTGCGGACCGAGCCCTTCGTCGGACAGAGCACGGGCGATACGGTGATAATCAGCGTCACCCAGAAGCTCAACTCCGTCGTCAACTGGGGGTTCGGTGTGGAGCACCAGTTCACGCCCACCTTTGCACTCTCGGGCAGCTTCCGAACCGATCGCTCCGCAATCGATGACCAACAGCGCTCCGACATCTCGAGCGCGAGCTGGAACATCTACTTCATCACGGCTGGAGCCAGCTTCGTGCTGGGCGGTGGCGAGATCACCCTCGGTCTGGCATACGGATTTGGGAAGCAGGATATCGACCCGCTGTTCGAGAGCCCGCCGGACGAGATCATCGACCCGCTGCCGGACGATGCGACCGCGCGCTACAGCAGCCTGCGGCTCATCCTGGCCTTCGGGTTCTAAGGGGATCATGCATCGCACTTATCAGGCTCGTCTCTGCTTGTTGCTCGCCGCTGCAGTTGCCGGATCAGGAGAGCTTGCAGCGCAGGTCGAGGACCCGCCTCCGGAGGAAGGCGGGATCACCCAGTCCCTGGGGCAGCCGCCGCGCCTCAAGTGGTACGGCGGCTTCGGGCTGGGCATGTACCTGGACGGGGACGAAGAAACCTTTCTGGGCCTGCTCGAGCTGCGGGCCTTCAAGAACATCGGGAGCCCGGTGGCGGGCATGCTGGGAGTTTCGGCAGAGGCGTACGGGGGGCTGCGTCGCGATTCCTTGGACGGCGGCTTTCGCGTGCTGGGCGAGAGCCCGTATCTTGGCACGGCCGTGGGAGCCGACTACAACATCAGGGATAACGCCGTCGACGCCCTCATCTCCTTCTTTCTGCCGCCCGGCCGCGGAGGCCTGTTCGGCACCGGCGGTCTGCTCCGCATCAACTGGTATCCGTGGAAGGGCCATACCTTTACGGTGGGCTTCTCCTTCCCGCTCAGGCAGCGCAGCATCGGGCGCTCGCGGCCGCGCCACGACAGGGTCGTCGTGGCCCAGAAGCAGCCCGAACAGGTCCCCTACGCGGCGGTGGAGCCGGTCGTCGACAGCTCGCTGCAACTCGTGCGGGAGTCAGCACACTGGATCAACCGCTTCACGACGCCCTTCTTCGACCAGGACGGCAAGGACCACGCCGACGCGATGGCGAACTTCGCGGCGGTCGTGGACGAGTACGAGGACCGCATCGCCGTCCGGAGCTTCGAGGACGAGGTGTTGCGCTACCACGCCGAGCTGGACCGCCTGTTCTCGCTCGCAGCCGGCGAGACCGAGCTGCCGGACGGGGCCAGCACCGCGCTGGGCAGAGAGATCGCCGCCGAGGCCAAGGGGATCCTCCTGGAGCACGTGATCTTCCCGTACAACCGGCTCCTCGGGCAGAAGAAGAAGAACGATACGATCCTGGCGCTCGGCACAGCCGCGCGCGGCCTGTTCGCACGCTGGATAGTGGCACGCGCGGCAGTGCCGCTGGAACGCAAGGACGCCGTGCTGTACGCGTTCCAGGAGCTGATAGACATCTTCGAAGAGAACCGTGAGTACTCAAAGCGCACCTGGAGCGATCCGCGCCTGGCGTGGATCCCGCTACAGTACGCGCTGCGTCCGGAGCAGCACGACAGTCAGGCCGAGCTGGACCGCATCATAGAGCGCGCCGTCGGTAACGAGTTCACGGACGGCAACATGGCCTGGTACATAGTGAACACGCAGTTCCAGTGGGAACTGTGGCGCATGATCCGAGAAGCCGAGGACTACCACGTGCTGTGGATCCACGACTTCCCGGGTAACAACGCCGCAGGCGATCCAGACCAGGTCGCATTCGTCCAGGTGTGGGATGCGTACTTCGCCGCGCTCACCGAGCGGGTGCGGCGCTACGACGAGACCGGCAAGCTGCCCTCGTACTTCATCTTCCTGGACCAGCACTACTACGAGCTTCGCAAGTCGCGCCGCTGGATGAGCCTGCTCCAGGATCCGCTGCGCCACGAGATGAGCTTCCCCGGCGGATTCGAGTGGATGGGTGACTCGATAGCGGCGGCCCAGGAGCGGTTGCGCGAGGCGGTGGCCGGATCGGCCCTGTTGCAGGCCGAGGCCAGGCAATACGGAGAGGACTGGCTGTACAACCGCATCAAGGTCCACGTGAACATCACGAACCAGGCGGACCGGTCGTTCTGGAGCGGGCGGACTTTGGGGTTCATGTTCGGCTACCCCGACAACATCATGCGGGACCACCGCAAGATCTCGTTCTACGACCTAACGGAGACCGATCCGTACAAGGGAATGGCCATATACACCGGGATGGGAGTGGGCGAGGGTTACATCGGGGCGGGGTGGGAAGACCGTGCGATGCTGGCCCAGGGTCCGGCTGTGGTGCACCTCAAGCAGGCCGCCCGCGAGCTGCTGCGCAACCAGGGTTTCGAGGAGCACGAGATCCCGGTGCCGCTCCGCGCACAGCCGATGGTGCCGCGCTACGACGAGATCGTGGCCGACACAGTGCGGTCACGGCGCTTCACCGCCCGGGCTATGGAGCTGCACAACCAGACCGGCTACCAATACAAGGCGATCAACGTCTTCAAGGCCACGCTCTACAGCCTGGCGCCGCCCGGCACGATAATGAAGGTCCCGGACTCGCTGTGGAACTCCCCCTTCTTCTCGGCGCTGCTCGTGGGTGCGTGCCTGCGGGGCGCGCAGGTCATGATTGTGAATCCCGCGGCCGAGAACGCTCCCAGCTCGGGCTTCCCGCAGATGTCGCGGGCCTACGAATTGATGGCCCGCTTGGTCGTGATCCAGCAGGAGCTCGGGGACGAGATCTCGGCCGCCGGGGGGATGCTCAGGACCGGGCTGTACCACCTCGACGTGGACGTGCGCGACGTCGTGGGCAGGACCCGTGCCTTGGCGGAGGGGCTCGATGATAATCCGTGGCTCCGTGAGTTGCTGGGGTTCACACCGTCACTCGTTGCCGATCTGCTCGACCTGGTTGCGGAGATGGAAGCAAGGGGGTTCAGCTGGTCAGCCGATTCGGGGGTGGCACGGCCCAAGCTCCATGGCAAGATGCAGTTCTTCGCGTGGGGCGAGGCACTGCGCGGACTCCTGGGGGCTGCGGAGTGGGGGCCGATCTTCCGCGAGTATGCCCGATACCGCATTCCCCAGATGATGCAGGACACGGTGTACGTAGACCCCACGGTGGCGCCGGCCGAGCTGGCGCGCCAGGTCGAAGCCGTGTGGGACGAATCGCAGGCCGCGCTCACGCCGGAGCAGAGGGAGCACGGGCTGTACTACCTGATCGTTGGCTCTCAGAACCAGGATTACCGCGGCATGTTCATGGACGGGGAGGTCGGGTATCTCGTCTCGGGGCCCGACGCACTGGATGCGGTGTTCGACATGACGTTCATCTTCGGCGCCTCCACCTGGGTGGACACCATCGAGGAGCTGGATGCACTGCTGCCTCCATACTCCGAGTTCCAACGGCGCGTGGGCCGCATGATCAAGGAGGCACTGTGAGGCGCGGCGTGAGATTCGTTGCGCTCGCGGCTGCCTGGGCGGTGCTGCTCGCCGCTGGAGCGGCGACCAGCCTGCGCGCGCAGCAGGCCGAGCTGCAGGTGGGTGCCATCGGCGCTTGGGGTGCGAAGGACGCTTACAAGGGTGGTGTCGGCGGCTCGCTCGCGATACTGGGCGGCAGGGTGCTTTACCTGGGCGGCACGTTCGTCTACTACTTCGGGACTACGGCGCAGGACACTTCCGGAGCGGCTCCGATGGACGTGGAGGTCCGCAGCTCGCTCCTGACGGGCGACCTCGGATTCCAGCTGCCGGCGGGCCCGTTCGAGTTGCTGGCCACGGTGAGCTTCGGAGCCGTGAAGTTCCGCGAAACGGTGGCGCCCGTCGGTGGACTGGACACCACCGAGGCGCGGAAAAAGGCAGAGTTCGTGTTCGCGCCGGGCCTCGTGGCGACGTTGCCGGTTGGCCCCTTCCGGCTTGCGGCGGGGGCACAGTACTACTTCGCCGGCGACCCGGGATTCGGTGACGAATTCAAGAGCAACTCGCTGGTGCTGACCCTGCGCCTCATTCTGGCCGTCCCGATCAAGGTCTATCCCGTCGCGCTGTAGGCGAGGACAACGATGACGAACACTAGAACGAAGCGACTGCTTGCCGCCGCGGCACTATTCGTGCTCGCCGCCTGCGTGAACGTCCCCTCGCAGACGCCGAGTATGAAGCAGGCGGGGATCGAAGACGTCACGGCCACACAGTTGCGAGAGATAGTCCTGCAGTTTGCGACGGACTACGCGCAGGCGGTGGAGCTCTTTGCCGACAGCCTGCGCAATGCCACCGAAAACCCCCACTGGCAGTATCGGGCCCTGCTTTGGAAGGCCACCATGCTCACGAACATTCGGCAGGCCGCGCTGATCTCCGACCCGATGCTGGCCCTGCTGGACGTCTGGCTCTACACGCGGCAGTTGCGTGATTTCATCGAGTCGCCACCGCCCCAGTACGAGTACTCTGAGTTGCGGCGGGCGGCAGCTCTCGCCCTGTTCGAAGAATGGGAGCGACGGGGGCGGGACGTGGTGGTTCGCCTCGTGGGGCCGGAGAAGGTGGCAGAGGCCGAGCCCAAGCTGATAGAGTTCGCGGCCGCCAACCCCATCGATCCGCTCACGTTGAACCGTACGTCCATCATGGCCATAGACTCGCTGGCGCTGCGGGATGTGGGCGGCGGCATCGGCGGCGCCATCGGGGCCACCTACTGGAGCATGCGGGACGTGGCCGACCGTGCCAGCGCCATCAACGCCGCCCTGGGCAAGGAGCTGCGTTGGAACCTCCAGCTGATGGCATACGAGCTGGCTCAGATGCCGTTGGTGGACAGCACGCTCACCAGCTTGCGCACGTCGCTCGACCGCATCGCAGCCCTGGCCGACACGCTCCCGCCTCTGGTGAGCGGTGAACGGGAGGCGGTGCTCGACGCCCTGCATGCGGAGCTGGTTGGCCTCACGCGGGCGATAAACGGGATGCGCATGGAGACCCTCGACGCGGTCACGGCCGAGCGCCTGGCCGTGCTCACGTCGATTACCGAGCACCGGATCGCCGTGCTCACGGCATTGAGTCAGGAGCGCATCGCCACAGTGGCGGCGATGGACACCGTCCTCACGCGCGCCATCGACCACTCCAACAGCCTGGTGGATCACATCTTCTGGCGTGCGTTCCAGCTAATGGCGGTGCTCGGTGTGGGCCTCGTGCTCCTCGTGCTGCTGCTGCTGCGGGTACTGCGCGGCGGTCAGGGGCCATCCGTATGAACGAGCAAAGGCTGCCCCCCACGGCATACGAGCTGAAGGAAGGCGAGCAGTACGTCCCGCTGACATACGGGCAGACGCTCACCGAGCTGACCTTCAAGGCCACGGTGACCGGGATCATCCTGGGAATCGTGTTCGGTGCGGCCAACACGTATCTGGGCCTGCGCGCGGGGCTCACCATCAGCACTTCCATCCCAGCCGCCGTGCTCACGGTGGTCGCATTCCGGTTCCTCAACTCGTTCGGGGTGCGGCACAGCATTCTCGAGAGCAACATGTCGCAGACCATTGGGTCTGCGAGCTCCTCGGTGGCGTCGGGCGTGCTGTTCACGATCCCGGCGCTGTTCATGTGGGGGATGACGCCGGCGTGGCGCCAGATAACCCTGCTCGCGATGTGCGGCGGTCTGATCGGCGTGCTGGCCATGATCCCGTTGCGCCGCTACCTGATCAAGCGAGAGCACGGCAAGCTGCCCTACCCCGAAGGAATGGCCTGCGCCGAGGTGCTGGTGGCGGCCGAGGGTGGCGGGAGTCAGGCCGCTCCGGTGTTCTGGGGGATCGGCGTCGGCATGGCCTTCAAGCTGATAACTGACGGCTTCAAGTTCGTGCAGCGCAGCGTGGACATCCATCTGCCCTTCCGGGCGGGCATCTCGGCCGACGTTTCGCCACCGCTCATCGGGGTGGGCTATATCCTGGGCATCCGCATTGCGACGGTGATGGTGGCGGGCGGAGCGCTCTCGGCGCTGGTGATCATCCCGGCGATCTACCTATGGGGCCAGGGGCTCACCGAGCCGCTCTACCCAGAGACCGATAAGCTCATCCGCGACATGTCGTCGGGGGAGATCTGGAACCGCTACGTGCGCTACATCGGAGCGGGCGCCGTGGCGACGGGCGGCATAGTCACGCTGGTGCGATCGATCCCCACCATGATCGAGTCGTTCAAGCTCGGATTGGCACAGATCGGGCGCAGTGCATCGGAGGCGGTGGACCGCACCAACCGGGATCTCTCTTTCAAAACGGTGCTGGTCTGGATCGCAGGCGTTCTACTGATCCTCACGTTCGTGCCCGGCATCCTGGGCTACATAGACTCGATCCCGGTGCGGTTGGTAGCCTCGGTTCTCATCGCGATCTTCGCGTTCTTCTTTGTGACGGTGAGCTCGCGGATCGTCGGGCTGGTGGGCGTGACGTCCAATCCCACGTCGGGCATGGCCATCGCGACTCTGCTGGGTGTGAGCCTCGTGTTCTTCCTGGCGGGCTGGACCGATTTGGCAGGGAAGGCGACGGCGCTCATGGTGGGTACAGCCGTGTGCATCGCCGCGTCCATAGCCGGAGACACGTCACAGGATCTCAAGACGGGATTCATACTCGGCGCCACGCCGCGGCTGCAGCAGATAGGCGAGCTTGCCGGGGTGATCACTTCCGCCGGCGCGGTTGCGATCGTCATCATCCTGCTCAACAACAACGTCGAGGGCGGTCTCGGCGGAGCCGAGCTTCCGGCGCCGCAGTCGATGCTGATGAAGCTGGTGATCGACGGCGTGCTGGATCAGAACCTGCCCTGGGCGTTGATCCTGATCGGGGTGGGCATCGGGACTGTCGCATCGTTCTTCAAGATCCCTGTGCTGGCCTTCGCGGTCGGTGTGTATCTGCCGCTCAGCACGATGGGTGCGGTGTTCATCGGCGGGCTCACCCGCTGGCTGCTCACCCGCAAGCAGGCTCCCGAGGTGGCGGAGCGCCGCCGCGAGCGGGGCGTCCTGTTCGGATCGGGCCTGGTGGGTGGCGGCGGGCTCACGGGCGTGGTGCTGGCGCTGTGGGTGGCAGTGAGGGGAGGGAAGCGGATCACCGGCTGGCCGCTTCCAGTGCCCGAGCCCGTGGCGATGCTGATGGCTGCACTCACGATCGCCGCGATCGTGTGGATCCTGGTGCGGATAGCCAAGCAGGACGAGCAGGCCGCGTAGCCGCTTGGTGCCGCTGCCGCTCACGCAGATCCTCCTCGCCGTCGCGGCAGTGACGGTGGGCGCCACGCTGCAGGGCACCATCGGCTTCGGGCTGGGCCTGGTCGCGGTGCCCCTGCTCGTTCTGATAGACCCCCGTTTCATCCCGGCCCCGCTGCTGCTGGCCTCCGTAGTCCTGACTGTGATGCTCACGCGGCGTGAGTGGCAGTCCGTGCGGTTCCGGGACCTGGGATGGGCGATAGCGGGACGCATGGTCGGCATCGCCTGCGCGGTGGCCGCACTGCTGCTCATCTCGCCCGACCGGCTCACCCTCTTCTTCGGCGTGCTGATCCTGCTGATGGTGGGGCTCACCGCTTCGGGCCTGCACCTGCCTCCGAGTCCCGGCGCACTGCTGGGTGCGGGCACGCTGTCGGGCTTCGGCGGCACCGCGGTATCGATCGGCGGGCCGCCCATGGCTCTGGTATTCCAGAAGGAGTCCGGCGCCAGGCTGCGCGGGACGCTGTCGGCCTTCTTCGTGGTGGGAATCTCGATGTCGCTCGTGGGGCTGCGCGTGGCCGGACGGCTGGGCCGGACCGAGCTATTGCTCGCGCTCTGCCTCCTTCCGGGCATCCTGCTCGGGTATTTGATTTCCCGTCACACGGCCCGGGTGCTGGACCGGGGGTACACGCGGCGCGCCGTGCTCGCCGTCTCTGGTATCGCGGGCCTCGTGGTGATCCTGAAGCAGGTGTGGTGACGATAGAAGGAGTATGACGATGCTTCGAGGTTTGTTGTCTCTTGCCGGATTTGTCTTGCTGGCGGCCGTGGCCGCCGGCTCCTCCGCGGCCCAGGAGCCGCGTCCGTTCACGGTGCACGACCTGGTTGCGATGGACCGCATCGGCGACCCGCAGGTGAGCCCCGACGGCGAGTGGGTCGTGTTCGTGAAGAGCGAGCTGGATCTCCCCGCCAACCGGCGCCGCTCCGACCTGTGGCTCGTGCACACCAACGGGACCGGCCTGCGCCGCCTGACCACCGACCCCGCGGGGGATTTCAGTCCCCGGTGGGCTCCCGCGGGGGACACGCTGTACTTCCTGTCGTCGCGTTCGGGGAGCGTGCAGGTGTGGCGCCTGGCAATGGATGCCGAGCAGCCGGTGCAGGTGAGTGACCAACCCCTCGGCGTTGGCAACCTCTCCGTGTCGCCGGACGGCACCCTGCTGGCCTTCAGCATGGACGTCTTCACCGATTGCCCGACTGTAGAGTGCACCGCGAGCCGGCTGCACGATACCGAGCAGCTTGTTACCACCGGCGTGCTGTACGACCGCATCTTCATCCGTCATTGGGACACCTGGAAGGACGGCCGGCGCTCGCACGTGTTCGTGATGCCGGCCACCGGCGGGGCTGCGGTGGACGTGATGCCTGGGATGGACGCGGACGCTCCCTCCAAACCGTGGGGCGGATCGGAGGAGTTCACCTTTACGCCGGACTCGCGCGGCATCGTGTTCACGGCGCGGAACGTCGGAGTTGAGGAGCCCTGGTCTACCGACTTCGACCTGTTCTACGCACCGATCGACGGGTCCGTCGAGCCCCAGCTGATCACGACCGAGAACCGTGCCTGGGACACGGGACCGGTGTTCTCGCCCGACGGGCGCACGCTGGCGTACCTTGCCATGGAGCGTCCCGGCTTCGAGTCGGACCGGTTCCGCATCATGCTCAAGCGCTGGCCCGACGGCGAGCCGGAAGTGCTCACCGAGAACTGGAACCGCTCGCCGGGCGGCATCGTGTGGTCGCCGGACGGGCACACCCTGCTGGCCACCGCACAGCACATCGGCAACGTGGCCCTGTGGGCGGTGGACGTGCGCGCCGGCCGCGTAGGCCTGCTGATCAATGACGGACACGTGCGCTCGCCGCAGTTCGCGCGCGACCGCATAGTGTTCGGACGCGATCACCTCCGCTCGCCCGTTGAGCTCTACTCTGCACGCGCCGACGGCTCCGACCTGCGGCGGATCACGAACGTGAACGCGGAGCGGCTCTCTCAGGTGAAGCTGGGTGAGCCTGAGCAGTTCTCGTTCCCGGGGTGGAACGACGAGACCGTGTACGGCTGGGTGGTGAAGCCGGCCGACTTCGATCCGTCAGGGAGCTATCCGGTCGCGTTCCTGATTCACGGCGGCCCACAGGGCTCGTTCGACAATGATTTCCACTACCGATGGAATCCACAGATCTACGCCGCAGCGGGCTTCGCAGCGGTGATGATAGACTTCCACGGCTCCACCGGATACGGGCAGGCGTTCACGGACGCGATATCCGGGGACTATGGCGGAAAGCCGCTCGAGGACCTTCAAAAGGGGCTGGCTGCCGCACTGGAGCGCTACCCCTGGATGGACGGGGAGCGGGTGTGCGCCCTGGGCGCCTCTTACGGCGGATACATGATCAACTGGATCGCGGGCAACTGGCCCGATCGATTCAACTGCCTGGTGAACCACGACGGCATCTTCGACGAGCGGATGATGTACTACGCAACCGAGGAGCTGTGGTTCCCGGAGTGGGACATGGGCGGGCCGTACTGGATGAACCCGGAAGGGTACGAGAAGGACAACCCGGCCAACTTCGTGGACAGGTGGCAGACGCCGATGCTCGTGGTCCACGGCGCGTTGGATTACCGCGTGCCGCTGGAGCAGGGGATCGCAACGTTCACCGCGCTGCAGCGCCGCGGTATCCCCAGCCAGTTCCTCTATTACCCCGACGAGAATCACTGGGTGCTGAGTCCCGCCAACAGCATTCAGTGGCACGAAACGGTGCTGGCGTGGCTGGCACGCTGGACGGGCGCGCCGGTGCCCTAGCCGAGCGGCGGCCCTGAAGTGCCGGGCGGGCGGCCCCCACAGCGGCCGCCCGCTTCTCTCGTGTTTGCCGACAAACACCGTTGCAATTCTGCCTACCCCTCCTTTCCTTTCGGCGCATGGACCTGACAGTACCCGCCACCGCCGCATCCGAGCTGGCGGCCGCCTTCTTCCAGGCGGCCATCACTTTCGGGCTGACGGTGCTGTGCGCCTTCCTGTACCGCCAGTACCGCAAGGCCTACTTCGGCTGGCTCGCTCTGGCGTGGGGCGTCTACACGCTGCGCATGGGCGCGATCATCAGCTTCGTGCTCACGACCCAGCGGCACTGGCTTTACTGGCACCAGGTCACGACCGGGTGGACTGCCCTGGCGCTGCTGTGGGCGGCGCTGGTCTTCTCACAGCAGCTGCGCTGGCGCGGCCGCTACTGGGTGCTGGTGCTGTTCCCGCCGGTCTGGTCGTTCATTGCCATCTACCGACTGGACAACTTCATGCTGGCGGCCGGCCCGGCGGTGCTGTTCCTGAGCGCCGCCACGCTGTGGACGGGCTGGGTGTTCTTGCGCTACCAGCGGCAAGTGGGGTCCGGCGGCGCCGCGCTGCTCGCCGTCACGTTCTTCCTGTGGGGCCTGCACCACCTCGACTATCCCTTCCTCCGCGCGCGCGGCGTGTGGAACCCGTGGGGCTACTACCTGGACATCGTGTTCCAGCTCCTGGTGGGCACCGGCATCCTGATCCTCGTTCTGGAGGACCTGCGGCGCGGCCTAGGGACGCTGTCCGACCTGTCGGCGGACCTGCAACGCGGCGAGCGGGAAGGCGACGTGCTGGCCCGCCTCCTAGAGCGCCCGCTCACCCTCCCGGGGGTTCGGGGGAGCGCTCTCTACGCCGTGGATGCCGGGTACTTCGCCGCCGGGGCCGGCCTGTGTGAGGCGTGGGCTCGAGCCGAGCCGGACGGGGTGGCGGCGGCGGCGATTGCCGAGGCCGTGCGGCAGGCGCGTCCCGCCATCGAGCGGGACGGATTGGGGGGGCGCTCGGAGGCGTCCTATGCCTATGCGGCCGCACTGCCCGTGCTGCGCGGCTCGGAGGTGAAGGGAGCCCTGCTCATAGTGGGAGACGCTCGGGATCCCTTTGCGGCTCTGGACGACCGCTTCCTGGTGGCCCTGGGGCAGCAGGTGGGCGCCGCGCTGGAGAGCGCCGACCTGTACCGCCGCCTGGCCGAGCGTACGCACGAGTTCGAACGCCTCGCCGCGCGCATGGTGCAGCAGCACGAGACCGAACGCCGCCGCCTGTCGCGCGAACTCCATGACGAGACGGGGCAGGTGTTCTCCGCGGTGCGCCTCAAGCTGGGCGTGCTGCAGGAGGATGCGCCCGCTGAGGTCGCCGGCCAGCTGGACGATGCCCTGAAGCTGATGGACACCGGCATCCGCTCCATCCGCAATGTGACCAACGAGCTCCGCCCGTCGTTGCTGGACGACCTCGGCCTGGTGGCCGCCCTGCGCGCCCTCGTGGCAGACTTCGGCGAGCAGACCGGGCTGTTCACCCGGGTCACCGTGCCGGACGAGCTGCCGGGGCTGTCGGACGAGGCCGAAGTGGCTCTGTTCCGTGCGCTGCAGGAGGGGCTCTCCAACGTGGCCCGCCATGCCGAAGCCAGGTCGGTGACTGTGCGGCTCTCGCTGCGCGACGGGAGCATCGTGTTGGGCGTGCGCGACGACGGCAAGGGTCCCCCGGGCGCCTCGCTCGACGAGTTCGAGCGGCGGGGGCACATGGGGATCGCCGGAATGCGGGAGCGGATAACGGCTCTGGGCGGGGCGGTGTCGCTCAACGGCGCAGCCGGAGACGGCGTACACCTCGTCGTCCGGCTGCCCGCCATTACGGAGGTCGATTCATGAGCGAAGAGCCGATCCGACTAATAGTGGCGGACGACCACGCGGTCGTGCGGGAAGGGATCCGTACGGTGCTGGCAGCGAAGCCGGAGTTCGAGGTCCTGGGGGAGGCCGCCGACGGCGCTGAGGCCATGGTCCTCGCGGAGCGGCATCAGCCCGACGTGGTGGTGCTCGATGTCACCATGCCCGGCGCGTCGGGCCTCCAGGTGACCGCCCGCCTGCGCCAGCGCCTGCCCACGATTCGCGTGCTGATCCTCAGCATGCACGACCGCACCGAGTACGTGCTCGAGGCCGTCCGGGCGGGCGCCAGCGGCTATCTACTGAAGGACGCCACTCCGGCGGAGCTGCGGGATGCGGTGCGCACCGTACACCGGGGGGAGACGTACTTCTGCCCGGCGGTGCTGGAGAAGATCGGCGCCGTCCTGCGCGGCGAGCTGGACCGGGAGGAGCGGCGCGGAACGCTCGAGCTGCTGACGCCGAGGGAGCGGGAAGTGCTCGCCGGGATCGCCGACGGCCGCACCAACAAGGAGATCGCTGCGGAGCTCGGCATAAGCCCGCGCACCGTCGAGACCCACCGCGAGAGCGTGATGCGAAAGCTGAGGATACGCACCGTGGCGGGTCTCACCAGGTTCGCGCTGGAGAGCGGGCTGGCGCGATCCTAGGGTACTCCGGTCATCCGTAGTACTACGGGGGTGGCCCTCCGTAGTACTCCGAATACCGCGGCCGCCCCGCCTTTAGTATCCTGTGCTCGGTGATTGACGCTGGGTGCCGGGGCGGTTGGCGAGACCCCACCCCCTTTCCCCCCGACCGCTCCGGTCCAGCGCACCTGGTGCCGCCCAGAGGGCGGCTTTTTTTCTGGGGTCCGTCCCCGGAACCCGCTTGTTTCCGGCGCCGTTTGCGAAAATAGCGGCGCCGGCCCCACCTCCGGACGGCGCTCAGCGCAAGAAGATCATGTTGCCTTCGAACAGCCGGTTGGTGGAGCTCAGGACTGCGCGCACGGCCGCCCTGCCCGGGTCGCCGTCGATGACCGTCGAGCCAACCACCCGCTGCGTGCGGCCGCCGATCGTGGATGCAATGGAGACCACTACTACTGCAGTGTCGAATGCCTTGATGGTCGTCACGCCCTGGAGCTCGAGCTGGGCGCGGTTGTCGACCGCGAGTTCGAGCGCGCGGGCCGCAGCCTCCGCCGCGCAACGCAGCACGCCCAGCTCCGACACGATGCCGTCGGCGCTGGCGGTGAAGCGCCGGCCCTCGTCCCACGACAACACCACCCTGGCGCTGCAGCTGCCATCGGGGTGCTCTTCGAACTCGAAGTCGTCGAACCGGATGCGGGCGTTGGCTTCGTTCTCAGTCACGACGGGGACCGCCGATGTGTTGCCGAGGTTCCGAAATTACCACCTGGGCCGGCTCACGGGAAATCCGGCTCCGTCACTGCCTGGTCACCGTACTAAGACTCCCTGCGCGTGGACCCACGCTTCAGGATCCTAAGGCAGCGGGTGGGAATTCTCGGATAGCCTGTGCCGGCTCAGTCGAGCGGCACGCTGCCGTCGGCCGCCGACGGCGCTCGGCGAGTCCGCCTCCAGTAGAGCAGGGCGATGAAGTCGTAAGCGGCGTGCGCCGTGATCGGGGCGAGCAGGTTGTCGGCGGCGATCGCCAGCCAGCCCAGGTATCCGCCCAGCAGAGCCGCGAGGACTGCGTAGGCCGGAGTCACCAGGTGGCACAGCCCGAACACGACGCTTGCCACCAGCAGGCCGGTCGTGGTACCGGCGACGCCGGCAATGCCCGGCTGCAGGAGCCCGCGAAACAGCACCTCCTCCCCCACGCCGGCGGCTAGCGCTACCAGTCCCAGCTGGGCTACCGAGCAGCCCGCGAACAGAGCCGACACCGCACGGTCCATCTCGCGGCGGATCTTCACCAGCGGTGCCCAGCGGGAGCGCATGAACCACCAGAGAGCGCCCAGCAGCGGGAGGGTGGCCACCAGACCCCATGCCAGGCCGCCGGCGCTGAGCCGGAGTGTCTCCAGCGCCGGAACGCCGACCAGGCGTCCCACGCCGAGCGCGAGGACCAGGAGCGCGCCCTCGAATGCGATGGCCAGTGGGACGATTGCGCGGGGTCGGGGGGTGCCGGACATGGTCACAGGGTAGCTTGGACGCCGTGCCCCGGAAAGGCGGGTCGGGCTTGCGGGTCCCGGCGGCAACCGCAGAATTGTCGCGTATGAACCTGCGAGTTGGTTTCATCGCCATGTCGCTGACGGCGGCCTGCGCCCTCCCGGCGGCGGCCGCCCAGCAGGGCGTGCGGGGTCCGGTTCTGCCCGTGGCCCCGCTGTTTGCGGACTACGCGGTGCTGGAGCTGCGGCTCGTGGCTCCCCTGACCAGCGTGCTGCGCGAGCGCGGTGAGGAGCGCGGCTACCGCAACGGAGTCTTGGGCTACGACGATCCGGATGCAGGTCCGGTGACGCTGGACGTAGAGGTGCGCACCCGCGGCAACTTCCGAGCGCGTCCCGAGAACTGCGATTTCCCGCCGCTGCGATTCAATCTCGAGGAAAGGCAGGTAGAGGGCACGGTGTTCGCGGAGCTGGACAAGCTGCGCCTCGTGACGCACTGCCGTGACGCGGACGCGGAGTACGAGCAGTACGTGCTGCGCGAGTACCTCGTGTACCGGATCTACAGCGAGCTCACCGAGCTGTCGATCCGGGCACGACTGGCCCGCATCACCTACGTGGACTCCGAGGGCAGGCGCGATCCCATCACCCGCTTTGCGTTCTTCGTGGAGGACTACGGAGAGACGGCGAAGCGGAACGGCTGGGAACTGCTGGGCGTGCCTCGTGTGCTTCCCGGCCAGTACGACCAGGCTCACTTGAGCCTGTTCGAGGTATTCCAGTACTTGGTCGCCAACACCGACTGGTCGGTCATTTTCGCCGACGCGGGCAGCAATCGGTGTTGCCACAACGCGGTCCCGGTCGGATCGTATGCGGGGCCCGTGTTCCCACTGCCGTTCGACTTCGATTTCGCAGGACTGGTCGCGGCCCGGTACGCCCGGACTGACATGCGCTTCGGCGCGGGGCAGCTGCGGGAGCGCCGTTTCTGGGGCATCTGCCGCGGCCGTGAAACCTTAGAGGGGGCCTTCCCCGTCTTCAATGAGAAGCGGGAGGCTATATACCGGCTGTTTCGGGAGACCGCGGGGCTCGATGAGCGGTACCGGGACCGAATCTTGGAATACATCGACGAGTTCTACGACGTGATCAACGACCCCGGCAAAGTGGATCGCGAACTGATCGGCCACTGCCGGGAGGCTACGGTCCGATGAGGCGGCGGGTTTCTCTCCTGGCGTTGCTGCTGGCCCTGCCGGCGGCGGCACTTTCAGCTCAGCGGGACACCTTGGGCCCGAACCCCGTGCCGCCCGCCGTGCTGTTCACATCGGACCAGCCGCTGTCGCTCACCATCGAGCTCCCGCTGCGCGATCTCCGCGGTGACCGCGGGCAGGACAGCCCCGAGCGTGACGCCGTGATCATAGTCCCCGATGGGGCGGGCGGTCTGCTGCGCCTCGACGTGAAGGTGCAAACGAGAGGGCGGTTCCGGCTGGAGCGGCAGATATGCGACTTCCCTCCGCTGCGCATCAACCTCCAGCGAGGCCAGCTCGAGGGTACGGTTTTCGAGGGACAGAACAAGCTCAAGCTCGTCACCCACTGCCGGGACAGGGACCTGGCCTACCAGCAGTTCGTGCTGCAGGAGTACCTGGCGTACCGGACCTACAATCAGCTCACCGAGGCGAGCTTCCGCGTGCGGCTGCTGTGGATCACCTACGTGGACGCGGAGGGCCGCCGGGATCCGATGTCGCGCTTCGCCTTCCTCATCGAGGACGACGACGACATGGCGGCGCGCAGCGGGTGGGAGGTCATCAAGGTTCCCAGCATCCACCCCTACGACCTGCGCGCGAGCCACCTGCGGCTGCTCGAGCTGTTCCAGTACATGATCGGGAACACCGACTGGTCGGTGTCGCGGCCCGAGCGGGGCAAAGGATACTGCTGCCACAACGCCCGCGTGATCGGGAACATGCAGGGTGTGGCGGTCCCGGTGCCGTATGACTTCGACCTGGCTGGCTCAGTGAACGCACGCTACGCGCGACCGGCGCCCGATCTCGAGATTACCTACGTGACGGAGCGGCTGTACCGGGGGTTCTGCGGGACGCGCGCGGATCTGGAGGGGGCTCTACCCCGCTTCGTGGAGCAACGGGAGGCGATCTACCAGCTGTACCGCAGTCAGGTAGGGCTGTCCGACGAGGAGCGGCAGCGCCTCCTCGACTTCTACGACGACTTCTACCGCATCATCGCGGATCCGGACCTGATAACCAGCGAACTGATGGAGCGCTGCCTGCCGATCTAGCGGCCCGCGGCTGTCTCCAGGCCCACGCGGTTGCGGATTACGATGGTCCGACGCGAGACCTCGATGAGGTCAGGGCTGTCCTTGCGGCCGATGCGCGACTTCCGCCGGTTGGGCATGGTCGTGGTCTGCCGGGTCACCTCTACCAGCCCCTGGTTCATCAGGTCGCCCATCGCGCGGGACACCGTCTCCCTGCTCGAGCCCACCATCTGAGCTATCAGGTGGTGGGTGAGCTGCTGCGAAATGTGCTCTCCGTCGTTCTGGTCGGCCATGTCGAGCAGCAGTCCGGCCACCCGGGCCGGGACGTCCTGCAGGACGAGGCTGGAGATCTTGCTGTCGGCCTGGCGCAAGCGCTTGCAGAATGCGCGTAGCAGTCCGAAGGCGACCTTGGGCATCTCCTCGAGCGCGCGCTGGAAGTCCTCGCGGTGCAGGACGAGGAGCTCCGAGTCCTCCATCGCGATCACGTTGGCGGAGAGCGGCTGATCGTCGATCAGCGACATCTCGCCGAAGAAGTCGCCCTTGGTGCGGGTGGACAGGATCACCTCCCGCCCGTCCTCGGCGGTGAGGACGATCTTCACCTGCCCGCTGATCACCACGTACAGCGCCTCGCCCGGCCGGTCCTCGAAGGCGATGATGCTGTTCTTGGCGAAGGCCCTCGTGTGGGCGGCTTCGGCGATCTTCTGCAAGTCGCCCTCACGCAGCTGTGAGAACAGCGGGACGTCGCGGAGGGCATCGAAGATTACGGCGGTGTCTGTCATAAGGCGTTCGGCTGGCGTCGGGACAAGGTTAAAGCGGGCCGCCCCGCCCGTCAATCGCTTTCGTCTTCGTCCACCTTCTCGACCACGATGGTGAGGTCGGCTGCTAGGGCTGCTATGGCGCCCACGGCGGCCCAGATCGGCGCGAAGGCGGCACCCACCAGTCCCCACGTGAGCGGTATCTCGATGAGGGTCTGCCCCTGGTCGTTGCGGATGATGATGCGCCGGATATTACCCTGGCGGATGAGCTCCTTGACCTTGTCGAGGAGGCCCTCTCCAGCCACCTGGTATTCCTCGGTCTTGACCTTCTGCTCGTCTGCCATGGCTCCTTCCCCCTGGTTGATTCGCGGCCGGCAATCCGGTGCCGGCGCATCCCGGCTCGACATCCTGCTGCCTCAGTACAATAATGTGCCGGGCCTGTACACGGGGAGCCTGGAAATGAGCGAGATGAAGATCCGGGTAACGGGGTGGAAGGCAGTCGTGGTGCTGCTCATCGCGGCCGCCTTCGTCGGCTTCCGCTACAATGCCATGCGCAGCACGGTAA
>JBDHJM010000038.1:0-24177 GCA_039586895.1 Gemmatimonadota bacterium | reverse complement strand
CTGCTGGCCGTCGCTTGGGGCCTGTTCGAGACGGCCCGCTGGATCGTGCGTCTGTGGGATGTCCCGGCCCAGGTGGAGATCGCCCTGGGTCTGCTGATATCGGGGTTCTTGTTGGTGGCTGCGTCCCTGATCGTGGAGCGCGTCAGGGACTACCGGGTGGAGAGCTTCTCGGAATGACCCGTCTGATACGCATCGTAGGACTCCTGCTGATGGGCGTGGGCGCCCTGCTGCTGCTGGTCTGGTTCATCAAACCCCTCAGATTCGTGTGGCCGTGGCTGCGTGAGCTGCCCTGGCCGATCCAGGTCGGCGTCGTCCTGGCGGCCGCCGGTTTGCTGCTGCTTTCGGGCTCCCTGCTGTGGGAGCGGATGGAGGACGCCGAGGGGGACAAATCTCTGCTGGACGACAAACTCTGAGCGGTGCGCGTTTTCGACTGGGAGGGAGGGAAGGCATGATCCTGGTGACTACAGACTTCGTACCGGGCTACCGGGTCACTGAGGCCTTGGGGCTGGTGAGAGGCAGTACGATCCGCGCCAAGCACGTGGGAAGGGATATCGTCGCGGCCCTGCGCAACGTGTTCGGGGGCGAGATCAAGGAATACACGGAGATGATGATCGAGTCGCGCGCCCAGAGCATGATGCGGATGGAGGCGCAGGCCGAACAGGCTGGTGCAGACGCGGTCATCTGCGTCCGGTTCGTTACGTCCCAGGTGATGTCCGGCGCCGCCGAGCTGCTGGCATACGGGACCGCCGTGAAGCTTGAAAGGGAGGCATAGGGCAATGCGGAGCATCAGACACGTCGTACTTCTTTCGGTCGCGGCACTGTTGGTGCCGGTAGCGGTGGCGGCCCAGCAGGACCTGACGCCGCTCGACGTCGTCACGCTCAAGAGCGTGGGCGGCGTCTATCCCAGTCCCGACGGGAAGATGATCGCGTTCACACGCTCCGAGCCGCGGATGCCGGACGACAGGCCCGGATCTGCCTACAACGCGCTCTATATGGTGGACGAGGGCTGGAATGAGATACCCCTCGTGACCGGCAAGAGGAGCGTGGGTGGAGTGGCGTGGTCGCCCGATGGCGCTTCGGTCACGTTCCTGGAGCGGCGCGAGGGTGACTCTGGCCGGCAGCTCTACGCGCTGAACGTCGCGAGCGGCGAGGTGACCCGGGTGTTCAAGGCGGAGCGCGGCATCCGCACGTACCGCTGGAGGCCGGACGGTGGGGCAGTTGCCTTCACGGCTACGGACCCCGCGCCGGAGCAGCGGGCGGCGGCCCGCCAGATGGGCTTCCGCCAGCGGGTGATGGACGAGGACTGGAACCCGGTCTCGCTCTACGTCTGGACGGCGGAGGGCGACGAGACCAGGCGCGTGGAGGTCCCCGGCAGCGTGCTGGGGCTGGAGTGGTCGCCCGACGGGAGCCGCCTTGCACTGGCCATCGCGCCTCGTCCCCTGATCGACGACATCTACATGTTCAAACGCATCCACGTGCTCGACATGAGCACCGGAAACGTGGAGCAACTCGTAGACAACCCGGGCAAGCTGGGGCAGTTCACCTGGTCGCCCGACTCCAGGACCATCGCCTACATCAGTGCGGTCGACGCGAGGGATCCCCACAACGGAATGCTCTACGTGGTGGATGCGGAGACGGGCGAGGTCACGAGCCTGACGCCCGGATTCGAGGGAATGGTGCATTCGATGGAGTGGCTCGAGAACCGTCGCATGCGCCTGCGCATCAGCCGGGGCATCGAGAGCCGGGTGAGCGACTTCGATCCACGGGATCAGGAGTGGGACGACCTTCCTGCGAGCGGCATGGCGTTCGGGTCCGTTCACACGGCCGACAACACGATCGCGGCCGTCATATCCGGTCCGGCCCACCCGGGAGAGCTACACACGCTGGACGGAGACGACTGGGTGCGCCGCACGAACTCCAATCCCTGGATCGACGAAGTGGAGATGAGCAGCCAGGAGGTGTATCGCTTCGCTGCCCGCGACGGTCTCGAGATCGAGGGCGTCCTGCTCTACCCCCTCGACTTCGAGGAAGGCCGGCGCTATCCGCTCGTGATCGTTGCTCACGGCGGACCCGAGAGCCACTACAACAACGGATGGATGACGGGCTACTCGAGCTGGGGCCAGCTCCTCAGCAGGAACGGGTACTTCGTGTGGTACCCCAATTACCGCTCCAGCACCGGGCGCGGCGTGGACTTCGCGAAAATGGACCACGGCGACCTCATGGGCGGCGAGTTCGAGGACCACATCGACGCAATCGCCCACTTCGCCGAGAAGGGCTGGGTGGATCCCGGCCGCGTCGGAGTCGGCGGCGGATCTTACGGGGGCTACACGGCTGCGTGGGCCGCCACGCGTCACACCGATCACTTCGCGGCGGCCGTCAGCTTCGTGCCGATCACGCATGTAGCCGCGGCGTGGCTCAATACCGACATCCCGTGGGAGTACTACTACGTCCACTACGAGGAGACGTGGCCGCACTTGCAGTGGGATTACATGGAGGAGCGCAGCCCGCTGACCTATGCGCACCAGAGCCGCACGCCGCTCCTGCTGCTGGGCGGCACGAGCGACACGCGGGTGCATCCGAGCCAGCCGTTCATGCTGTACCGAATGGTGGAGGCCACCACCGATACTCCGGTCCGCTACGTGCAGTATCCGGGTGAAGGACACGGCAACCGGACCAACGTGTACCGCTACGACTACGCGCTGCGCGCGCTGCGCTGGTTCGATCACTACCTGAAGCCGGGTGATCACCGCGGCGACGCGCTGCCGCCGGTGGACGTGGACTACGGGGAGTGGGGCAAGTAGCGGTAGCCCACAGTTAGCGGCGACGACTTCGTCTTCCCGTTGCGGATGCTGGACGGCGAGCTCCCCGAGCTGGGCGGGCCCGTCACCATGTTCGTAGACCCCATCGGGCGTCCGGCATCGCCGACGTCTCGAGCGGGAGTGCATCGGCGCCACAAGCGCAGGGCGGTGCGGCGGCATCGCTAGCGAAACCAGCCCGGCCGGCGCAGCGTAAGTAGGGACATGCCGACCAAGCGACAACACCTGGTGGCGGCCGCCGCTCTGGCGGTCGCGATCCCCCTGTGGGGTGGCGGTACTGACTTCCACAGCCGACCCCCAAGCTCACAAGACTGTTCCGAGCGGCTGCTCGGCGTTTGGCGCGGCGACCTCGACGCCGCAGGCCTGCTGTCGGTTCACGTATCGATCACCGAGTCGTCGCCCGGCCAGTACGTAGCGAGCGTGGCTGGTGCTAACGGCGTCGACGGGCAGATCCTCGTGTCACGGTCCGGTGAACTGCTGCGCTTCCAGTCGAGCGATTACCCGGTTGCGTTCGAGGGGGAGCTCTCCGCTGACGGCAGTGCATTCGAGGGGTTCGTTTACCAGGGCTCGGCGGTGGTACACACGCGGTTGCTTCTGGCCGAGGGGCGGTCCGCCCCGACTTGGGAGACCACGTGGAGTCTGCTCGGCGTCCCTGCCGCGCGGTTTCCTTTCGATCTGTATGTGGTCCGTGAGGACGACGGCAACATCTACGGCTACTTCTTCTTCCGGGACCAGCGACTGCCGTCCCTGTACGGGTACGGGCTGGAGTGCGAAGACGGATCGCTCGTGGTGGGTGAGAAGAACCTCGGCCTGTGGTTCGAGGGCGGCTTCGACATCGACGCCGGAGTCCTGGATCTGATGGTGACCGGGCTGGGCGGTAGGGCACCGATGACATTCCGCCGCCTGCCGGAGCACCTGGTTCCGGAGAGTCCCGGGGCGCCCGACGTCGCGCCGCGGCCGGCTGCGGATGCTCACTACGTCGAGCGAGCGCCGCAGCAGGCGGACGACGGATGGCAGACGGCGACTCCCTCCTCGGAGGGAATCGACCCCGGGATGATTCGGGATCTCGTGGACGCGATCGTCTCCCAGGAGATGACGCTCACCCACAGCGTGTTGGTCGTGCGTCGCGGCAAACTCGTGGTCGAGGAATACTTCTACGGTTTCGACCGGGACACCTGGCACGACATGCGGTCGGCCTCGAAGACGGTGACCTCGGCGCTGATCGGGCTGGCGATCGACCGGCGCGAGATACAGGGTGTGCGGGCTCCGGTACTGACGTTCTTCCCGCAGTACCGGCACTACGCCAACTGGGACGAGCGCAAGGCGCAGATCACGGTGCACGACCTGCTCATCATGAGCTCCGGTCTCGACGCGAACGACTCCGACCCCAACTCGGTGGCAGCCGAGTGGCGGTACCAGGATCAGACGGCGCAGCCCGACTGGACCAAGTACGCGCTGGACGCCCCGATGATCGCGGAGCCGGGGTCGCAGATCCTCTACGGCGGCGCCAACCCGCTCATTCTGGGCGGCATCCTGCAGGCGGTGCTGGACGAGCCGGTGGAGTGGTTCGCCCACCGTTACCTGTTCGGCCCTCTGGGGGTGCAGGAGTACCGCTCCTTCCACGATCCGTCCGGTGTGCTGTACGGGGGAGGTGGGATGTACATGCGGCCGCGGGACATGGCCAAGTTCGGCCAGCTCTATCTCGACGGCGGCACCTGGAGGGGCGAGCGCGTGATGGCTGAGGGGTGGGTGCGCGAATCGCTGAGGAAGTACGGCCCGATCGTGAACCGGTGGGAGAACGAGTACGGCTATCTGTGGTGGCACAGCACGAGCCAGGTGGGCGACAGCGCGGTACAGTCGTCCGAGGCACGCGGTGCCGGAGGTCAGTACATCTACGTCGTGCCGTCACTCGAGCTGGTGGCGGTCATAACGTCCGGCAACTACAGGAACGGCCGCTACCGTCAGCCCGAGGAGATCATGGAGCGGTTCATCCTGCCGGCTGCGATGCAGTAGCAGCGGCGCGCCTACTCCCCGCCGCCGGCCGCCTCCCGCAGCAGCTTGCGCGCGATCACCAGGCGCTGCACCTGGTTGGTGCCCTCGTAGATCTGGGTGATCTTGGCGTCCCTCATGTACTTCTCGATCGGGAAGTCCCTGCAGTAGCCGTAGCCGCCGAACAACTGCACGCAGTCGGTGGTGACCTTCATCGCGACGTCGGTGGCCATCAGTTTGCACATGGCCGAGATCTTGGTGATGTTCTTGTGTCCCGAGTCGATGGTTCGGGCTGCAGCGTGCACTAGCTGGCGCGCCGCCTCGACCTGGGTGGCCATGTCGGCAAGCATCCACTGGATGCCCTGGAACGAGTTGACCGACTGGCCGAACTGCTGCCGCTCCCCCGTGTACTGCATGGCCAGGTCGAGAGCACCCTGAGCCAGCCCCACTGCCTGCGCGGCGACGCCCGGGCGGGCGCGGTCCAGCGTGATCATCGCGTGCTTGAACCCCTGGCCCTCGCGGCCGCCCAGCAGGTTCCCCTCCGGCACCCGGCAGTTCTCCAGATGGATCTCCACCACCGGAACGCACCGGATGCCCATCTTGTCCTCGTGCTTGCCCACCTTGTAGCCAGGGGTTCCTTCCTCTACCACGAACGCCGAGACGCCACGGGCGCCGCGGTCGGGATTGGTGACGGCGAAGACCGTGTTGTACGATGCGACCGACCCGCCCGTGTTCCACTTCTTCTCCCCGTTCAGGACGTAGGAGTCTCCGTCCTTCTCGGCGCGGGTCACCATGGAACCGGCGTCTGAGCCGGCCATCTTTTCCGAGAGCCCGAATGCGATGAGCTTGTCCCCCGCCGCGATGCCGGGGAGCCAGCGCTCCTTCTGCTCGTCGCTGCCGCCCACGATGATGGGGAACGACCCCAGCGCGTTCACGGCGAAGCCGACGCCCATGCCGCCGCACGCCCGAGAGAACTCCTCCACCACGATGCACAGGTCGAGCACGCCTCCGCCCATCCCACCGTAATCCTTCGGGATCCAGACGCCCGAAAGGCCGGCCTCCTTGATGGCCTTCTGCACCTCCCAGGGGTACTCCTGCGCCTCGTCGTACTTGGCGGCCACGGGCCGCATGACGTTCTCGGCCAGGTCCCGGGCGCGCTCCTTGAGGTCGATCTGCATGTCGGTGTAGAGCTCTTTGATCATGGTCGTGCTCGTCCCTCGTCGTGGCGTTCGTGTGGAATGTCCTGCGTGACGGTACGAATACTACGCTGTGGTACGGGTTCCTGCCTACGGGATCCCCATCACAACCGTGAACCGCCCCACCTTCTCCTGTCCGGCCGCGGTCTCGACGTGGTAGATGTAGACGCCGGTCGCCACCAGGTGTCCGTTGCGGCTGCGGAGGTCCCAGGTGGCCTCGCCGCCGCCGGTGGGATCGTTGTGCTCCAGCACGGCCAGGAGGATGCCGCTCACCGAATAGATCCTCACGATGTTGACGTCGTTCGTCTCGACGACACCGGCTTGGGGCAGTTCTGCCAAGGCACCCCGGTCACGATGCGGGCCCTGCAGGACGCTGGCTATCCCACCACGTTCGAGGTAACGGAGTAGCCGGCCTGAAGCTCAGCCCACCTCCAGCACCGGATTGCCCAGCACGTCCATCCGCGGCGTGACTCCGAGCCCCGGCTCCGTAGAAGCCGCCATTCTTCCCTTCACGCGCTGCGGCGCGCCCTCGGCGGTGCTCACGGTGACGTAGCTGTTGAAGTCGGTGGCGGTGAACAGCAGCTCGGTCGGGGTGCTGTGCGCGAGGTGCGCGATCGCCGCCGTCGTGACGTCGCCGCCCCACGAGTCCTCGATGGTCATCGCGATCCCCAGCGAGACGCACAGGTCCCGCACCTGCACGGCACGCGTCAGCCCGCCGAACTTGCTGATCTTCACGTTCACGGCGTCCATCGCGCGGTCGTGGTGGGCGCGCAGCAGGACGCCCAGGTCGGTGATGGATTCGTCCAGCACGAAGGGCAGGGGAGTGCGCTCCCTTATGGAAAGACACTCCTCGTAGCTGGCGCACGGCTGTTCGATGTACACGTCCACGTCGCGCACCGCGTTCACGACGCGCGCGGCCTCGTGGGTGAGCCAACCCGTGTTAGCGTCCGCCACCAGCACGTCGCCGGATTTGAGCACGGCCGCCACGGCCCTGATGCGCTCCACGTCCTCGTCGGGATTGGCGCCCACCTTGAGCTGGAACCGCTGGTAGCCCTGCGCGCGGTAGCCCTCCACCCGCCGCGCCATGTCGTCCGCGCCCTCCTGTGAGATGGCGCGGTACAGCAAGAAGTCATCGGCATAGCGGCCGCCGAGCAGAGTGCACAGCGGCTGCCCCGTGACCTGACCCAGGATGTCCCAGCACGCGATGTCGAGCGGCGACTTCACGTAGGGGTGACCCTTGAGCGTGCGGTCCATCAGGCGGTTGATCACCGCCAGCTGCATAGGGTCCTCGCCAATGAGCGCGGGCGCCAGTTCGGCCAGTCCCGCCCGCACCCCGCCTGCGTAAGCAGGGAGGTACACGGGTCCCAGCGGGCACACCTCGCCGTGTCCTGCGATCCCGGCGTCGGTCTCGATCCGCACGATGGTCGAGTCGAACACTTCCACGTACTTGCCGCCGGACCAGGAGTAACGGCCCTCCTCCAGCGGCAGGTCCACCTGGTAGGCTGCGATGCGGGTGATCTTCATCGGTGCGCGCCCCCTCCTGTCCCTTTTCGCCGTGCGCGACGGCCATCTGCGACGATACTCCGGCGGGCGCGCGTCCGACAGGGGTGCGCGAACCGCTAACCCTTTCCCCTGCGTCCCGCCGCCTGCATCTTGTCCCATTCCCGCAACCGCTCACCGCACCGTCCCGGAGTTTCCGATGACCACCGCAGAAAACCAGGACCGGCTCACCAAGATCTTCGTCATCCTGCTCGCGATCGGGATGTCGCTGCTGTTCCTGCAGATGATCCGGCCGTTCCTCTCGGCTCTGTTCCTGGCTGCCATCTTCAGCGGTATGGCCCATCCCGTGTACAGGTGGTTCTTTAACCGCTTCAAGGGGCGTCGCGCAGCGGCGTCCGTCGCGACGATCGTCGTTGTCATTCTGGTGGCTGTCATTCCGCTGACGGGCTTCCTCGGGATCGTTGCGGCCCAGGCGGTGGAGGTCACACAGTCGGTGGCTCCCTGGGTGGAGACTCAGCTGCGCCAACCGAACGAGTTGGATCTCATGCTGCGGCGGCTGCCGTTCTACCAGAGCCTGGAGCCGTACCAGGACCAGATCATAGCCAAGGTGGGTGAGTTCGCCGCCCGGATCGGCTCGTTCCTGGTGAACTCGGTGGCGGCGGCAACGCGCGGCACGGCGTGGTTCATGCTGAGCCTGTTCGTGATCCTGTACTCGATGTTCTTCTTCTTGAGCGGCGGCCGCGAGCTGCTGCGCAAGATCCTGTACTACATGCCGCTGGACTCGAAGCGTGAGAACCTGATGGTCGGGAAGTTCGTGTCGGTTGCCCGCGCCACCATCAAGGGCACGTTCGTCATCGGCATCGTGCAGGGCACGCTGGCAGGGGCCGGCTTCTGGGTTGCCGGCATCGGGAGCGCGGCCTTCTGGGGCACCGTGATGGCGGTGCTGTCGATCATCCCGGGGGTCGGGACGGCCTTCATCTGGATTCCGGGCGTGATCTACCTGGCCGTTACGGGCCATTTCCTGGCGGCGATACTCCTCGCGGCGTGGTGCATCGTGGTGGTCGGGACGGTGGACAACGTGCTGCGCCCGATACTGGTGGGACGGGACACCAAGATGCCCGACCTGCTGGTTCTGCTCAGCACCCTCGGCGGTCTGATCCTGTTCGGAGCCGTGGGCTTCATCATCGGACCCATCATCGCGGCCCTGTTCGTGACCGTGTGGGAGATCTACGGCGAGGCGTTCGAGGACTACCTGCCCGAAGTGCGGCTGCCGGGTGAGACAGCGGAGATACAGGTTCCCTAGAGCTGAGGTGAAAGGAGCAGCACAATGATGTCTTTCACGGACCGGTTGCTGGGCGCGGCGCGCCTCGACGTGAGCACCTACGAAGAGGTCGAGGCCGACGGCAACGCCACCGGGCAGGCCGTGGCCGTCATAGCGCTCTCGAGCATCGCGGGCGGCATCGGCAGCGGGGCCGACGTGGGACTGCTCGCGCTGGTGATCGGTATCGTCGGTTCGCTCATCGGCTGGGCCGTCTGGGCAGGGATGACCTATTTCATCGGTGCCAAGCTGCTGCCGGAGCCTCAGACGCAGGCCGACTTCGGGCAGCTGTTCCGGACGCTGGGCTTTTCGAGCGCGCCCGGCATTCTCCGGGTGTTCGCGCTGGTGCCGATGGTGGGGTGGGCGATCGACGCCATCGTGTCCATCTGGCTGCTGGCCGCGATGGTCGTGGCGGTGCGCCAGGCGCTGGACTACAAGAGCACCTGGCGCGCGGTGGGCGTGTGCTTCGTCGGCTGGCTGATCTTCGTGGCCATCGTCGCCGTGCTGGGCACCGGCGCGGCGCTGGGGTTCATGGCCGCAACGAGCTGAGCCTAGTCGCTCTCCTCGCGCAGCACCCAGCGCTCGGGGTCGATCTTCACGTCTGCGCCGTCCGGCAGCGAGACCGTGGCGTGCCCGCCGGGCATCTCCACCCGGTGGGCGCGCCCGTTCACTTCGACATCGATCGGCATCGGGAACCGAAGCCCGTCGGGCACCTCCCAACTCAGGGTCAGCGTCTCGCCGTCATGCTCAACAAGTAGCTGCGGCAGGGCGGGCTGCCGCACGTAGACCTCGAAGAACCAGGCGAGATCTTCGCCTGCCACCTCACTCGCCAGCCGCACGAAGTCATCGGTGGTGGCGAAGCGGCAGGCGCACCCGTCGTTCACTAGCTCCTCGGTGCCGTCCGGGTAGGTCCAGCGGCGCAGCGTCGCGAAGAACGCCTCGTCGCCCATCAGGTAGCGCAGACTCTGCAGCACCCAGGCGCCTTTGTAGTAGATGCTGGCGGCGTACGCCTGTCGCGCTGTGCGCGGCTCGCGCGCAGCGATCGGCAGGTTGTTGCGGATGCGGGAGCGGTGGATGGCCTGCAACTCTCTCGCCTTCTCGGCTCCCAGCCGGGATTCGGCGTACAGCGGCTGCGAGTACTGTGCGAAGGCCTCGTTGAGCCACAGGTCGTTGAAGTCGGGCGGCGTCACCATGTTGCCGAACCACTCGTGCGCCAGCTCGTGCTGGTGCAGCCCATCGAATCCCCAGTCGATCCGGGCCATGGCGTCGAACCGGTAGTTCGCGCCGTAGGCGATGATCGTCTGATGCTCCATCCCCAGGTAGGGCACCTCGGCGATGCCGTACTTGTCCACCTGGAACGGATAGGGGCCCAGCATTTCCTCGAAGTGCCGCATGTGGTCCATGAATCCGGGCAGCGCGGCACGCGCCTTCTCTGCGTTCTCGGGCAGCACGTAGAACGTGACGGGCACCGTCCTGCCGCTCACGCTCTCGAAAGTGGTCGTGACCTCCACATACGGCGCGACGTTGAGGCTCACGCCGTAGTTGTTGATCGGTGTCGAGCCGAACCAGTGGTAGGTTCGCGTACCGTCGGCGTTCTCGGTCACGTCGCGCAGCCGGCCGTTGCTGGCCGCCACCAGCGGCCGCGGCACGGTGAAGTGAAGGGCCATGGAGTCGGGTTCGTCCGAGGGGTGGTCCTTCACGGGCCACCACAGGTCGGCCCCGTAGGTCTCGCAGTTCACCGCGATCCAGGGCTCCCCGCTGGGCGTGCGCTCCCACAGGAAGCCGCTGAACCCGCCGCGCGGCACCTGGTGCGGCCGTCCACCGTATGCGACGGTTGCGGCCACCCGCTCGCCTGGCTCCAGAGTCTCCGGCAGGGCGATCCACAGCCTGCCTCCGCGGCGCTCGACCGCGAGCGACTCACCGCCGGCGCCGAGCGTCACCCTCTCCACTGCAAGCGTCGTGTCCAGGTCGAGAACCAGCCAGTCCATGGCCTGCACGACGTCGGCGTGCACGGTGAGCGTGCCGGCGATCGAGCTGTCGGCCGGGCGGATAGTCAGGTCGAGGTCGTAATAGGTGACGTCGTATGCCGCCTGCTCCGGCAGCAGCGGGCCTCCGGACTGGTTGGGCGCGTGCTGGGCGGAGAGCGGGAGTGCGGCGCTCGAGAGGAGCGCGAGAGCGGTCGGAATGCGTGCCGGGAGCTTCACGGTTAGTTCCTCGGCGAGAGTGCGAGAACGTATGTTTTGAGAATCCGGGAGGAGCCAAGGCGAACCTGGGGGCAGCTAGATTGTATAGCAAGGGAGAGGGACTGCCTCAGAATCGAGCAAATCCGATGAAACGACTCCTGTTTGTTGCCGTTGCACTCGCGGTCGCCGCCTGCGGCGACAGCAGCGACCCCCGGGTCCTGTCGCCGCTCACCGAGGAGGGGTTCCTCGAGCACCTCGAGTTCTTGGCCGACGACAGCCTGTACGGCCGAGGCAGCAGCACCGAGCACGAGCTGGAGGCTGCGCGTTACGTCGCCGACCGGTTCGAGGATTACGGTCTCGAGACGGGTGCCGGCGACGGCTACCTGTGGACCTTCTGGCCGAGCGGAGTCCAGTTCCAGGGAACCCCGTCCCGCAACGTGATCGGAGTGATCCCGGGGCGCGGCGATCTGGCCAGCGAGTGGATCGTGATCGGTGCACACTACGACCACATAGGGTTCACCACGGGCACGAACGGGATCGAGGTCTTCAACGGCGCCGACGACAACGCCTCGGGCACGGCTGTGGTGCTGGAGCTGGCTCGCTATCTGGGAGCGCTGTACAGCGGGACGGGCGAAGATGCCAACCGGCGCTCGATCATCTTCATGGCCTTTGGCTCCGAAGAGATTGGACTGCTGGGCTCGAATGCGTTCTGCGCCGACCCCACCGTTCCCATGGCGAATATCGCCGCCATGATCAACCTGGACATGGTGGGCCGACTCACCGACAATCGGCTCACGCTGAACGGCGCGTTCTCGGCCGATGAATGGACCCAGATCATCACGGACAACAACGAAGCGGGTCTGGAGCTGGCGTGGGTCGACGGGCAGCTGCTGGCGTCGGACCACCGCTGCTTCTATACGGAGGAGCGACCGATCATGATGTTCCACACCGGTCTGCACGAGCACTGGCACGACGTGGACGACGATGTGGAGCGCATCAACCTTGCGGGTATCGTGAGCGTGGCGGACCTGGTGCTGGGAGTTCTCCACGATGTCGCCATAGCTCCCGAGCGGATGGAGTTCACACCGTCGGTGGCCGCCCCGGCACGGCTGCACTAGGGAGCCTCGGGGCGGAGGCCGAGACAGGGATGGGCTAGCGTCGCGGGAGCCGCAGCCCGGCGAACGCCACGCGCAGCCCCAGCAGGCCACCGGCCCACAGCAGCAGCACCAGCAGTCTGCCCTGGGACACCCACAACATCACTATTCCCACCGCAACCGGCACGCCGAACAGGACGCGCCACCACTGCGACACGGGCAGTAACACGACTCCGCAGTCCGCGGCGACGCCCCCCCAAACCAGCGCGGCAGTGAGCAGCCACGGTTCGGGCACCATTATCCAGGCGGCGAAGGTCCCCATGGCCAGCAGGCCGAGCACACGCACAGAGGGCCATGAAGTCACGGCGCCAATATGGGTGGGCACCGAATCGCTTGACAAACCTCTGTCTCGGGCGATAAGGCATAACGAGCGGGCGTAGCGCGCCGTCGCTGGCCCACGCACGGGGACCCTACCTCCGGGGAGAAGAGGCAACGATGCGCCGAACATTCTTGATGCTCGCGGCCGCCACGCTGGCCATCAGCGCGCCGCTCAGTGCCCAGACCGAAGAGGCCTACCTCGAGCTGCTGCGCTCCGATCTGAGGCAGGGGAAGTCCGACCTCATCACGGAGGCGATGCAGTTCACGGTGGACCAGGCCAACGTGTTCTGGCCGATCTACCGCGAGTACGATGCCGAGCTGACCGTGCTCGGCGATGAGTATCTCGACCTGCTCCGCACCTATGCGGAGAACTACGAGAATCTGTCAGAGGAAATGGCGAAGGAGCTGGTGGAACGGGTATTCGACCACGAGGCGCGCCGGGCCGAGCTGCTCAAGACTTACTTCAAGCGGATCTCGCGGGAGCTCGACGCGGTCACGGCCGCGCGGTTCGTTCAGCTGGAGCGACAGATCGACCTCCTCATCGACGTGCAGATCGCGTCGCAGGTACCATTGATTCAATAGGTACGCGAGCCCTATCTTGGCGAGAGGCTGAACTTGGAACGCCCGCGCCCGCGGGCCGACGGGGAGTGGTGTATGAGGATTCGGGCTTATGTTGCCGCTGCTGCTATCGTTTTGGTGAGCGCCCCCCTATCAGGGCTGGCCGCACAGGAGGTGTTCCCGCTCGACTGCGACACCTGCGAGCAGAAGCCGAACCCGGCCCTGGCTGCCGCGGAGGTGGCCCTCATCAACGTGGTGGTGAACCTCTTCAACCGCGTAACCCGCGGCGAGGAGGGTGAGTTCGCCTACGTGAGCCCGGCCAGCTGGCAGCGCAACATCGAGATCGGCTGGGAGTTCGACGACAACAACTTCGCCACCAACATGTTCGCCCACCCGTACCACGGGGCGATGTACTACAGTGCTGCGCGCTCCAACGGCATGGGCTACTGGGCCTCGGCCCCGTTCGCGTTCGGCGGCAGCCTGATGTGGGAGTACCTGGGCGAGACCCACCTGCCGGCGCCCAATGACTTCATCGCGACCAGCGTGGGCGGCATAGCGCTGGGCGAGATGCTGCACCGCACGTCCAACCTCGTGCTCGACAACGAGGCTACCGGAGGCAGCCGCGTGTGGCGCGAGATCGCCGGCACGCTGCTCAACCCGGTGCGCGGTTTCAACCGGCTCATCCACGGCGACATGGGACGGGTCGGCAGGAACCCCGCCGACCGGTTCCCGTCGAACATCCGGAGCCTGTGGGACTTCGGCGGCCGGCCTGTAACCGACTCCGTAGGCAACCAGGAGCGTCACTTCTTCGCGACGTTCAACCTGTGGTATGGCAACCCGCACAACGGAGACATCAAGAAGCCCTTCGACTCGTTCGAGCTGCGGCTCCAGCTCAACGCGGCCGACAAGTCCGTGATCGGGCGGCTTCAGGTGCTCGGTACGCTGTACGGCGATCAGCTGAGCTCGGAGGAGTCGCGGGACGATCCGAAGAAGACCAACCACATCTTCGCGGTGACCCAGCACTACGACTATCTGGAGAACCAGGCCTTCGAGCTGGGCGGGCAGGCGCTCGGCATGGGCCTCCTCTCGCGCTGGCCGATCAGCGACAGCTTCAAGCTCACCAGCCGCGTGCTGGGCAGCTTCGTGCTGCTGGGCGGCATCAGGTCGCCCTACGCCGAGGTGTCGGGACGCACCTACGACTTCGGCACGGGGCTCGGGCTCCAGACCTACATCATGGGGTGGCACAAGAACCGCCAGGTGCTGGAGCTCGTCTACTGGGGTGAGCACCTCCAGGTGATCGACGGATCGCCTGGGAGTCACACGGTGCACATCCTCGGAGCCACTGCCCGCTTCCCGATTCTCTCGTTCCTGGGAATCGGTGGCAGTGTGACACACGCCATCCGCGACGGAAACTTCCGAGATTTCCCGGACATTACGGAGACCGGGACTCGGGTGGGGATCCTCCTCACGTTCTACACGGACCGGTAGCCCCGGGCGCTGAAGGCACACGCCGCCCCGGTGGGTTTCTCCGACCCGCCGGGGCGGTCTCTTTGCGCCACCCTTGACCCCCGCACCCGGAGCGGCGGTATTTCATGTGGGCGCTGCCCGGACCATCCGGGCGTTCCCTCGCGATCCCGTTCCGCCTCGCAGTAAGCCTCCCGCGTTACCCCAGTGCGTTCACGAGGCGTCTGCGTCACACGTCAGGCGTGCGGAGCGGCGTGAACGAGGAGGCGGGACAATGAGACGCGCTGTTGGATTGACCGTGCTCTGCGCCGCGCTCGCGGTGTGGACCGCGGGGAGCGCCGTCGCGCAGGATCGCACTCTCCAAGAGACCCTGGACCACATCAACGAGACCCTGGCGGCCAACGCCTACGACGACCACGATGGCAAGAGCACCGTGAGCGAAGTGGCCATGCGGCGTGGCCGATTGGTGGTCGAGGTCAAGAAGGTCCAGCCGGGAAGCACCGTGAGCAACGTGTACGAGGCCGCGGTAGGCGACATCGACGTGACCAGCATCGCCACCCGATCGCGCGGTGACCACATCGCGATCATGATGCAGGTGCGCGGTGAAGTCGTGGCGCGCCTCAAGTGCGTAACAGGCGGCAACGTCTCGCAGTGGGACCTTCCGGCCCGGACGGACATCACCGTGGAGCTGCGCACGAATCAGGGGGCTGCCACGGAGGTGGCCGCGGCGCTGAGCCAGCTGATCGTGATGGCGCAGCAGAGCACCGGGGAGTAGCCGCACACCAGGAGGCGGCTGCCGGCCGGCGGCTCCCAGGCTGATCTTGCGCCAGCCCTGGTTCGGGATATGTTCGGGTATGCGCAAAGACATCATACCCCTGATGGTGCTTCCGGCCGCCCTGATGGTCGCCGCGCACCCCCCTGCAGTGCCCCGCGAAGAGGAAGGTCAAATGAAGAAGCTCACGCCCGTGATCTTCGTGGACGAGGTGGAGCCCTGCCTGGATTTCTGGATCGGCCTCGGCTTCAAGCAGACCATGCAAGTGCCGCACGAGGACCGGCTCGGCTTTGCCGCCGTGGCCAGCGGCGGCGTCGAGGTGATGTACCAAAGCCGACCCTCGATAGCCGCCGATCTTCCCGCTCTGGCCCAGGGCGACTTCGCGCGCAGCGGCAACGCGTTCTTCATCGAAGTCGAGAGCCTGGACGACGTGCTGGCCCGGCTCGGAGACGTTGAGGTGGTAGTGCCGGAACGCAACACGTCGTACGGTGCCCGGGAGATCTGGGTGCGCGCTCCCTGCGGGACCATGGTCGGGTTCGCGGAGATGACGGGGGAGTAGCGTTCTCCCTCGCCCCTGTGCGAAACTTCGGTGACACGTTTCCCGTGAGCGGCCGCGCGCGGCGCGGCGCGAGGCATCGAGGGAGGAGGAGGAGATGGCCGAGGTCGCGTACCAGGATCCCTATCCGCTGACCACCGACGATACCCAATACCGCCTGCTGACCGGGGACCACGTGGCGGTGGCCGAGTTCGACGGCGCCGAGGTTCTGAAGGTCGATCCGGAAGGGCTGACACGGCTGGCGCGCGAGGCCATGCGCGACGCGTCGTTCCTGCTGCGGCCCGCGCACTTGGAGCAGGTGGCGGCGATCCTGGACGATCCCGAGGCGAGCGACAACGACCGTGGAGTGGCCTTGGCGATGCTGCGCAACGCCGAGGTCGCCGCGGACATGGTGCTGCCGTTCTGCCAGGACACGGGCACTGCCATGGTTCACGCGAAGAAGGGGCAGGGCGTGTGGACCGGCGGTGGCGACGCTGCAGCGTTGACGCAGGGCATTCTCGATACGTACACCAAGGAGAACCTGCGCTACTCGCAGACCATCCCGCTCACGGTCTACGAGGAGAAGAACTCGGGCACCAACCTGCCGGCGCAGATCGACATCATGGCGGTCGACGGGATGGAGTACCGCTTCCTGTTCGTTGCCAAGGGGGGCGGCTCGGCCAACAAGACCTACCTGTTCCAGCAGACCAAAGCTCTGCTCAACCCAGACAGGCTAGTCACGTTCCTCACCGAGAAGATGAAGACGCTGGGCACGGCCGCTTGCCCGCCGTACCACCTGGCCTTCGTCATCGGGGGCACCTCGGCCGAGGCCAACCTCAAGACGGTGAAGCTCGCCACCACCGGGTATCTCGACGCGCTTCCCACCGAGGGTAGCGAGGCCGGCCAGGCGTTCCGCGACCTCGACCTGGAGCGGAAGCTGCTCGCCGCCGCCCAGCACACGGGAATCGGCGCCCAGTTCGGCGGCAAGTACTTCGCGCTCGACGTGCGCGTAGTGCGGCTGCCGCGCCACGGAGCGTCCTGCCCCATCGGCATGGGAGTGTCATGCTCGGCGCACCGCAACGTGAAGGCCAAGATCGACCGCGGCGGCATCTGGCTCGAGGAGCTGGAGCGCGACCCGGGTCGGTTGATTCCGGATCGCTACCGCGGCCGGGCGGAGCACGGGGTGGTGGAGATCGACCTGCGCCGTCCCATGCCAGAGATCCTGAAGGAGCTGAGCAAGCACCCGGTGCAGACGCGGCTGGCACTGTCCGGGCCGATGATCGTGGCGCGCGACATCGCGCACGCCAAGATCAAGGAGCGGCTGGATCGCGGTGAGGACATGCCGCAGTACCTCAAAGACCACCCCGTGTATTACGCGGGGCCGGCCAAGACGCCGGAAGGCATGCCGTCGGGGTCTTTCGGTCCCACGACGGCTGGTCGCATGGACACCTACGTGGAGCAGTTCCAGTCCCGGGGCGGCTCGATGGTCATGCTGGCCAAGGGGAACCGCAGCCGGCAGGTGACGGAGGCGTGCAAGAAATACGGCGGCTTCTACCTCGGCTCCATCGGCGGGCCGGCCGCGGTTCTGGCGAAGGAGAACATCAAGGAGGTGGAGCTGCTGGAGTACCCCGAGCTCGGCATGGAGGCGATCTACAGGATCGAGGTCGAGGACTTCCCGGCCTTCATCCTGGTGGACGACAAAGGGAACGACTTCTTCGCGGATCTGATGTAGGGCGTCAGTCGTCGAGGAAGAGCCAGAACTCGAATGGGCGCTCGGTGCCGTTGCCCCCGACGAGCGCTCCGGCACGCAGGCCGCCCGCGACCACCGAATCCCGACCAAACTTCACGTTGAACTCCAGCCACGTTGGTGCGATATGGGGTGTTACACCTGCTCCTTGGGTCCGGCACACCTATCGCGCTTAACGTTGTCTTCACGCTGGCTTAAACGAGCAGGGGAGAAAATCAACGATTCCATTCCCGTTTCGGACCGGTTCCGCGTCCGATCGACTGCTGTCCCGAACTCTGACGTACTATGACGACTGATCTCACCGACATCGATCACCGCAAGCTGTACCGGCTTCCCTGGACCCTGCCCGACAACGCCATCTCCTGGCTCGAGCCCACGATGAAGTGCAACCTCGCGTGCGAGGGCTGCTACCGGGCCAACGTGAACGAGCACAAGTCGCTCGGTGAGATAGCGCAGGAGCTGGACGTGTTCGCCAAGTACCGCAAGGCGGACGGCATCTCGATCGCCGGGGGCGATCCGCTGTGCCACCCACAGACGGCGGACATCGTCCGGATGGTGGCAGAGAGGGGCTGGAAGCCCATCCTCAACACGAACGGGCTGGCGCTCGACGAATCGGTGCTGCGCGACCTCAAGAAGGCCGGACTGGTGGGGCTCACCTTCCACATCGACAGCAAGCAGGGCCGTCCCAAGTGGAAGGGAAAGACCGAGCAGGAGCACAACGAGCTGCGGCTGCACTATGCCGAGATGGCAGCGCGGGTCGGCGGGCTGTCGTGCGCCTTCAACTCCACCGTGTTCGACGACACGCTCGACGCGGTGCCCGACCTCGTGACATGGGCACAGAAGCACATCGACATCGTGCACGTTATGGTGTTCATCTGCTACCGGGCGGCGGTTCTCGAAGGTGACTTCGACTACTACGCCGGCGGTGAGCGGCTGGACATGTCCCCTCTAGCCTATGCGGCAGCGTCGCCCGAGTACCGCTGCGACATCAAGGCGCCCGAGGTGGTGGCGAAAATCCGTGAGCGTTACCCCGACTTCGCGCCGTGCGCGTACCTCAACGGCACCGAGAGCCCCGAGTCCCTCAAGTGGCTCCTCACGATCCGGATGGGGACGAAGCAGAAGATTTACGGATACCACGGGCCGCGGATGGCGGAGCTGACGCAGGCCGCACATCACCTGCGGCACGGCCGCTACCTGGCGTACGTGCCGCCGAAGGTGCTGCGGCGCGGCAAGTCGATGCTGATGCTGGCGCCGTTCGACTCCGGCCTGCGCCGCACAGCGGCGCGGGCGCTGGTGGATCCGCGCGTCTGGTTCCGCCGCATGCACACGCAGTCGATTATGGTCATCCAGCCCATCGACATCCTGGATGACGGACGCCAGAGCATGTGCGACGGCTGCCCCGACATGACGGTGTACAAGGGGAAGCTGGCGTGGTCGTGCAGGCTGGAGGAGTGCCTCCACTTCGGCGAGTTCGTGCGCACCGTACCCAAGGGGCATCGCAGGGCGGAGCCCGAGGCTTCGGAGTTGGTCGAGATCGAGCCGGCGCGGGCGAATGAGCGGGAGCCGGCCTCCGCGCCGCGTTAGGTGGGATTTCACGATTTCTTCACGGCTCCCGGGCTAGAATCCGGTCGTGAAGCATGAGCCGAAGTGTGCCGTGTCGCCGCAGCGCCCCGAGCCGGAGCAGCTCCGGGCGATCGACAAGCTGCGACTGAAGGATTTCAATCCCGAAGAGGGATTCGAGTGGCCGGCTTCCGCCGAGGACCGGGATAAAGACGATGCGTGGGGTGGCGGAAAGGACTCCTAGGGAGCCTCGAGCGCCCGGCGATCCAGCCGGGCGCTCACTCTTTCGACCCCTCGGCCCCGCCGGTCCTCCTGCACTCTCGCCGTTTCATCTGGCGCGCGGCGGCCCACCCGGGTAATTCCCTGATACGGTTCGATTGCCAAACGACTCCGCAACGGAGGACGGACTCATGCTGCTCAACGTCAAGGCAATGGCCATCGTGTTCGCGATCATGGCAGGCGGGTTGTTCCTGCTGGTTGGACTGGCCAACCTGATCTGGCCCTCGTACGGTGGCGCGCTGCTGGAGCTCGGGGCTTCGATCTACCCCGGCTACAATGGCCCGGGCGGGATCGGCGCGGTCATCACGGTGACGCTCTACGCCCTGGTGGACGGAGCCGTCGGCGGCGCCATCATTGCGTGGCTGTACAACTACCTGGCGGCCCCGAAGGCCGAGCGCTTCCAGGCGTAGCTTGCGAAGGACTTGGGGCGCAGCCGCGGCGCTGCTGGTGCTGGGTGTGGCTGCCTGCGACCCGGGAGCTTCGCACGCCAGACTCTACGTCACCTCCGGCTTCACCGACGAGCTGCTCGAGCTCGACCCGAGCGACGGACAGCTGCTGGCCCGGGTGGCGGTCGACCCGCGCCGCGGGGAGACCGACGAGCCCCATGGGATAGCGCTCGCCCCCGGGGGAGGCCACCTCTACGTAACCGTGTCGCACGGCGAGCCCACGCTGTGGAAGTTCGAGCTCCCCGGCCCCCGGCTGGTGGGGCGCGCGCGGCTCGGCACGGCCGGCGCGGGACGCATCGGCATCACGCCTGACGGATCGCGCGCCTTTGTACCCGACTACTACCGGGCCGGTGCGGGCGCGATCAGCGAGGTAGCCGTGGTCCGGCTGACCGACCTGGAAGTCACCGAGCGTATCCGGACTTGCGCGGCGCCCCACGACGCGGCCGTGAGCCCGGACGGGAACCTGGTGGCACTCACCTGTAGCCTCAGCGACGAGGTGGTGCTCCTCGATGCCGTCACGCTCGAAGAGGCGGGCCGGTTTCACGTGGGTGCCGACCCCGGTCCGCCCGGATCACCCCGATACCGTCCGCTCAACCTGGCGTGGTCTCCGTGCGGCGCCGCCCTCTACGTGACCCTGCACGGCTCCAGTGAGGTGCGGGCCTTCAACACCGAGGGCGAGCCGGCAGGGGCGGCCGCCGTTGGCGCCGGACCGGCACAGCTGGCGGTTACGGAGGACGGACTCACGCTGGTGGTCGCGAACCGGCTCGACGGCAGCGTGTCGCTGCTCGACGCAGTCGCGATCGAGGAGCGGCAGCGGGTGCCGCTCGGCGTGGCGCATCCGCACGGCGTTGCAATCTCCAGCGACCAGTCGGTCGCGTTCATCACCTACGAGGGCACGACGGATGCTCCAGGTGGAGTGGTGGCGTTGGGTCTGGAGCAGCCAGCGGTGCTGTGGCGGGCGACCGCGGGGGCTTACACGCTCGGGATCGTGCACGCCGAGGTGCCCGCGCCTGGCAGGCCCTGAACGGACCGGAACCCGACCAATCCACTAGTGTTACATTTTCAGGACTCCTCATCCCTCCCTGGGGGCACCCTGTGATTCGTTTGTCCCGCCTGGTGGTTGTCTCCGCGCCGGTTCTGGCAGGGCTGGCCGCGTATGCCTGCAGCGACGCCGCGGCCCCCCAGGACACGGCTGACGTGCAGTTCTCACCTCAGGTTGTCGAGCTCGAGACCGGCCGCGACACGGTGGTTCTGATCCGCAACGTGGGCAACGCCGCGGTCGGGCCGGTGACGTTGGTAGCGGGCGGCGTGGAGGACGAGGCGGGCTCGGTCATTCCGGGTCCGAGGCTCGTGACCGCGCCGACGGAGATCGCGACGCTCAACCCAGGTGACGAGCGCTCGGTGACGCTTACGCTGGATACCGCCGGGGCGATCCAGGACGGACGTTACCGCGTCGAGCTAGCGGCGCGCGCGTCGGAGCGGGTGCTGTCGACGCTGGCGCTCGGCTTCCTGGTGAGCGCCCCGCCGCCGCCGGCGCCGGTCGTGACGCTCACCATCACGGGCCCCACCGCTGTGCGGCAGGGCGACGTGGTCCAGTACACCGCCGATGCGCGGGACGGCGACGGCCAGCCGGTTCCCGGGACGCCGCAGTGGATGCTGCTGCCGGCGGGCACCGGGATCGCCGCCACCGGCGGCCGCGTGGTGACGTATGAGCCCGGCCCGCGGAGCGTGGTCGCCATGCTGGGCGGCGCGGCCGACACACTGGACATCACAGTGGCGGCCCGCAGCCTCTCCGGCAGCTTCGCCGCGGTGGGGCAGGGCCTCGAGCGGGACCGGTTCAGCTCCGACCTCTGGGTGCACGGGAGCAACGCCTACACGGGAACGTGGGGCGGCCGCACCGTGATGGGCACGACTCGGTTCGGCAACGTGCTCTTCGCGTGGGACATAGCCACTCCGGCGAGTCCGGCGCTCACGGACTCGGTGACTGTGGACGCGCGCGTGGTCAACGACGTGAAGGTCAGGGCCGACGGCCAGCTGGCCGTGATCACTCACGAAGCCTCCGCCGACGGACTGAACGGCGTCACCCTGCTGGACCTGACCGACCCCGACCACCCGAGCGTAATAACGCGCTTCACGGCCAGCCTCGAGACCGGAGTTCACAACGCGTGGGTCGAGGGGAACTACGTGTACCTCGTGGTGGACGGCGTGAGCGCGTCCAGCGGCCTGCGGGTGTTGGACATCAGCAATCCGGCCGCACCGGACGCGGTGGCTAGCTTTTACGCCGGAACCAGCTTCCTGCACGACGTCTACGTGCGGGACGGCCTCGCGTTCCTGGCGCACTGGGACGCGGGACTGGTGATCCTCGATGTAGGTAACGGCATGGCCGGCGGCTCGCCGTCCAACCCGGTCGAGGTGAGCCGCGTCGTGATCCAGGGCGGACAGACCCACAACGCGTGGTACTGGCCGGCCGCGGGCTACGTGTTCGTGGGCGAGGAGGACTTCGCCACTCCCGGCATGATGCACGTGGTGGATGTGAGCAACCTGAGCGAACCGGTGGAAGTGGCCTCGTTCCGCACGCCGGGGGATACGCCTCACAACTTCTGGCTCGATGAAGCAGCCGGCGTGCTGTACCTCGCGTGGTACGGCAACGGCGTGCGCGCGCTCGACGTCTCGGGCGAGCTCCTGGGGGCGCTGGACCGCCAGGGGCGCGAGATCGCGGGCTCGCCGCTCCCGCTGGGCGACGACTGCCCGTCGGCCACAGGGACCGCCAACTGCATCTGGGCGCCGCAGCTGCACAATGGAAACGTGTACCTCTCGGACATGAACACCGGACTGAGGGTGATGCGGCTGGATCCGTGAGGGCTGTCGGGGGCGCTTGACCGCCCCCGACGTACCTCATATCTCTCAGGCCCATCCTCAGGGACCGTTCGTGACACCGCCCGCGAGCCGCAACCCCACTCCCGAAGAAACCGCTCACCGCCAGCACCTGCAGCGGGCGCTCGGCGACGGGTACGAGGTAGGAGGGCTCCTGGGGCGTGGTGGGTTCGCGGAAGTCTACGCGGCCCGTGACCTGCGCCTGAAGCGCGACGTAGCCGTGAAGACGCTGCGCTACGACCTGCACGTCACCCCGCACCTTCTGACCCGCTTCCGGCGCGAAGCGGAGACGATGGCTAAGCTGCGCCATCCGAACATCCTCCCCATCTACTCGGTGGGTGAGGCCGAGGGTCTGGCCTTCTTCATCATGCCGCTCATCACCGGCAAGACGCTGAAGCAGGCGATGGAACGGGAGCGGCGCGTGGGGCTGTCCGAGGCGCGGCGCATCCTGTTCGAGACCGCCAACGCACTGCATCACGCACACCAGTCCGGCACGGTCCATCGCGACATCAAGCCCGAGAACATCATCCTGGAGGGTGCCGACCGCCGCGTGTGGGTCATGGACTTCGGGATCGCCAAGGTGGCCGAGGCCGGAGACGGCGAGCTCACGGGAGCGGGCGTCATCATCGGCACGCCGCAGTACATGAGCCCGGAGCAGGCGGCGGGCGACACACTCGATCACCGCTCGGATCTCTACTCCCTGGGAGTCGTCGGCTTCCAGATGGTCACGGGCGAGCTCCCGTTCAGCGCGGGGTCACCGCAGGGGATCATCCTCAAGCACATCACGGAGGAGGCCCCGCGCGTGGAGCGGCGCCGGCCCGAGTGCCCCCCGGACCTCGCCAACGTCATCCGGCGTTGCCTGGCCAAGGAGCCGGGAGACAGGTGGGACACGGCGGTCGAGATGTGCGCGGCGCTGCAGCGCGGGGCGGTGCAGGCGGACGCGGCGGGCGAGGGCGTGACCACGCTGCCGCTGCCGCTGCCGGTGGAGGAGGAGAAGTCGGCACCGGATCCCGTGCGGCGGTTCCGCACCTGGCTGGCCGCGTTCGTGACGGGCGGCGCGCTGGCGCTCGCGGTCGATCTCTTGACCAACGGCGCGGTCGACTTCGCCCCCGCGTTAATCGCGCTGGCAGCCATCCCTCTCGCCTCGCGCTACGCGCGCCTCTGGATGGAGGGCTTCGGCTGGCGCGAGGTGCTGCTGGGCCGGCCGGCCCCCGACGCCACGAGCTCGGGCGCCTCCAGCAGCGGCGTGGTGTGGTCCACTTGGGGGCAGGGTGCAATGGGTGACTCGGGGGCCTTCGGACTGCACCTGGAGATGGTGGATCAGGTGCGCGGCGACCGCGCCGTGGTCGTGGGGCTCGTGACCCGCATGCCGAGATCCGAACGGGAGCGCATCGGCGACGCGGTGCCCGTGGCCGACGGCCTGGTGGCGCGGGCGCGGGCGCTCGCGCGCCAGCTGAGCCGGGTCGAC
>JBDHJM010000008.1:0-74386 GCA_039586895.1 Gemmatimonadota bacterium | reverse complement strand
CGGATCCCTACGAACCGCCCAATTGACTGGGGGCTCGACAGCAAGGCCCCGCCAGCGTTAGTGCTGACGGGGCCTAAGTCGTTACGGAGGGCGGGGGACTCGAACCCCCAAGGGATCGCTCCCGGCGGTTTTCAAGACCGCTGCCTTACCAGTTAGGTCTAGCCCTCCCTCGGACCAAGATAACCCGCACCAACGAGTTACCCAATAATCAGGAGGGCACGTTCCCCTTCGCTAGGATGCCTCAGGCACGACCTCGCGCAGCGGCGCCTTCGCGATCAGGTAGATGCCGAGCGCCACCAGCGGCAGCTGCCACAGGATCACCCCGCCCACCGCTTCCGCCGTCTCGGAGAATCCTTGGATCGCGACGGCCCGGATCGTCATCACTGCATTCAGCACGCCGTGGAACATGACGACCGTCCAGATGGTCTTCCAGCGCAGTACCAGTGCCGCAAAGTAGATGCCCGACAGGAAGGTCACGACCAGCTTCATCGTCACCATGTCGAGCGGCCGGCCCAGCGCCAGGTGGATCAGATGCGACAGGCTGAACAGCGCTGATGAGTACAGCACCGCGCGGAAGAGCCCCCACCTGGTGTTCCCCCACAGCCGGACGAAAGCGTACAGGATGAGGCCCCGGAACGGCAACTCTTCGATCGGACCGGTCGCCAGCGCGTTCATGCCTACCGCGACGGATGAGCTGGGATTGGAGGTGTTCAGCGTGAGATTGCCGAAGTAGGCGAACTGGTACGCGACGGTCTCGTAGGCAACGAGCAGCAACGTCACCAGCCATGCCAGCCACACGCCCCGGCTGGTTGCACCCGAGGCGTCGAGCCAGCCGAAGCGCCACAGCAGCAGAAGGAAGAGGCCCGCCCCGGCGAACCTCCCCATTGCCTCCACCCAGTTGCGGCTGACGTCGCCCGGCGCCACCAACGCGGCGAAAACACCCGCCACGATGTAGAACACCAGCCCCGAGAACGTAATGAGAACCCCGAACCACACGGGGTGCTCCGTGGCGAATCGCTTGAGTCCCGTCATGACAGTGCCTGGCGAAGTCCGTGGATGGTCCTGTTCTTTGACGATTCAAGGTAGGCGGAGGTTGCCAGACGCGGCCAGTACTCGGCTTGAGGTCACCGAGCGATCGGGTCAGATTCCCAGACTGCGTGCCCCGTCGGCCCGCCCGGGAAGCTCTCCGCACACGCTAGGAGATTAGATGCGCAAGGCAGCCGTTCTGTTTACCTCCTTGGCCCTCGTGCACGCGACGACGGTGGCTGGGCAAGACGCCGCCCCGTACGCCGACCGCGTGGAGATCCGCCGCACCTCGTACGGGGTACCCCACATCCTAGCTCAGGACCTGGCGGCTCTGGGCTTCGGGCTCGCCTGGGTCCAGCTCGAGGATTACGGGACGAAGGTGGTCGTGAACTTCATGCGCAGCCGAGGTGAGCTGGCCCGCTACTTCGGGCGCGACTCCATCGAGTCGGACTTCCGGTTCAAGTGGACCTACCAGCAGATGCAGGAGACGTACCACCTGCTGCATGCCGACACCCGCGCTCTGTTCGAGGGCTTCGCGGCGGGAGTGAACGCCTACGTGGAGCTCCACCCCGACCAGTTCGCCGAGTGGCGGCTGCCCGAGTTCACGGGGCGCGACGCCGCCGCGCTGTGGGTGGACGAGGAAGTTTTCCCAGCGGCGCGCCGCTTCCTGAGAGCGCAGGCCAGGCGCCGGGCCGAAGCCGATTCGCTGGCGCGCCTCGGAGCCGGCTCCAACGCATGGGCCCTGGCCCCGAGCCGCACCAAGTCCCGCCGGGCCATCCTGCTCCGGAACCCGCACCTCAACTGGCGCTCTGGCTACTACGAGGCGCAGATCACCGTGCCCGGCGTGATCAACTTCTACGGCGACTTCCGCATCGGATACCCGCTCTACTTCAACGGTGGCTTCAACGAGCACCTCGGCTGGGCTACGACCAACAACAACCCGGATCTCGAGGAGGTCTACGCGCTCGAGGTGGATCCGCGCCACCCGGACCGCGTGCTGTTCGACGGCGGCTCGATGCCGCTCGAGCGCGTGCCGATCACCGTTTACTGGAAGAACGGCCCGGGCCTTTCGAGCGACACTCGCGAGTACTGGGAGACGCCGCTCGGGCCGGTGGTGGACCGCGGCGAGGGGAGGGTATACGTGGTGCGCTCGCCCGGCTGGGGCGAGTACCGCAAGGCCGAGCAGTTCCTGCGCATGATGCAGGCGTCGAGCCTGGACGAGTGGAAGGACGCGATGCGGATGCAGGCGCACACGGAGTCGAACCACACATATGCAGACCGCGAGGGCAACGTGTTCTACGTGTGGAACGCGGCGATCCCGCGCCGGCCCGACAACGCCACAGGCGCCGACAGCACGGCGCTCCCGGCCACGGCCACGGACGACGTGTGGACCGAGATCACGCCTTGGGACTCGCTGCCCCAGCTCCTCAACCCGCGCGGCGGCTACACCCAGAACGCCAACGACCCGTTCCACTTCACGAATCTGAACGAGGTGATCGACTCGGCGGCGTTCCCGCCCTACTTCCCGCGACCCAACGTGCGGCTACGCTCGCAGCACAGCCTCGAGCTGGTTCACGGGCGTGACAAGGTCAGCCTGGAGGACGTGCTGCGGATGAAGATGTCGTACCGCATGCTGGCGGCCGATCGCTTCAAGGACGACCTGCTGGAGATCGTGCGGGCGAGTGCGTCCGGCGGAGATACGGCGGTGGCGGTCGCCATTCTGGAGAGCTGGGACAACACCGTGGCGCCCGAATCGCGGGGCGCCGTTCTGTTCGGGATGTGGTTCCTGGGCTTCGTGGCGGCCGACTCGGGCGACACGCGGCCCTTCCGCGAGCGGTGGAAGACGCTGTGGGCAGAGCCGTGGAGCCCGGCCGATCCGATGGACACGCCCAGGGGAATCGCCGATCCGGAGCGTGCGGCGCGCATCTTCGGGGAGGTGGTGGAGGAGACCAAACAGCTGTTCGGCAGCCTGGACGTGGCGTGGGGTGAGGTGCACCGGATGCGGCTGGGTGAGCTGGACCTTCCTATCGGCGGCTGCTCCGGGTTCTTCGGGTGCTTCCGGGTGCTCTGGTTCGATGATGGGGAAGACGGAAAGCAGGTCGTGGCGGGCGGCGACGGATGGGTGATAGCCGTCGAGTTCGGGCGCGACGGACCGAGGGCGTACTCCATACTGGCCTACGGCCAGAGCAACAATCCCGACTCGCCGCACCACACCGACCAGGCGGAGATGTTCGCGCGCGGTGAGTTCAAGCAGGTGGCCTTCACCGAGGACGAGATCGCCGCTGATCTGCAGCGCCGATATCGGCCGGGCACCGAGCCGGAGGATCAGTAATCATGTGCCGCAACATCAAGCAGCTGCGCCGACCGGAACGGGCCCCCACCGACGAGGAGCTGGAGCTGGCCGCGCTCCAATTCGTGCGCAAGATCAGCGGCTACCGGGAGCCGGCGAGCGTCAACCGGGAGGCTTTTGACAGGGCCGTGAAGAACATTGCGGGTGTGGGACGCACCCTGTTCGAAGAGCTTGAGGTGAAGGGAGCGAGCTGGCGCTAAGGCCTGCACCCCGCGCGGGCCAGGCCCGCATCACCGCTCTGGTCACCCGGCCGGTCCGGCCCTAATATGAGGAATCGGCCGGCCTCCGTGGCCCGCCCCCAGGGGGGGTAAGGCCATCCCGTGATGGAGGTTACGGTCCCTCCCACAGCGCAGCTGTAATCTGCATGCAGACGGCCGCCGGGCTAAGGCCGGGCGCGGTGTTGGTGGCGGCCAGGAGTGGACGGCCATGACTCCGATCGAGCAGTTGGATCGCATCGCGATCGACGTCAAATCCCACCGGCTTCTCAAGACCCTCCTCAAAGAGAATCCGAAGCTGGAAGAGATCATGCGCAACTCGAAGAACGAGATCGAGGCGCGCATCGGGATCCGGGAGTGGGTGCTGGAGGAGCTGCGGCAGCGGCCCCAGGCGCTGGCTTTCTACGAGGGGACCGTGGGCGGCCGTGAGGCCTTCGAGGCACTCTCCTGGAGTGACTACGCCGCCATCAGGCTGCTCGACTACGCCGACCACGCCGGCCGCCAGTTCGAGGATCTCAACCTGCGCGGCGCCATCGCGGTCAGCACGCCCATCCGCCAACTGTGGCTCGCCGTGAACCGGGGTACCGGAGGCGCCAAGCCCGACTTCTTCGAGGATACGCTGCACCTGCTGCGCCAGTTCACCGGGCGTAGCACGCGGCGCATGCCCACCCGCGAAGAGGTGGAGAGCTGGATGGAGCGCTACCCGGCGGGCGACGACCCGCGCATCGTGGCGCTCAGGGAGGAGAACCGGGACCGCATCCTCAATATCATCATCGACCGCATGGAACGCGGTGACATCCGCAGCACGAAGTACCAGCTCGACCCCGACCTGTCGCGGGAGGAGAAGTTCGAGCATGCGCTCGGGTGGTGGGAAGACCCGCAGTTCCATCTCCACTTTGCAGTGCGCTCACCCGAGCTGCTGAACGAGATGCTGGGCAACTCACTCGACCCCGACGCGATGCGTGTCCTGGACCAGGCGAAGGACTCGGGCATCCCGTTCTTCGTGAACCCGTACTACCTGTCACTGCTGCACGTGCGGGTGCCGTACTTCGCCATCGGCGCGGACCTGGCCATCAGGCACTACGTGGTGTACTCGCAGCAGTTGGTGGAGGAGTTCGGGCACATCCGGGCCTGGGAGAAGGAGGACGAGGTCGAGCCCGGCAAGCCCAACGCCGCGGGATGGCTGCTCCCGCCGTACGACAACGTGCACCGGCGCTACCCCGACGTTGCGATCCTGATACCCGACACGACGGGGCGGGCGTGCGGCGGGCTTTGTGCCTCGTGCCAGCGGATGTACGGCTTCCAGCACGGCCAGCTGGACTTTGACCTGGACGAGCTTGCCCCCAAGAAGTCGTGGCCACAGAAGCTGGACGAGCTGATGCAGTACTTCCAGGAGGACTCGCAGCTCAAGGACATCCTGGTGACCGGCGGCGATGCTCTGATGAGCACCGATGTCGCCCTGGAGCGGATCCTCGAAGCGATCTACGAGATGGCGAAAGCCAAGCGCGCGGCCAACAAGCGCCGCAAGCAGAAGTACGCCGAGATCGTGCGGGTCCGCATGGGCACGCGGATGCCGGCGTATCTGCCGCAGCGGATCACGCCGGCGCTCGCCGACGCCCTGAAGCGGTTCCGCGACAAGGCGGCCAAGCTGGGCGTCAAGCAGTTCGTGATCCAGACCCACTTCGAGTCGCCGATGGAGGTGACCCCCGAGGCACGAGACGCGGTGGCGCGGCTGCTCGCGGCCGGCTGGATCGTGACGAACCAAATGGTGTTCACCGCCGCCGCGTCGCGGCGGGGGCACACGTCCAAGCTGCGTGAGGTGCTGAATGAGATCGGAGTGCTGTCGTATTACACGTTCGTGGTGAAGGGCTACCGGGAGAACGCGTTCAACTACGCGCCGATCGCGCGGGTGGTGCAGGAGGAGCTGGAGGAGAAGTGCATTGGGCGGATCCCCGAGCGCTACTACGACGCGGTGCGTCAGCTTTCCGAGCACCCCAAGCGTCTGGTGCACGATGTGAGCGACCTCAGGGGCCGCTGCTCCGTGCCGTTCTTGGCCACCGACCGCAGCGTGCTCAACCTCCCGGCGGTGGGGAAGAGCCTCACGTTCCGCGTCATCGGTATCACTCGGTACGGCCGCCGCGTGCTGGAGTTCGATCACGACCGGACCCGCGCCCACAGCCCCATCATCGACCAGATGGGCAAGGTAATCGTCATCGAGTCCAAGTCCATCGGTGAGTACCTTGGCCAGCTCAACGCGATGGGCGAGAAGGTCCCCGAATACGAGAGCGTGTACGGCTACTCGATGGGTCAGACCGAGCCGCGACTGCCGCTCTACGACTACCCGGCGTACGACTACGAGGTGACCGAGGAGGTCACTAACCTCGAGCTGCCGGAGGAGGACAGAACGGTGCGCGCGGGGCCGCGCACGAGCGAACCGGTAAAAGTCGATTGACGCCGCTCCGAGATACTGGCACGGCCGGATAACGGAGCCGGCGACAGGGGCCGTCCTTTGGGCGGCCCCACTTCCGCCGTGCGGCGAGAACGACATGGTCTTCTTCGAGCTGTTCGTTCACGCCCTGGCGACAGGGCTGAAGATGATAGCCGTCGGTTGAGCTACAGCGGCACCACTCCCGCGTAGGGAATCCCCGTCAGATACGCCATGTCACGGTTCCAGGTCGTGAGGTCTTCGATCTGGAACTCGCTGAGGTTCGAGTGCCCACACGCCCGTGCCAGGATCTTCATGAGTTCCACCGTCGCATCCAGAAAGTTGGAGAGCTGGCGGGCCGACTCCTCGATCACCAGGCGCGAGCGCAGGCCGGGCTTTTGGGTGGCGATCCCCACCGGGCAGTTATTGGTGTGGCAGGCTCGCATCCCGAGGCACCCGATTGCCTGGATCGCGGAGTTGGAGATGGCCACTCCGTCGGCTCCCAGTGCGAGCGCCTTCACGAAATCGGATTCGGTGCGAAGGCCGCCGGTGATGATCAGCGTGACGCCGTCGGCGCCGCAACTGTCGAGGTGGCGCCGCGCCCGCGCCAGGGCGGGGATGGTGGGCACCGAGATGTTCTGCTTGAAGATCTCGGGCGCTGCCCCCGTGGCGCCGCCGCGGCCGTCCAGGATGATGTAGTCCGCACCCACTGACAGCGCGAAGTCGATGTCGGCCTCGATGTGCTGGGCCGAGATCTTGAAGCCCACGGGGATGCCACCCGAGGTCTCGCGCACCTCTGCAGCGACGCGCTGGAAATCCTCCACCGAGTGAAGATCCGGGAACGTGGCCGGGCTGATCGCCGGCTCACCCTCCTTCAGTCCGCGCACCTCCGCGATCTTGCCCTTCACCTTCTCACCGGGCAGGTGGCCGCCGGTGCCGGTCTTGGCTCCCTGGCCTCCCTTGAAGTGGAACGCCTGCACCCGCTTCACCTTGTCCAGGCTCCAGCCGAAACGAGCCGAGGCCAGCTCATAGAAATAGCGCGAGTTGGCGGCCTTCTCATCGGGCAGCATGCCGCCCTCGCCGGAGCAGATGCCCGTGCCGGCCAGCTCGGCCCCCCGGGCGAGCGCGACCTTTGCTTCCTCGGAGAGCGCGCCGAAGCTCATGTCGCTCACGAAGAGCGGAATCGCCAGGGAGAGCGGCTTCTTGGCCCTGGGGCCGATCACCAGCTCGCTGCCCACCTTCGCTTCGTCGAGCAGCGGCTTGGTGGCGAGCTGCGCCGTGAGGAGCTGGATGTCGTCCCAGTTGGGCAGCTCCTGCTGCGGAACCCCCATCGCCGAGACTTTGCCGTGCCCCAAGTCCCCAGTGCCTTTCCTGGCTAGCTCCTGGATGTACTTGTTGTGCGGCTCCTCGGGCGTGCCGTGCACGTCGGCGTAGAGCCCCAGGTACGCGGCCCGGTCGTACGGCTGCGGGTGCGCCACCGCCCAGACGCGCACCTCATCCGCGTCCACGTACACGGCGTCGGCTTCCTCGTCGATCCACGCCGTGAACTTGTGCAGCGCCTCGGCGTTGTTGTACTCGCTCACACCGGTGTCGAGGCGGTAGTCCCACTGGTGCACGCCGCAGATGAGGTTGTGGCCGTCTATGTGGCCGTCGGCCAGCAGCGCTCCGCGGTGCAGGCAGCGGCCGTACAGCACAGAGACATCGTCGCCGTAGCGGACCACTACGAGATCCACTTCGGCGACCAGGGCGTAGGCGGGCTGCCGGTCGGGCAGCTCGCTCCAGGTGGCGACCTTGGCCTTGGTGGCGGGAGGGGTGGCTGCGGTCATGGGGCTCCTCTTCCAGGGTGTCTGGCTGAGAACGTCAAGTTGGATAACCCCGGTTCCCGTTTGAGGCAAGCCGGTGTTTGGGGGTATCTTCTGGCCGACCATGCCACGACCCTCCACGAAGCCCTCGAGCGGCGCGCGCGGCACCGGCGAGAGGCCCCCCGGCGGGACCCCCGGCCTGGCGCACCGCATCTGGCGCTCCATCTTCCGCGGTCCCATCCGGCCCGAGTCGGACCGCGAGCGCAAGTGGATCGTGGTCAACAACTTCGTGCTCCACTTCCGGCCGGTGCGGGTCACCGAGAAGACCCTGCGCTACGCGCACACGTTCGGTCTGGGCGGGATGTCCCTGGTCCTGGTGCTGCTGCTGATCTGTACCGGCGTGCTGATGATGTTCGGCTACGAGCCCTCGCCGGAGGGCGCCTACGCCTCGGTCACCGCGCTGGAGCGGGACGTGCTGTTCGGCCGCCTGGTGCGCAGTGTGCATCACTGGAGCGCCAACTTCCTGATCGCGGTGGTGGTGCTGCACCTGCTCAGGACCTACTTCACGGGCGCCTACTTCCCGCCGCGCCAGTTCAACTGGGTGCTGGGGCTGGGGCTCCTGCTGTGCGTGCTGGCCTCCAATTTCACGGGCTACCTGCTGCCGTGGGACCAGCTCTCCTACTGGGCGATCACGATCTCCACGGGCATGATCGGCTACGTGCCCGCCGTCGGCGAGGGGCTCGAGCGGATGGTGCGGGGTGGACCGGACATCGGACGGGCCACGCTGATCACCTTCTACACGCTGCACACGACGATCGTCCCCGTGCTTATCGTGGTGCTGATGGCATTTCACTTCTGGCGCGTGCGCAAGGCTCGCGGCGTTGTGGTGCCGCGCGAGCCCGCCGAGCCGATCGAGGAGTCGCCCCACAAGGTGCTGGGGCTGCCCTACCTGATCCTGCGCGAGTTCGTGGTGGCGCTGATCCTGATCGCCTTCGTGATGCTGTTCGCGGCGCTGATGGCGGCGCCGCTGGGTGAGGCGGCCAATCCCGGAATGAGCCCCAACCCTGCCAAGGCCCCGTGGTACTTCGTGGGGATCCAGGAGCTGCTGCTGCACTTCCACCCCGTGTTCGCCGTGCTCGTATTGCCGCTGCTGGCGCTGTTGGCGCTGTTTGCGATCCCCTACGTGCGCTACGACGAGGACACCTCGGGCATCTGGTTCGCGTCGCAGCGGGGACGGCGGCTGGCGGCGTGGGCGACACTGCTGGCGGCCGTCGTCACGCCGCTGTGGATCGTGCTGGATGAGTTCGTGTTCGACCTCGGGGCTTGGCTCCCCGGGCCGGCTGTGATCTCGGAGGGCCTGCTGCCGTTTGCGCTGCTGGTGGGAGTGATCGGGCTGCTCTACTGGCTTGTGCGGCGGCGCGCAGGCGCGACCAAGGTCGAGGCGGTGCAGGGCACCTTCGTGCTGCTGTTCGTGGCCTTTGCGGTGCTCACGGCGACCGGCGTGTGGTTCCGCGGGCCCGGCATGGCTCTGGTGTGGCCGTGAGCGCCGAATCCGGCAGCGGCCGCCGCCGCTTCCTGTGGACCGCCTGGCTCGGCCTGCTCGGCGTGATGCTGGCCGAGGGCGTGTGGGTCGTGATCGACTTCCTGCGGCCGAGGCGCACGCGGGGGAGGGAAGCGGCCGGCGTGGTGGTAGCCGGCCCCGTGGAGCGGTTCGAGCCGGGCTCGGTCACGGCGTTCCCGCAGGGCAGGTTCTATCTGGTGCGCCTGGAGGACGGCGGCTTCCTCGCCGTTTCGCGCGAGTGCACCCACCTGGGCTGCACGGTGCCGTGGGTGGACGACGAGAACCGCTTCGTCTGCCCCTGCCACGCGTCGGCGTTCGACATCCGGGGCGACGTGATCAACCCGCCCGCACCCCGCGCGCTCGACCTGTACGAGGTGCGTGTCGAGAACCGCGTCGTCAAGGTCAACACCGACAACCTCACCAAGCGCGCCGCGTTCGATGCGGCGCAGGCTACGCGGGCGTGAGCGACCGCCCGCCTGAGACAGCAGGCGTGCCTGCCGGAGACGCGCCGGAGCGGGGCACGTCGGGCGCGAACGCATCCGGGTCGGGCGAGGCCGACCTGCGGCGCTGGATGGTTGCCGGCGTGGTGGCCACGGCGGCGATCGTACTGTCCCTGCCGCTCTACCTCGTGAAAGAGCGGCTGTGGAGCACGGAGCGCGCCGTTGTCGCCACCGAGCCTGCCACGTTCGTGGGGCGCGAGCAGTGCATCGCGTGCCACGAGCAGGCCTACGAGGCGTGGCGCGGCTCCGACCACGACCGCGCCATGACGGTGGCGAGCGACACCACGGTGCGCGGCGACTTCGACGACGCCGTGTTCGTGTACCGCGGCGACACCACGCGGTTTCACCGGCGCGACGGGAAGTACTACGTCTGGGCCGAGGGCCCCGACGGAGAGAACCATGAGTACGAGATCACCCACACGTTCGGCTGGGAGCCGCTGCAGCAGTACCTGATCCCGTTCCCGGGCGGGCGGCTGCAGGCGCTGTCGGTCGCGTGGGACACCGAGCGGCAGGAGTGGTTCTTCCTCTATCCGGGCCAGGACATCCCCCCCGACGACTGGCTCCACTGGACCCGCGGCGCCCAAAACTGGAACGGGATGTGCGCCGAGTGCCACTCCACCAACCTGATCAAGGGCTACGACGCCGACTCGCTGAACTTCAGCACGACGTTCTCGGAGATAGACGTGAGCTGCGAGGCGTGCCACGGACCCGGCTCGCGGCACGTTGCGTGGGCCGAGCTGCCGCCGATGGCGCGGCCCCAGGTGGAGCACTACGACCTGGTGGTGCCCACTAGCGGCACAACGCACGAGGAACAGGTGGCGCTGTGCGCTCCGTGCCACTCCAGGCGCACCGAGCTGGGAGACTACGACCACCGCAGCGTGGAGCTGCTGGACCACGCTCTGCCTGCGGTGCTGCGCGAGGGGCTGTACCACGCCGACGGGCAGATTCTGGAGGAGGTCTACGTCTACGGCTCGTTCGTGCAGAGCAAGATGTACAAGAACGGCGTGCGCTGCAGCGACTGCCACGACATGCACAGCCTCCAGCTCGTGGAGGAGGGCAACGCGCTCTGCACGCAGTGCCACCGCGCCGACACCTACGACAGCTACGACCACCACTTCCACCAGAAGGTGTACCAGGGCGAGCCCAGCGACGGCGCCCTGTGCGTGAAGTGCCACATGGTGGAGCAGCCGTACATGGTTGTGGACTGGCGCGCCGACCACAGCATGCGGCTGCCGCGGCCCGACCTTTCGCGGGAGACAGGAGCCCCCAACGCCTGCACCGCAAGCGGCTGCCACGACGACCAGCCCCTGGCCTGGTCGCTGCGCTACTACAGGCAGTGGTACGGGGAGGCGCGCACGCCGCACTACGGACAGGTTTTCGCGGCGGCGCGGGAGGGACGGCCGGAGGCCCGCGAGCAGCTGATCCGGATGGCTGGCGACCCGCTGTATCCCGCCATGGTGCGCGCCACGGCGCTCGACTACTTGAGCTTCTATCCCGGCGAGGCGAGTACCGAGGCATTCAACCTGGCGCTGCAGGACGAGGATGCACTTATCCGCTACACGGCGCTGTCGTCGGCCAGCGCCGAGACGCCCGAGCGCTACGTCGAGCTGGTATCTCCTCTCTTGTTCGACCCGGTGAAGGCGGTGCGCATCGAGGCAGCGGTTCGCCTGGCCGATGCCCCGGCTGCGATGCTGCGGCCGTACCAGTTGGAGCAGCGCGCGGCGGCGCTTAAGGAGTACGAGGAGACGATGGAGTATTCCCTCGACTTCTCGTTCGCGGGACACAACCTGGGCAACCTCTACTCGCGGCTGGGTGACGCGGCGCTTGCCGAGCGGTACTATCGCGCGGCCGTCGCGATAGACGACCTGTTCTACCCCGCCAAGTCAAACCTGGCGGTGCTGCTCAACTCGCAGGGGCGTAACGACGAGGCGGAGCAGCTCCTGCGGGAACTGGTAGAGGATTACCCCGACCAGTACGACGCGGCCTACTCCCTGGGGTTGTTGCTCGCGGAAATGGAGCGGGTGGACGAGGCGGTGGAGTTCCTGGGCCGCGCGTCGGGTGGAATGCCGCAGCGGGCCCGCGCGCACTATAACTACGGCTTGGCTTTACAGTCGGTGGGCCGGGTGCGAGAGTCCGAAGCTGCATTGCGTCGCGCGCTGGACGTGGAGCCCGATAACCTCGACTTCCTGTTCGCCCTGGCCGACCACTACGTCAAGCGCGGCCAGCTGCGCCGGGCGCTGCCGCTGGCCGACCGCATGATCGAGCTGTATCCCGACAATCCGATCGGCGGACAGGTGAAGCAGTACGTGGAGAGGGAGCTGGCGCGGCGCTAGCTCACTCCTCGAACGCGAACACCCGGCTCCAGTCGTTCTGCATCGATATTACGGTCCAGCCACGCTCGCGCGCCTCGTCCAGGGCCGCGTCGAGCCGCCCAACGTGCGACTCCCGATCGTAGGCGTACTCGCGCTCGGCATCGTCGTGATGCAGCAGAACCATCAGGCTGGGGCCATCACCGGCCGCGGTCCACTGCAGCATCTGCAGGTCGCCGTCCGAGTTGCCGAATGCCGCAATGGGGCGCCGCCCGATGAAGTGATGGATGCCGACCGGTTTACCGGCCTTGTCGTCCACGAAGCTGATCTCGGGCTGCTTCACGAGCACCGGGCCCTCGTCCCACACCTGGAAGGCGGTCTGCCCCATCGAGCCCATCACCTGCTCCGGCGGTATGCCGTACCGCTCATCCGCGAACACGCGGATGAAGTCCCTTCCGCCCCCCGAGACGATGAACGTCTTGAACCCGTTGGCACGCAGGTAGTCGAGCAGCTCCAGCATCGGCTGATAGGTCACGTGATGGAACGGCTGGTCGAAACGCGGATGGCGGGCGGTCTGCAGCCAGTCCGCAACATGGACCGCAAACTCATCGGTGGTCATGCCAGCATGCGTCGCCATCACGATCTGCACCACATCGTGCAGCGACAGACGCATCAGGGCATCCCGGTCGTCATCCAGAATCGCCTGGAACGGCTGGCGTCCCCGCCACTCGGGGCGCTCATCGGCCATTGCGCGCACCCGGTCCAGCGCGAAGAGGAGTTGGAAGTAAAGCGGTTTCTCGCCCCAGAGCGTGCCGTCGTTGTCGAACACGGCAATGCGTTCGGACTCCGGTACAAAATCGGGGCTCGCCGGATCTGTGACGCGGTCCACGAAGTCGGTGATGGACTGCCTAGTGGGACCGTCGTTCCAGGAGGGCAGGGGGTCGCCGGGGGCGGCGCAGGCCGAGGCGACGAGTAGCGCCGGAACCGCTACCGCGATGGCGCCTGTGATGTCACGAAGGGTAGGCATAAGTCACTCCACTTCAGGAAGGCTCGCCTGAAACTCACGCCAGCGTGCCTGGTCTCCCAGCTCGGTGCTGCATCCCGTGGCTTGGGCAGCGCCGCGAATGTCACGAATCCGAGAAGGCGGATCGGGATGATCGCTCAGGAATGCGGGTATGTCGATCATGTCGCCTTCGTTCACGATCTTCTCGAAGAAACCCGCCGCCCCGTCGCACGCGTACCGAGTGTCTGCCAGATAGTGCACCGAGTACTCGTCGGACTCCGCCTCGTGCTCGCGACTGTACTTCAAATCCGTCAGTTCGTTGACGATTGCGGCGAACGCGATGTCTCGGATCCCCACGGGGGCGGTCAGCGCCAGGAACTCGAGTAGTCGCTGCTTCCCGTACTCCTTCTGCAGCTGGAGGCTCGAATGCCGGCGCTCGGCGTGCGCGATCTCGTGGCCCAGGACTCCCGCCAGGTGGTCCTCCGCATCCAGGTAGCGTATCAATCCCGTGTACACGTAGATGAAGCCGCCCGGAGCGCAGAACGCGTTGAGCGTAGCATCGTCATCGATGATCTTCACGGAGTCATAGGAGAAGACGTCGCGGTACCGTATCTCGTCGCTCTCCGAAATCTCTCTCACCAGCCCCCGCAGGTATGCGTAGGCCGCAGGGTAGTCATCCTCGGACAGCACGGGATACTCCTCGGGGTCGGCGGCGATGGACTCCACCGTCCTCTCGCCCATCGCTACGTCGTACTCAACCTCCATCACCGGCTCGTCGGCAATGAACGCCACGTATATGAACACGGGGACGCCCAGACCGAGCAAGACGATGAGTATCCAGCGCAGCGCGTTCAGCATATCGAAGGTCTCCCAAGCCGCACTAGACTGCCGGCCCCAGACGATGGTCCGAGGCCGGCAGTGCTCAAATGTCCTAATCCAGAGACGCCGCCGATCAACCGCCCGGCGGGGTCAGCTTCTCCATCACCTGGTCGATGCTGAAGCTCGCCGGTGTCTGTCGCGGCGGAAAGTCCTGGAACGTCTGGAGGAACCGCGCCACGTACTGCTGTGCCGGAACAAGCAGGTAGATCTTGTCGATCAACCAGTCGTAGTACGTGTTGGACGTGAGGATCGCCCGCTCGTACGGATCGCGCCGCATGTGGAAGATCAACGGGAAGCGCAGGGGCACCCAGGGGTCGGACCACGCCCGAAGACCTGCGTCGGTGGGCTGTTCCAGGAAGACCAGCTTCCAGTCCGCATAGCGCAGCGCTGTGAGGTCGCCGGTGTCGGAGAAGTAGAAGATCTCCTGGCGCGCGCTCTCTTCTGCTTCGCCCGTGAGCAGCGGCAGGATATTGTAGCCGTCCAGGTGGACCCTGTAGGACCTATCCATCGCCCTGGAGCGGTAACCGTCCAGCAGGTCCTCCTTGATGTCCGACTTGCCCGCGGCAGCCGCGAATGTGGGAAGCCAATCCATGTGGTGGACGATCTCGTTGGTCACGCTGCCCGGTGCGATCATCCCGGGCCAGCGTATCATCGCCGGGACACGCCAGCCGCCTTCCCAGTTGGTGTTCTTCTCGCCGCGGAACGGTGCCCAGGCCGCGTCGGGCCACGTGTTCATGTGCGGGCCGTTGTCGGTGCTGTAGAACACGATCGTATTGTCAGCGATGCCGAGCTCGTCGAGCAGCTCGAGGAACTGCCCGATGTGCATGTCGTGCTCGACCATCCCGTCGGCGTACTCGTCCTGGCCCGAGATGCCGCGCAGCTCCGGCTTGACATGCGTGCGGAAGTGCATACGAGTCCCGTTCCACCATACGAACCACGGCGTTCCGGCCGCGTTGGCATCGCGGATGAACCGTAGCGCCGCCTCGACGGTCTCGTCGTCGATCGTCTCCATGCGCTTCCTGGTCAGGGGGCCCGTATCCTCGACGCGCCCATCGGCCCAGCTGTGGATGACACCGCGGGGGCCGAAGGCCTCGGCGAACGTGCGACCGTCGCGCAGCACCATGTCGCCAGGGTAGTCCTCGTCCTCGGGCTCCTCCTCGGCGTTCAGGTGGTACAGGTTGCCGAGGAATTCGTCGAACCCATGGTTGGTCGGAAGGAACTCGTCGCGGTCGCCCAGGTGGTTCTTGCCGAACTGCCCCGTGGCGTACCCGAGGTCCTTCAGGAAGACCGCAATCGTGGGATCCTCGACCTGGAGTCCGAGATCCGCACCGGGGAGCCCCACCTTGGACAGGCCGGTCCGGAACACGCTCTGCCCGGTGATGAACGAGGAGCGCCCCGCAGTGCAGCTCTGCTCCCCGTAGTAGTCGGTGAAGATCATGCCTTCGTTGGCGATGCGGTCGATGTTGGGTGTCCGGTAACCCACCAGGCCCATGGTATAAGCGCTGATGTTGGACTGCCCGATGTCGTCGCCCCATACCACGAGGATGTTGGGGCGGTCTTGTGCGAAAGCCGTTGTCGCAAGCAGTGCTGTGAACACGAGCGCGACAGTCGCTGTGATGGTTCTTCTCACGTCGCTTCCCCCTTGGGTGATCAGATGCCGATGTTACGCAGTTGGGCGGCTCAACAGACTCGGGCCGGGAACCCTGACGGATCCCCGGCCCTCATGGGCTCATCCAGCTCCTAGTTCGTCGGCGGTTTCAGCTTCTCCATGACCTGATCGATCGTGAAGCTCGCCGGCGTCTGACGCGGCGGAAACTCCTGGAACGTGGCGAGGTAACGCGCCACGAACGCCTGCGCGGGTACGAAGACGAACATGTGCTCCGCCCAGAATTGTTCGTAGCCGATGCCGACGCGGTCCGCGAGTTCGAACGGATCCGAGCGCAGATTGAACAGCTTGGGAGCCCGCAGGAAGACAAACGGCTCGCGCCACACCTGGATCCCCTCCGCGCGCTGTTCGGCGAAGACCACCTTCCATTGGTTGTAGCGGAGATTCAGCAGGTCACCGGTGTCGGAGAAGTAGAAGAACTCCTTGCGCGGCCATTCGGTGGTCTCTTGTGCCATGTACGGCGCGAGGTTGTATCCGTCCAGGTGGACCTTGAAGCGCTTGTCTCCGAAGTTCGTGCCGTTCTCGAGCCTCTCGATGATGTCATCGTCACCCAGGGCTCCCGCGATGGTCGGGAACCAATCCAGGTGCGAGATGATCCCGTTGAACTCGGTTCCCGCATCGATCATGCCCGGCCACCTGACGAGCAGCGGAACCCGGAAGCCACCCTCCCAGTTGTCGTTCTTCTCGCCGCGGAACGGCGTGGTACCGCCGTCGGGCCAGCTGAAGACCTCCGCGCCGTTGTCGGTGGAGTACATCACGATCGTATTCTCGGTGAGACCCAGCTCGTCGAGCTTGTCGAGGATCTGACCCACGTGCCCGTCGTGCTCGACCATGCCGTCCGGATAGATGCCGAGTCCCGTTACGCCATCGGACTCCGGCTTGAGGTGTGTAAAGACGTGCATTCGAGTGGAATTGAACCAGAGGAAGAACGGTTCGTCGGCGTCGTTCGCCTGTTCAATGAAGTCCAGCGCCCCTGCGAGGAATTCCTCGTCCACGGTCTCCATGCGCTTCCGGGTGAGTGGGCCGGTGTCCTCGATCCGGCCGTCCGCGTAACTGTGGATTACGCCCCGTGGGCCGAAGCGCTCCCGGAACGAGGGATCCTTCGGATAGTCCGGGTGCTCCGGCTCCTCCTCGGCGTTCAGGTGATAGAGGTTGCCGAAGAACTCGTCGAAGCCGTGGTTTGTCGGGAGCATCTCGTCCTGGTCACCGAGATGGTTCTTGCCGAACTGACCGGTCCGGTACCCTTTGGTCTTCAGGTATTCGGCGATCGTCGGATCCTCGGCCTGGAGGCCAAGGTCGGAACCCGGCAGTCCCACCTTGGTGAGTCCGGTGCGGAACTCGCTCTGGCCAGTGATGAAGGCGGCGCGGCCCGCAGTGCAGCTCTGGCCGCCGTAGGCGTCGGTGAAGATCGCCCCCTCGGCGGCCAGGCGGTCGATGTTGGGCGTCCGGTAGCCCATCATGCCGCGGTTGTAGGCGCTGAGGTTCCAGTACCCGATGTCATCACCCCAGATGATGACGATGTTTGGGCGGTCCTGGGCCGCCGCCGGCGTGGCCGCTGAGAGAGCGAGCCCGCCCGCAAGACACACGACCGCCGCCAAGCGCGTGGTGTTGGATCGCACGGTTACTTCTCCTCTATGGATATGGAGGTTTGCCCTGCTGTGCGGCCGTACCTGTTGGTGATAACGTGCAGGCTGGTACAGTAGAGTTCAAGTTACACCTGGGCCCCGGCACGCCGCTCATATGGTGCGCCACGATCACTTGATGAACGTCCCGTCGCGCAGCTCGCTGTACGCCTGGCGCAGCTCTTCCTGGGTGTTCATGACGATGGGCCCGTACCAGGCAACTGGCTCCTCGATGGGCCTGCCGGAGACGAGCAGGAACCTGATGCCCTCTTCGCCGGCCTGGACCGTGACCTCGTCGCCGCGGTCAAACAGCACGAGCGAGCGGTTAGCGACTTCCTCTGTGTCTGCTGCATCTGACTCTGCAGGGACCGGCTCGCCAACCTGGTCGGTTCGTACCTCACGCGGCTCCGACGCGTCCCGGAAGCCGCCCGCGCCGTCGAACACGTATGCGAAGGCGTGGCGCGAGGTCTCGACCGGCAGCGTCTTGCGCGTGCCTGGCGGTACCCACACGTCCAGGTAGCGCGGGTCGGCGGCGATCCCGTCTACCGGACCGGTCTGGCCCCAGAAGTCACCGCATATGACCCGGACCTTCGTGCCGTCGTCGTCGGTCACCTCCGGTATGTCGCCCGATGACACGTCCTGGTAGCGCGGCTCGGTCATCTTGAGCGCGGAGGGCAGGTTGGCCCACAGCTGGAAGCCGTGCATCCGCCCCTTGGGATCCCCCTGCGGCATCTCCTGGTGCAGGATCCCGCGCCCGGCCGTCATCCACTGGACGTCACCGGCCCCCAGCGCACCAGCGTTGCCCAGGCTGTCGCCGTGCTCCACGGTGCCCGCCAGCACATAGGTGATCGTCTCGATGCCGCGGTGCGGGTGGCACGGGAACCCTGCCAAGTAGTCCTCGGGGTTCTCGTTGCGGAAGTCGTCCAGCAGCAGAAACGGGTCGTAGTCGTCTGTGTTGCCGAACCCGAAGGCGCGGCGCAGTCGGACGCCGGCGCCCTCCATGGTGGGCTGCGACTGGATCACTCGCTTGACGGGTCGGATCGACATGGCGGCACCTACCAATAGGGACTAAATTGCTCGGCTTTGAACTTTAGATGAACGTCGCGCCGGCTGCAAGGTGTTCCCGGGCCGCATCGGAGATATCTTTCCCGGCCCATGAGCAGAGACCGAAACGAGCCCGCCGCCGGCGAGCAGCCGCCCGCCGGCCCTAGGCCGCCGGCGGACCTGAACCCGCGCCGGGAGCCGGCGCTGGATTTCCAGGACAAGGACCTGGCCGACATGACGCCCGGCGACTATGCCGCCGTGGGCTTCATGGCGGGTCTCGAGGTGCACCAGCAGCTGACCACCCGTTCCAAGCTGTTCTGCCGCTGTCCGGCCGGCCGTCGGGTCACAGTCTATGATGCCGAGGTGTTGCGCCACATGCGACCCACCCTCTCCGAGCTGGGCGAGTACGACGGCACCGCGCTCATGGAGTTCAAGACCAAGAAGGAGATCGTGTACCGGCTGGAGCGCGGCACGGTGTGCACCTACGAGATGGATGACACGCCGCCGTTCGAGATGGACGAGGAGGCCATCCGCGGCGCCATCGAGATGGCGCAGCTCTGCAACCTGAACCTGGTCTCCGAGCTGCACGTGATGCGCAAGCAGTACCTGGACGGCTCCATCCCCACCGGGTTTCAGCGTACGGCCATGGTGGGGCTGACGGGCGGAATCCCGTTCAAGGTGCCGGAGCTGGGAGTGGACCGGGAGCTGAGAATCAGGCAGCTCTCGCTCGAGGAGGACTCCTGCCGTGAGGTCACCGACGTCGGGCACCGCATCACGTTCAAGACCGATCGGCTGGGTATGCCGCTCACCGAGACCGTGACCGAGCCCGACCTGCTCACGCCGTGGGAGCTGCAGGCGGGCGGGCACCTGGTTGCTGCCATCGCCAACGCCACCCGCAAGGTGCGGCGCGGCCCTGGCGCGGCGCGGCAGGACGTGAACGTCTCGGTCGCGGGTGGGCGCCGGGTCGAGATCAAGGGCGTCGATAACCACAAGTACCTGCCGCTGCTGGTGCACGTGGAGGCGTTCCGCCAGCTCAACCTCCTCAGGGTGAAGGCTGAGCTGGAGCGGCGCGGCGTCACCGGGAGCATGCTGGCGCTGCCCGACGCGGGCCTGCCGTGGGAGGTGTCGCCGCTGGTTGTGGACGCCGGTCCGGCGCTGGTGCACTCCGAGTTCCAACCCATCTGGGACGCGATCGACCGGGGCGAGGTGATCCTAGCGGTGCGGCTGCCGGGCTTCGCCGGCCTGCTGGCCCACCACACCCAGCCCGGGGTGACATTCGCTCGCGAGATGGCCGACCGGGTGCGTGTCATTGCCTGTCCGGAGCACCGGCCGTTCATGATCCACTCCGACATCACCGACTACGGCCTGGATCCGCGCGAATGGCGCGATCTCAGGAAGCAGCTCAAGGCCGAGAAGGGCGATGCCGTGGTCGTGGTGTGGGGCAGGGAAGAGGACGCGGCCACGGCGGCTCGCGAGGTGCTGATCCGCGGCCAGGACGCGCTGGCGGGGGTGCCGTCCGAGACTCGCCAGGCCTTCGCCGACGGGACCAACGGGTTCGAGCGCATCCTGCCCGGGCCCGACCGGATGTACCCCGACACCGACACCCCCCCGATCCCAATTGCGGATGACGTCGTCACCGAGGTGCGCGAGGCGCTGCCCGAGACACCGTGGGAAAGGGAGGCCCGCTATGAAGGAATGGGCCTGGACCGCGCAAAGGCCCGCAGGCTGGCCCGCGCCGAGTGGGCAGACCTGTTCGATGCAGTGGCGCCCGAGCCGGGTGACGTGGCTCGGCGCCTGGCCAACTCGCTCCAGAAGCGGCTGCCGTTTCACCGACGCCGGGGGCGGCTCGCGTCCGATGCAGCTTCGCTGCGCGACCCGGCGCGGATCGCACCGGCGATTCGCGCCATAGAGGCCGGCGAGATCCGGCCCGAGGCGCTGGACCGGCTGCTGGACGCACTGATCGCGCGGCCGCGAACCGACGCGGAGGAGATCCTCGCCCCGTACCGGCGCGGGTCGGACGACGAGGACGCCCTCGCCCGGCGGCTCACCGACGTGGTGGTCGAGGCGCAGTCGCTCACCACTGGCTCCGCGGACGGGGTGCTGCGCTGGGCAATGGGTGCGGCGATGCCCGAGTTCCTGGGCCGACTGGACCCCACGGTGGTGCGCGAGAAGCTGAAGCAGGCACTCCAGGATGCCGTGCCGGAGACGGTTTCGTGAGCGGCGGCGAGAGCGGCAGCGGCAATCGCTACAAGGGCTACCGCGGGCCGACGCTCGAGGTAATGAAGCGGTTCGACGTCAGGGTGTGGTCCGAAGTGAAGGCCCGCACCACGCGGGGCGACTTTGAGGGACTCGTGCTGCCTCGCTCCGAGACCAGCGACGACGCCCACCTCGTGCTCAAGCTGGGCAGCGGCTACAACGTGGGCCTGCGCTACGACACGGTGCTCGATCTCGAGGAAGTCGGCTACCGCGAGGCGCACTACAAGATCCCCGAGAAGGAGTTCCCCAAGGATCCGGCCAAGCCGCGCGTCAAGCTGTTCGGGACGGGCGGTACGATTGCTTCCAGGCTGGATTACCGCACCGGGGCGGTGATCCCTGCGTTCAGCCCGGGCGAGCTGTACGGCTCGGTGCCCGAGCTGGCCGACATCTGCAACCTCGAGACCGAGAAGCTGTTCGGGGTGTTCAGCGAGAACATGGGCCCCGAGCAGTACCTCATACTCGCCGAGAAGGTGGGCGAGGCGATCCGCGACGGCTGGAACGGCGTAGTGATAGGACACGGCACCGACACGATGCACCACACGGCCGCGGCGCTCAGCTTCATGGTGCAGCGGACGCCGGTGCCCATAGTGATGGTGGGGAGCCAGCGCTCCTCCGACCGGCCCTCTTCGGACGCCGCGCAGAACCTGATCAATGCCACCTGGACGGCCGCGCACGGGCCCATCGCCGAGGTAATGGTCTGCATGTTCGGTCCCACCTCGGACAGCTACAACCTGCTGCACCGCGGCACGCGTGTGCGCAAGATGCACAGCTCGTACCGCAGCACGTTCCGCACGCTGGGCGACATACCGCTGGGCATGGTGGAGAAGGGAAAGCTCACCCCTCTCAAGGACGACTGGACCCGCCGGCGTGACGACTGCGACGTGACGGTGCAGGCCGCCTACGACGAGCGGGTCACGATGCTGTACTACTACCCTGGTATGCAGGCCGACGTGGTGGACGCGCTGGTGGAGAAGGGCTACAAGGGGATCGTGATCGCAGGCACCGGCCTGGGCCACGTGAACCGCACCATCTATCCGGCGCTCGAGCGCGCACACGCGGCCGGCGTGCAGATGTACATGACCCTGCAGACGCTGTGGGGCTTCGTGCAGATGCACGTGTACGAGACGGGGCGGGAGATACTGGAGCTGGGCGTGGTTCCGCTCGCGAACATGCTGCCCGAGGTGGCGTTCATAAAGCTGGGCTGGGCCCTCGGGGTGCACCCCGACGATCCGGAAGCGGTGAAGCGGCTCATGATGGAGCCCATAGCCGGCGAGGTGACCGAGCGCGAGCCCCACGACGGGTATCTCATTTTCCAGGGCGGGGTGCCGGAGATCCAGGAGTTCCTGGAGAGGGTGTGGCGATGAACGATCAACCGCGTCCGCGGACACCGGTTCCGCGCGGGACGAGCCTCGAAGACGAGTTCGGCAAGCCGCGCGGCACCTGGACCATAGACGACATAGTGGACCTGGTGCGGGTCCGCGGCATCCAGGTGGTTAGCCTGATGCACGTGGGGGGCGACGGGTGGCTCAAGACGCTCGACTTCGTGCCGCGCTCCACGACCCACCTCAAGGACATCGTAGACGGCGGGGAACGGGCCGACGGCTCGAGCCTCTTTCCGAGGGCGGGCATTCCGCCCGACAGATCCGACATCGTGCTGCGGCCCAGGCTGCACACCGCATTCATCGATCCGTTCGCCGCCATGCCGACGCTGGTGCTCCTGTGCAGCCACGTGGACCGCGAAGGTGAGCCGCTGGCGGCGTCGCCCGACACGATCCTGCGCCGCGCGTGCGCCTACCTGCGCGAGACCACGGGAGTGGACCTGCACGCGCTGGGAGAGGTGGAGTACTTCCTCGGCAAGCCGCGCGACGAGACCGACATCTACGGCGCGGACGACCGAGGCTACCACGCCAGCTCGCCCTTCGTGTTCGGCGAGGGGTTGAGGCGCAAGGCACTGGGGCTGCTGGCCGACATCGGCGTGCCGGTCAAGTACGGCCACAGCGAGGTGGGCTACATAGAGGCGCGCGAGCCGGAAAACGTGATCTGGGAACAGCACGAGATCGAGCTGGCGCTGGCGCCCCTACCCGACGCGGCCGACGGCGTGCTGCTAACCCAGTGGGTGCTGCGCAACCTGGCCCATAGAAAGGGAATGCGCTGTGCCACCGGGCCGATGATGCTGCAGGGGCACGCCGGCAACGGCCTCCACTTCCACTTCGCTCCGGTGAAGGACGGCAAGATCGTGCCGATCAAGGACGGCGCGGGCAACCTCACGGATCCGGCGCGCTGGCTCATCGGCGGTCTCGTGCAGCTGGGGGGCGCGCTGATGGCGTTCGGCAACCGGGTGGAGGATTCGTTCGTGCGCATCGGCCAGGCCAAGGAAGCGCCCAGCGCCATAGTGTGGGGCGAGTTCGACCGGCAGGCGCTGGTCCGCCTCCCGGTCGTGAGCGCCGACGCGGCCGGCCGCGTGATCACCTCCGCCACGGTGGAGTTTCGGCTGCCCGACGGATCGGCGCTGCCGCATCTGCTGCTGGCCGGCGCCGCGCTCGCCACCATCAAGGGGCGCGACACTGAGGAGCTGGATGCCCTGCTGAAGCGCACGTCGGTGGCCGAAGCGAGGCATGGGAACACCGGCGGAGCCGAGCCCGTGCCCGGCAACTTCCGCGAGGTGGCCGAGGCGGTGGGACGGCACCGCGGCACGCTCGAATCGGGAGGGGTCTTCCCCGGGGCCTTGCTGGACAACTTCCTGGAGCAGCTCAGCGGCTAGACGCCGAACTCCGGCTACCAGCCGGCGCTCCTAGCTTCGGAACGAAAAAGGGCGAGCGCTGGTGCGCTCGCCCTTTAGTTGCTGTCAGTGCAGTTGTAGGTCTGCCGCGGTCTCAGAACCCGATGCGGCGGGCGATCTGCAGCCTGATCTGCCAGTTGTAGTTGGCCATCACGGCACCCTCGAACGTGTCCGACAGGCCGATGTTGTAGCGCCCGTCGATGCCCACGAACGTGCGCCCGTCCCCCACGCGCCGGCCGAGCAACAGCCCGAAGGGCCAGGTCCACTGCCAGCTCCGCTTCAGGTTGCAGTTCTGCAACGAAGAGGTGGAAGTCGAGCTGCAGCTTATCGGCCAGCCGACACCGATGCCGGTGTAGACCCGCACCAGGAAGTCTCCGGTCTCCGAGCCGCCGCCAATGAGGAACGGAACCTCGATGTAGTCGATGCGGGTGCTGCCGTCACCGGTGGCGTCTTTGCCCCCCTTCTGCACCCAGTTGACCTCGAGGAGGCCCACCGTGCGCCAGGTGCGGTATCCGAAGAACAACCCGGCGGTGCCGCCCCACCGGAAACTCGTGTTCGTCACTCCGCCCCGCATTTCGGCCGAAGAGGCGCCGCCCGAGACGCCTACGAACTTGCTGGTCTGGGCCGCGGATTCGGCGGGCAGCAGTGTCAAGGCTGCCGCGACGGCAAGTGCGAATGACATCGTACGCTTCATGTGCGACTCCTGGTTGCTCGTGATTGCTGCCCCTATTATGCGGTTGATCCCGCCGCACCGCCACCCGCAGGCTCTACCTCCGCCGGCTTCCTCCGGAACAGCTTGGACCAGGTCAGCTCCACCGCGGCGTACAGTACGGGAATGAAGAACACGCCCAGTATCGTGTATATCAGCATGCCGCCGAACACCGCGGTGCCCAGTGACACCCGGCTGCGCGCTCCGGCGCCGGTCGCCAGCACCAGCGGGATCATACCCAGCACGAACGACAGCGTGGTCATGAGGATGGGCCGGAACCTGAGCCGTGCCGCCTCGATCGCGGCCTCCACGAAACCCTTGCCCTCTTTCTCGTGCTGCTGCTTGGCGAACTCCACGATCAGGATCGCCGTCTTGGCCGACAGCGCGATGAGTAGCACCATGCCGATCTGGGTGTAGACGTTGTTCTCCATCGGCTGGATCAGGCCGCGCGCCAGAACGAAGACCGCCGCCCCCAGCAGCGCGATCGGCACCGAGAGCATCACCGAGATCGGGTTGGCCCAGCTCTCGTACTGCGCGGCCAGGAACAGGAAAGCGAAGATGATGGCCAGGCTGAACAGGATCGGCGCCAGGTTGCCCGCCTCCTTCTGCTGGAACGTCACCCCCGACCACTCGTAGTCCATCTGCGCGGGCAGCAGCTGGCGCGCGAGGCGCTCGATCTCGTTGGTGGCTTCGCCGTCGGAGAAGCCCGGCGCCGGGCCGCCGGTGACGGTGGAGGAGCGGAACAGGTTGAAGCGGTTGATGGTCTGCGGGCCCACGGTGTCGGATACCGTCGCCAGGGTCCCGATCGGGATCATGTTTCCGTAGGCGTCCCTCACCTCGAGCTTCTGGATGTCCTCCGACCTGGCGCGGAACTGCTGGTCGGCCTGAACCATGACCTTCCAGGTGCGGCCGAACAGGTTGAAGTCGTTGACGTACGCCGACCCCAGGTTGGCCTGGAGCGTATTGAACACCGTCTGGAGCGGGATGCCCAGCGTCTTCACCTTTTCGCGGTCCACCTCCGCGTACAGCTGCGGTACGCTGGCGCGGAAGTTCTGGTTCATGCGGGTGGTCACCTCGCTGGCCCTGCCGGCCGCCACCAGATCGTTGGCGAAGGTCTCCAGTTGGATCAGCCCGATGCCGCCCCTGTCCTGGAGCTGCATCTCGAAGCCGCCCGCGGCGCCCAGGCCCTGAATCGGGGGCGGCGGGAAGGCGAATACGGTGCCCTCGCGGATCTGTGAGAGCTCGGGCTGGCCGCGCCGCATTATGCCCCACAGGCTCATGCCGAGTCCGGGCCGATCGTCCCAGTGATCGAGCGAGACGATCATGAAGCCCGTGTTGGTGGACGCCACGCCGTTGAGCAGGGAGTAGCCGCCCACCGCGATGACGTTCTGAACGCCATCCATCTCCATGAAGATGCGGTTCACTCGCTCCATCACGGCGCTGGTACGCTCCAGCGAAGAGCCAGCGGGCAACTCGGTGTCCACGAAGAAGTAGCCCTCGTCCTCTCCGGGCACGAAGCCGCCGGGCATGGCGCGGAATCCCAGGAGCATCAGCACCATCAGCACGGCGAATGCGCCCATCATGAAGGCGCTCTTGCGCACGATGCGGTTGACGATGCGCATGTAGCCCTCGGTGGTGCGATTGAACCACCGGTTGTACCAGCCGAAGAACCGGTCCAGCAGCCGGGTCAGGAACCACTCCTTCTTCTTGCTCTCACCCGGCGGCTTCAAGAGCATGCCGCACAGCGCCGGAGCCAGAGTGAGCGCGTTGACGGACGAGAAGATCGTGGCCACCGAGATGGTAGTGGCGAACTGCCGGTACAGCCGCCCGGTGAGTCCGGGCATCACCATCGTGGGCAGGAACACCGCCAGCAGCACCAGCGTCGTGGCCACCACGGCGCCGCCCACCTGGTACATCGTCTTCTCGGCCGCTTCCTTGGGCGGCAGGCCCTCGTCCTCCATGAGGCGCGTGGTGTTCTCCGTGACCATGATGGCATCGTCCACCACGATGCCGATTGCCAGGATCAGCCCGAACAAGGACAGGTTGTTGATGGAAAGGCCTCCGGCCAGCATCACGGCGAAAGTACCGATCAGCGACACCGGAATCGCGATCGTGGGGATCAGTGTGGTCCTGAAGTCCTGCAGGAAGATGAACACCACCAGGATCACCAGCGCGAGCGCCTGCAGCAGCGTGACGATCACCTCCCGGATGGACTGCTTGATGTAGCGGGTGGTGTCGTAGGGTACCGTCCAGGCGAGACCGGCGGGGAAGCGCTGCGACAGCTCCTCCATCGTCTGCGTCACGCGGTTGGCCACATCCACTGCGTTCGAGCCGGGCAGCTGGTAGATGCCCAGAATGCTGGCGGGCGCCGCATCGAGCTGTGCGTACCAGGTGTAGTTCTGGGACCCGAGCTCGGTGCGGGCCACGTCGCGCAGCCGCACGAGCTCGCCATCTCTGCCCACCTTGACGATGATGCTCTCGAAGTCCTCGACCCTGGCGAGCCGCCCCAGCGTGTTGATGTTGTACTGGAAGTTCAGGCCGGCCTCGGTGGGCGGTGCCCCGATCTGGCCCGCCGCCACCTGCACGTTCTGCTCGCGCAGCGCCTGGATCACCTCGTCCGACGTGAGGTCGCGCGCCCTCAGCTTGGCGGGATCGATCCAGATCCGCATGCCGAAGTCCTTGGCGCCGAAGATCTTCACCTCGCCCACGCCGTCGAGGCGAGCCAGCACGTCCTTGATCTGGGTCGTGGAGTAGTTGCTGAGGTAGACGTCGTCGCGGCTGCCGTCCGGTGAGTAGAGCGCCACCACCATCACCATGGAGGTGGACTGCTTTTCGACCTTGACTCCCTGGCGCGACACGTCCTCGGGCAGCACCGGCATCGCGATGTTCACCCGGTTCTGGGTCAGCACGGCGGCCATGTCCGGGTCGGTGCCGATCGCGAAGGTGACGGTGAGATCGAGAGTTCCGTCGCTGGCGCTCTTGGACGACATGTAGAGCATGTCCTCCACGCCGTTCACCTGCTGCTCGATCGGTGCAGTGACCGTCTCTTCCACTACGTTGGCGTTCGCACCGGGGTACGAGGTCGTGACCTTCACCGTGGGAGGCGTTATGTCGGGCATGCTCGCCACGGGCAGGAGCGGGATGGAGATCGAGCCCAGCAGCACTATGAAGATGGAGATCACCATCGCCATGATGGGCCGGTTGATGAAGATCGAGCTGAACGCGCCCATCGCTCAGCCCCTCTCCGCCGGCGACACGACCGCCGAATCCGCGGTCTGAGGCACGACCGGGAAGCCCGGCCGCGCCCGCAGCATCCCGTTCACGATGTACTGCTCGGTGCCGTCGAGGCCTTCCTCGACCACCACCATTCCGTCGCTCTGGATCGGCCCGAGGGTCACGTACCTCGTCTCGACCACGTTCTCGTCGCCTACTACCAGCACGTACTTGCCGCCCAGGTCGGTGCCGACCGCGCGCTCGTCCACCAGGAGTGCCTCCCGCTCCTCGCTGGCGTACGCCCGCACCCGCACGAACAGGCCGGGTAGTATGATGTATTCGGGGTTGGCCAGTACGGCCCGCACCTCGATGGTGCCGGTTGAGGGATCCACCTGGTTGTCCACGAAGTCGATGTAGCCTTCGTGCGGGAAGTCCGTCTCGTTGGCGAGCGATATGCCGATCCTCCCGACCTGCTGCCGGCCACGCGCCTCCGTTCTGGTGCGCTCCGTGTCACCCGCCGCTTCGCGCTCCCTGCGCATCGCCTCCCGCAAGCGCAGCACCAGCATCTCCGGCACGTCGAAGAAGGCGTACACCGAGTCGATCGCGTTGATGGTCGTGAGCTTGGTGGGCTCCCCGGCTCCCACCAGGTTGCCGACGTCCCACAGGTTGCGGCCCACCTGCCCGCGGTGCGGTGCGCGCACCATGGTGTAGTCCAGATTGAGCCTCGCGTTGTCGCGGCGGCCCCTCATCGAGAGGACCCTCGCGTTGGCCTGGTCCCGCGCCGCGACGGCCCGGTCCAGATCGCTCTCGCTCACCGCCTCCGTCTGGATCGCCTGCTCGACGCGCCTGAGGTCGGCTGCGGCCCGCGCCGATTCAGCCTGCGCCGCTCTGAGGTTGCCGAGCGCCTCTTCGTAGGCCGCGTAGTACTGCTCGCGCTCGATCACGAACAGGACCTCCCCTTCCTCGACTATGCTGCCTGGCTCGAAGCGCATCTCTTCCAGCACACCGGATACGCGGGCCCGGATCTCGGCGTGCGCGATGGCCCGCGTAGAGCCGGGGAAGTCGAAGAACTCCTGCACGGAGCGGCGCTCCGGAGTCGCGACCGTCACCTCGGGCGGCTGGTATACGGGTTGGTCCGGTCCGCAGGCGACTGCGATCAGGGCGACCGCAAAGGCCGCGGCGGAGCGGCTCGCGCTGCAACGCGGGATAGTGGCGGTGCACATGTGGATCTTCACCGGTCGAAGTGATCTCGTCTTCGTCATCGTCCCTCGGAATCCCCTGCTGGTTCCGGAGTCGCCGCCGCTTCGGCGCCGTTCATGGCCGTCTGGCGGTCCGGGTCCTCCGGCTCGATGCGCCAACCGCCCCCCAGTGCCCGATTCAGCGTGATCAGGTTCAGGACCACCTGACCCTCGCTCGCTGCTAGCAGGTCCTGCTGCGCGAACAGCTCGCGCTCCGAATCCACGTAGCGCTGGAAGTCCACCAATCCGGACAGGTATTGGGTCCTCACGATCTCGACGGAGCGCTCGGCCGCGCCCGCTGCTTCCGCTAGCCGGTCGCGCCGCACCTTCTCCCGCTCGTAGGCCACAAGTGCGTTCTCGACTTCCTCCAGCGCCAGGAGCACCGACTGCTCGTATTGATAGAGGAGCTGCTCGGTGCGGGCCTCCTGCACTTTGATGTTGCTGCGGATCTTGCCGCCCGTGAACAAGTTCCAGCGCAGTCCCGGTACCAGGCTGTAGCCGACGCTCTCGCTCTGACCCAGGTCGCCGAACGCACCGGCCACGAGGCTGAGCACGCCGCTCAGCGAGAAAGTGGGGTAGAGGTCCGCCTTTGCCGCTCCGATCAGGGCTGTCTGCGAGGCCAGTTGCCGCTCTGCGCGCCGCACGTCGGGGCGGCGTCTCAACAGCTCCGCCGGCAGCCCAACGGCCACCGAGTCCGGCGGGTCGGGGATGGATCCCTCCGCCGCGAGCAGCTCGTCGTGCAGCGTTCCTGGGTTCTGGCCGAGCAGCACCGCCAGCCGGTTGTAGGAGGCGTTGAGCGAGCTCTGCAGACTCGGGATCTCGGCCTCGGTGGATGCCAGGTTGGTCCGGGCCTGCGACACGTCGAGCGCCGACACCAGGCCGGCGTTGAACCGGTCGGTGGTGAGCTGCACGGTCTGGCGCTGCGATGCCGCGTTGCGGCGCGCGAACTCGAGCCGCACCTGGAAGGTCCGAGCGTCCACGTAGCTCGAGGCCACCTCGGCGAACAGCGTCACCAGCACGTCGCGGAAGTCCTCGATGGAGGCCTGAAACTGCGCCCGCGCCGCCTCGTTCTGACGCCGGATGCGGCCGAACAGGTCCAGCTCCCAGAACATTCCGAGCGAGAAGTCCCACTGGTCCCTGGCCTCGACCGTGCCGCCACCGCTGGTGATAGCTTGGCCCTGCACGCTGTTCTCGGAGAGCTTGAAGTGCGTGTACGTGCCGTCGAGCGCTATCTGCGGGAAGAAGTCGCCCTTGGCGACGCCACGGATGGCGCGTGCCTCCTTCACCCGGGCCACGGCGGTAGCGAGGTCCAAATTGGCCAGCTCGGCGCGGCGGATCAGGCTGGTGAGCAGCGTGTCGTTCAGCGTCTCCCACCAGGTAGTGATGTCGGGCTCCGGTTGGCTCATCTCCTCCGCCACGGCCTGTTGCCAGGCGTCGGGAGTCTCGATCTCGGGCTCGACGTAGTTGGGTCCAACCAGGCAGCCCTGGGCCAGCAGTGCGGCCAGGACGGCGGGCAGGCCGGCGTTTCGGATAGCGCTGCGCATCGCGTTCGCTCCGTCCGATGACGAGGGAAGTGCCCGGCCCCGTTCGCGCGGCGGGGCCGTCCTCAGGTGGTGGATGGGCAATCTACTCCGGCGGCCGGGGGTGTGCGAACGCGCCGCTCCCCCCTGACCGAGCTTGCTCGCGGTGCTAGGTTTCAGGACTTCTACGGGGCAGTCACCGCAACGTTCCGGCAGCGGGTGCCGGCAGCAGAGGAGCACAGTTGGCAGGCGACAAGGACACCAGGGAAGAGGCGTCGAAGCGCGGTCTCGACTTCGTGCGCGCCATGGTCGAGCAGGACAACCGCGCCGGCCGGTTCGACGGTCGCGTGGCCACCCGGTTTCCGCCCGAGCCCAACGGGTACCTCCACATCGGCCACGCCAAGGCCTGTTGCCTCGACTTCGGGCTGGCGCTGGAGCACGCGGGCACCTGCAACCTCCGGTTCGACGACACCAACCCCGAGGGCGAGGACGTGAAGTACGTCGAGGCCATCGAGCGAGACGTGCACTGGCTCGGCTTCGACTGGGGTGACCGGATGTTCTTCGCCTCCGACTACTTCGAGCAGCTGTACCAGTGGGCGGAGCTGCTGATCGAGAAGGGGCTCGCCTACGTGGACAGCCTCTCAGAGGAGGAGATCCGGGAGTACCGCGGCACTGTCACCGAGCCGGGCCGGCCCAGCCCCCACCGCGACCGCTCGCCGGAGGAGAACCTCGACCTGTTCCGGCGCATGAAGGCCGGCGAGTTCGAGGACGGAGCCCACGTGCTGCGCGCCAAGATCGACATGGCGCATCACAACATGGTGATGCGCGACCCGGTGCTGTACCGCATCCGCCACGCAGACCACTACCGGCGCGGCGACGGGTGGTGCCTGTATCCGCTGTACGACTACACCCACTGTCTCTCCGACGCGATCGAGAACATCACCCACTCGCTTTGCACGCTCGAGTTCAAGGACAACAACGAGCTGTACGAGTGGGTGCTGGACGCGGTCGGGATCGAGCAACCGCGCACCTACCAGACGGAGTTCGCGCGGCTCGAGCTCGACTACACGGTGCTCTCCAAGAGGAAGCTCATCCGGCTGGTGCGCGAGGGCGTGGTCTCGGGCTGGGACGACCCGCGCATGCCCACGATCGCCGGGCTGAGGCGGCGCGGCATCAGACCGGACGCGATCCGCAAGTTCTGCTCCATGGTGGGTGTGGCCAAGACAGACAGCCGGGTGGACATCCAGAAGCTGGAGTACGTCATCCGCGACGACCTCAACCCAGAGGTGCCGCGGGTGCTGTGCGTGCTGCGGCCGCTCAAGGTGGTGATCACCAACTATCCGGAGGGTCAGGTAGAGGAGCTGGATGCTCCGTACTACCCGCGCGACATCGGCAAGGAGGGCTCGCGCAAGCTGCCGTTCTCGCGCGAGCTGTACATCGAGCGGGACGACTTCATGGAGGACCCGCCCAAGAAGTTCTTCCGGCTGGCACCGGGGCGCGAGGTCCGGCTGCGCTATGGGTACTTCATCACCTGCGACGAGGTGATCAAGGATCCAAAGACGGGTGAGGTGGTCGAGCTGCGCTGCACCTATGATCCCGCGACCAAGGGCGGCGACGCGCCCGACGGCCGCAAGGTGAAGGGGACGATCCACTGGGTATCGGCCGAGCACTCGCTGCCGTGCGAGGTGCGGCTGTACGACCGGCTGTTCCTGGTACCCGATCCGGACGACGTCGAGGAGGGCAAGGAGTTCACCGACTACGTGAACCCCGAGTCGCTGGTGGTGCTGTCGGAGAGCCGCATCGAGCCCAGCGTGGGCGAGGATCCACCCGGCACCCGCTACCAGTTCGAGCGGCAGGGCTATTTCATAAGCGACGCCGAGGACTCGAAGCCGGGCGCACCGGTGTTCAACCGGACCGTCACACTGCGCGACACCTGGGCCAAGATCGCGGCCAAGGGCGGTTAGGCCTACTCCAGCCGCACGAACACGTCTGCAGTGAGAGAGGTTACCACCGGCCCCTCCTCCGTGAACGTGCCCGACACTCCAGTCACGTACATCAAGAGCCTCACCGGGCCGCTGGTAGCGGTGAGGCTCAGCGAGTCGGGCGGCAGTGCACGATCCGCGGCAGTTCGGGCTCGTTCCCGGGCCATCTCGATAGTGGGCCGCAGCGGAACCTCCAGCAGGGTCTCTTCTCCCGACTGCAGCCGGTAGGCTACACTGGCAGAGTCGTACGCGAGGACCACGTCGCCGGTCACCTGAACCGGGTCTGCCATTCCACCGTCCAGCCGGACGGCGTAGTCGAATCCCCCGATGGCGACAGCGGCCAGCCGGGACTCGGCGAAGTAGCTGAACTGCTCCGTGTCGCCTCGCTGCCAGCGGCCCACGTAACCCACGCCCAGGCTTGCCACGACCCGGCTGACCCGATCCTCTCCCTCTCTGAGGCGGGAGGGCTCCCCGCCGGGGGCGATCGTGTCGATCTCTGCCAGGCGTCCGCCGAACCAGTCTTCGATCGAACTGGTCCCGTGCGTTTCTATGAGGTAACGCAGTGTGGCGTTGATCTCGCGGCGGTCCAGGAAGTCGATTGGGCCCGTCGCCGCGCGTACTGTTCCGTCAACCAAAATCCCGTTGCGCTCGAGGAGTACCTGCAGCCGCTGCGTCTGGCTCAGCCGTGACACGAAGTAGGGCGACCACGGGCCGGCGAACATTACGAGTGCCAGCACGCAGAGCGAAGCCGGGATCACAATGATCCTGCGCGAGCCGCGCAGCGTGTAGTAGACGGCGATGGCCGCCAGCCACACGGAGAGAATCGCCAGCATGTAGCGCCGCTCGGTCACGCCGTACTGCGCGATCCGCTGCCAGATCGCCAGCCACAGCATCACGATCATGGGCAGCAGTGCGATCCAGAACCACCGCGCATAGCTGCCGACCCAGCGGTTCTCCGCCCGCACCCGCACCGGATAGATGAGCAGCAGCGCCAGGATGCCGGCAGCAGCCACGCCAGAGACCAGCCATCCGATCCAGCCCGAGGGCCACTCCCACGTGACGATCACCTTCACCAGGTAGGCGGTCAGGATCGCGAAGTAGACCGTCACGATCGGCAGCAGCACGTACTGGGTGAAGACCTTCACTACCGGAGGATAATCCTCGCTCCGGTCCAAACCGGCGAGGTCCCGCGGCACGCCGCCCAGGAAGAACCACGTGGCGAACAGGAAGAACAGCACCACCATGGCCTGGGGGTAGCGTTCGCCCGGAACGTCAAGGTTGAACAGCACGTCCAGCGCCTGCAGTGCGATGGCGAGCGCCGTCCACAGCACCCAGGAGAAGAGGCTCGCCGTCACCGCCCTGAGGAGGAGCGCCCGGTTGTACTGCCAAAAGCCGTTTGGCTCGTCGCGGCCGGCATAGGGCAAGAACGCCACCAGCAAGTGGAACGCCGCGCTGAGCTGCCAGAACCTTGTCCACGCGACGGTCTGTGACCAAGAGGGCCACAGCAGGAAGAAGCACAGCAGAACCAGCACGCCTCCGGAGCCGGCCGCGATCCTGCGGCGGGCCGGCTGGGTGCCGCGCTCCGCCCAGAGCTCCAGCGCTATGAGCAGAGGGAAGCCGAGGACCGCGGTGGCGGTGGCCCGCTCCCACAGGAAGTGGTTCGGGTTCTCGATGTTGAGGATGCCGGCAACCGTGGCGATGACGGCTGCACTGAGCACGAACGGAAACCGCTCTGCCGTGCTGCGGGCCGAGGCCAGCAGCAGCTGAACCGATGGGAGTCGCATGCCGGATGTACCTCCGCTAGAAGCCCGCGCGCAGGCGCAGCGTGACCAGCCGCCCAATGGCCGGCGCGCCCACGAACTCCTGATGTTCGTTGTCGAACACGTTGCGGCCGCTCAATATGAGGAGGAGATCGTAACGCCAGGGAAGCCGGTAGCCGAGCGCGACGTCCCACACACCGTAGCCCTCGATCTCACCGGCGTAGACGCCGGAGCGCACCGGAAAGCTCTGTACGCCACGCCAGCGCACCTCAGCATTGAGCCCGAGCCGGTCGTCACGGAACATGAGGGCGAGTGAGCCCTTGTTGGCGGGAGCGTTGAGCGGGATGGTGTCGGTCTGGCCCACTGAATTCTCGACCTGGAACGAGTTGCGGCTCACCCACGAGTAAGTGCCGCGCACCGCGAAGTGGCGCGATATGAAAGCTGTGAGGTCCAGGTCGGCGCCCCACAGAGTGATCTTACCGAAGTTGCGGTACGTGACCATGATGTCCCACGGGTCGAGCGCCTGCTCGGGCACGACGGTACCGATGGGGAGCTTATCCAACACGGCAGCGATGGCCAGCGCCTGTGCCGGGGGCATGTAGTTCACGAGGTATTGCGCCAGGGTCGCTTGGTCGTAGAACGCGTTCGGTGTCTCGACCTGCTCTGCGCTGATGAAGTCGTTCTTCCACGTGTAGTACAGGTCGGCCGCAAAGCTGAACCGCTCGCTGAGCACGCCGCGGTAGCCCAGCTCCAGAGTGTTGGTGATGGTGGGCCTGAGCGCCGGGATGTCGGTGACCTCCCCGGTCACGCGGTCGTAGCTGCCGGAGGCGATGTCCAGCCGCTTCAGCACAGTCGACACATCGGCGCTGGTGGGAGCCGGGATCGAGGACAGGTCAATGCCGAAGTTGGCCAGCGAATCCACCACCGAGCTCCAAACCAGGGTGGCGTCGACCGGGATGTAGTCGGTTGGCTCGCCCACGCTCGCGGGTGTGAAGGGCGAGCGCATGCACAGGCCACCAGTGCAGCTGCGGCTGAATGTGAAGCCCGTCTCGGGCACGCCCTCCACGCGGACCGCATAGGGCAGAGTGACGCCGGCGAACGGGGGCGGAGCGTCGGCCGGCGCGCGCAGGGAGTCGCCGAAGAGGTCGAGGAAGAGGTTGTTGGTGGTCGGGGTGCTGAAGGCGCGGTTGTAGGTGAACCGCATTGAGTGCGCGTCGGCCGGTCGGAACACGAGCGCCGCGCGCGGCGAGACCACCAAGTTCTCGATGCGGTTGTGATAGTCCACACGCAGCGCCGCGACCAGGTCGAGCTGGCGGTGCAGCACGGTCTCGCCGTGGAGGTACGCGCCCGCCTCGTTGATCCTGTCGTCGTCCTCGTTGCGCCCGGTGATCGTGCTGTCGGTGCGGGGGATGGTGCTCTGCAGGTCCAGGCCGTAGGTCAGGTTGGTCCTGCGGCCAACGGCAGTCCCATGCTGCACTTGCCCCACCAGCATCAGTGACCGGTCCACCACCGTATTGCCGCTGCGCAGCAGGTACGTGTCACCCGCGTTGTTCACGTTCACGTACGCCTGCGTGAACAGCCTGCCGTGACTCAGTCTGGTCTGCAGGTAGTAGTACTTCCACTTCTCCACCTGGGCCGCGCCGAGCGGGGTGAGGTCCACGTTGCTCAGCGCGTTGTTGGCTCCGATTGACGTGATCCAGGAGGTGCGGCCCGAAGGCCGCCACTCGAACTGCAGCTCGCCGGCCACCCGCTCCACGTCGGGGTCGCGGGCGCCTACGCGCAGGGTGTCCGGGTCCGCGCCGTCGTCGATGGCATCTTGCCGGTTGCCCGCCTCAGTCGGGTCGACGTATACCCAGTCTTCACCGCGCAGGTACTGAGCCGAGATCTTGAGAGCGAAGCTGCGCCCCAGTCGTGACGCGTGGCGCACTGTGCCCTGGAACAGCGACCGCTCGCCAGCCGTGAGCCCCACCACCGTACCCGGAGCGTCCATGGGTCGGTAGGAGACGAGGTGATAGGCCCCGTTGGCGCTGTTGGGACCCCACAGAGCGGCGCCGGGTCCGCGTACAACCTCCATCCTGGCCAGGTCATCGTTCACCAGCGGAATGAAGTTGTAGACGTTGATGCGCAGCGACGGCACCGCACCGTAGCGGTAGTCGCTGAGCAGCAGCAGTGCGCCGGAGGCCACGTTGTTGAACCCCCGGACCACCACCTCCTGCTGCGTGAGGCCGGTCTGCGCATAATCCACCGCGGCTACGCCGGCGGTGTAGTCCACGGTGGTGAGCTCGGTGCGCTCCTCGATGGTCTCCGATTCGATCACCGAAACCGACGCGGGGGCGTCGAGCGCCTTTTGCTCGCTGCGGGAGGCCGACACCACCACCGGGTTTAGGGCGTAGGCGATCGGGACCATCACGATCTCGAGCGTGCGGGCGTCGCCCGCTGCCAGGACGACGCTGGGAATACGCCGCGCCCGGTAGTCCACGCGAGTCAGGACCAGTATGTAGGTGCCCGGTCCCAGGGGAGAGAAGCTGAATCGGCCTGCCGCATCGGTACGCGCCTCGGCTACCTGCATTGTCCCGCGCAGCAGCTCAACGCGAACGTCAGCTACAGGTAGAGCGGTGACCGAGTCTGTGACGGTGCCCGCGACGCTCGCCTGCTGGGCTCCGGCTGATGCAGCTACTAGGGTGAGAAGTAGTGCCGTGGAGGACGCAAGTGGCGGTCGCACGGTGCGGCTACTCGGGCCGTGTTCCCCGACCTTCGAGTTGCTCCAGCCAGCGCTCCACCGAGTCGGCCAGCGCTACTCGGTCGCCGTTGGCGTGCCGCAGCAGCCGACGGAGCGAACGGTACGCGCCCTGCGCGCCCGTAGGGTCGCCTGTGGCGCGCAGCGCCCGGGCACGCAGGGGCCACACGTCGGGCCACGCGACCTGGTCCGCGAAGCCGGCCATGTGCTCGAAACTGCTGGTGGCAGCAAGCACGTCGTCGTGGTCCCCGGCGGCGGCGGAGGTCCTGGCGCGCTCCAGCTGCAGCGGCCACAGCGAGCCCAGCAGGCCGAAGGTGACCTGCTCCAGGCTGTGGCGCCGCGTGGCACGCCGCCAGATACTCAGGGCAGCGGCGGTGTCGCCCGCCGCCAGCGCCTCGATCGCATCCAGATCCTCTGCCAGGCTGCGTTCCAGGGGCTCCGCGTCGTCGACGCCGGTCACGCGTGCCCGCAGCGCGCCTGCCGCCGGCGCGAAGGCCGCAGCGTCGGTGCCGTGGTACCAGCGCGCGGCGAGCCACAGCGAGGTAGGATCGGTCCCGCCGTCCTCCATTAGACGGCGCGCGGCAGCGGCCTGGCTTGCTGTGTCGGCCAGTGCAGCCACCCCCGTTACAGCCGCGAGAACGATCCACTGGTCCAAGTCCCGCTGCGGCACGCCGCGGCGGCGGCCGCGGCGGAACAGGGTGTCCGCGGTGGCGGCCTGTCCGGTTCCCAGGAAGCCGGCGATGCGCATGCGGAACGCGATGCTGCGGTCGGCACTGGTTCTCGCCCGGTCCCAGAGTGCCGCGATCGCTTCGTGGGCCACTTCACGGTCCACCGGTGACTGCTCGAACTCGCCGGCCGAGAGCGCCAGCATCTCGAGCACGATGGCCGGACGGCGCTCGAAGGAGCCGAGCATGCCCACCCGCTCGCTCACGCTCCCATACAGCAGTGTATCCGCCATGCCCATCAGCTCTGCCCAGTCCGATGTGCTGTCGATCTGCATGTAGAGACCCATGTAGCGTTTCGCGAGGGACTCGTGCTCGTCGAGGATGGCGATGCGCGCGAGCTGTGCGATAGCGGCGGCGAACTCGGGGTCCAGGTTATGGGCCCGCTCGAAGTCGATGCGTGCGAGCTTCGGGTGCATTCCCAGGAGGGGGCCGAAGTTCACCCGCAAAAAGCCCAGCACGAAATGGGCGTCCACTGCGTCGGGATGCCGCTGCACGATGTTCTGGAACGCCTGCTGCGCGGAGTCGAGGTCACCCTCCTGCACCAGGATCTCGTAGCCCTCCAGCAGCTGACGGGTGGTGGGATCGAGGCCGTCCTTGTAGCGGCGCGCGGCGTCGAGCGCGTAGCGTACCTCGCGAGTTGCCCGGGTGGGCTGGATGCGCAGGATCTCGGCGAGCATCCGCTTGAAGTAGGCCGGCGCGTAGGCCGAATCGAGCTCGATCACCTCCTCGAAGCGCTGGACCGCCGAGTCGTAGGCCGCGTGACGGAAGTAGCGTTCCCCTTCCAGGTACGCGTTGAATGCGTGGAGCCCGCGGGGCAGGGCGAGATTCCAGCCGGTGCGCTCGCCCGCCACTCGTTCGGCGAAAGCCGCGGACACGATGTCGGACACGAGGGCGCTGAGGCTGTCCACCGGACCCGAGGCGTCGCCCGCACCCACCAGTCGCTGTGTGGCCGTCTCGCGTACCTGCACCTCGAGCTGCAGCGTGCCCGCCGGGGTTATCGCGCCGCTCACCCACAGCGCCTCCGTGGCGGCGAGCTCGCTCGCGGCGAAGATCGTGAGCGTGTCGAGGTCGGGCGGTGTGCTCCCGAAGTGCTCGGCCGCCGCCGCACGCACGCGCTCCGCGCTCAGCACCCGGTACTCGGGGAGCCAGCGCAGCTGTTTCTCGAACGCCTGCGGCAGCGCGCTCTCGAGATCGATTCCATCGGCGCCCCCGCTGACTGCAAAGGGGAGCACTGCGATGGTGGGGGAAGTCGCCGTGGGGCCCGCCCGTTCTCCCCCGAAGATGCCCCAGCCGCCCACGACGCCGATCACGGTCGCGGCCGCGATGCCGATCACCCATTTGATGGGTCGCGGTTTGCGCTCGGCCGCGCTCAGGGCGTCGAGCCACTCTTCCGCGGAGGCGGGCCGGCTGGCGCGGTCCAGGGCCAGGGGCGCCGCGAGTGCGCGGGCCTGCGCCGGCTCGAGATCGGGCCGGGCTATCAGCATGGCGCGCTCGGCGGCCGATACATCGGAGAACATCTCCAGGCGCTGCCCGGTCAGTGCTTCGCACGCGACCGCCGCGAGGGCATACAGGTCCGCGCGCCCGTCCACCTGATCGCCGGCGGATGCCTGCTCCGGGGCCATGTAAGCGGGCGTGCCGACGATCGCTCCGGTTTGGGTGATCGTCTCCTCGCCGGCGGCGCTTATGGCCCGCGCCACGCCGAAGTCGGCCACCTGCACGTGCCCCGCGGAGAGCAGGATGTTCTCGGGCTTGATGTCCCGGTGCACCACATCGTGCCCGTGCGCGTAGCTGAGTGCGCTCGCCGCCTCCCGAACGAGCGTGAGCGTCTCCTCGACGGGGAGCTGTCCGCGACGCCGCATGTAGTCGCGCATGGACTCGCCCTCTACGAACGGCATCACGTAGTAGAGGAACCCCCCGGCCTCCCCGGAGTCGTGCACCGGCAGGATGTGGGGGTGCTGCAGCCGGGCGGTGATCTCGATCTCGCGCAGGAAGCGCGTGGGTCCCAGCACGGTCGCCAGCTCCTGGTGCAGCACCTTCACGGCTACGTGCCGGTTGTGCTTGAGGTCCTGCGCGAGGTACACGGTGGCCATGCCGCCGCGTCCCACTTCCCGCTCGACGATGTAGCGGTCGGCCAGGGCGGCGCGGATCTCGGTGAAAGTCACCTCACCGGTCTTGAGGCGCGCCTCGGTGTCTTCTGCGGGCGTGCTGAGGCGGACCCCGGGAGGGGTGGCCGTCCCGCACTTGGGGCAGAACGATGCCCCTTCCGGCAGCGGCTTGGAACAGGCCGGGCAGCCATGTGTTTGCGGCACCTAGTTCCCCCCAAAGAACGAAGCGGGCCCCTTGCCAACTTGCAGGCGCCGTCGGCGGGCGGCAAGCGGCTAGTCGACCTCCAGAATCCGCTGCCGCTGGCCCTCTGTCAGCATGTCCCGCGCCACCACCTCGCGCACGATACGCGCGAGGAACGCATAGCCCCGCGGCTCCGCGACCATCCAGCGCTGCCACTCCAGCTCGTCCAGCGCCGCCAGCAGCTCGCTCTTGCCCTGTCCGGTGACCCGCTCCAGCCGAGAGGCCGAAACGCGGTCGCCCAGTACTGCGGCCGTCGCCAGCACGCGCTGCGCGTTCGGGGTGAGCCGACGGAAGCCCACGCGGATCGCGCCGACCACCGCATCGGGAAGGTCGGTGGGGAGCGACTGATCCAGCGTGCGCGCCGGCTCGGGCCACGCTCCCTCGATCCTTCCCAGGTCGAGACCCAGGGCCACGGCGTGATACAGCTCCACGGCGAGCAGCGGCAGTCCGGCCGAATCGGCCGCTACGCGCCGCGCCAGCCGGTCCAGCTCTGCGGCGTCGAACTCGGGCACGGCCCACGCCGCGAGCTCGCGCAGTGCAGCCTGGTCCAGCGGCTGCAGCACGACGCCGGCGCCGGGCACGTCGCGCCCTATGCGCGAGCGAAGATCGTCAATCTCGCTGCGGGGGGGCTGCGTCTGCGCAGCCAGCAGCACGAACACCGGAAGGTGAGCCAGGTCGCGCACCGCCGCGAAGAGCGCGAGCAGCGAGTCGCGGTCCAGCCAGTGCGCGTCATCCACCAGCACTGCCAGCGGCTGCTCCTCGGCGACCGCGCGCAGCACGTCGCACAAGGCCTTCGCGAACGGTGCCGGCGTCTCCTGCAGCGGGCCGAAACGATCGGCCCACTCCGGGATGTCGGCAGCGAATGCGGCCAGCGCCGCCGGCGCCGCACCGGCGAGCCCGCGGGCATCGAGCAGACCGCCGCGGGCGAGTCCCAACGCGCCGCTCCCCGGCTGGGACAGGTCCCCCTCCACCGCGCGCACCGAGGCGGTGGCCGCCCCGGCCAGGCGCGCACGGGAGAGCACCTCCTCCGCGAGGCGCGATTTCCCCATGCCGGTCGCGGCCTCGATGACGCCGACGGCCGCGTGCCGTTGCTCGAGCGCCGCCTCGAAGGCATCCATCAGCCGCTTCAGATCGGTGGACCGTCCGGCCAGCGGCGGCCGCCTCAGCTCGGCGCCGCCGTGCGGCTCGACGGGGACCCCGTCCGAGAGCCGCCACACCCGTTCCGCTTTGACGCGGTCGGCCAGGGCCGCTGTCTCGGCGTCGGGAGCCGCTCCCATCTCGGCGAGGCGGGCCGAGAGCTGTTCGAACCGCGTCAGAGCGCCACCCCGGTCGCCCGCCAGCGCCAGCGCCTTCATTGCGACCTGCGTCGCCCCATTGGATCCGGCGTCGATGTCCAGTGCGCGCGCCGCGGTTGCGGCGGCCCCCTCGATGTTCCCGCTGCCCAGCAGCGTGTCGGCCCAATCGACCAGGGCCCCTACGCCGCGCCTGCGCCACTCCAGCCGTTCGGCCCCCAGCCAGTCCTCGAACGCGGAGGCGTCGGGAACGCTGAAGCCCTCGAGGAAGTCACCTGTGACGAGCTCCGCGGCGGCCTGCCACTCGCCTGCGCGCTCCAGCTGCTCGAACTCCTCGGTGTCGAGGCGCACGGAATCCTCTCCGAGCCTCACCCGGTCGTGCTCGGCGTTGATATGCTCCTCTCCCAGCGCGCGTCGCAGCACGCGGATCGCCTCACGCAGGGAGTGCCGCGCCGCCGACTCGGGCTTCTCTCCCCACAGCAGGCCGGTGAGGTGCTCCCGCGTGCGAGTGCGTTTGGGGGAGCGTGCGAGATAGACCAACAGTGCCAGGTTCTTGCGCCACAGCAGCTCGGGCGGCGCGTCGGCGCCGTCCACCGACAGCTCGACCGTGCCCAGCGTGCGGCATACGATCATTCGCGGCACTCGGCGGCGCGCCCCGCCGCCTCCTGCAAGAGCGGATGGTAGGCCGGCTCGGAATCGCTCCACATCCCGGCGACGCGCTCGGAGTAGCGGCACGCCGCGTGCGCGTCGCCTCGCTCGGCCGCAGAAGCAGCCCGCAGGTACTCGGCGTACGTACCGAGCGCCCAGTCCACCTCGGCTGGCTCCGCCTCCTGGTCCAGCGTGACGCGCAGGATCATATGCTCGTACCAGCCCCGCGCCGTGTCGGCCTTCTCGGGCTCGCCGGCGCGGTCCCACCACTCGGCGCGCTTCATGTGCAGCGCGGCACGTGCGAACGGGTCGCCGAGCCGAATCGCGGCCGAGTCGAAGGCGAGCAGGGCGTCGCTCGTCCCGACTGCCATGGGCCAGCGCCGTCGGGCAGCCAGCTCGGCCGCCTGCAGGTGCAGCGCGAGCCGGTCGACCAGAGTGTCACCGGCCGCGGAGCGCAACCGGCCGAGCCATCTGGTGCCCACTTCCAAGTCGCCCCTGGCAAAGGCGTCGAGCCCCAGCGCCCATGCCCCGCGCGCTCGGAGTTTCGGCTCCCGTGTGAAGCTCTCCAGCGCCGCGCGGCCCCGGGCGACCTCCTCCTCGGGGATTCCGGGTACGCCGAGCGCAGCCGGCACCACGCGCCACTCGGCCGCCTGGAACCGGGCCTCGGGGGTGCCGAACAGCAGCGCGGCTGTGTCGAAGTAGCCCAGCGCCTCGCTGGGACGGCCCAGGGAGAAGAGGCCCAGGGCGAGGGCCTCGGTCGCGATCGCCTGTGTGATCCTGTCTCCGGCCGAAGCCTGGAGAATGCGGCCCGCCAGGTGAGCCATCAAAGCCTGCGCGCCCCACGCGGGTCCGGTTCGGAGGTTGGCTACCAGGCCCGAATCCTGGAGCACCTGCGGGGTGAACGTCGACCCCGCGGCCTCGGGCTCGAACACGCCCGCGTAGAGCATCTCGTACAGCGGTGGGAAGTAGAGCTCGACCTCCGATTCGGGGGCGTGCACCTCGGTGTACCGGTCGAGCGCACGGCGCGCATCCTCCCCGCGGCGCAGCCGCACCGACACCTGGAACAGGTGCTCCCATGCTGGGCCCAGGTTGGGGGCCTTGTGGGTCGCCAGCTCGAGCAGGGCGGCGGCCGAGTCGAGCGGGAGCCCGATGAGCGCGCCGCGGTGCATGATCTCCTCTCCGAGCAGGAACGTGGCGTAGCCGTCGCGGGGGAAGTCCGCCACGATCTGTGCGTACCGCGCCAACCGCTCGCGCAGGCTGGGGGCGAGCTGGGCCTCGATCAGCCGATAATCGAGCTCGCCGAGCTCGTCTATGTGGTTCTCCAGCAGGTTGGCCAGATCCACTTCTGTGGACGGCCGGCCCTCCTCCAGCCAGCGCCACGCCTCCGCCAGCCGCCACGAGGCAAGCGGGAATCCGGGATCCAGCTCCATGGCCGCCCGGTAGTGCCCGACCGCCGATCGCCACGCGTTTCGGTGGAAAGCCCGCTCCCCCTCCACGAACTCGTACAGCGCGGAGTCGCTCTTCCCGGTGAACACGCCGGGGGTCTGGAAGTCGGTGGCGCCTGCGATCTCGCGAGTGAGACTGTGGGCAATGGCGGCGGCGATGCTGGCGAAGCCGTCATCCACGCTGCGATGCACCGGTGTCACGGTCCGGATGCGGCCCGACTCGCTCACGAGATCGAGATCTATGCGCAGCGAATCACCCGACATCGACACCGTGCCCGCGGCAACGTACCTGGCGCGAATCAGCCGCGGCACGTCCGCCAGCTCCGCGCCGGCACCGGCCGAGTCCCACCATGCGGCGGCCTGCTGCGGGTTGATCCAGACGATCGACGCCGGAACGAATCCCGGTGCGAGGCTCGCGAGGATGTCCCCGAGCCCCGGTTGGGCCGCGCCCGCCTCCTCGAGGGGGAGGATCGCGAGGTCGTACCACTCCTCTGCAGTGCTGGCAGGGCGGCGCGCAAACGTGAACACGATCGCGGCTCCTGCTGCGAGTCCCCCAATGGTGAGCAGCAGTGTACGGCGCCGGTACTTGGTGGTTCGCGTGCGCCACAGCCGGCGGCGGAACTCCCGCGCATCGGCCCAGCGGTCCTTGGGCTCCCACGCCAGGGCACGCCTCAGTATCGGCTGCAGGCTGCGCGGCACGCCGCTCCAGTCCGCTTCGCGGTCGGGGGCGAGGGCCTCCCAGCGCCGCCCGGTGACCGCCTCGTACAGCACCATGCCCACTGCGTACAGGTCGGTACGGGGGCTCACCTCCCAGCCGAACGCGTGCTCGGGCGGCATGTAGCCCGGTGTGCCCGTCACCATTGCCTGGCCCGAGGGCGTCTGGGTCTGCGGGCCCGAGGACGTGGAGATGCCGAAGTCGGCGAGCAGTGCTCGCCGGCGCACCAGGAAGATGTTGCTGGGCTTGATGTCGCGGTGCACCACGCCCATCTCGTGCACGGCCCCGAGCGCGTCCAGTACGTCGCGCCCCAGCTTGAGCACATCGGCGCGGCTGAGGGGGCCCTTCCTGAGGCGTTGCGCCAGGGTCTCGCCCTCCACGTAGTCCATCACGTAGTAGACGAACCCGGCCGCCTCGCCCGCCCGGTGGATCGGCACAACGTGCGGGTTGTGCACGTTGGCCAGCGTGCGCGCCTCCTTGAGGAACCGCTCCGTGGCCGTAGCCGTGGCCAGCTCGGGTCGGATGATCTTGACGGCCACGAGCCGGTCGAGCGTCACGTCACGGGCCAGGAACACCGTGCCCATGCCGCCGCTGGCGAGCTCGCGCTCGACCTCGTAGTCGGGTAGGAGGGCCTCTGCGAGGCGGTAGATGATGGAGGGCATGGCGTAGGGATCGCGCAACAATGCCTAGCCTATGCTCCGGGGGAGGCCGGCGTCAAGCGCATGCGGGAATGGGACTTGACGGGTCCCTTTTTGGACGGTGGGGCGGAGCGGGCTCGGCGCGTAGCGGCGCCTACTGCTGCTGGAAGTAACTCGTTTGGCGGAACACCCGGTCGGCGAAGCGGGTGGCCTCGGTGGCACGCGCTATGGTGCGCGGATCGAGCCCCGTCCCGGTCGTGTCCTGCGCCTGCTGCGCCGCCCACTCGGCGTACGATGCGTAGACCACAGCGTAGAGCGAGAGAATGCCCTCGGACGGGGTGTCGATCCAACCGCGGGGGCGCTCGCGCGCGGCGCTTTCGGGGTGGTACACCTCGAACAGCAGCTCCTCGGTGCGCTCCAGGTCCACCCACCCTTGGGCCCTGAGCGGGACGATGTTCTCGGTCGCAACGATGGAGTCCGGCATCAGCTTCCGGGCCAATCCCTGGCCCAGCAGATAGGGAGTGAATCCCAGCCCGTCGGGAATGCCGCCGGCGGTGCGCGAGAAGTAGATGGGGCGCTTGCCCAGGTTGTCCTGGATCAGCTGCAGAGTGACGATGTCGGAGCGCTCCAGGATGCCCGGCTGGAGCACGGCCTGCAGGTTGTCCTGTGTGAACACGCTGGCCTGCTGCAGCTGGAACAGCGGCGGCAAGGCGCCGATCTCCTCGTAGCTGAGGGAAATGGGCTCCTCTGTGGGGCGTTGCCATTCGCGCCCCCGGTAGGTCGCAATCGCGTTGGCCGTGTCGAACGGCAACAGCTCGCGCCGCTTGAGCTGGCGCACGTGCCAGTCGGTGTTGGCCAGTGACAGGTTCGCCACCAGCACGTCCTGCCGCACCCCCTCCACCTCCTGCATGTACCACAGGGGGAAAGTGTCGTTGTCCCCGGCCGTGATCAGGATGGCGTATGGCTCGACCGACTGCAGCAGGTCCCACGCGAAGTCGCGCGGCAGCCACTCGCCGCTGCGCGAGGCCGTGATGTGGTTACCCCACAGGGGGAACAGCGCGATCAACAGCACGGGCGCGGCGAAGAGCCAGCTCCTGGCCTCGTCCATGCTGCGGCGCAGCGTCTGCGCGAGCGCTGCGAAGGCGGCGCCGAGTCCGACGGCGACCCACACGCCCCACAGCTGGAACGACGCGATGAAGAAGTAGTCCCGCTCGCGCACCTCGCGCAGCAGGTTCTCACCCTGCCGGATCGAGTAGCCGTACTTGAAGTCGAGGTAGAACACGAGCAGCACGGTGACCGTCACCATCAGCGCGGTCATCGCGACGGCGCCGCGCCGGTCGTGACGCCACTGCCGCGCTGCTCCAAGCAGTCCGAGGGCGCCGAACGCGAGCGCCGCGAAAGCGCGGACCCGCGCGCCCCAATCGTGGGCGAACTGCCACACGAAGTACTGCAGGTAGTTGGCGTACTGCCACAGCAGCTCGGCCTGGCGCGGGATCAGCGGGCCCTTCTGGTACTGTTCCCTGGCCAGCACGGCGAGGAACGCATCCCGCGTCACCGGCTCGCCTTCGTTGATCGCGGGGTAGTGCGCCGCGCGGATCGGGAGCACGGCCCAGACGCTCACGCCCGCGGCGACCACGGCGAGTGACACGAGCACGAGCTGCAGGTTGCCCGTCGGCACCGCGATTCCGAACAGACCGGCCAGCAGCAGGAAGCCGGCCACGACGGCCAGGGTGTCCCCCGCGGGCAGGCCGGCGACCAGGAGCCACACCGCCACCCCGGCCGTGCCGGCGGCGAACGCGATGCGGGTGAGCGGGCTCGTGTGCAGGCGGAAGGCAGGCCACAGGCTGCCCAGCAGCAGCACCACGGACAGCACGAGCGGGACGGTCTCCGCGTGGTTGTCGTTCCAGCGCAGGAACAGGATGCCCGCAACGGCCGCGACGCCAAACAGGCCGGCCGCCCCCATGAGGCGCTCCCACAGGTTGTCTTCGGCTTCTGCGGCTTCGGCGTAGACGAGAACGGCCGGAACCGCGAGCAGGCCCATCAGGTGGTTGGTGGCGCTCAGTGCGATCAGGTAGACGATCAGCACGAGCCAGTGGTCCTTCCGCTCGCCGGGGGGCTCGTCGCCCCAGTGCACCGCCAGCCACAGGACCAGCGCGATGGAAAGCAGGCTCAGGGTGTAGACCTTCTCGTTCACCACCGACTGGTTCCACACGGTGAATGAGGTGGCTCCCACCAGCACACCGCCGAACGCGGCGCACAGTCGGGCCCAGCGTGGCCGCGGCAGGATCTCGCGCAGGAAGCGCTCCGCCACCAGGAACAGGAGGCCCGTGGCCAGAGCGCTCGTCAGGGCGGAGAACAGGTTGATGCGCAGCGCGTAGTGGCTCACCAGGGGCAGCAGCGCCCACACGTGGGCCATCAGCACGAACAGCGGATTGCCGGGCGGGTGCGGAATGCCGAGCACCTTGGCCGCGGATATGTACTCGGCGGTGTCCCAGAACTGCGTGGTCGGTGCGATGGTGACTACGTACAGCAGCATCACCGCCGCAGTCACGCCGCCGGCCGCCAGGTACGGCGGTCGCTCTCTCTGTGCCGGGCTCAATGGCGGAACTGCCGTCGGCCCGTCAGCACCATCGCTATGCCGTGCTGGTTCGCTGCGGCGACCACCTCCTCGTCGCGCACCGAACCGCCCGGCTGGATGATGGCCTTGATGCCGGCCGCGGCGGCCTGCTCAACGCCGTCTGCGAACGGGAAGAAAGCGTCGGAGGCCATCACGGAGCCGTCCGGATCGTGTCCCTCCTCGCGCGCCTTGTGCGCGGCGAGGAACGCCGCATCGACGCGGCTCATCTGCCCGGCGCCGATGCCGATCGCCGCCTCGTTCTTGGCCAGCAGGATGGCGTTGGACTTGACCGCTCCCACCGCCGACCACGCGAACCGCAGGTCGCGCCACTCGGAATCCGTCGGCTCCCGCTCGGTGGCCACCTTCCACGCAGACTCGTCGTGCTCCGGCGTGAACCGGTCCTGCACCAGGAAGCCGCCCCGCACTCGCTTGAAGTCGAGGGCGGGCCGCTGGTCGGCCAGCGGCAGCTCGACCACCCGCAGGTTCTTCTTCGTCTGGAAGATCGCGACGGCGTCGTCGTGGAACCGGGGAGCGACCACCGCCTCGACGAACAGGTCGCGCATCGCCTCTGCGGTCGGCGCGTCGACGATCGTGTTGAAGGCCACCACCGAGCCGAACGCCGACTTTGGATCCGTGGCGAGCGCGCGGCGGTAGGCGTCTTCGACTGTCGTGCCGACTGCGATGCCGCACGGCGTGGTGTGCTTGATCACCGCGCACGCAGGCCGGTCGGGCCACGAGGCGACCGCCGACACCGCACCCTCGATGTCCAGCAGGTTGTTGAACGAAAGCTCCTTGCCGTGGAGCTGGCGCAGCTCGTCGAATCCGCGTCCCTCGCCGCTGCTGTACAGGGCGGCCCGCTGGTAGGGGTTCTCACCGTAGCGCAGCGGCTGCTGGCGCTGCAGTGAGAGGCCCATCATGGGCGGCAGGTCGTCGCTCTCCTTGGAGAGGTACTGCGCGATCGCCGCGTCGTAGGCCGCGGTGTGGCTGAAGACCTTGGTGGCCAGCTCGAGCCGCAGCTCGGGCGTCACCTGGTTCTTCTCGAGCGCTTCCAGCACGAGGTCGTAGTCCTTGGGGTCCACGACCGGGATCACGTCGTTGTGGTTCTTGGCAGCGGAGCGCAGCATGGAGGGGCCGCCGATGTCGATCTGCTCGATCGCCTCCTCCAGCTTCACGTTGGGCCTCCCCACCGTCTCGCGGAATGGATACAGGTTCACCGCTACGAGGTCGATGGGCGTCACGCCGTGCGCCTCGAGCTGCTCCATGTGCTCGCTGGAGTCGCGCCGCGCCAGCAGGGCTGCGTGCACCGCGGGATGCAGCGTCTTCACCCGGCCGCCCATGATCTCCGGGAACCCCGTGACCTGCTCGATCGCAGTCACCGGGACTCCGGTCTGCTGCAGCACGGTGGCCGTCCCGCCCGTGGAGACGATTTCCCAGCCCAGGTCAACGAGCTCGCGTGCGAACTGGGCGACTCCGCGCTTGTCCGAAACTGAGATCAGTGCCCGTGGCACCCTTCCTCCTCTATGAGCTGCAGTTGGTTGCGCGTCAATCCGGCCGCAGCGTTTCTCCGACACCGCTTTGGTCCGGTGCCGGCCCGAAGCCGCCCGTCCTCGCAATCAGGCGCCCTACGCTGCCGGCTTCGGCCGCCGCCAGGACCACTGCCGGCAGCAGTTGGTGCTCCACCTCCAGCACCCTGGCGGCGAGCGTCTCCGGCGTGTCGTTGGCCGCTACCGGCACGGGCCACTGTGCCACGATTGGTCCCTTGTCGTACTCCGCCGTAACGAGGTGCACCGTGGGGCCCGACACGGTAGCACCCGATGCGAGGACCGCCTCATGCACGCGGCGGCCGTACATCCCGGGGCCGCCGAACGAGGGCAGCAGCGCGGGATGGATGTTGACCATCCGATCTTCGAAGTTCTTCACCACCTCCACTGGAACGAGCTTGAGGTAGCCGGCCAGCACCACGAGATCCACGTTGTGCGAGAGCAGGAGCCCGAGAATCTCGTCGGCGTCGCTCGGGTCCTGGAGTACCGCCGTCGCCACTCCAGCATTGCGTGCCCGCTCCAGAGCGCCGGCCGTGCTCTTGTTGCTGATGACCAGCACGACCTGGGCGGCCGCTGGATCCTGGCACGTGTCCAGGAGCGCCTGGAGGTTGGTGCCACCACCTGAAGCGAGGACGGCGACTCGCATGGGCGCGGTGCTGTTGGCTCCGTGAAGGGGTGAAACGCTTGCCTTGGCGGAATTTGCCCCGCGGACCCGCGTTTAGCAATTCGCTCAGCGCGATTGTGCGGCGGCCTCCGCGACTGTCTCGAACTCGTCGTCACGCAGCGTGCGCACGTCGAACACTACCCGGTCGTCCTGCGTGCGTGCGATCACCGGCGGTTCGTGCGCTCGCAGCCGCTCGAGCGCGGCGTCGCACGAGTCGACGGGCCAGGCGACCAGCGTCGTGGGAAGCTCGCAGCCGGGAAACGCCCCGCCGCCCACGGCCGATGTGCCTTGCTCCACCTGGCTCCCCGGGATGCGCCGGGCGAGCCGGCGGGCGCGCCGCTTGAGCCGGCCGGGGTCGGCGGTCAGCATGGCCAGCGTGGGGATTTCCACCAGGGCCCGCGCCGGGTCGCGGTACAGCGCCAGCGTGGCCTCGAGCGCCGCGAGCGCGGTCTTGTCCGGGCGCAGCGCCCGCGCCAGAGGGTTGGATCCCGCGCGCCGCACCACGTCGGCAGGTCCGACCACGATCCCGGCCTGCGGTCCTCCCAGCAGCTTGTCGCCGGAGAACACGGTGGCGGCTCCGGCGGCGACCGACGCAGTCACCAGGGGCTCCCCCCGCAAACCGTATTCCTCTAGTGAGAGCAGCAGGCCGCTCCCGGCATCGTGCACCACGGGGATGTCCCGCGCCCTCCCCAGGGTCACCAGCTCGGCGAGCTCAGCCTCGGTAACGAAGCCCGTGACCGCGAAGTTGGAGCGGTGCACCTTGAGGATGCATCCCGTTCTCGGGCTGACCGCCAGCTCGTAGTCGCGCAGCCGGGTGCGGTTGGTGGTGCCGACCTCGATCAGCACGCTGCCGCTGCGGGCCAGGATATCCGGGATGCGGAACGCGCCGCCGATCTCCACCAGCTCGCCCCTGGAGACGATGGTCTCGCCCCCCGCGGCCAGAGTGTTGAGCATCAGGAAGACCGCCGCGGCCGCGTTGGTGACGACCAGGGCGTCTTCCGCTCCGGTGAGCTCCGTGAGCAGGGCTCGGCAGTGATCCTGGCGCGAGCCGCGGCCGCCGGTGGGCAGGTCTAGCTCCAGCGCGCTGTAGCCCAGCGCCGCCTCGGCCGCCTCCACCGCCACGCGCGCCAGCGGCGCGCGCCCCAGGTTGGTGTGCAGCACCACGCCAGTTGCGTTGACCACGCGCTTGAGGGAGCGCCCCGAGCGCTCCGCCACCCGCGCCCGCACGGCCTCGACCCAGCCACCGTCGGGTGGTTCACCGCCCGCGTCGCGCGCCGCCGCCAGCGCGCCGCGTACGGCGTCCACCACTACGCTGCGCGGTGCTTCGGCGGTGAGCCCCGCGGCCTCGGCTTCGGCGAGCAGGGCGTTCACGGCCGGCAGGCGGCGGCGGGGGTCGCTCATTGCGGGCCGCTCCCGGAGGTGTCGGCCGGAGCGGCGGGCACCGAATCGGGCGGTGCGACCGAGTCGGGCCGCTCGGGACCGAGCGAGTCGGGCAGGGCGGCAGGGAGCGGCTCCGGCATCACCAGCACCGCGCGCGACTCCGCTGTCGCGCCCGCGATGCCCTGCGCGGCGGCCTCGAACAGGTAGCGGCCGCCCGGCACGAGCGACTGCTCCATGCGCACGTACCACAGGTTGGAGAGTGCGGGGCGCTCGGCGAGCAGACGCTGGGCGCGAGACGTATCGGCCCTGGTGGTGCTGTCCTGCACCGCCTCCGCGGGCGGGGCCGCCGGCTGCCCGCGCGGCCGCCGCTCGCGCCCGGGCAGCCCCACGCGGGTCGTGTCCACAGGCACCGTGTCGCGGGCCGCCGCCGCACTGTCGACGGCCGCCCGAGCGCTGTCGGCCGCCGCCTGTTCCGCGGTGCGCAGCGAGTCGAACACATCCGGCCGCAGCACGGCCGCCACCGCCACCGGAGTCGTGTCGGGCAGCGCCCACGCCCTCACCGCAGCTGCCTCGGGCTCGGCCGGTAGCAGCATCTGGTCGAACTGGAGCCGTGCCGTGATGCTATCCACTCGGTCTGCCTGGCTCAGCTGCGGGCCCGCGGTGTCGTGTGTGAAGGTCCAGAACGGGTGAGTGGCCGCCGAGTCGAGTGTGATGGTCACCGAGTCGAAGGCGTCGCGCGGGTCGATGCGGCCGTTGCTGTTGCCGTCGATCGCCGCACTCACGGTGTAGGTGCCGCGGGGCAGGGCGGTGAAGGCGAACTCGCCGCTCGAGTCGGCTCGGCTCACGTACACCAGAGAGTCGGGCAGCAGCACCGCTTCGACCAGTGCAAGCCCTCCCGGCCGCCCGCCCTCCCAGTCCAGCACCGTGCCGGATAGGCGCGTGTCGGGTATTTCGCCGCCGGTCGAGAAGATCACGGTGAAGCCCTGCTCCATCCGGTTGTTGCGCAGGTCGGTGATGCCGGGAGCCAGGACCACATGGTACACCAGGTCGGGGCGCCAGCCGTCTGCCGGCTTCACGTTGATGGAGCTGCGGTGCCACGTGACGCGCACCTGGCGCGGCCGCGGCGAGACCGTCACGAGGTTGGCGAGGCCGCCGCCGGAAGCCTCGCTGATCACCTCGTCGAACTGGATCTTCATGGGGTCGTCGAAATCCTGCTGCACTGAGCCGGAGTCGGGCGACACGCTCAGGATGATGGGCGCGGCGAAGTCGGGCGGTCCTCCCGGCGGCTCCTGGATCACCGCGCAGGCCGATCCCAGCGCGATGCCCAGAGTGACGCCCAGGGCGGCTAGCAGCCCAGCGCGCGCAGCTTGTCGGCTAGCGCTTTGCGCTGCTCGCGCCACGACCGCTCCTTTTCCCGCTCGCGCTCCACGACTTCTGCGGGTGCCCGGTTCACGAAGTTCTCGTTGGCCAGCTTCGCGGCGACGCCGCCCAGCAGCTTGTCCATGCGTTCCAGCTCGGCTCCCAGACGGCCGCACTCGTTGGCGATGTCTATAGCCTCACCCAGCGGCACGAACACGGTGGACCCGTCCGGCAGCACCTGGTGCGCCCCGGGCTCCTGCGGCGGCTCCTCGACGTACAGCTGCGACAGCTTGGCCAGCCGCTCGATCGTGCGCTGCTCGGCGTTGAACGCCTGCAGCGCTTCACCATCGGCCGGCTGCGCGAAGGCACGGATCTCGGTGCCCGGTGCCACGCCGTACTCGGCCCGCACGGCGCGCACCGCGCCGATCAGATCCCGCACCCGTCCGAACTGGTCCTCGGCTTCGTCGTCGACGAACGCGGCGGCCGGCGCGGGCCAGGAGGCCGCCGCCAGCAGCGGCTCGCGCTCGCCCGGGAGATGCGCCCACAGCTCCTCGGTGATGAACGGCATTATGGGGTGCAGCAGTCGCAGCGCCAGCTGGAACACGTGCGCCACGATGCCGCCGGCCACCTCTCCGCCCGGCGCGGAGCCGTACAGCCGCGGTTTGATCTGCTCCAGGTACCAGTCTGCCAGCTCGTCCCACAGGAAGTGGTAGATGGTGTTCGCCGCATCGTTCAGGCGGTAGCGCGCGAGCGCTTCGGTCGCCTCCGCGATCACCCGCTGGCAGCGCGCCAGGATCCAGCGGTCGGCGAGCTCGAACTGTGCCGGATCCAGCGACTCCGGTGCAGGCACCTCCGCCGGGAGCGCGGACAGCATCAGACGTGCCATGTTCCACAGCTTGTTGGCGAAGTTCCGGCCTGCGGCGAACGTCCCGTCCATCTGCTCGCGGTCCATGATCACGTCGGTGCCGGCCGCCGCGCCGGCGACCACCGTGTAGCGCAGCGCGTCGGCGCCGTAGCGCTCTACCGCGTCGAGCGGGTCGATCCCGTTGCCCAGCGACTTGGAGAAGGCGCGGTGCTGCGGGTCGCGCACCACGCCGTTCAGGTACACGGTCGCGAACGGCCGGTCCTGCATGAAGTGGTAGCCCGCCATGACCATGCGTGCGACCCAAAAGAAGATGATGTCGGGCGCCGTGACCAGTGTGTGCCCCGGATAGAAGCGGTCCACGTCCGGCGTCCGTTCGGGCCACCCCATCGTGGCGAACGGCCACAGCCATGACGAAAACCACGTGTCCAGCACGTCCTCGTCCTGGCGCACCGCGCCGCCGCAGCTCTCGCAGGCCGCGGGGGGATCCAGCGCCACCGTGACGTGATCGCAGCCGTCCGCCTCGCAGTACCACGCGGGGATCTGGTGGCCCCACCACAGCTGCCGCGAGATGTTCCAGTCGCGGATCTCGGTGAGCCAGTTCTCGTAGACCTTGCCCCACCGCTCCGGCACGAAGCCGAGCCGCCCGTCCCGGTACGCCTCGAGCGCCGGTTCGGCAAGCGGCTTCATCTTCACGAACCACTGATCCGAGAGCCGCGGCTCCACAATCGTGTGGCAGCGGTAGCAGTGCCGCACGGCGTGACGGTAGGGCTCGACTCTCTCCAGCAGCCCATCGGCCTTCAGCAGCTCGACCGTCTTGTCGCGCGCCTCGTCGCGGTCCATGCCGTGCAGCGCGGCCGGCACGCGGGGGTCGGCCACCATGCGCGCGTCCGCGTCGATCACCACGGGAGTGTCGTAGTCGCCTTCCAGCTGGCCTGCGATCTCGAAGTCGTGCGGGTCGTGGGCAGGGGTCACCTTTAGCATGCCCGTCCCGAACTCGCGCTCGACATAGTCGCTCGTCTCGATCGGGATCTCGATGCCCGCCAGCGGCAGGACAACCGATGCGCCGCCGAGGTGAGCGAACCGCTCGTCCTCGGGATGGTGCACCAGGGCGATGTCGCCGAACATCGTCTCGGGGCGGGTCGTGGCCACGATCACCCCGTCCTTGCCGTCGCCGCCCGCGACCGGGTAGCGGATGTAGTACAGGAAGTCGTCGCGCTCCCGGAACTCCGCCTCCTCGTCCGACAGCGACGTATGGCAGCGCGGGCACCAGTGGATCACCCGGTAGCCGCGGTATATCAGGCCCTGGTGGTACAGCTCCACGAACACGGTCTTCACGGCCCGGGAGTATTCCTCATCGAGCGTGAACCGGGTGCGGGTCCAGTCGCACGAGCACCCGATGGCCTTCAGCTGTTCGAGGATGGTGCCGCCGGTCTTGTGCACGTGCTCCCACACGGCCTCGACGAACGCCTCCCGGCCCACCTCGTGCCTGCTCTTGCCCTCGCGCGCGAGCTGGCGCTCCACGACGTTCTGAGTGGCGATGCCGGCGTGGTCGGTGCCGGGGAGCCACAGCGCCTCCCGCCCCCTCATCCGCTCGAACCTGATGAGCACGTCCTGCAGCGTGTTGTTGAGGCCGTGCCCCATGTGGAGCACGGAGGTCACGTTGGGCGGGGGAATCACTATGACGAACGGATCCCGGTCCGAGTCACCGGACGCGGTGAACACGTCGGCGTCGATCCAGCGCTCGTAGATCGTCTTCTCGATCGCCGACGGATCGTACTTCGGAGCGAGTTCCGTCTTCGTCATTGACCCTTGGACGGTGTTGGGTGATTCAGTCGGGGCAGCCGGTGGGGAGCCGCGCGGGCCTCAGCTCGCGCTGGAGGGCTCCGCACTCCGGCGGGGGACGTCGTCCCCCTCGATGAGGATCCGATTCACGACCACGTCGGCTCCGTGCACTGCGCGGGCCACCTTCCCGGCAGCCTGGCGGGCGGCCGCGGTCGGCGCGGTGCCGCTGAGCTCTACGACCCCGTCCCCCAGTGCCCGCACGCCCACTTTGAGGTCCGCGGTCCCGGGATGCTCGGCGAGGGCCTCAACCACGGTGGTCTCGACCTCGCCCGGATCCGGCAGGGGCCGCCTCGGGGTGTCACGGCGCAGCCGTCCCACGGCCCCCTTCACGCGCTCCGCGCCGAGGTCGCCCAGGAACTCGCCCGCCACGATTCCGGCCAGTACGCCCGCGCCGAGACCGGCGGCGGTCGCCAGTGCGATGCCGAGCCAGTCGTTCTCCCGCTCCTGCCGTTTCAAGCGAATCAGGGTACCTCCCGTGTGGCACCGGTAATCGGTCCTGGGTACAATTATACGACTCTTGGAAACCCTTTGGTATACTGACACATGCTGGACCACGACCGCCGGCCCATCAGCCGGCGTACATTGCTGCTCACGATCGTGATGGTCGCGGTCGTGGTCAGCGGCATAGTGCTGTTCTTCGTCTACGAGGACCGCACCGAGCCCCTGCTTCCGAGCATCACCAACACGGGCGTCAATGAGTGACGAGATCAGAGTAACCCTCCCCGACGGATCGGAGCGCTCCGAGCCCGCCGGGACCACGGTTCGCGCCGTGGCCAAGGCCATCGGGCCGCGTCTGGCCCGGGCCGCACTGGCCGCGCGCGTGAACGGCGAAATGTGGGATCTGGAGCGGCCGCTGCAGGATGACGCGAGCCTGGAGATCCTGACCGAGAAAGACCCCGCCGCGCTGGACGTGCTGCGCCACACCACGGCTCACGTGTTGGCCACGGCGGTGCGCGAGCTGTACCCCGACGCCAAGATCGGCTTCGGCCCCTCCATCCAGGACGGCTTCTACTACGACTTCGAGGTGGAGCGGCCGTTCACGCCCGAGGACCTCGAGAAGATCGAAGCGCGCATGCACGAGGTGGTGAAGGCTGACTATCCGCTGGTGCGCGAGGAGGTGGACCGGGGCGAGGCCGAGCAGCGCTTCAGCGAAGACCCGCTGAAGCTCGAGCGTCTGGAGGAGCTGGGCGACGACGAGACCATCTCGGTCTACACCGACGGGCCGTTCGTGGACCTGTGCCGCGGACCGCACGTGCCGAGCACGGGGCGGATCAAGCACTTCAAGCTGCTGCATGCGGCGGGCGCCTACTGGCGTGGTGACTCGCGGCGCCAGATGCTGCAGCGCATCTACGGCACCGCGTGGTTCAGCAAGGCCGACCTGGAGGCGTACCTGCACCGTCTCGAGGAGGCCGAGCGCAGGGACCACCGCACCATCGGCAAGCAGCTCGACCTGTTCAGCATCCAGGACGTGATCGGCCCGGGCATGATCCTGTGGCACCCGCGCGGCGCCATCCTCCAGCACGAGCTGAGGCGCTTCATCGAGGACGAGCTGCTGCGCCGCAGCTACGACCTGGTGTTCACGCCGCACGTGACACGGGAGGACCTGTTCTACCGCTCCGGCCACCTGCCGCACTACGAGGAGCAGCAGTTCCCCGTCATGGCGGCCGGCGAGGGCGAGTCCGACGACGTGCGGTACCGCGTGAAGCCGATGAACTGTCCCATGCACACGCTGGTCTACGCCGCGCGGCAGCGCTCCTACCGCGACCTTCCGGTCCGACTGTCCGAGATCGCCAACGTGTACCGCAACGAGCTGTCCGGCACGCTGCACGGCCTGCTGCGCGTCCGCATGCTCACCATGGACGACGCGCACGTGTTCTGCCGCGAGGACCAGATCGAGGACGAGATATTCGACATGCTCGACCTCACCGATCTGGTGCTCAACCGGACGTTCGGGTTCGAGTACCGGATCGACCTCGCAACCCGCCCCGAAAAGAAGATCGGCGAGGACGCTGCGTGGGATGTGGCCGAGGCCGCGCTCAAGGCGGCCCTGGACCGGCGCGGCGTGACCTACGGGGTGGACGAGGGCGGCGGCGCGTTCTACGGGCCCAAGATCGACATCAAGCTGAAAGATGCCATCGGGCGCGAGTGGCAAGGCACCACCATCCAGCTCGACTACCAGCTGCCCGAGCGCTTCGATCTTGAGTACACGGGCACGGACAACCGGCCGCACCGGCCGGTGATGATCCATCGCGCCATCCTCGGCACGCTGGAGCGGTTTGTGGGATGCCTGATCGAGCACTTCGCGGGAGCCTTCCCGGTGTGGATATCGCCGGAGCAGGTGCGCGTGCTGCCGATCTCCGAGGACCAGGCCGACGCCGCGCGCGACATCCACCGCCGCTTGGTGGAGGCCGGCATCCGCTCATCGGTGGACGACCGCAACGACACGCTCAACTACCGCATCCGGGACGGAGAAGTGATGAAGGTGCCGTACCTGTGCGTGGTCGGGGGCCGCGAGGTGGAGCAGGGCACGGTGGCCGTGCGGGTGCGCGGGGCGAAGAAGAAGCAGGAGGTGATGCCGGTCGACGAATTCGTCCAGCTGGTGGAGGAGAAGGTCCGCAGCAGAGCGCTATCGGCTTCTCTGGGAGCCGAATAGCACCAGGCGAACGGTTCGCGGCAGTGCGATTCCGACAATAATTGATGCAGTTGAGCACTCCCGTACCGCCCGTTAAACTCCAAACGGTTGGACATTTAGCCTTCCGGTGACGCACGCGCCGAATCGACTGGGATCGGCGGGAGAGATGGGAGGATTCGAACGGTGCCTACCAAAGAGACCACCCCAGTAATTGTCAGCGCAGTCAGGACCCCGGTCGGGAGGTTCCTGGGTGGGCTGGGCTCGCTGCCGGCAACCCAGCTCGGAGCCATCGCAGTTCGCGAAGCGCTGAGCCGGGCGGGAGTGGAGCCCGGCGCGGTGGACGAAGTGATCATGGGGATGGTGGTGCAGGGCGGTGCCGGACAGGCTCCGGCGCGCCAGGCCGCCATACATGGAGGAGTGCCCGACGAGGTTCCGGCCCTGACCATCAACAAGGTCTGCGGGTCGGGCCTCAAGTCGGTGATGCTAGCCTCGCAGGCGATCCGGGCCGGCGACGCCCAATGCGTCGTGGCGGGCGGGATGGAGTCCATGTCGCAGGCGCCGCACTACGTGTACGGCATGCGCAGCGGCGTGAAGTACGGCAACCAGCAGCTGGTCGACGCGGTCCAGTACGACGGCCTGTGGTGCTCCTTCGGTGACAACGTCATGGGCAGCTACGCCGAGTACACGGCCGAGAGGGCCGGGATCACGCGTGAGGAGCAGGACCAGTACGCGCTCGAGAGCCACCAGAAGGCGGTGGCCGCCATGGAGGGCGGCAAGTTCGCGGCCGAGATCGTCCCGGTCGAGATAAAGGGCCGCAAGGGCAAGGTCACCGTCGTGAAGGACGACGAGGGTCCGCGCGGCGACACTTCGCTGGAGGTGCTGGGCAAGCTGCGGCCGGCGTTCCAGAAGGAAGGCACGGTCACCGCGGGCAACGCGCCGGGCCTGAATGACGGCGCCAGCGCGCTGCTGGTGACGTCGGAGGCCTTTGCGCAGGCGCACGGCCTGCCGGTGATGGCCCGGGTGACGGGATACGCCGCCGCCGGCGGACCGCCCAAGGAGCTGTTCTTCGCTCCGATCGCGGCCGTGCAGAACCTGATGGAGAAGACCAAGGCGGACATCAACACATATGGTCTGATCGAGGCCAACGAGGCGTTCGCCGTCCAGGCGCTCGCCGACGGCCGCGGTCTGGGCTGGGATTGGGATCGGGTCAACGTGAACGGCGGGGCAGTCGCCCTGGGGCATCCGATCGGCGCGAGCGGAGCCCGCATCCTGACCACGCTGCTGTACGCGATGCAGGATCGCGGTGCTGACAAGGGACTCGCGACGCTGTGCCTGGGCGGAGGCAACGCCGTAGCCCTCAGCGTGGAGCAAGCTGCATGAGCAAGAGCCCGACGGCACACCTGACCATGACCCCGACCGCCGTGGGGCGGCGGGCCTTGGCGATCCTTGCCGGGGCGATCCTCGTGGCACTCGGCGCCCAGGTGGCGGTCCCGCTGCCGGGGACCCCGGTGCCGGTCACCCTGCAGGTGCCCCTGGTGCTGATCGTTGGGGGGCTGTTGGGCCCGCGGCTGGGTGCGGCCAGCATGGCCCTTTATCTGGCCATGGGGGCCGCCGGGCTGCCGGTGTTCGCCCCCCTGGGGGTTCCGGGCGTGGCCCGGCTGTTCGGTCCCACCGGTGGGTATCTCCTGGCGCTTCCGCTGGCAGCGGCCGTCGTGGGGCTGCTCGCCGATCGCGGCCGCTCGTGGCCGCGGCTGGCCCTGGCGCTTGTGGCCGGTACGGCGGTGGTGCACCTGGGCGGCGTGGCCCAGCTGGCAGTGCTTACGGGCAGCTGGGGAGTGGCCCTGACCTGGGGGTCGGTGCCCTTCCTGCTGTTGGATCTGGTCAAGTTGGCTCTCGCCGGACTGATCGTCCGGCGGTTCGCAGCGACGACGCGCGCGCTCCTCTAGGGCGCGCGTCGTGTTTTCGGCCCTGGCCGCGCTGGTAGGCTTCTACCTCGCGGTCGCGCTGATTGCGCTGCCGCTGGGGTACGTGATGCCGGCGGCGTGGAAGGCGGGATCTCTGGGGCTGGCGGTCCAGACGGTCCCGCTCGTGGTGGCGGCCGGGATGGTGAGCCTGTTTCTGGTGCGCCACCGGCTCGCGACCTGGGACTCGCTGGGATGGCACGGGCTGCGCCGCGACGCCAGGGCCTTCGGCCTGGGGACGGCGCTGGGCATCGGGATGGCGCTCCTGGCCCTTGCCATCGCGCTGGGGCCGGGAAACGCGCGGTTGGAGCTGAGCGGGGAGCCGGCCTGGACTTACCTGGCCGCGACTGCCCGCATGGGCTTCGTGCTCGCCGTGGCGGCGCTGGCTGAGGAGCTGCTGTTTCGCGGCTTTCCGCTGGAGCGGCTGGCGCGGCCGATGGGCAAGGCGGGGGCCAGCGTGGCGCTGGCAGTGGTGTTCGCGGTGGCCCACTTCGGCAATCCGGACGCGACACCACTCGGACTGGTGAACATCGGGCTCGCCTCCCTGGTGCTGAGCGCGGCGTTCTTCACGCCGGGCGGCCTGCCTGCGGCCTGGGGAGTGCACCTGGGGTGGAACGCGGGGCTGGGGCTGGCCGATGCGCCGGTGAGCGGCGTCGCGCTCGAGCTGCCCGCGCTCGAGTTTCGGCCCGGCGGGCCGGCTTGGGTAACCGGAGGGGCGTTCGGGCCGGAGGGCGGCCTGGCCGCCACGGTAGCGATGGGACTGGCATTGATATGGCTCGGCCGCATTGCGTTCGAGCCTGGGAAGGGAGGGTCGAGGTGAAACGGATCGCGGTGGTTGGTGCCGGCACCATGGGCAACGGGATTGCCCACGTATTCGCGCAGAACGAGTGGGACGTCACACTGATCGACGTCGACGACAAGCGGCTCGACAAGGCGCTGGCGGCCATTCAGAAGAACATGGACCGGCAGGTCAAGAAGGGAGCGCTGGGAGAGGCAGATCGCGACGCGGCTCTGGGCCGCATCGCAAAGGCCACGGCGCTCGACGGCGTGAAGCAGGCCGATCTGGTGGTGGAGGCGGCTACCGAGACGGCGGACCTCAAGTTCAAGATCTTCGAGGAGCTGGACGGACTGGCCCTAAAGGACACGATCCTCGCCACGAACACATCGTCCATCTCAATCACCGAGATCGCGGCGCACACCGGGCGCCCGGACAAGGTGATCGGGATGCACTTCATGAACCCGGTCCCGATGATGAAGCTCGTGGAAGTGATCCGCGGTCTGGGCACCTCGGACGAGACCCTGAAGACGGTCATGGGGATCGCGGAGTCGCTCGGCAAGACGCCGGTGGAAGCCAACGACTATCCGGGATTCGTGGCCAACCGCATCCTGCTGCCGATGATCAACGAGGCGGTCTACTGCGTGATGGAAGGGGTGGCGACGCCCGAGGCGGTGGACACCGTGATGAAGCTCGGTATGAACCACCCGATGGGGCCGCTCGCGCTGGCCGACCTCATCGGGCTGGACGTGTGCCTCTCGATCATGGAGGTGCTGCACACGGGACTGGGCGACGCGAAGTACCGGCCCTGCCCGCTGCTCCGCAAGATGGTCGCGGCAGGTCGCCTCGGGAGAAAGAGCGGCCAAGGATTCTATGAGTACGGTAGTTAGACCGCTGCTGGGCGTAGTCGACGAGGAGTGCCGCGAGATCGTCGAGCTCGCGCGCGAGTTCGCACAGAACGAGATCGCGCCGCATGCAGCGGAGTGGGACCGCACCAAGCACTATCCCGCCGAGATCATGAAGCAGCTCGGCGAGCTGGGCTTTTACGGACTGAAGATCCCCGAGGAGTACGAGGGGCTGGGGCTGAACACGCTGGCGTACCTGATGATCCTGGAGGAGATCGCGGCCGCCGATGCATCGGTCTCGATCTCCCTCTCGGTGCACAACTCACTGCCGGTGAGCATGCTGGCGGCGCTCGGCACCGAGGAGCAGAAGGAGCGCTGGCTGAAGGCCATGGCGCGTGGTGAGGTGCTGGCCGCCTTCTCGCTGTCGGAGGCCGATGCCGGCTCGGACGCGGCGAACCTGAGGGCTCAGGCCGTGCGGGACGGCGACGGCTGGGTGCTCACCGGGGAGAAGGCCTGGGTCACGAACGGCGACACCGCCGACCTGCTCATGGTGATGGCCCGGACCGATACGCCCGAGAACCGGCGCGGAGCACACGGAATCTCGACGTTTCTGGTGCCGGCCGGCACGCCGGGCGTGGAGCCCGGAAAGGCAGAGGACAAGCTGGGTCTGCGCGCCTCGCGTACCACGAGTCTGATGTTCAACGAGGCGCGCCTCGGGCCCGAACACTTGCTTGGAGAGGAGGGGAAGGGGTTTATTTACGCGCTTCAGGCGCTGGAGAACGGGCGGCTCGGGGTCGCGGCGCAAGCGATCGGGATCGCCCGGGCAGCGCTGGAACACTGTATCCAATACAGCCAGGAGCGGCAGCAGTTCGAGCGGCCGCTCAAGGACTTGCAGGCGGTTCAGTTCAAGCTCGCCGACATGGCGACCCGCATCACGGCGGCGCGCGGACTCGCGCACGAAGCCGCGCGGGCGCAGGACCTCGGGGAGCGCGTAACGGAGCGAGCGGGCATGGCCAAGCTGTTCGCCTCGGAGACGGCCATGTGGGTGACGACTCAGGCCGTCCAGATCTACGGCGGATACGGGTACATGCGAGACTATCCAGTTGAACGGCTGTTTCGCGACGCAAAGGTGACTGAGATCTATGAAGGCACAAGTGAAATCCAGCGAATCGTTGTTGCACGGGGGCTCTACTCCGACTAGAGCCGAAATCACTAAATCACTGGACGACGGATTGTTCGAACTCATCGGCGAACACGCCCACGAGCAGGTCAGCCTCTGGTCCGAGCCCGACATCGGGTATCGCGGCATCGTGGCGATCCACAACACGACGCTCGGGCCGGCGCTGGGCGGCACTCGGATGTGGGCCTACGAGAACGACCTCGAGGCGCTCGTCGACGTGCTGCGGCTCTCGCGCGGGATGACCTACAAGGCGGCCGTCGCGGGCCTCAACCTGGGCGGCGGCAAGAGTGTCATCGTCGGCGATCCCAACGTCAAGGACCGCGCCGACATCTTCCGGGCGCACGGGCGGCACGTGCAGTCCATGTGCGGGCGCTACATCACCGCCGAGGACGTGGGCACTAGCCCCAGCGACATGGAGTTCGTGCGCGAGCACACCGAGTACGTGGTCGGTCTTGCCGGCCGGTCGGGCGACCCGTCGCCTGTGACGGCGCTGGGTGTGTACCGCGGCATGCAGGCGTGCGCCAAGACCCGCTGGGGCAGCGACTCGCTCTCGGGTAAGACGGTGACGGTGCAAGGCGTGGGCCACGTGGGCTACTACCTGTGCAAGCACATGCACGACGAGGGCGCCAAGCTGGTGGTGAGCGACATCGAGGACGACAAGGTGCAGCGCGTAGTCGACGAGTTCGGCGCCACGGCCGTCAGTGCCGACGAGATCTACTCCGCCGAAGCGGACATCTTTGCCCCGTGCGCCCTGGGCGCGGTCGTGAACGACGAAACGCTGCCGGTGCTCAAGGTGGAGATCGTCGCCGGTGCCGCCAACAACGTGCTGGACGAGGAGCGCCACGGCGATGCGCTGCACGAGCGCGGCGTTCTCTACGCGCCCGACTACGCCATCAACGCGGGCGGCCTGATCAACGTGAACGCTGAGGTGGAGGGCTGGAGCCTCGAGCGGTCGCACAAGAAGGCGGGCGAGATCTACGACACCATCCTCAAGGTTGTGCAGATCGCACAGGACGAGGGGATCCCGACGTACCGGGCGGCTGACCGTCTGGCCGAGGAGCGGATCGTCGAGGCGGCCGCCAGGAAGAAGAAGTAGGAGAGAATCGGAGCGCCCATGGGGGACGTGCAGGCCCGGGGGCGGCCGCTGGATGCGGCCGATCCCGCCGTATACGAACGGATCCAGCGTGAAGTAGCGCGCCAGGAGAACGGACTCGAGCTCATCGCGAGCGAGAACTTCGTGTCCTGTGCCGTGCTCGAAGCGATGGGCTCGGTGCTCACCAACAAGTACGCCGAGGGATACCCGCGCAAGCGGTATTACGGCGGGTGCGAGGTGGTCGACGAGATCGAGCAGCTCGCCATCGACCGGGCCCGCGAGCTGTTCGGCTCCGATCACGCCAACGTGCAGCCCCACAGCGGCGCGCAGGCCAACATGGCCGCCTACCTGGCGGTGATGGAGCCGGGCGACACGATCATGGGACTGAAGCTCCCCCACGGGGGGCACCTCACCCACGGATCGTCGGTCAACGCCAGCGGCAAGCTGTACCGTGCCGTGCAGTACGGGGTGGACGAGGAGAACGGTTTGATCGATCTCGACGCGGTGCGCGAGATCGCCCTGGCCGAGCGTCCCAAGGTGATCGTCACGGGCGGGAGCGCCTACCCGCGCCACCTCGATTTCGCGGGCTTCGCGGCCGTGGCCGAGGAGGTCGGGGCCGTCCTCATGGTGGACATGGCGCACTTCGCCGGACGGGTGGCGGCGGGAGTGTGCCCCTCGCCAGTGCCGCACGCCGGCATCGTCACCAGCACCACGCACAAGACGCTGCGCGGCCCGCGGGGCGGGTTCATTCTCTGCACGGAGGCACACCAGAAGGCCATCGACAAGGCCGTCTTCCCCGGCACGCAGGGCGGGCCGCTGGAGCACGTGATAGCGGCCAAGGCAGTGGCGTTCGCGGAGGCCCTCACACCGGAGTTCAAGGCCTACGCCGAGCAGGTGGTGAAGAACGCCCGGGCGATGGGAGAGGCGCTGCTGGAGCGCGGCTACAAGCTGGTCTCGGGCGGCACCGACACGCACCTGCTGCTGGTGGACCTGCGCCCGCAGGACATGAGCGGCAAGGAAGCGGAGGAGGCGCTGGGGCGGGCCGGCATACACGTCAACAAGAACACGGTCCCCGGCGACCAGCGCTCGCCGTTCGTCACGAGCGGCATCCGGATCGGGACCTCGGCGCTCACCACCCGCGGCATGCTCGAGGAGGAGATGCACCGCATCGCAGGGCTGATAGACGAGGTGCTGCGCTCGTCCGACGATGCCGCCATCGGCAGGGTGGCCGACGGGGTGCGGGAGCTCACGGGCGCGTTCCCCCTCTACCCCAGTTTGGCGCGGGTCTGAGACCCCGCCACCTTGATACCGGGCACTCCTGGCCGCACCTTACTAGCGTGATCGAGCTGCAACTGGCCGACGAGGTCCTGGACCGCATCCGCGCGCTGGACGGGCGCTACCACGAGCGCGCGTACGTGTTCGTGCTGGCGTCGCTGGAGTTCTGCCAGCGCAAGCGCAAGGTGCGGGGCCACATATCGGGCAGCGAGCTGGCCCAGTCTTGCCGTGACTTCGCGCTGGAGCAGTTCGGGCTCACGGCGCGGACCGTGCTGTCGCACTGGGGGATCGAGACCACGGAGGATTTCGGGCGCATCGTGTTCGTGCTGATCGACGTGGGACTGCTGATCCAGCATCCGAACGACCGGATCGACGACTTCCGGGGCGTGTACGACTTCAGACAGGCTTTCGAGGGCGATTACCCGTGGGGTGGGGTCGCTCGAGTGGATAAGGTCGGGTAAGATACAGGGAGCCCTCAGGCCGCGGCCTTCAGCCCGCGATGGCTGGGGGCCGTAGGCTTCCGGGAAGGGAGGAGCAGCATGGAGGAGATCAACTGGCCTACGTGTCTCAAGTGCGAGAAGGGCGTGCTCATTCCGCTCTCGGACTATGGGCGCGACGGGGCACCGATCAAGTACAAAGCGTGGGCTTGCACCCATCCGGAGTGCGGCTTCAACATCCGGATCGACAACGGCGAGATTTCGTTCGGCCGCGTAATCGGACAGAGCTTCAAGTAGGCCAACCCGCGGGCCTTCGCCGGGCGCGGGCACCCGCGCGGCGAAGGCCCTTCTTCGATGCCGATACCCGTTCTCAACGCCAGCCAGGCAACCGCATGGGACGCGCGGGCCCGTACTGAGGCCGCCATTCCCAGTCGGGTGCTGATGGAGGCGGCGGGCCGGGCCGTGGCCCAGCAGCTGGCTCGCGAGTACGCGCCGCTGTTGAAGCGCGGCGTGCTCGTGGCAGCCGGCCACGGCAACAACGGGGGCGACGGCTGGGTGGCGGCGCGCGCGCTGCATGCCGGAGGCGTGCGCACATGGGTGGCGGAGCTGGAACACGAGCGCTCCCCCGACTGCGAGGCCAACCGCACGCTCGCGTTGGCCGAAGGCGTGGAGCCGCTCGGGCCGGCCGACGAGTGGCCCGAGCCCGGCGTCATGGTGGACGCGCTGCTCGGCACCGGCGCCTCCGGGCTGCCGCGAGGCGAGCTGGGCGAGCTGGCGGCGCGGGTGGCGGCCTTTGCCGGCCCCGTAGTTGCCGTGGACGGTCCCACCGGTCTCGACCTAAGCACCGGCGAGGCGTTCGGTCCCTGCCGTGCGGCGTTCACCGTCACGTTCGGCGGCGCCAGGCGCGGCCACCTGCTGGCGCGCGAGTGGTGCGGCAAGGTCGTGGTGGCCGACATTGGATTCCCGCCGGCCGATCCAGCGTGGCCGCTGCTGCTCACAGAGCGCGACGCGGCCGGCCTGCTGCCCCCCTTCCGCGCCGACATGCACAAGGGCGACCGGGGCAGGGTGGTCATAGTGGGCGGCGCCGAGGGAATGGCAGGCGCGGCCCTGCACGCAGCGTCGGCGGCGTTCGCGGCGGGGGCGGGGCTCGTGAAGGTCGCCGCATCGCCGGTGACGGTGCAGGCGGCCCAGACCGTGAACCCCGATGCGCTGAGCGTGGCGACCGCCCTGGGGCCCGCACTCGAAGCCGAGCTCGAGGAGGCGATCGGCTGGGCCGACGCCGTGGTGCTGGGGCCGGGCCTGGGCCGCGGCGCCGATCGCGACGCCCTGGTCGGGGCAGTGCTCGAGCTGGCAGCGGTGCCGGTGGTGATAGATGCCGACGCACTCCACACCGGTGAGGCGCTGGGCGCGGGCACCGCACCGCGCGTGCTCACTCCGCACCCCGGGGAGTTCCAGGCGGCGTTCCCCGACCTGCGCGGAGCCTTGAGCGAAGACCGCTTCGAAGCGGCGAGCGCGGCGGCTCCCGATGCTGCAGAGCACTCCGTGGTGCTGCTCAAGGGTGTGCCCACCGTGATGGCGGCCCATGGGCAGCCGCTCAGGGTGGTCGCGACCGGCAACCCGGCGCTGGCCACCGGCGGCAGCGGGGACCTGCTCTCGGGGTTCATCGGTGCGTTTCTCGCGCGCGGCCTCGAGCCCTACGATGCGGCCGGCCTCGGCGCGTACACACTAGGCCGAGCGGCCGAGCTGGCTTCGGCCGAGCACACGGTGCGGGCCACGCGCCCGGCCGACGTGCTGGCTGCGGTGCCCGAGCTGTGGCGTCTCCTGTCCGACCCGCCGCCGTACGACCCTCCCGTGCTGCTCGAGCTGCCCGCACCCGCCCTGGTCTGATGCGTCTGGTCCCCGCGCTGCTCGCCGCGCTCGCGTGCGCGCAGCCTCTCGCCGCCCAGGTGGGCAGCCGCCTGTGGCGTCCCGAAGAGAGGGCCATCCTGGCTGGATTCCATTTCATAGACGCCGTGGCGGTCTCCGACGACGTGCTCTACGTGGCGAGCCGCACCGGGCTAAGCATCTACGACCGGCCGTTCGACCGCTGGAAGCCGCCGGTGACACCGCTCGACGGCTACCCTCCGGAGCCGGTGCAGGCCGCACTGGTGGACCCGCTGGACCGCTCCGTGTGGCTCGGCACGGGCGTGCGGCTGGTCAACTACTCGCAGGCCATGCAGCGCTTCGAGTCGGTGCCGGTTCCCGGCGGCGTGCTGGAGCTGATGTTCGACCGTGGCGACACCTTCCGCGGCATCTACGTGCGCACGCCGCGGGGCTGGAGCTTCCTGCCGCGCGGCGGCTTCTCGCTCACGCCCCCGCCGCCACTTCCGCCTCCCGGCCAGCAGATCCGCACCGTCACCGTGCGGCAGGCGCTCAACCGCGCCCCCTACGTGGAGGCACGTGCCCCCCTGATCCTGGCGGACGCCCACCGGCGCAGCTTCCGCTTCACCTCCGCGGCGATTCTGGAAAGCACCGAGCAGATGTACTTCGGGACCAACGGCATGGGCGTGATCGCAGTGGACGAGCTGACCACCGACCTGCGCCCCATGCCTTTCGGGGTCCTCGCCACGAGCGTCGGCGCGGTCGCGGTCGAGGGGCGCGGCGTGTGGGCCGCGACGGGACCGCTGGCGCCGCGCATCGGCATGACCTTCGTGGGCGAGGACCTGCAGGAGTTCCTGTACGACGAAGGTCCGCCCGGGCCCGGCTACCGCTTCAACTTCGCGCGGGACGTGCTGGTGCGCGGACCTGCGCGGTGGCTCGCCACCGACCGCGGGGTGCTGCGCGTAATGCCCGGGGGCCGGCCCGAGCCCGTACTGGGCGACTTCGGCACCGGCAGCGCCGATGCCTACGCTCTGGCCCAAACAAGCAGTGGCGTTTGGGCCGCCACTGAGCGCGGGCTCTGGTTCCTGGGCGAATCGGGTGAAGCTGCGATTGCCGATCCGCTGGTGCGCGAGCCCGTCTACGCGGTGGCCGCGCTGGACAACCGGGTGTGGATCGGTGGCCGGCGGGGGCTGGGCGTCACGTGGGAGGGCGCCGACGGGCTCTTCGTACCGCAGCATGCCGAGGGCAACATCTACCTCTCACAGCCCATCATTGCGGTCGCACTAACCGGCGACACGCTGGTGGTGGCGAGCCGGGAGCGCATCCTGTGGCGCGCACCCGGCGGCGAGTGGATCGTGGAGCGCCTCCTCACCGGCGACCTGGGAGAGATCACCACGCTCACCGGGGACGACCGCGGCGTGTGGATCGGCGGTGTGCGCGGCCTCGCCTACTTCCGGTTCCAGTACCAGGACTTCCGGGTGTTCAACACCGGGGGCGACCTGCCCGGTCCGGTGTTCGACATAGCGGTGAGCGAGCGCTATGTGTGGGTGGCCACACAGAACGGGCTGGTGCGATTCCAAAAGAGGGCGCTGCTGCCATGAGCGGTGACGGAGCGAGTCACACTCCCCTGGGGCCGGGGCCGGAATTCGACCGGATCCGGGCAATCTGGAGCCGGCTGGGCGAGCGTCTCGCTCCGGCCGGGGACGACTGTGCGCTGGTCTCGGTGGGGAGCGAGCGGCTCGCCATCTCGACCGACGTCACGGTAGAGGGCACTCACTTCCACGCCGGCTGGATCCAGCCCGATGAGATTGGCTGGCGCGCGACGGCGGCTGCGCTCTCGGACCTCGCGGCGGTGGCGGCGGAGCCGCGCGGCGTGCTGGCCAGTCTGGGGGTCTCACCGGAATGGCCCGAGGCCATGGTGGCCGAGGTGATGGACGGCGTGGCTGCTGCGGCTGCCGCGGTGGACGCCGTGGTGTGGGGCGGCGACCTGGTGCGGAGCGAGCGCCTGGTGCTGGACGTGACCGCGGTGGGGCGCGCCGCCCAGCCGGTGCTCCGCTCCGGTGCCGAGCCGGGGCACTCGCTGTGGGTGACCGGAGCGCTGGGCGGGCCGGCGGCAGCCATTGCGGCTTGGGTCTCCGGCGCCGAGCCCGACCGAGCGGCGCGCGAGCGGTTCGCCCGGCCGCGGCCGCGCGTAGCCCAGGCGCTGTGGCTGCGCGATGAGGGCGCGGTGGCGCTGATCGATATCAGCGACGGCCTGCTGGCCGACGCGGCGCACCTGGCGGCCGCGTCGGGGGTGGCGCTGGCGATCGAGAGCGAGCGGGTGCCGGTGCACGGCGGCGCCGAATCTCCCGCCGACGCGCTGGTGAGCGGCGAGGAGTACGAGCTGCTTGCCGCCCTGCCCGAAGGGGCGGGCCACGAGGTGGGGAGTGCCTTCGAGGAGGCGTTCGGGTTACAGTTCACCCGGGTCGGGCGGGTGGAGGCGGGCAGCGGTGTCACCCTGCTCGAAAACGGGGCGCCGGTTGCGCCGCCCGGCGGTTTCACACACTTCTAGCGAGCAATGCTGCGGGCTTTCTGGTACCTGGTAAACCTGACCGTCTGGACCATCTACTACGGCTCCAAGCTGGTGGTAGCGGGGACGCTGCGCGTGCCCAATCGCAAGGGCGGGGTGTACGACCGCACCGGCCGAGCGTGGTCGACCAAGATACTGCGCGCGGCAGGCGTCTCGGTGAGTGTCGTGGGGTTGGAGAAGGTGCCTCGTGACAAGCCGGTCCTGTTCGGGTCCAACCACCAGTCGTTCTTCGACATTCTGGCGCTGAGCGCGGTGCTGCCGGGGACGATGCGCTTCGTGGCCAAGAAGGAGCTGGCCAAGGTGCCCTTCTTCGGTCCCGCCATGCGGCAGGCCGGCCACGTCATCATCGACCGGCAGAACAGGCAGCAGGCATTCACGGCGTACGAGAAGGCGGCCGAGGCCGTGCGGGACGGAATGCACGCGGTGGTGTTCGTCGAGGGCACCAGGAGCCGGACCGGCCATCTGCTGCCCTTCAAGAAGGGTCCCTTCGTGTTCGCCATCGCCTCGCGGGTGCCGCTGGTGCCGATCTACTGCGCCGGCACGTTCGACATCCTGCCCAAGGGCAGCATGCGGATCCGCCCGCGGCCGATCAAGCTCATGTTCGGGGACCCGATCTCGACCGAGGGACTCACCTACGACGACAGAGAGAAGCTGATGCTCCAGTGCCGCACCGCGATGGAGCTGCTGCGGGACGCGGCACCCAAGTACGACGCCAACCATAACTAGGGAATAGGCTGCCTCATTCTATGAGCACGATAATCGAAGTAGTGGCGCGCGAGATCCTGGATTCCCGCGGCAACCCCACCGTAGAAGCCGACGTGAGGCTGGCTAGCGGCGCGGGGGGGCGTGCTGCGGTGCCGAGCGGGGCCTCCACCGGCGAGCACGAGGCGGTCGAGCTGCGCGACGGCGACGGCGAGCGCTACAACGGCAAGGGCGTGCAGCAGGCCGTGCGCAACGTGAACGAGGTCATCGGTCCGCGCCTCGAGGGCATGGACGCGGTGGACCAGCTGAGCGTGGACGAGGAGCTGCTCGAGCTGGACGGCACGCCCAACAAGAGCAACCTGGGCGCCAACGCGATCCTCTCGGTTTCCATGGCCGTGGCGCGGGCCGCCGCCGTCGACCGGGAGCTGCCGCTGTACCGCTACCTCGGGGGCCCGCTGGCCCACGTCATGCCGGTGCCGCAGATGAACATCCTGAACGGAGGCGCCCACGCGTCCAACAACGTGGACGTGCAGGAGTTCATGGTAGTGCCCGTGGGCACCGACGAGTTCGAGGAGGCGCTGCGCATGGGCGTCGAGGTGTTCCACGCGCTCAAGAAAGTGCTGAGCGGGCAGGGCCTCTCGACCGCCGTGGGCGACGAGGGCGGCTTCGCCCCCATGCTGCCCAGCAACGAGGCGGCGCTCGACTCGGTGCTGGCCGCCATCGAGGCCGCCGGCTACACGCCGGGCCAGGATCTGGCCATCGCGCTCGACGTGGCAGCGAGCGAGCTGTTCGAGGACGGAGCCTACGTGTTCAAGAAGGGTGACGGCTCCAAACGCTCAGCCGAGGACATGGTGGCGTTGTACGACGGCTGGCTCGCGAAGTACCCCATCGTGTCCATCGAGGACGGGCTGGCCGAGGACGACTGGGACGGCTGGAAGGAGCTGACCAGGGCGCTGGGCGGCAAGGTGCAGCTGGTGGGCGACGACCTGTTCGTAACCAGCACCGAGCGGCTGGCGCTGGGTATCGAGCAGGAGGTCGCCAACTCCATCCTGATCAAGGTGAACCAGATCGGCACGCTTACCGAGACGCTGCAGTGCATCGAGCTCGCCAAGGGCGCGGGCTACGGCACGGTGATCTCGCACCGCTCGGGCGAGACCGAGGACACCTTCATAGCCGACCTGGCCGTGGGAACCGGGGCGGGGCAGATCAAGACGGGCAGCGCGTCGCGCACCGACCGGGTCGCGAAGTACAACCAGCTGCTGCGCATATCGGAGGAGCTGGACGACTTCGCGCTCTACCCCGGCGGCCACATCTACAGCCTGTGAGGCTGGGGCGCGTCCTCGCGATCGTCCTGGTCCTGGGCGGCATCGCCTTCGGACTGTGGGGCGGGCTGTTCTCCACCCTGGACCTGTGGAAGCTCAAGGGGCGGGTGAAGGCCGAGCGCCAGGCCATCGCCCGGCTGGAGGCGGAGATAGACAGCCTGTCGGCCTGGGCCGAGGCACTGGAGAGCGACCCGGTCACGCAGGAGCGGGTGGCGCGCGAGCACTTCGGGATGCTGAGGAACGGGGAGATGCTGTACCGGGTGGAGCAGGTGGAGCGGTGACTGGAGAGAGGCCCCGGGGCTTGGTATCTTTGTAGCGGCCGCCGGCGGGGCAGGGCGGCCTCGTGGCGGAGTAGCTCAGCTGGTTAGAGCAGCGGAATCATAATCCGCGTGTCGGGGGTTCGAGTCCCTCCTCCGCTATCATCAGAGGCCTCAACGGGTTAACGCTCGTTGGGGCCTTTCGGTTTATTAGCTGCCGCCGTACGCTTTGATCACGCGCAACCTGGTGTACGGAGCGAGATCGGCGTCTAGCAGTAAGGTATCCGCACCATTCAGAACAAGGTCGAGAAAGGCACTGGCGGCGGCATCCATGATCTTGTGATTGCGCATGGAGAGCTGTTTGTCTGCCGCATCTTCGGTAAACAAATACTGGTCATAGACGCTGTTGTGAGTCGTACCTGAGATTACCAAGTCGTAGAAATCACTCCGGTGAACCCGAAAGAAATCAACGTCGTAGATCGTTCCCTTGGGATGGACGTTCTTTCCCCGAAAGAACAGGTCGGTGTAGCTAGCGCTGTCTGCGCGAAACAAGAGAATCGGGACGTCTAGCCCGAACTGGCGGACAATGCGTGGTACACCCGCATCGAACGAAATCAACGCTTTGATGCGCTCATCGCTCACCGCAGCGCCGCTCACTGCAGGAAACCCCGAAGAATGACCGCCTGCCGCAACCCGATCCATGTCAATTGTACCTGTGAAGCGACCGTCAGGATCATTCTTGTTCAGCTCATCCAGTTGATCCAGCACGAAGATCACGTCATCGGCATAGAAGCGGTTGGCATACGCTTGATTGGGGAACTGGGAGTCCATGGGTTCGGTAACTTCGCCGCTCGCCAAGGCGAGCTTACCCATGTAAGGATGGTTTAGGCCGACCACGATGTAACCCTGACTCGCCAGATTAGAGAGAAGAGTGCCATAGGAAGAGCTGCGGGATCCCCAACCATGGGAAAAAAGCAGAACCGGAAAGGGACCGTTTCTGCTAACACTGGCGGCGTCAATCCAGGTTGTCTGGACTGTGCTCACGAAATCAACTGCTTCGTCACCCCAGTCAGGTCGGAAGGCCTCCACGCGCGGTCGATACGGCGCTCGCTCGCCAGCTGCGGCGGGGTCGATGGGGTACCAGATCTGTACCGGCACTTGGCGATGATCGGACGGCTCGGGCGTGGCGGGCTCTCGTCTACTGTGGTCGGTCCAGTCCATCATTAGGGAGCCGACTCGGAATGGACCGTCAAAGGAGATTATGCTGGCAGTGTCCAACCCAGCTTCCTGCGCCATGATCCCTGGTTGTACCCACTGCTGCAAAGCAACAACGAGAATGAAGCTGATAATCGTTCTTACTGGCATTGAGAACATCCTCTGCTCATCCGTTGCAACATTAGACGATCTAACGGCGTGAAGGGTTGAATGTGAGCCCTCGACTTCACCTACAGCGCGAAAGCCGCAATCAACGTGTAGAGTACGGCAGCCAGCCCCGCGGCGGTCAGCGCCAGTGGAATCTGTGTGTAAACGTGGTCCATCAGGTCGGCGCCGGTGGCCAGCGACGACAGGATCGTCGTATCCGATATCGGCGAGCACTGGTCGCCGAACACGCTGCCGCCGGTGACGGCGCCGAAGCAGAGCAGCAGGAACAGCGGGTCTGGACTGAGAGAATACGCCAGCGGCATGGCGACCGGGAAGACGACCGCGTAGGTGCCCCACGATGTGCCGGTGGAGAAGGCGATCAGCATGCAGAGTGCAAGGAAGAGCGCCGGCACGATGACCGGCGTGAGGAAGCCCGACGTCACGTCGATGATGTAGGCGGCGGTGCCCACCGAGTCGGCGACGCTCTTGAGCGTGACGGCGAGCGCGAGGACGATGGCCCCGATCGTAACGCCCTTGCAGCCGTCGACCACGGCAGTGACGACGTGCTTCAGCGACATCCCCTTCCAGAGGGCGATGGCGATTCCAGCCAGCACGGCCAGCACGAAGGCTTCGGCGATCAACAGCGTCGGCTGATCCGATCCCAGGATGAAGAAGGTGTAGAGGTACGGCAGGATGGCGACGCCCAGTAGCGTTCCCATCGGGCCGAAGAAATCGATCAGGCCGCTCTTGTAGCCCTCGGAGACGCGGACGACGGTCAACTCCTCTGCGGTGAGCGGCTGCGAGCCGGGTCGGTCCAGCTGGCCTGTCTCGCGGGCGCGGCGGATGGCGCGCGTCATTTTGCGACCCACGACCAACGGGACATCACCCCACCGCTTGCCCGGCATGAACGGCAGGACCTCCAACGAGAAGAGCAGGGTGAAGGTGACGGCGAACCAGGCGTAAAAGTTGAAAGGCAGGGCCTTGAAGAAGTAGCCGATCGCTTCAGCCGGCGTGGCGAGGAAGGGCGCCGTGCCCACCACGAGGCCGCCGACGTAGATCGGCCAGACATTGAACGGGATGAGTGTCGCCGCCGGCGATGCGGTCGAATCGACGATGTACGACGTCTCCTCGTGTGAGACACGGTGCTTGTCGCACACCGGGCGCACGGTGGTGCCGGTCAGCACCGTGCTGATCGTGCCGCCCTGGTGAAAGATGATCCCCATCAGCCAGGCGAAGAACTTTGCGGAACGCGGGCCGACGACGATCAGGCTGCCCGCCCACTCGGCGAAACACAGCGCGCCGCCGGTGCGAGTCCAGAGGCCGATCAGCCCTCCCAGCGACCATAGATAGACCAGCAGGATCAGGGCGTAGCTCTCGCTGCCCACCGACGGGATCAGGTACTCCTGCACGATGTTCAGCTTGCCGCTGATCACGCCGCCCAGC
>JBDHJM010000037.1:0-25012 GCA_039586895.1 Gemmatimonadota bacterium | reverse complement strand
CGTATCTTTGGTTGACAAAAGGACTTAAAGCCCCCTATCTTGGGCCGGTCCGGGTCCCACCCCCAACGTCGGAGGTCGATTTTGAGCCGTAGTCTGAACAAGATGATGCTGATCGGGAACCTGGGGGCAGACCCGGAAGTCCGCAGCACATCCAGTGGAACCCGCGTGGCCACGCTGTCGGTGGCCACCAGCCGCTCCTGGACCAACAAATCCGGCGAGCGGCAGGAGAAGACCGAGTGGCACCGGGTGGTGTTGTGGAACAGCAAGTTCCGCCAGCTGGCGGACACTGCTGAGAAGTACCTCAAGAAGGGCGATCGAGTGTACATCGAGGGGCGCATCGAGTACCGCACCTGGGAGGACCGCGAGGGAAAGACGCGGTACACGACGGAGATCAACGCCCAAGAGATGGTCATGCTCACGCCCAAGGGTGGAGGACTCGACGCGGATGTGCCGGCCCGGCCCGCGGCCCAGCCGGCCGTCGCGAATGGGCAGTCGGAGTCGTACAACGACTTCCCGGAGGCGCTTGATGAGGAAGACGACGATCTTCCGTTCTAGCTGCATCGCCGTTCTGCTGGCCGCCTACGCGGCCGCCGGTGCTGCGGCACAGGAGCCCGACAGCCTCATGCTGCCGGATCGTCCCGATGTGCACGTGGTCATCGAGGGCGAAACGCTGTGGGATTTGGCGGACCGCTACATGGGCGACCCGCTTCTCTGGCCCGAGATCTACCGGCTCAACACGCTGGTGGTGGAGGATCCTCACTGGATTTTCCCGGGTGAGGAGCTGCAGCTCGGGCCACCGGACACCACCATGGGCGGCCAGCAGGTAGTGATAGGCCAGCCAATCGCGGGCGAGCCCGGTGTGGACGTGACCCCGCAGGTCGAACAGGTGGTGCTGCCGCCGGGCCAGCAGCGGGATCAGGCGATGGATGACGTGCCGATGCCCGACGCGCTGCCGCCGCCGGGCGCGCCGCCGCCGCCGCCGCCCACCGAGACGGCACCCACCGTGTTCGCCGGTCGAGAGGCCCAGCACGGGTCGATCCGCAGTCTGCGGTCGGCGGGGTTCTGGTTCCGGCCCGTACGCCGCGGCCAGTTCTACTCCGCCGGGTTCCTCACCGAAGACCAGGATCTGCCCTGGGGTAAGGTGCTGCGGGCCGTGGGCAAGCCCACCCTCCGCAACCTCTCGGCGTCTTCCACCACGCTGATCTATGGCGAGGTGGCCATCGACGCGCCCAACGGGGCGACGTATCAGGTGGGCGACTCCCTGCTGATAGCGCGCGTCGAGCGCCATGTGAGCGGCTGGGGCGAGGTGGTCTTCCCGACCGGCATCGTCGAGGTAACACAGACCACGGAGGACGGCGCTCGTGCGGTGATCATCGAGCAGTTCCACCGCGTGAGCGACGGTCAAATGGCGCTCCCGATCGAACCCTTCCTCGACCCGGGTGAGGTGGTGCCGGTTCCGATTGAGAACGGCCTGCAGGGCGAGATCATCGAGCCGCGCGATCTCCATCCGCTCCCGCAGCAGCAGAATATCGTGTTCATAGACCGCGGCCGCTCAGATGGGGTGGCTCTGGGCGACGTGTTCATGGTGCTGCGCCCCGGGGAGCGCGAGGGCCTCGTGCCTGACACCGTGGGATACATGCACGTCGTGCACACCCGTGAGCGCTCTTCGTCCGCGGTTTTGATCTTCATCGAGGATATCGGAATCGGGGCGGGCTCACCTGTACAGCTGGTTCTGAAGATGCCGTCCTGACCGGTAGGTCGGGGGGCATCCCTTGATACAGGACATACACCGTCAACGGCCGCTTTTCGCGGCCGTTGCGTTATAATGCCTCCGGTGTTTACCGCGGTGCCCGGCGCGCCGCGCGCGCGACGGTTCCGACAGCCGACGAATCAGAGTCTGGGAGGCACATGGCGGAGCGGGTACTGGTAACGGGTGGGGCGGGTTTCATCGGATCGCACGTGGCCGAGCGCTATCTCGCCGAGGGGTACGAAGTGACGGTGCTGGACGATCTGTCCAGCGGAAAGCGGGCGAACGTCCCGGCCGCAGCCTCGTTCGTAGAGGCCGACGTCGGTTCGGCCCAGGCGCGGGAGCTGCTGGCCTCGGGCGGGTTCACGGTGCTCAATCACCACGCGGCCCAGATGGACGTCAGGCGCTCGGTGGACGACCCCGCGTTCGACGCCCGCACCAACATCCTCGGCCTGCTGAACCTGCTGGAGGGGGGCAGGGCGGGCGAGCTCAGCCGAGTGGTGTTCGCCTCGTCGGGCGGTGTGGTGTACGGCGAGAGCGACCGGCTGCCACACCCCGAGACCGCGCCCAAGCTGCCGGTGTCGCCGTACGGGGTGAGCAAGCTCACCTCCGAGTACTACCTCGCTGCATACGCCCAGCTGTACGGTCTGCAGACCGTGGCGCTGCGCTACGCCAACGTGTTCGGCCCGCGCCAGAATCCACACGGCGAAGCCGGGGTCGTGGCTATCTTTGGGAGCAGGGTGCACCGCGGCGCGCCGCTCACGATCTACGGCGACGGCACCCAGACCCGCGACTACGTGTACGTGGCCGACGTGGTGGAGGCCAACTTGCGGGCCACTAAGTGGACCGTCCCAGCGCCGGACGACATCGACCAGCTCGCGTTCAACGTCGGCACGGCGACCGAGACCAACGTGAACGAGCTGGCCCGGGCGCTGCTGGACGCGGCCGGTGCCTCGGTACCCGTCGAGCACGCCCCCGCCCGCGCCGGTGAGTTGCAGCGCAGCGCGGTGGCTATCGACCGGGCGGCACGGGAGTGGGGCTGGCAGCCCCAGGTGACCCTGGCCGAGGGCATGAAGCGCACGTACGAGTGGATCGTACAGGAGGCGGCATGACGCTGCAGGTTGGAGGGGCGCTGCCCACGAGTGCGTGGGAGCTGATCACCATGTCGAGCGTCGCCACCAAGGTGGTGCTGCTCGTGCTCGCGGCGTTCTCCGTAATCAGCTGGTTCCTCATCGCTCTGAAGTGGGTCCAGTTCCGCCGGGTGCGGCGCCAGGGCGACCGCTTCTTCGACACGCTGGAGCGCACCACGCGGCTCGAGGACGCCTACCACGCCGTGATGAAGCTGCCCCCCTCTCCCTACGGGCGGCTGCTGCGTGAGGGAGTGAACTTCTTCTCGGAGCTGCGTCCCGGCGCTCTCAAGGAGCAGACCGGGCAGCGCCAGCCGCTCACCTCCACCCAGCTGGAGGTGCTGCGCATGGTGCTCGCCAAAGAGGTGGGTGCGGAACGGGACCTGATGGCGCGGTTTATAGCGTGGTTGGCGACCATCGGCTCGGTGAGCCCCCTCTTGGGCCTGCTGGGAACGGTGCTCGGCGTGATGGACGCGTTCCTCGGCATCGCGGCGGGCGGCTCGGGCAACATCTCGGCGGTGGCGCCCGGAGTGGCCGAGGCCCTGGTAACCACAGTGTTCGGGCTGGCCGTGGCGATTCCCGCCGTGATGGCCTACAACCTGTTCGCCAGCCGGCTCGGGATCTTCGCGGGCGAGCTCGAGGGCTTCGCGCAGGAGGTCGTGGGAACGATGGCCCGCGAGGGGAGGATCTAGGCGATGGCCGGTACCGGCCTCAGGGGGCACGGTGAGCTCCCCGTCATGGCCGACATCAACGTGACGTCACTCGTGGACGTGGCGTTCGTGCTGCTCATCATCTTCATGATCACCGCACCCATCATGCAGGGCGGCGTGGACGTCCAGCTGCCTCGAGCCGAGGCGCGCCCGCTGCAGCCCAAGGAGGGGCTGGTAGTCTCGATCGACCGGCAGGGGCGCATCTTCGTGGACGAGACCCCGCTTTCGTTCGAGGATTTCCGGGCAGCCTTCCCCGCCATGGTCGCGGCGCGCGAGCCCAGCGGCGTGTACCTGCGTGCCGACAGCCGAGTGGAGTACGGCCTCGTGGTGCGCGCGCTGGCGGTGATGCGCACCTCCGGTATTGGAGACGTAGGCCTCGTGGCAGAGCAGGAGGAAATAGGGCGGTGATGCGCGCACGGCGCGCCCAGCGCCGCACCCAGTCGGCTCGAGGCGCCGGTTTCGCGCTGACCAGCACGCTGGCGGTCCACGTGGTCGGGTTCGCCGTGCTGTTCGCGGCGCCGACTCTGGTGCGGCGAGTGCCGCCCCCGGTTTACACGGTGGAGTTGGTGGCCGCACCCCTGCCGGAGCCCGAGGAGCGGAGGGCGCCCGAGGCGGTGGAGCGGCCGGCGGAGCGCCCCGCGCCGGTGAGCACACGCACGCCCCGGCGCACCACGGTGGCCGAGGAGAGCCCGCCGCCCCAGCCCGAGGCCGAGCGGGAACCCGCACCCCGCGTCACCCCCGACGTAGAGCTGGCGCCCGATGCCGAGCCCTCAACCGGCACCGACCCGGCCACCGTGAAGACGACCGGAGTGGAGTTCCCCTATCCGGAGTACCTGCGCAACATCGTGGCCCAGGTGTACCGCCGCTGGCAGCGCCCGTCCGGCGAAGTGTCGCTGCGCGCAGAGGTGCTGTTCTTCGTGCACCGTGACGGCACCATCTCGAACTTCCAGTTCGTGCAGCGCTCGGGGAGCTTCGCCTTCGACCTCGAGGCGCAGGGGGCCATCGAAGCGGCGGCCAACTCCGACGCGTTCGGGCCGTTGCCGGGAGGCTACGGGCCCGACGTGCTGCCGGTGAGCTTCTTCTTCGATCCGTCGTCCACTCGATGAGATCCAGACACATAGCGCTCACCGCGGCCTTCCTCTGCGCTGTCCAGGCCGCACCGCTCGTAGCCCAGGACACACCGATCGAGCAGGGCGTGCGCATCGGCATCACGTACACGCCCGGCCTGCGGCCCGGGATGCTGGTGCTGGGAGGTGAGAGCACGGCGGCTCTCGATTCGGTGCGGGCCATCCTCCGGCGCGACCTCCTGCTGAGCGACCACTTCGAGATGATCACGCTCCCGGGCGGTGACAGCCTGCTGCTCGGTCTCACCGGAGCCTCCGCCGAGGGCGAGCCGGCGCAAGCCACGGGGCCGGCCGACCCGTTCGTGAACTACTCCCTCTACGCCGCCCTGGGGGCCGACTATGCGGTCGCCTTCCTGGTGGACGATTCCGTGAGCGGGCGCGTGGCTGTGTACGACGTGCGCGGGGAGACGGTGCGGCAGGAGCTCCGGCTTTCCATCAAGGCCCTGGACGATCCCGACTTCCGCATGAGCGTGCACCGGGTGGCGGACGAGGTGGTGCGGGCGGCGACCGGCGAGCCGGGCTTCGCGGCGAGCCGGGTGCTGTTCATCCGACAGGGCCGTCTCTGGCGGGTGGACTCCGACGGAGCGGATCGCACTGCCCTCACACCCCCCGGAGTCACTGCGTTTTCGCCGGCGTGGGACCCCGACGGGCGCAGCATCGCGTACGCCGAGCTGGCGGAGGGCTGGGGCCGGCTGATGGTCGGGACGCCCGATTCGGGCCCCTTCCAGGTCGTGCCGCCCACGGTCGAGCTGCTCAACTACGCGGTGGCTTTTTCGCCGGACGGAGGGGTGCTGGCGTTCAGCCGGAGCAGCGGGGAAGGGACCGACGTTTACACCTATAACCTCGCGCAGGACTGTTGCTTAGAGCGCTTGACGGTGGGGCGTTTTTCGGATAACCTATCTCCCACGTTCAGCCCGGACGGACGCCAGGTTGCGTTCGTCTCCACGAGGCCGGGGCTGCCTCAGATCTACGTGATGGCGGCGGATGGGACGGGGCAGGAGTTGTTCGCTCCGTTCGATTGGGGGGTGACGGGGAGCTCGCACGCGCCTGAGTGGTCTCCCGATGGCACCCGCGTCGCGTTCCACCGCGATGTTCAAGGCAGTCCCCAGATTTTCATCATGGACGCGCGGTCGCGGGCGGTGCGCCAGCTGACCAGCGCGGGGCGGAACGAGGACCCGACCTGGGCGCCCGATGGGCGGCACATAGCGTTCATCTCGATGCGCACGGGGCGGCGCCAGATTTGGGTCATAGACGTGGAGACCGGCCGGGTGCGCCAGCTGACGACGGTCAGGGATGCCAGACTGCCGGCGTGGTCACCTCGATTACCGGAGCCTTAGGGAACCATACCACTGGAGTACACATGAAATTCAAACTCGCTACGACACTGGGGATCGCGGCAATGGTCGTCGCGGCTGCTTGTGGCGGTGGGCAGCCCGAAGATGTGACCCCGGAGCCCGATCCGGACTCGATCGCCCGCGAGCAGGCGCGCCGTGACTCGCTCGCCCGCGAGCAGGCCCGCCGCGACTCCATCGCGCGCGCGCGCCGTCTGGAGGAGGAGCGCGTCCGCCGGGAGCGTGAGGAAGCCGCTCGGCGCGAGCGCGAGATCACCATGGCGGTGATCGTGATTCTCGAGGAGCATGTCAACTTCGACTTCGACAAGTATGCCATCCGCCCGGGCCTGGACACCGAGCGGCTCGAGAACAAGCTCGGCATCATGCAGGCCAATCCGGCGCTGGAGATGCTGATCGTCGGCCACGCGGACGAGCGCGGCTCGGACGAGTACAACATGGCGCTCGGCATGAGGCGTGCCCTCGCAGCCAAGAACTGGCTCGTTGATCGGGGCATCGACGCGAACCGGATCGCGGTGCGGTCCATGGGTGAAGAGATGCCGGTTGACCCGCGCAGCAACGAAGAAGCGTGGGCCAAGAACCGGCGCAGCGAGTTCGCCGTGGCCGCGGGCGGCCGGGTGCTGGTGCGTCCAGCCGGCATGTGAGGACCTTAGGACTCCTCGCGGCGACGTCTGTCGCCCTGAGCGCTTGCGCGCTCAAGGGGGATGTGCGGCGCGTCGAGGAGCAGTTGGCGGAGTACAGAGCGGAGACAGCCCGCGCCGATTCGGCGCGGGCTGTCCTGCTTGATCAGATCCTGCTGTACCAGCATCGGGCTCTGGATTCGCTGCAGGTGCTGCAGCGGCGGTTGGCCACGTTCCAGGGCGATGTGCGCACCGACATGACCGAAGTGCAGCGCCAGCTCGCCGAGGTTCAGGAGCTCACCGGACAGAGCCAGCAGCGACTCACGGAGCTGCGCGGGCAGCTCGACCAGCGCCAGCAGTTTCCGGTGGTGCCCGTCGTGCCCATGGGCGGTGACAGTGCCGCCGCCATGGCGCCCGAACAGATTGCCGCCCAGGAGTTGTACGACGTTTCCCTGCAGCAGCTGCGCCGGGGCAGCCCGGCCACTGCACGCGAGGGCTTCCGGATGCTGCTCGCGGACTACCCGTCCCACCCGCTGGCGGCGGACGCGCAGTTCTTCATGGGGGAGACGTGGGAGGAGTCGGAGCCGGACTCCGCGGCGGCGGCGTACGAGGCTGTGATCCGCAACCATCCCGACTCACGTCACGCGCCGACGGCGCTGTACCGACTCGGGCTGCTGGCGGAGCGGCGTGGGGACCAGCGGGCCGCCGAGGTGTATTACACGCGTGTCATCGCCGGTTACCCTCGCTCCGAGGAAGCGCAGCTCGCGCGTACCAAGCTCGGCAATCCCTAGGCGCTGAGGCCCGGGCGCACCCGCCCCCATCCTCGTAATGGCCAAGAAACGCACAAGCGAGATGCCCTTCCTGGACCACCTGGAGGAACTCAGGTGGCGCATCCTGTGGGCCCTAGCGGCGCTGCTGCTGGGCACGGTCGCCGGCTTCTTCCTGGTGCAGGAGTACGAGATCCTCGTGCTGCTCAAGGAGCCCATCGCGCCGTACCTGCCGGACGGCAAGCTCATCATCATCCGGCCGGCCGACGCGTTCATCATCACGCTCAAGCTCGCTTTGGTCATCGGGGCTGTGCTGGCATCGCCGGTGATCTTCGTGCAGCTCTGGAAGTTCCTCTCTCCGGCGCTGTACGCGCACGAGAAGCGCTACATCGTGCCGGCGCTGCTGGCGGGGCTGGGGCTGTTCCTGTCCGGCGTCCTGATGGCCTACCTGTGGGTGCTGCCGGCGGTGTTCCGCATCCTGTACGGGTTCCAGTTCGGCTTCCTGGAGTGGATGATCACCGCCGACGCCTACTTCGGGTTCGCCACGCGGCTCATCCTGGCGTTCGGCATCATGTTCCAGCTGCCGCTGGTGATGGTGCTGCTGTCCACCCTGGACCTGGTGCGCCCGCGGACGTTCCAGAAGCACCGCCCCCTCGCCCTGGTGTTCGCGGCCGTGCTGGCCGCGCTGCTCACGCCGCCCGACGTGTTCTCGATGATGATGATGATGGCGCCGATCCTCATCCTGTACGAGGCGGGCATCCTCATCTCGAAGCTGCTGGGCCGCCGCCGGCGCTCCACCATCGGAGGGGCGGTCGTGGTGTTCGGCCTCCTCTCGCTGTGGCCGGGCTCCGCCGAGGCGCAGCTGGAGCGGCCCGAGGGGGCGCGCAGGGACACGGTCGGAGCCCAGCAGGATTCTCTCTCCCAGCCGCTCGACACGGCGGCAGCGCGCAGGCTGGGCCTGCCCACGGCCCCGTCGCGCAGCTTTCCCTCGCCGGACTCCATCATGCGTGCGCTGCAGGCGCGCACCGGGTTCCACGCCACCCGGTACGCAGGTGACAGCATCACGCTGTTTGGGGAGACGCAGGAGATCGTGCTGGACGGCCGGAGCCTGGTGGAGCGGGAGGGAGCGACGCTGGAGGCGGAGAACATCCGCTTTCGGGAGAGCGAGTGCCAGATGCTCGCCGCCGGCGACCCCAAGCTGTTCGATCAGGGCACGGTGCTGGTCGGCGTGGGGATGCGCTACGACACCTGCGAGCGGATCGGCACGGTGCAGGGTGCCCTCACGCGGTTCAACCAGTCGGGGGTGGACTGGTACCTGCGCGGCGGGCTCGAGATCGACTCGGGATCAACCCGGCTCTACGGGGCGAGCAACGACATCACCAGCTGCGACGTGCCCGCGCCGCACTACCACTTCGCTGCGGGTGAGGTGAAGTGGGTATCCAACACCGTCATGGTGGCGCGACCAGCCGTGCTTTACGTGCGCGACGTACCGGTGCTGTGGCTGCCGTTCATCTTCCAGGACATGCGGCCCGGGAGGCGCTCCGGGCTGCTGGTGCCGCGCTTCGGGCTGAGCGACCTGATACGCCCCAGTGAGGGGTTCCAGCGCAACATCACCAACATCGGGTTTTACTGGGCCGCCAGCGACTACTTCGACGTGCAGTTCTCGCTGGACTGGTTTTCGGGCAACTACACCGGGCTGAACGGGCAGATGAGGTATCGCTGGCTGAACCGGTTCATGACGGGCAGCCTCGGTGTATCACGCATCTGGGAGGAGGGCGTGGGGGATTCCCTGCCGGGCGACCGGTCGCTGCGGCTGCAGTGGACCCACAACCAGAACTTCAACCAGCGCACTCGGCTCACGGCGAACGTCGACTTCGCCACGAAGACCGACGTGGTAGAGCGCAACACAGTCGATCCGTTCGTCCAGACGGCTACGCTCGCCAGCAGCATCAACTTCAACAAGCAGTACTCGTGGGGGACGTTCACGGTGGGTGCCCTGCGGCGCCAGGACCTGGCCAACAAGACCACCACCCAGTCGCTGCCGACCGTCACGCTCACCCCGTCGCCCATCAACCTGTCGCGCAACGTCACCTGGTCGCCCTCGGTGTCGTTCAGGAACGACCAGATCTTCGATCAAGGTGAGGTCATCGTGCCGTTGCCGCCGGTGAACGGCGTGCCGCGAGCCGACACCATACGGCCGGACCAGCGCACCACCCGGTTCAGCCTCGGCACCCCCCTGCGCATCGGGCGCTGGAACCTGCAGAACAGTCTGAGCGCGGAGTCGTTCTACAGCACCGCGCCGCTCCGCTTGATCATCATCGACGACGAGAACCCGCTCGACACGATCAGGCGCAACTTCGGCGAGCAGTTCCGTACCGGCGTCGACTGGAACACCGGGGTCAACCTGCCGCTGCTGTTCCCGTCCTCGTGGCGGCTCCTTCGTGGCGCAGGGCAAGCGGTTTTCGATGAGCGCGGGACTGACCCCCACGATCTTCGGGTTCTTTCCCGGCGTGGGTCCGTACTCGAGGGTGCGGCATGCCGTGTCGCCGATCTTCAACTGGCAGTACGCTCCCTCGGCCGAGATCCCGGAGGACTACTACAACGCCATCGATCCCACGGGGCGCACCAGCCGCACGAGTGCCGCGGTGCACAGTATAAACCTGGGGCTGTCCCAGACGTTCGAGGCCAAGCTCAAGCCGCGCGACGACGACACGACGGGCACCGAGCAGGTCCGCAAGGTGAAGCTGCTGAGCTGGCAGACCTCGCCCATGTCGTACGACTTCGAGCAGGCGGGCCAGGAGGGACGCACGGGCTGGGCCACCCAGACGCTCACCAACACCTTCACCAGCGAGCTGCTGCGCGGCTTCTCGCTCACGCTCACGCACGACCTGTGGAAGGGCGTGGTCGGGTTCGACAGCACGCAGTTCGACCCCTTCATGCGCTCGATGTCCATGCGCTTCAGCATCTCGGACAACACGATCCGCGCCCTGCTGTCGCCGCTGACGCGCGAAAGCGCGCCGGAGCCGCCCGAGCCGGGGGAGCTGCTGGATCCGTCGTCGGGCGATCCGCTCAGTCCACCCGGCAGTCCGCTGGGTCCATCCACGCGGCTGGACCGGAACTTCTTCACCATGCCCACCAACACCCCGCGCCCCGGCGGCTTCCGCGCCTCGATCACCTACGACCTGCAGCGCACCCGGACCCTGGAGACGCCAGAGAGCGATCCGATAGACACGCCCAGCAACCAGGTGCTCGGCTTCTCGGTGCAGTTCTCCCCCACCGAGCACTGGGGAGTCAGCTGGACCACGCAGTACAACTTCACCGAGGACCGCTTCGGGCAGCACGTGCTGCGGCTGGACCGCGACCTGCACCGCTGGCGTGTGACGTTCGGCTTCACCAAGGCGCCGAACGGCAACGTGGCTTTCAACTTCTTCATATCGCTCCGGGACCAGCCCGAGATCCGCTTCCAGTACGATCAGAGGACGGTGAATTAGGCCCTGGCTGTCCTCCCAGGGGGACACCCTCAGCACCCGCTCGGCGGACTTCAAGTCATTACATAGCAGTTAGTTACGGCGATCCGACCCGGCGGCACGGTCCCTGCTACTTAGGGTGGCAGAACCCTGCCGGGGGAGGATGTATGCGGCGCACATTAGTAGGGCTCGGGGTAGCCCTGGTCGTGGTGGGCTGCAGCAGCGAGACGGCGGTACCCGTAGCCGTCCTGCCGGCACCGACCAACTTCTTCTACGAGCTCGAACCGAGTGGCGACCCGGCCGCTCCGATGGGCATCCTGCTGTTCTGGGATCACATCACGAGCGATGCCCTGGGCGCCTATCGCATCTATTCGCGGCCCGACTTCAACACCGACTTCGGGCTGCGCGGTGAGACCACGTCCAACACGTTCCACGACAACGGGCCGCCGCACCTCGAGTACTTCGTGGTGCCGGTGGACTTCGGCGGCGTCGAGGGAGTCGCGAGCCCCAGCGTGATCATGGAGGAGTTCCTGCGGCTCCAGTCGCCTGCGTGGCTCGAGGGCACGAGCCTCGACGAGGCGATCTACCTGGTGTGGTCGGACAACCCGTTCGCCTCGGAGCCCAACGGCTTCAAGCAGTACAGGGTCTACAGCGCGGACTTCTCGCTGGACAACCCCGTCTGCGGCGCCTGGGGGCTCGAGGGCACCACCATCGCGCCGGAGTTCGTCGTGGGGGCACTGCCCAACGGCCAGCCGCGCTGCTTCGGCATTTCGGCTGAGAGCATCGAGGGTTGGGAGAGCCTGTGGTCGCCCATCTGGGCCGACACCCCACGCCCCGACTCGCGCAACGTGATGATGGCGGCCATCGAGGCCGATGCCGCGCTGGCCGGCTTCCGCTTCTGGTTCGACAGCAACGGAGACCGCCTGGCCAGCCGCACCGAGCTGGGTCTCGTGCTGGACGGCAACCGCACGGACATCGACTTCCGCATCACGCGGATCGGCGGGCGCTTCTACTTCAGGCCGGTGATCGCCACGACTGCGATGTTGGACATGGGCTTCGTCGAGGACCTGACGGTAATCGACTACGCGCCGAAGACCGGCTACGCGCGCGGCGATCATGAAGCAGTTGTCGGCCATGGCTACGTGTTCGAGATGGACGGCGGCGACGGCTTCGCACGCTACGGCGGCATCCGTGTGAGCCACGTCGGCACGGACTACGTCGTATTCGACTGGTCGTTCCAGACCGACCCGGGGAACCCGGAGCTGGCCATCGGGGGTGGGTTGAAGCCGGTTGGCCTGAAGGGGGTCGTGATCGCGCATTAACGGCATGAAGCTCGTTGTTCTTTCCGCGGCCGCCGCCCTCTTCCTCGGGGGGCCGGCGGCCAACCTGAGCGCCCAAGAGATCAACGGACTGTTCCGGCGGCTGGCTCCCATTAAGGACTCAACGGGCGCCGAGCGGTAGGCTCGGGGGCTCATCCAGAATCATCAGAGTGGAGGCGAGGCAGGGGGACTTTCCCGAACGAGCCTCAGAACGTGGGGCAGGCTATATGTAGGAGGGCCGCGTTACAGGTTCGTTGGCTCGAGAGGGAGAGTCTCCCTGCCAAGCCTCCAGGTGATGAGCTAGCACCATCCCCTGCCGAGCACCCCGCTCGCCGCTCTATATTCCCCTCCCATGCCGCCTCCCGTAACGCTCACCGGCCAGGACCTGACCGTCTCCGACGTGATCGCCGTCGCGCGCGACTTCTCGCGGGTGGAGATCGCCGCCGAGGCCGCGCAGCGGGCCGACCGCGCCCGCGCCGCAGTCGAGGAGCTGATGGCCACCGGGCGGGCCATCTACGGGGTAAACACCGGCTTCGGCAAGCTGGCCAACGTGCCGATCCCCGACGACAAGCTGCTCGAGCTGCAGCGCAACCTGATCCGCAGTCACGTTGCGGGCGTGGGCGATCCGCTGCCCGCCGAGGTTGTGCGCGGGGCCATGCTGCTGCGTGCCAATGTGCTGCTGCGGGAGACGAGCGGTGCGCGGGCCGTTGTGCCGCAGACCATTGCCGCCATGCTCAATGCGGGCATCCACCCGGTAGTGCCGGAGCAGGGCAGTGTGGGAGCGAGCGGCGACCTGGCTCCGCTGTCGCACATCGCGCACGCGATGATGGGTGAGGGAGAGGTGGACGTAGCCGACACGTCACCGCGCGGCGCAGGCGGCTCCGCACGCGTCGGTGCCGCAGACGCGATGCGCGCTGCAGGCATCGAGCCCGTCGAGTTCCAGGCCCGGGAGGGGCTGGCGTTCATCAACGGCACGCAGGTGCAGACCTCCGTGCTGGCGTTCCTGGTGCACGACGCCGGCAACCTGTGGCGCACCGCGCTGGGCGCAGCCGCGATGAGCCTGGAGGCGCTGCTCGGAACACCGACGTCGTTCGACGAGCGGATCCATGCGGCACGGCCGCACCCCGGACAGGTGCGTGCGGCGGCGCTGCTGCGCGAGCTGCTGGCGGGGAGCGAGATCCGCGAGTCGCACCGCGAGGACGACCCCCGCGTACAGGACGCCTACAGCCTGCGCTGTACGCCGCAAGTTCTGGGGCCGGTCGCCGACACGGTCGAGTATGCGGCGGGCGTCGTCGCGATCGAGCTCAATGCCTCCACGGACAATCCGCTCTTGTTCGACGGCGACGTGCTCTCGGGCGGTAACTTTCACGGCCAGCCGGTGGCGCTGGCGCTCGACATGCTCGCGATCGCGCTCACGACGCTGGCCGGGCTCGCCGAGCGGCGGCTGGACCGGCTGATGAACCCGGAGACCTCGCACGGGCTGCCGCCGTTCCTGACCGAGAACGCAGGGCTCAATTCGGGACTCATGATGGCGCAGATCACGGCAGCGGCTCTCGCTGCAGAGTGCCGCACGCTGAGCACACCGGCGAGCGTGCAGTCCATCCCCACCGACGGCAACCAGGAGGACGTGGTGCCGATGGGGATGGCGGCGGCGTTCAAAGCACGCCGTGTGCTGAAGAACGCTCAGCGAGTGGTGGCGTGTGAGCTGATCGCGGCGGCCGAGGGGCTCGAACACCGCAAGCCGCTGAAGCCGGGCGGCGGCGTGGCACGCATGCAGCAGCGCCTGCGCGAGCTGGTCGAGCCGCTGGCCGGCGACAGGCCGCTCACACCGGATATAGAGAGGGTGGCCGCACTGGCCGCTCGGGAGGCGTTGGTATGACGACGGCGACGGCGGGACGCACTGTGCGGGCGCCGCGTGGCACCGACATCAGCTGCCGCGGCTGGATCCAGGAAGCCGCACTGCGGATGCTGATGAACAACCTGGATCCCGAGGTGGCCGAGAAGCCGCAGGAGCTGATCGTCTACGGCGGCACCGGCCGGGCGGCCCGCAGCTGGGAAGCCTACGACGCGATCGTGGCGGCGCTCAAGCGGCTCGGCAACGACGAGACCCTGCTGGTGCAGTCGGGCAAACCGGTGGGTGTGTTCCCGACTCACGAGGACGCCCCGCGCGTGCTCATCGCGAACGCCAACCTGGTGGGGCGCTGGGCCAACTGGGACCGGTTTCGCGAGCTGGAGCGGGCTGGCCTCACCATGTACGGCCAGATGACCGCCGGGAGCTGGATCTACATCGGCACGCAGGGGATCCTGCAGGGCACCTACGAGACGTTTGGGTCGCTGGCCTCACGCCAGTTCGGCGGCTCGCTCAAGGGGCGCATCGTCGTGACGGGCGGACTCGGCGGAATGGGCGGCGCCCAGCCGTTGGCGGCCACGATGAACGATGGCGTGATGCTGGCCGTCGAAGTGGATCCGGCGCGCATCGAGCGGCGGCTCGAGACCAGGTACCTCGACGTGATGACCGACTCGCTCGACGAGGCTTGGGCGCGCGCGTCGGAAGCGAAGGAGAAGGGCGAGCCGCTGTCGGTGGGACTCCTCGGCAACTGCGCCGACGTGCTGCCCGCGATGGTCGAGCGCGGCTGGGTGCCTGACGTGCTCACCGATCAGACCTCGGCGCACGACACGCTGCACGGCTACGTGCCGGCGGGAATCACGCTCGACGAGGCGGTCGCACTGCGCAGCAAGGACCCGGCCGAGTACGTGAAGCGCGCGCAGCAGTCCATTGCCGTGCACGTGCGCGCGATGCGCGACCTGCAGGACAGGGGTGCGATCACGTTCGACTACGGCAACAACATCCGCACTGAGGCAATGGACGCTGGCGTGGAGGACGCGTTCCAGATCCCCGGCTTCGTGCCCGAGTACATCCGGCCGCTGTTCTGCGAGGGGAAGGGGCCGTTCCGCTGGGCCGCGCTGTCTGGCGATCCGGCAGACCTGTACCGCACCGACGACCTGGTGCTGGAGCTGTTCCCCGAGGACGAGCACCTGGCGCGCTGGATCCGCAAAGCGCGCGAGCAGGTGGCGTTCCAGGGACTGCCGTCGCGCATCTGCTGGCTGGGGATGGGTGAGCGCGCCAAGTTCGGGCTCGCTCTCAACGAGCTGGTCGGGAACGGCGAGATATCCGCTCCCATCGTGATCGGACGGGATCACCTGGACACCGGCTCGGTGGCGTCGCCGTTCCGCGAGACCGAGGGAATGAAAGACGGCTCCGACGCCATCGCCGACTGGCCCATCCTGAACGCTCTGCTGAACGCGGTGTCGGGCGCGTCATGGGTCTCGTTCCATCACGGGGGAGGGGTGGGCATCGGGAACAGCCTGCACGCGGGGCAGGTGATCGTGGCGGACGGTACCGACGCGGCGGCCAAGCGTCTGGAGCGCGTGCTCAACAACGATCCGGGGATCGGAGTCGCGCGGCACGCCGACGCGGGCTATCCGGAAGCGCTCGCTGCGGCTGAGCGCCACGGAATTCAACTTCCCATGCGGGAGTCCGCCGGGTGAGCACGCTCATCGTCGGGGCGAGCCAGGTCGTTACCTGCCGCGGGCCCGCCCGGGCGCGGCGCGGCGCCGACATGGCCGAGCTGGGCGTACTGGAGGACGCCGCCGTGCTGGTGGGCGCCGACGGCGCGATCGCGGCGGTGGGACCCTACGCAGAACTGTCCGCGGATGCCGGCGACGCCGAGATCCGCGAGGTGGACGGCGTGCTGTTTCCCGGCTTCGTGGACTGTCACACGCACGCCGTGTTCGGGATGGCCCGCACTGCCGATCAGGAACGGCGCGCGCGCGGTGTCGGCTACAAAGAGATCGCCGCCGCCGGTGGGGGCATCCTCTCCTCGGTGCGCGACGTACGCGAGCGCGACGCGGCGGAGCTCACCGACCTGACGCGGCGCCGGTTGCAGCACCTGCTGGCCAACGGGACCACGACCGTGGAGGTGAAGTCCGGATACGGGCTCGAGCTCGAGGCGGAGCTCAAGCAACTGGAGGTCATCGCGGCAGTGGCCGCGGAGGGCGGTCCGGCCATAGTGCCCACGTTCCTGGGCGCGCACGAAGTGCCAGAGGAGTACAGGCCGCGCGCCGACGACTACGTGGATCTCGTTGTGCACGAGATGCTCCCCGCCGTGGAGAGCCAGGGCGTGGCCCGCTACTGCGATGTGTTCTGCGAGCCCGGGGTCTTCACGGTCGAGCAGTCGCGGCGCGTGCTGGAGGCGGCTGCGCGGCACGGGATGCGGGCCAAGCTGCATGCGGACGAGCTCGATCCGTCGGGCGGTGCCGAGCTGGCGGCCGAGCTGGGGGCGGCCAGCGCCGACCATCTGGCCGCCATCTCCGATGCCGGCATCGCGGCATTGGCGGGGAGCGAGACGGTGGCCGTGCTGCTTCCCGGGACGATGGCCTTCCTGGGCCAGAAGCGGCAGGCGCCTGGCCGGCGCTTGATCGACGCCGGGGCGGCCGTGGCGCTGGCCACCGACTTCAACCCGGGCAGCTCACCCGGGATGAGCCTGCCGCTGATGGCTACGCTCGCGGCCTCGCAGTGCGGCCTGGTGCCGGCCGAGACGATCACCGCGATCACCGTGAACGCGGCGGCAGCCGTGGGCGAGGCCCACACAAGGGGGCAGATCGCACCCGGGTTCAGAGCAGACCTGGCGCTCGCCGCGGTGCGCGACTGGCGCGAGGCGGTGTACTGGTACGGCACCAATCTGATCGCTGAGGTGTGGGTGGCAGGATCGGCTTGTCACCCTCGCATGGGCTCCCTAAATTTCATAGTTTGAAGCAGTTGGCAACTTCCAAGCCGCGCCCAGCATCACGCACAGCCCGTCGAGGTCCACGCTGAACATCGAAAAGGCGAAGGACAAGGCACGCAAGTTCGAGGCCAAGGACCAGCTCGACAAGGCCATCGAACAGTACGGCAAGATCCTGAGGCAGCTCGAGGGAACCCCCGAGCTGGAGAAGGATCTGGCTCTGTTCAACAAGCTGGGCGACCTGTACGTGAGGAAGGGCAACACGCAGGCCGCGGTCGAGACCTACGAGCGAGCGGTTGGCTTCTACGAGGAGAGCGGCCTCGTCAACAACGCCATCGCTCTGTGCAACAAGATCCTGCGCAACGCTCCGGGGCGCACGCCCGTCTATCTCAAGCTCGCCAAGCTGATGGTGCAGCGCGGCTTCGTCGCCGAGGCGAAGCAGAACCTGCTCGAGTACGCCGAGCGCATGGAGCGCACCGGGCAGGTGGATGAAGCCTTCACCGCGCTCAAGGAGTTTGCCGACCTCTCGCCGGACAGCGAGGAGCTCCGGCTCCTGCTGGCCGAACAACTCAAGGCGGCCGCACGCACCGAGGAGGCCAAGGAGCAGCTCGAGAAGCTGTACCACGAGCTCGAGGCCAAGGGTGACCAGCGGAAGAGCCGCGACACACTCGGCAAGATCAAGGCGATCGACCCGGACTTCGAGGCGGGCGAGGCGCCGCAGCGGAAGGCCAAGGAGGGCCTCAAGACCAGTGAGCTGGTCTTCCTGGACCTGGACGACAGTCCGGCTGAGCCGGAGGCTCCCGCGGCCGTAGCCGAGCCGCCCGCCAAAGAGGTGGCCGCCGAGCAGCCCGTCGTCGAGGAGCCGGTGGTCGAGGAGGCGGCTCCCGCAATCGAGATAGAGCCCACGGCGGTGGCGGAGGAGGAGGCGGCCGAGCCGGCGGCGCCCATCGAGCCGATCGAGCTGGAGCGCGGCTCGGCGGACTACCTGGTGCCGGATCTTGCGGTGGAGGAGATCTCGGGCCTGGACGCGGGCAGCGAATTCGAAGCGCCCGCCCGGGAGGAGGTAGCCTCACTAGACATCGAGCCCACCACCGTGGGTGAGGGAGTCGCGGCGGAGGACGTGCCCGTCGACCACATCGTCACCGAGGAGGAGGCGACCGCAGCGGCGGTGGAGCCCGACACGGCCGAGGTGGAGGGCATGGAGCGGGTCTCGGAAGGGTTCGTGCCGCCCGACGCCATGATCGAGCCGCCGCAGGATGATCAGGTGGCCGCGGCGGCCCCGCCCGCAGTGGAGCCGGAGGTGGCGCCGGAGACCGAGCGGGTCTCCGAAGGGTTCGTGCCGCCGGATGCCATCATCGAGCCCCCCGCGGAGGCGCAGGAGACGGCCGCGCCGGCGGCACCCGCCGCGGCCTCGGACGAGCTCGATGTGCCGGACCTCGACCTAAGTGCCGGGATCGGGGAAGAGCAGGCGGCCGCGCGGCCAACGGAGCCCGCGGCTCCCGCGGCCCCGGCGGCCCAGGGTGCGGCGGCCGCACCGCCCGCGCACGACGACTATCTGAGCCCCTCGATCCGCGAAGTGCACTTCGGCGACACCCCCGTTCCCGAGGGCATCGGCGCTGCGGTGGAGGAGCAGCCTGCGGAAGAGGCGATCGTCGAGCGCCAGACCACCGACATGCTCGCGGCCGAGGTGGAAGCCGCCGCCGCCGCAGCTGCAGCCGCAGCAATCCCCACCGGATTGGACGAGCTGGAGAATCGGGTGGCGGACGATCCTGACGACCCCGCGCTGCACCGTGCGCTGGGCGAGGCGCTCATGGAGGCCGGCGACCGGGAGCGGGGGCTGGAGGAACTGGACATCGCGCTCGAGCTGCACGAGCACGGCGAGGACTGGCGCCACGCCGAGTCGCTCGCCGAGGAGATCCTGCGGCTCGATCCCAACAGCGTGCGCCACCACCAGAAGCTCGTCGAGTTCGCGTTCCGGCGCGGCGCCAAGGACCGCCTGGCCGAGGCCTACCTGGGGCTGGCCGACGCACTGTTCCGGACGGGCGCGGCCGAGCGCGCACGGGCCGTGTACCAGCGCGTGATGGAGCACGATCCCGACAACGAGCGGGCTCAGCTCGGCCTGCAGACGCTGGAGCCGACCGCACCCGGGCCGGCCGCGCCCGCAGAGCCGGAGGCGCCTGCAGCGGAGGAGCCGGCGGCGGCGGCCGCCGCACCGAGCAGCGATTTCGTGGACCTCGGCGCGCTGGTGTTCGAGGAGGAGATCTCCGTCCCGGTCAAGGACACCCGGATGCGGATCGAGGAGGAGGAGCCGACCGGGGACGAACAGAAGGACTTCGAAGAGATGCTCAGCCAGTTCAAGAAGGGCATCGAGCAGAACGTGGACGAGGAGGACTGGCAGGCACACTACGATCTGGGCATCGCCTTCAAGGAGATGGGGCTGCTCGACGAGGCAATCTCTTCGTTCCAGAAAGCGCTGCGCTCCCAGCAGGGCCGGCTGCGCGCGGCGGAGGCTCTCGGACTGTGCTTCTTCGAGAAGGGGCAGTTCTCCGTGGCCGGCACCGTGTTGCGCCGCGCGGTCGAGACCGAGCGGGGCGGCGACGAGGGGATGATCGGTCTGCTGTACTGGCTGGGGCGCTGCGAGCAGGAGCAGGGCCGCACCGCGGAGGCGCTGGGAAGCTACCAGCGCGTGTTCGCCATCGACATCAAGTTCCAGGACGTCAGCGAGCGGGTGAAGGACCTCGCAGGCGCGGGGGGCTGACGCGTGGGACCCCAGCTGGCGCCGGTGTCCCTTGCCGCCATCCAGGAGCCGGTGCGCGAAGACCTGGACCGGGTCTTCGCCGAGCTTGGCCGCATCATAGCGGCCGAGTTTCCCCTGATAGACGACGTGAACCAGCACCTGCTCCGCATCCGGGGCAAGATGTTCCGCCCCACGCTGCTGCTGCTCGCCGCCCAGGCGACCGGCGGCATGCGCGAGCGCATGGTCACCCTGGGAGCGGTGGTGGAGCTGATCCACCTCGCCACGCTGATCCACGACGACTCGGTGGACCATTCCGCGCTGCGCCGCGGCCAGCCCACGGTGAACTCCCTGTTCACTCACGAGATCGCGGTCATCATGGGCGACTACCTCTACTCGCGGGCGGTCGTAGAGCTGGTGCGGCTGAACGACCTCGAGCCGCTGCGCGTGATGAGCCGAGTGACCAACGAGATGACGGTGGGCGAGATGCGCGAGATCACGGCGCACGACGCGCTCTCGTTCTCGCAGGACGACTACGACACGCTCATCGACGCAAAGACTGCGTCACTCATGTCGGGCGCGTGCGAGGTGGGCACGCTGGACGCCGGCCGCACGTTCCGGGAGCCGCTCCAGCGCTTCGGGCGCAACCTGGGCATGGCGTTCCAGATCGTCGACGACCTGCTCGACTACACCGGCAGCGAGGACGTGACCGGCAAGCCGGCAGGGCTCGACCTGCACGAACACAAGATCACGCTGCCGCTGATTGACGCCTTGCCGCGCATGAGCCAAGCCGAACAGCAGGTGGTGCGCGACCTCATGGCCGACCCGACGCCGTCGGAGGCGGCCATCAGCGAGGTCGTGGACATCGTGCGGGAGCGCGGCGGGATAGAGGCGGCGCGGGTGCGGGCGCAGGAGTTCGCGGCGCTGGCCGAGGCCGACCTCGAGACGCTGCCGCCGGGCCGCGCGCGCGACTGCCTGCGCGACTGCATCTCCTACGTGGTGGAGCGGCAGAGTTGATGGCGATCGGACCGCGCCGTCCCACCTTCTACGTCGGTGTGCTCGCCATCGGCTTCGTGCTGGGGGGGTTCCTTTCGGCCCTGCTCAAGCGGTTCCTGCCCGAGGGCCCGGCCAAGGAGTTCTTTACCTGGACGGTGACTCCGTCGGTCGGTCCGTTGCACTTGGACCTGATTATCTTCAGTTTGACGATAGGGCCGCTCGCCCTGCAGGTGTCCCTGCTCGGACTCGTTGGAGTCGTGCTGGCGTACCTGCTGGCGAGATCGCTGTTCTAGACCTGCGAGGCGAAACATGCCATTCAACCTGGGCGTCACCGAGCTTCTCGTCATCATGCTCATCCTGCTGCTCGTGTTCGGCGCCAAGCGGCTGCCGGAGATCGGCTCCTCGATGGGCAAGGGCATCAAGGAGTTCAAGAAGAGCATCCGCGAGGTGAAGGACAGCGTCGAGTCGAGCGATGTGGACAGCCTGCCCTCGTCGCGCCAAATGGATGCGCCGGCAGAATCGGAGCGGGCGGGGGAGCCCAAGAAGCTGTCCGAGTAACGCGTCCCCGGGGCGGGGGCACGGGCCACTGAAACGAGAAACGCCGCGGCGATGGCCGCGGCGTTTCTCGCATGGAGCGGGGTGGTGCTAGAACCCGAGCGGGCTGGTTGGGAAGGGTCCAGTCTCGGGCGCCTGCTGCAGCTGGCGCCGGATCTCGGCGCGGCGGTCCACGACGTCGGCCTGCTGCCGCAGCGAGCTGAACACCAGCTGCGCGCGGGCCTCCCGCGCCTGGCGGATCAGTTCTGCCCGCAGCGCCTCCTGCTGCCCCAGGAAGGTGGCCGAGTCGCCCCGCTGCACCGATACGCCCTCGATAATGAAGAACGCCATCTCCGACTCGTAGGGCCCACCGACTGCACCGGGCGCCAGGCCGAACGCGGCCCCTACCGCCTCGGGTGTATCGCGCAAGACCGGACTCGGGCTCACGCGGCTGAAAGGTCCCACCGTCTGGGCAGTGAGCCCGTGCGGTGCGGCCGCCTGCTCTAGCGTAGCTCCCCCGCGCGCGGCTCCCACAATGCTGTCGGCCACGTCGCGCGCTGCCATCAGGAGCACTTCGCGCTGGGTGGCGATCGCCACCTCCCTCTGGATCTCCTCCAGCGGGGGGACTCCGACGGGCACCAGGCTATCCAGACGGAACACGTAGTACGCCCAATCGGCCTCGATGACGGGAGAGGTCTGCCCCGACGAAGCGTCGAACGCCCAGATCGAGGGATCTCCCAGCAGATAGCGGCCCAGCTCCAGGCGCGCGCCCTCGTACACGGGCGGTGCCGTCCCCACCTGGAGGCCGAGTATTGCCGCCACGCTGTCGAGCGCGGTCGGGTCATCCTGGTCCGCGGCCAGCACGTCCAGCGAATCGGCGCGCCGGTCCACCTCTTCGAGGTGGTCCCCGTACAGCTCGATGGGGATCAGGATGTGGCGCACGTGGAATCCGCTGTCCGACAACGCCTCCAGCCTGATGACGTGGTAGCCGAAGGGGGTCAGCACCGGCTGCGAGATCTGCCCGGGCCGCATCGCCCGTACTGCGTCCTCGAACGGCGGCACGAAGCTGCCCCAGGGCACGTCGCCGAGATCGCCGCCCAGCTCGCGGTTGCCCGAGTCGGCCGACTCGCGGGCGGCCACCAGCTCGAACTCGGTGCCGTCCACGATCTCCTGGCGCACCGACTGGGCACGCTCCAGAGCCGCAGCCGAGTCACTTGCAGCGGCCCGGCGCGAGATCTCGACGTAACTGAGAAACGCCTGCGCGGGACGCTCGAACTCGTCGAGGTGGTCGCGGTAGTAGCGCTCGATGTCCTCCTCCGTGATCCGCACCGCTGCGGGGTCAACCGCCACCTGCGGCACGACGGCCACCACCGTGGCGGTCGCCGAGTCGGCACGGTCGCGGAACATGCGCCACAGCTTCGCGTCGGAGACGTAGACGTCTTCGGTGACCTGCTCCATCAGCTTGATGCGCGGAAGCTCGTTGCGGTAGCGCTGCTCCAGCGCGAGGGCGAAGCCCGGATCCGCCCCGGAAGTGAGATACCGCTGGTACTTGGCCAGGTCGAACTGGCCCTCGGTCTGGAAGATCTCGATGTTCTGGATCTCGGGCAGCGGCGCGTTGAGCAGCAGCTGCCTGATCTCCTCGTCCGACACGGTGATGCCGCGCCGCTCGTACTCCTCTGCGAGCAGGATCTCCTGGATGAGCTGCTCCAGGACCTGGTCTTCCAGCTGCCGCTGCTCCGTCATGTTAGAGGGAGTCGGCGCACCGGCCTGCCGCTGCTGTTCAGTGGTTTGGCGCACCGCCACCGAGAACGTCTGGAAGTCGATCGGCCGCCCGTTCACAAGCGCGACCTCGTCCACTATGCCGCCCGAGGTCTGGCCGGTGACGTCCATGCCCACCTCGAACACCATCCAGCCCACGAAGCTGACGGCCACGATGACCATGATCCAGGGCGCGATCCCGCGCATTGTTCGCATCATGTCGAGCTACCCCTGCCAGTCCGTCTGAGAGCGGCTAAGTCTAAGCGGGACAACGCGGAATCTCAAGCGGGGAAGGGGCGTTCCGCTGTTGACACTCGCCTAAAGAGCACTAGTTTCGGGGCATCATCACACACTCTCCTTCCGCGCCTAGCCCATGGCCTACCAGAGTGAGATAGAGAAACTCGAGCAGCGCTTCGGGGAGAAACCGGAGCAGTGGTTTGCCGCGCTGGCCGACGCCTATCGCAAGGCGGGCGAGCTCGACATGGCTCTCGACATTCTCAACACCTGGATCGAGAAGCGCCCCAACTACACGAGCGGTCACATCGTGCTGGGGCGCTGCCTCCTCGACAAGCAGCAGCACGACGAGGCGGCGACGGCGTTCCAGCGCGTCCTGGGCCTCGACCCGGAGAACATCATCGCGATCCGAGCGCTGAGCGACATCGCGGAGGGTAGGGGCGACCACGCGGATGCGCGTCACTGGCTGGAGCGGCTCCTTGAGGTGGATCCGATGAACGAGGAGGCGCAGCAGGCGCTGGAGGTGCTGGCCGCGGCGCCCGCCGAGTCTGCGGAGCAGCCTCTGGAGCAGCCTGCGGAGGAGCCCACGGAGCCTGCTCCGGTCGAGGCGACGCCCCCGGCACCCATGGCTGACCCCGAGGCCCCCTTCGACCCGCTCGCTATCGCCGACGAGATGAAGACGGAGACGCCCGCCGAGCAGGAAGCTGCGGCGGAGCCGGCACCCGAGAGCGTTGTGGAGGAGGTGACACTCGACATCGTACCCGGTACTCCCTCCCCTGTGGAGGAGCCGGAGGAGGCCCCCGCCGAGGAGCCTGTCGAGGTCCAGCCCGTCGCCGGCCTGGAAACGAAGGACGACGCAGCCGAGACCGAGTTCGTGATAGAGACGGCTGCCGAGGAGGACGCAGTCGACGGACTCCAGACGGCCGAGACCGAGGCGGAGAAGGGCGAAGAGGGTGGCGTGGAGATGGGCGGCCTGCAGATAGGCTCGTTCGACGAGGAGCTGGCCTGGGACGCAGGCGACCGCATCTCGCACCAGATCTCCAGTGAGGACCTGGAAGAGGCGCAGCACGCCCACGAGAACAGCCTCGACTCACCCGCGCACCTGCTGCCGGGCATCGAGGAGGAGGAGGTTCCGGAAGTAGGAGTCGAGGAGCGGGAGCTTCCACCTCCGGTCGAGGGGCTGGACGTGCCGCCGGAGGAGCCTGCGGAGGAGCCGGAGCCGGTGTCGGGCTTCGAGCCCACGATTGCAGCTGCAGAGGAGGTTCCGGCCGAGGAGGCGCCCGTCGAGGAAGCGGCCGCAAGCGAGGCCGAAGAGGCGCCTGCTGAGGCGGCGGCCGCTGAGCCGGAGCCGGAGCCGGAGCCGGAGCCCGAACCAGAGCCCGAGCCGGAACCGGTAGTGGCCGAAGCGGCGCCCGAGCCGGAGCCCGCGCCTGAACCGGAAGTATCTGAAGCGGCACCCGAACCGGAGCCCGTCGCGGCCAAGGAGGCGCTGCCGCTGATAATGCCCGAGCAAGAGCCTCCGGAGCCCGCTGCGGACGCGGAGCCCGAGCCGGTGGTCACGGAGACCATGGCGGGGGTCTATGCCAACCAGGGGCTCTACGCCGAGGCGGCGGGCGTCTACGAGCAGCTGCTCGCGGGCAAGCCCGGTGACGCGGCACTCACAGCGAAGCTCGCCGAGGTGCGGGACAGGGCCAGCGCCGCCCGGGCCCCGGCTCAGCCGCCCAAGCGGGATCGGTACGCAG
>JBDHJM010000036.1:0-25686 GCA_039586895.1 Gemmatimonadota bacterium | reverse complement strand
TGAATCTCTTGACCGCCGTCACCAGCTCATAGATCCGTATCGCGGCCTGCTCGATGTCGGTGGCAAGCGCGTGCGTCGCGCCTCGTGCGGCGAGCCAGCGAACGGCAGCATCGAGTGTGTCGCCCGAAGCTACGCTCGCTAGGGAATCGAGCGCCTCGATCGTGACGGCGGTATCGGCAAGTGTCGCCGCATGATCCGGATCGGCCTGATGGCGCTTGAGCCAGTCGCAGATCTCGTCCTCACGGTCCGCCCGTTGGAGTGGGCTCAGCTCGCCTCGGTCGGGTCTGCTCAGGCAGAGTTGGCACGCCTGCTCGATCGCGTCGAACAGCTCGCTGGTGAGACTGGGGGCGCTGAGCGCTCGCGACGCGGAGTCCAACTGCGAGAGGTCTTGCAGCAGCAGATTGGCGCCGCGCTTCACCGTAGAAGCCGGGTTGTTGAGCTCGTGGGCGAGACCCGCCGCAAGCTTCCCGAGTGACACCATCTTCTCGTCCTGCAGGGCGCTGGTGTTGAAGTCGCGCGCGCGGTCGAGCATGGTGTGGACCGTGTATGCCGTGAACGCCGGACAGTGGTAGACCATCTCCGGGAAATGCTCTTCATGAACAGCGAGGGCCTCGGTCCTTTCGGCACAGTAGTTGTCACCCGGCGGTCCCCTCATCCGGGAGTACGGCAGCATTCCGGTGACTTCACCGGCGTGCCATTCCGTCACCAGCCTTGGTCCGACCCCTCGGTCCACTCGGATTGCGACATGTCCGGAGATGATCAGCCAGAGCTTCTTAATGCGCGTGCCCTTGGCGCCGACCACGTGGCCCGCCTCGTGGGCCTCGAATGTGCCGTGCGCGACGAGCCACTCCAATTCCTCACGCGGTACCCCATCCAAGTGGGGCAGCGCTGCCAGGCGGTCAACGAGATCGGTAGCGGACATGGTCGGCAAAGACAGGAAGCGACGAAAGGGATCAGGTGGAGTTCAGGTATAAGTGGACGTACATGACTGCCATCGAGCCCTCCCCCACCGCCGATGCGACCCGCTTCACCGATCCGTGGCGAACGTCACCCGCCACGAAGACGCCAGGGAGGCTCGTCTCCAGCAGGTAGGGAGTGTGACTAGGAGGAGGCTCCAGAGCCGTGGTGGAAGCGGCAAGCCAACCGGCGGAGCGTCTCGGCACCCGGTGGGAGGGAATGTCGCGTGAGGCATGCTGGGCGGCGGCCACCTGCGCCTCCGGTCCCGACAGGATGAAGCCGTGCTCGTCGCGCGCAACCGTGTCGCCCAGCCACTCGGTGTGCGGCACCGCACCGATGAAGATGAAGAGCCCGCTTGCCGGAACGGTCTTGGTGGATCGTCCCCCCTCCAGCGACAACACCAGCTCGTCGAGCCGATCCTCACCTCTGGCTTCGTGCACTTTGGTTTCCGTGCATACGGATATGTTGCCGGTCTCGCCAATCTGGTCGATGAGGTATTGGGACATCGTACTCGAGAGCGACTTGCCCCGCACCAGCATCGTCACGTTCTTGGCAAACCTCGAGAAGTACATCGCGGCCTGACCCGCGGAATTCGCCCCACCTACGATGTACACGTCCTTTCCCCGAACCGACTCGCCTTCGCCCATTGCGGCACCGTAGTACACTCCGGCGCCGCTCAGGCGCTGAACGCCTTCAGCCTGGAGCTGCCGGTACGAAACGCCGGTCGCAATGACGGCTGCCCGGCAGTGCAGCTCGTTGCCATCACTCAGTCGCACCATACGGGTCGGACCGTCCGCCTCCAGGCCCACTACCTCCTGTGCCGTGAGAATCTCCGCGCCGAAGCGGCGCGCTTGCGTCACGGCCCGGCGGGCGAGTTCCGCACCCGATAATCCGGCGGGGAACCCCAGGTAGTTCTCGATACGCGAACTCGTTCCAGCCTGGCCCCCCGCGGCCTGCCGCTCTACCACCAGGGTACGCAGACCCTCCGAGGCACCGTACACGGCCGCCGCCAGTCCAGCCGGTCCCGCTCCCACGATGATGAGGTCGTACAGCGGCCTGTCGGCGATCGTCTGCAGCCCCGCACGCTGGGCGATCTCGCGGTTGTCGGGTTTGGAGAGTACGGACCCGTCCGGGAAGAACAGACAGGGCAGCTCCGGCCTGGTCGTACCGGTGCCCTCGATCAGCTGCCGGGCCTCGTCGCTCATTTCCACATCGAGCCAGAGGTAGGGAATGTTGTTTCTGGCGAGGAACTCCTTCACCTGGTGGGATGCCGGCGCCCACTGGTTGCCCACTACGCGAATGCCCTCGAAAACGGGTTGGTAAGCGGCCTGCCAGTCCCCCAGGAGGTCGGTCACGACCGGGTACAGCTTCTCGTCCGGCGGATCCCACGGCTTGAGCAGGTAGTAGTCCAGAGCGACGTCGTTGATGGCCTTGATGGCGGCCTCGGTATCCGCATACGCCGTCAGCAGCACGCGCTTGGCCTCCGGGAAGATCTCGACGGCTTGCCCAAGGAATTCGACCCCCGTCATCTCCGGCATGCGCTGATCGGCCAGGAAGAGCGCCACCGTGTCGTTCCGCTGCTTCAACGCCTCCGCAGCGTTCAGGGCTTCCCGGCCCGACGTGGCCTTGAAAATCCGATAATCCGGCCGGTACTGCCGCCGCAAATCGCGTTCGATGGCGTTGCAGACCTGCGGGTCATCGTCCACCGTCATGATGACCGGCTCCGACATCATTGATCTCCTTGGACTTTAGACGTCTGATCGAGGTCGGCCTCCAGGGGAAGCCTGACCTCGAAGCAGGTTGCTCCGGGTTTCGATCGGACCGCGATCTCTCCCCCGTGTCGCTGCACTACGATGCTGTGGCTGATGTTGAGCCCCAGGCCCGTCCCCTCTCCAGGCGGTTTTGTCGTGAAGAACGGGTCGAACACCTTTGGCTGCACATCCTGGGGAATCCCCGGTCCGTCGTCCTCAATCTGAACGACGACCCATGGATCCTTCCTGAAGGTCTTGAGGGTCAGCGTTCCCTCGCCCTGCATCGCGCTCAAAGCGTTGTCCACTATGTTCGTCCATACCTGATTCAACTCGCTCCCCACAACCTGAATCCGCGGCAAGTCCGTGTCGAACTGTCGGCGAACCGTCACGCCCTCCGTCAGCTTGCCACGCATCATGACCAGCGTGTCGTTCAGCCCTTCGTGAATATCCACGTCCTGGACGGGCGCCTGATCGAGGTACGTGTACGACTTGAGTGCCTTGACGATCTCCGAAATCCGCCCAGCGCCCTCGCGAATCTCGGACATCAGCGACTGCGCAGCGTATGTACAGGTGACGGATGCGAGAGCCGTTGCCAGCCTTTCGTCACCCAAATCCTGCGCGATCTCAGCGAGCTCGGTCCGGCCAACGCCAATCGCAACCAGCGTCGGCGCAAAATGCCACGCCTCCGGCACACCGCGCTGTTCCAGCCACGTCTCCATCTCGGCCTCGAGGTCGCTGCGCCTCAGCGGATCCAAGTCGATGGGCTCCCGAATCCGCTCTCTAGTGAGCGCCGTCAGATCCTCCAGTACTCGGGCCTGTCCCTCACTCAGCTCCGCCTTCCCGAGCCTGCGTTCGACTTGAGCGAGCCGCTCGATCTCCTCACGAAGCTGCTCCGCACCTCGTTGCGCGGCGGCGGCGGGATTGTTCAGCTCGTGGGCCATCCCGGCGCTCAGCCTGCCGAGTGTGGCGAGCTTCTCGCTCTGCCGCAGCGTGATCTCCTGCTGCAGGTAGGCCGTCTCGAGATCGCGCATCTTCTGCTGCTCCCACAGCAGGTACACCTTGCCGTGGAATATCTCGGACGCCAGCGTCAGGAACTTGACGTCGAGCTCGTTGAAGGGGCTCCGCAACTTGCTGTAGAGCAGCATGCTCTCGAGCCTGCCGGTGCCAAAGCGCGGGCAGACGTAAACCTGCACGATGGTGGGTTTGCGAAAATGCTCGGGGAGCGTCTGCTTCGCGCCTTCCAGCTCCTCTCCGCCGAGGAAGCGCGACTTCCTCCCCTTCCACAGGTCCACCTCGACGCCGCACAGCTCATCGACCGGGATTTGGCTCACGCTTGCCCGTCCGCGGAAGCCATCCACCACGATGGCAACCCGCTGACCGGCGGCGTGCGGGCCCTCGGGTTCGAGGCTGAAGTAGCGCCACGAAAACACGTCCGCGACGTACTTCAGTCGGCGCACGAGGAGCTCGCCCACCTGCGCGATATCCGTCGAAGCGTTTACTTCGCTGGAGAGCTCGAAGAGCGCCTCGTATCGCGACAGCGTCGAGAGTGCGCCCTCAGTGGCCATGAAGCGGAGTCACTGCGGAAACGGGGGGTCGAATGTCAGCCGTTCGGGAACGCGTGTCGCGGTCGCAGGCTAGGAGGTTTCAGGAGGATAAGGCGCCTCCCAGGGGATGTCGTACGCGTCGGTCACGGTGTTCATCATCACCGCAAAGTACCCGACGGCCAATAACTCATCGATCTCCGCCTCCGAGAATCCCGCATCCCGGAGTTCCTCCTCCAACTCGAAGTCGTCGCCGGCAACGCTCTTGGGCTCCAGCGCCGCTCGCGTAACAACGTCCAGCGCCACCTGATACGAGGCGGGGAGCCTGGGGAGCGCCTCACCCTCCGACAGAGCCTTCAAGTCGTCGTACTTCAGCGTCGAATCCAGACCGCATGCAGCATGCGCGTGCAGAGACGTGCAGTATTCATTCCCCGCACCGATCGAAATGCGAAAGAGGATCAACTCCTTCAGGAGGGCGGGGATTTCGCCCTCCACCAGAGTGTTCTTGAGCATCGACCACACGGCGCGGAGAACGTGCTGGTTGTTTCCCAATGCCTTGAAGACGTTCAGCACGTCCTGGCTTCCCATCGTCTCCATGATCTCGTCGTAAATAGCCTGCACCTCGCCGGGCGCGGCATCGTACTCAACGATGGTCGTTCGCTTCATGGTGGTCTCCCGTTCCTGGCGGCGTGGGCGCCGGTACCTGCCCTCTCCAACTGCGGCGCGACGGGAGTCTTGCGGTGAGACAGGCGAACGTGCAGCGTGAACGCCGTTTCGCGGCAACGGTCCTGGTCGGCAGCGGCGGAGCGGGAGGATATCCGCCCTGTGGGAACTAGTGATACTGGGGGCTGCGAGCGGTCTCGTCAAGAACGGTTACCGTCGTCAACCATCGCCGGACGCCTACGACCGAGTGCCGCTCACCACCCCGGGTATCCACTCCGCTCGAGAAAGGCCGGGTAGTCGGTGACGGCCAGGATGTCGTGGATCGCCTGGTCCTTATCCCGTGCGTTCTCGTAGTAGACGGAGACGATCCGCGCACCGAGGACGTAGGCAACGTGGCGCGGCTGCTCCGGGTCGGCCGGCTGTGACCACATCCAGTCGCCGGTCTCGGAGCCGAGCATCTCCGGCTCGAAGCGCTGCCACAATTCCCGCTCGTGCTGCTCCACGAACGACCGCCCTTCCTCCTGCGTCATCCTGCCGGTCACGCGATCTGCCAGGTACTCCGCTACGCCCTCACGAATCGTAAACGCTAGGAGGCTCCTCTCGGGCCCGTAGATCAACTGATACTGCTCTATGCCCATCGCCAACGCCTGCTGGATGTGGGACATCTCGTGGACGAGCAGGCTCGTGATGTGGCCCCGCAGTGACTCGAAACTGCGCCTCTCGATCGTTATGAGCGTCCCCGCCTTCGACCCGGAGCCGATGCCGCGGTACGAGCCCACCAGGAAGTAGGTCGGCGGGAACTGGGCATTGGGAACGATGGCCGCGAGATCAGCGTACGACCCGCGGTAACGGGACTCTTCCTCCATGAGCACAGGGATCTTGTCCCCGACGGTGGCGTACTCCGCGGGGTGCTCGCGGATCGCGGCCAGCAGACGCTCGGGCGAGAGGTCGTAGTCCTCGATGAACGCCGTGAGCCCAGGCGTTGCCTTGTCGAAGTACTCCGCCTGCAGTACGGCGATCGAGTCCTCCGCTCCGGACAGTTGCTCGAAGGCGCGCGCAAAATTGTGCAGATCTTCATAGACCAGCGGCGCACGCGCAGGGTCCGGCGTGACGTTGAACTGCGCGGACGCAGGCAGCGATATCACTGCCGCCAGCGCCAGAGTCCAAACCGAGCTTCTCGTTACCAGTCTCATCACTTCCCCCTTGCTCCTCGTATCGGTCACGTCTTCAGACACCGACCGCCCGATCGAATCCTGCAGGCGTTGCAGCCCCCTACGAATGCAGAGCCGAACAGTTGCAAATAATAGGACAGAAGTGGTCGTGATTCCGATTCGGCTTTAAGACAGGGCCGTGTGCGACCAGAACCGTCCCTCACGGGTAGAGATGTCAGAGACCCCCCCGCTCAGTCGTTGGATGGGAAGAAGGGGCAACCATGGGGAGAGCAACACCGACCGCCCGGGGCACCAACTTTATCCTGGTACTCGGGGCGGCGCTCACGCTTTTGTCGGCACCGGCGGCCCAGGGGCAGCAGGCGGAGCCCCCCGCCGGCACCGTCAGTGGGACGATTCTGGATGCCGCCACCGGCCAGCCTCTGGCCGACGCCCTCGTCGTGCTCGAGCCGGCGCCCGGCGGACTCGTACTGACCGGTGACCGCTACTGGGCCACCCACCTGAGCATGCGAACCAACGAGCGCGGCGCCTACGGATTCGGGGGGCTCGGCTCGGGACTATACAGGGTCACCGTTAGACTCCTCGGATTCCGTCCCGCCTCCGTCGACGTGGATCTCCGGCGCGCCCCCTCACTCCAACTGTCCGTCGGGCTCGCGCTGGAGCCGATCCGGCTGGAGCGGGAGATCGTGAGCGCTCGCCGCGCACCGGAGTTCGCTGCGTCCCGGCGGGAGGGTGATGCGCGGCTCGATGTCGTGGCCGATCGCCAGGAGCGGTTCCTCGAGAGCGATGCTCGAGCGGTTACCGAGGACGACCTGGCGGAGGCCGTCACCGCGGGCGAGGCCGATCTGTTTCGGGCGCTGCACCGGCTTCCAGGCGTGACCACACGCGACGACTTCACTGCGGCCCTCTGGACCCGCGGCGCACCGTGGAGCCACACGCGCGTGTACTACGACGGACTCCCGCTGTACAACCCGGTGCACGCCGCCGGCGTGCTCTCCGGAGTGAACCCCGATGCCTTGGGTGGAGCGTTCTTCTATCCGGGCGTGCGGTCGGCCTCCATCGGCGAGGGCGCCGCCGCGGTGCTGGACCTCACGTCCAGACGGTGGACGCGGCCCCGCATGGGCGGTGCGGCGGGCCTCTCAGTGGCAGGCGCGCGGCTGGCGCTCGGCGGCCCCTTGGCCGGAGGCGAAGGCGGCTGGAGCGTCGCCGCACGGCGCTCCCACATCGACCTGCTGAGCCGGATCGTGGCGGACTCAGCAGGCCGCATCCCCTACGCCTTCCTCGACCTGGCCGGGCGGATCGACGCACCGCTTCCGGGGGGAGCGCGCCTCGAGGCCAGCACCCTGTGGGAGCGGGACGAGGTGTGGGGCACCGTACCCAACCTGCTGAGCAACAACCGAGGACGTTGGGGCAACTTCGTCGGTCAGGTCACAGTGGGTATGCGTCACGGCTCCCTCTCCGGGAGGCATTCGGTGGGAGTGAGCCGGTTCGGCGCCGCCATGCAGTCGGCGCTCTTCGTCGCCGATTCGCTGCTGCTCAAGGCAGTGCCGACCCACCAGCCCATCAACAACACGATCACGTACTTCACACTGCGGTCGCGGCTCGAGCCGATGGCGCCGGGGCGCAGCCGCAACTGGAGCGCGGGATCCGAGTTGGTCGTGCAGAAACAGGAGTTCACCGGTCCCCTGCCCCGGCCCTACCCGGAGCTCGTGTTGCACGACACGCTGCAGCTCGCGCTGCAGAACGTGCGTCTGGCACTGTGGGGAGAGGGACGCTGGTCGGGCCAGCGCGTTGCAGCGCAGGCTGGCCTGCGGGCGGAGCTGCCGGGCGATGTGGCCAACGTGGGCAAGCTGGCGCTGGCCCCGCGGCTCAGCGTGCGGCTCGCGGCGACGCCGTGGATCACCCTGTCTGCAGCGTACGGGCGCTCCTACCAGTACACGCAGGCCCTCGCTCCGGCGGGCCCGGGCATCGGGCCGAACCTGTACATCTCCGACGTGTGGCTCATGGCCCGAGACACCATTCCAGCCATCCGCTCGGACGTCGCCACCATCGGAGCCGAAGCATGGCTGAGCACCACCTGGCTGGCCTCGGCCACGCTCTACGGGCGACTAGCCGACGGTGTGGCGGTACCCGACCCGACGCCCGGGGAACCAGCGCCCGACCGTCCCCTCTTCGTGCCGGCCGTGAACCGGGCAGCCGGCGTCGAGATCTCGCTGCGGCGGCTCGCCGGTCCAGTGACCCTGGCGGCGGCTTACACCTACGGAATCTCACAGCTCGAGACGATGGACCTGGTTTACCCCGCATCATCCGCCCGCCGGCACGTGCTGGACGCTGTGGTGACCGCCCGCATGGGATCATCTCTGCGATTCGGTGGTGCGGTGACCGCTGCCAGCGGTGCGCACTTCACCAGGTTCATCCGGACAGCAGTGCCGTGCTCCGGCTCGGATACCATCACCTGTCCCGAGCCGCTGGTGGTCACCACTAGCGCAATCGAGGAGCCCGGAGCGGGGCTAGCGCCCGCCTACGTCGCGTTCAGCCTCATGGCCGAGTGGACACGGGCTTTTCGCAATTGGGAGCTGGCCGTGACGCTTCAGCTGCTGAACGCTCTCAATCGCCGCAACGCGGTTACGTACGTGGGTTCGGAAGAGCCGTGCACCACGCCTTCACCGACGACCCGAGTGCCGCGCGCCGGCGTGTGCGATCTGTTCGACCGCGGGCTGCCGCTGCTTCCTCTGGTGGGCGTGCGTGCGCGGTTCTGACGGTGAGATCGATGCGCTCTACCGGCAATACCGGGCCGCCCTGTACCGCTACGCGTCCTGGTTCACCGGTGACCCCGACCTGGCCGAGGACGTGGTGCAGGAGACCTTCCTGCGCGCACGCGAGAGAACACCGAGCGGCGCTGGGGCCAGCCGGGGGTGGCTGTTCACCATCGCGACAAACCTGGCACGGGACACGCTACGCGTGGCGCGCCGACGCCGGGAGCTAATCGTGGAGCGGGGCGACATGCTGCCGGTGCCCGCCGCGGTTCCCGATCCGGCGGCGCAGCTCGAGAGCCGAGAGTTGGGTGCCCGCCTGCGCGCCGCGCTGGACGGACTGTCCGAGCGGGAACGCAGCGTGCTGCTTCTGCGCCATGAGGGCTTCCGCCACCGGGAGATCGCGGAAGCCGTTGGCACGACGACCAAATCGGTTGGCACGATGATCGCACGGGCCGCGGACAAGGTGGCCCTGGCCTTGGGACCGGAGGGCGACCGATGACACACCTGGACGATGGCGCGCTGGTGCGGTTCGTGGACGGCGAGTGCGACGCCGCCGAAGCCGCGCTGGTGCGAGAGCACACCGATGCCTGCGAACAGTGCAGTGCACGGCTGAGCGAGCTCGAGGTCCGGATGCGGCTAGTGTCGCAGGCACTGCAGCGGGCGGAGCCTCTGCCCCGCGCGCTTCGGAAGCACGCTCGCACCTGGACGTACGCCGCCGCCGCTGCCGTAGTGCTTCTGGCGGTCGCAGCAGGCGTGCAACCGGTGCGGGCGTGGATCGCTCAGCGCGGACAGGCCCTGTGGCATCTCGTGGTAGGCGACGGCGGGCAGGATAGCCCCGGCGTGCCGGCGGTCGAGCCGCCCTCAGCCTCGGTATCGTTCGTCCCCGCGACGGGCGGGTTCGAGATCGTGCTGGCCAGCCGTCAAGCAGCCGGAACGCTCACGGTGCAATTCGGCGAGGACATGACCGCCAGGGCGACGATCGTCGGCGATCCCGACAGCGAGGGCCTGGTCGTGCTGCCCCATGGCTTGCGAATCGAGAACGACCGTGCCTCCCGGGCATCCTACGTGCTCGTGCTGCCGCAGGCACTCTCACCCATCAGTGTGGCGATCGGGGATGACCCGGTGCTCGAGCTCGATGCCGCGCGGACTGCGCAGGGCTGGACGGTGGCACTGTCCGAGCCCGCGGCGCGGTGACCGTCAGAAACCAGCCTCTCCACTCGTTTCCTCAGTAAACAGCGACGATCAACTTCGCCAAGAGGAGAGTCTGCCATGCGCGCCATTCCCACCGCCGCAGCATTCGCCGGACTGCTATTCGCCGCCTGTGGCGGCGACGGAACCGACAGCGTCCTGGGTTCGTTGACTCCCGGCCAGTCGGGAGGCGAGCCGGTAGTCGCGGTTCAAGTCATCGGACCCGGCAACCTCGAGCTGGGCAGCAGTACCACGTTCTACGCCATGGCCTTCGTTGCCAGCGGCGACTCCATCCTCACGTTCGCCCCCAACATCGAGTCCATTTTCACGGACGACGTCACCTGGTCTACCTCGGATGATGCGGTGCTGAGCGTCACCGGCAACGGCAGCTCCGCTGAAGTCGAGGCCGTGGGCGACGGTGCGGCCGAGGTGCTGGCGACGATCGAGGACGTAACCGGCTCGCGCACGGTGCAGGTCGGACCCCTCGTAGTGGGGGCGCTGGCGAGCGTCGAGCTGGTACCGCACGATCTTACGATCGTGATGCATGGTGACTCGGGAATCGGGGGCATAGAGGCAATCCTGCGGGACGCCGCCGGCAACCGGATCTTCGACCAGATCGTCGTTTGGAGCGTGAGCGATCCGAATGTGGTGACCTTCCGGAGCCGCGATGGGAACTTCGCCCTCCTGGAAGCGCTGAAGCCCGGCACCGCAACCGTCACGGCGATGGGCGAGGGCGCTTCGGGATCGGCTAGCGTGACGGTGAAGTAGACGGCAAACGACAGCGCCCGGCTCGTGGCCGGGCGCTGCGTGTCAGGGACAATCTATCTCGAGCGGCCGCCGGTTACTTACGTCAGCCCGGCCTGATGTTCTGGTTGAGGCGGAACAGGTTGTTCGGGTCGTACTTGTTCTTGAGTTCCACCAGCCGGGCGTAACCGTCGCCGTAGGCCTCCTCCACCCGCTGGCCCTCTTCCTCGGTCATGAAGTTCACGTACGCCGCCCCCGCGGCAAACGGCTTGGTGGCATCGAACAGCTCGCGGCACCACGCAATGCACTTCGCGTCGTCGGCTGCATCCTCCCAGCGGCCGTGCACGTTCATGATGAACTCGGCGTCGCGGCCGCGATACGCCGTGGCATCGGCGGGCACCCGGCTGGTCGCACCCCCCATTTGGGCGATGAAGATCTCGCACGCGGGGCCCGGCAGCTTGCCCACATAGTCGATGATGGTGTCGAGCGCCTCGTCCCCCAGCGCCGGGAAGTCGTGTGACTTCCAGTAGTTCCGCGAGCCCGGGGTGAGAAGTGGGTCGAAGCCCGACTGAAAGTCGATGAACTGCTGCGGACTGATTACGTCCGCGATCGGATTGCCGACGGCCCGGAACGGCGCCAGCGCCTTCTCGCCTGCGGCCACGTCGCCGTTGTACATCGCCGCGAGTACGACGACCTCGGTGCCGTGCACTTCCTCGGGGAGGAAGGGGAGCGGCGGAGCCTTGCGCAGCACCACCCACACCGACAGTTCGTCCGGCGCCTGTGCCGCCAGGTCGCGGTAGGCGCGCAGCACGTTCGCGGCATCCGCGAACGGATGCACGATAAGACCGGCAAGGACCTCGGGTCCCACCGGGTGAACCTGGAACTCGAAGGACGTCACGACACCGAAGTTGCCCCCGCCTCCACGGATGCCCCAGAACAAGTCGGCGTTCTCGTCAGCACTGGCCTTCACCATCTCTCCAGCCGCCGTCACGACGTCCGCTGAAATGAGACTGTCGACGGTGAGGCCGTGGGTCCGACTGACCCATCCGAAGCCACCGCCCAGCGTCAGGCCCGCTATGCCCGTGGTGGAGTTGATGCCGACGGGGACGGCGAGCCCGTGAGCCTGGGTAGCGGCGTCCAGTTCGCCCAGCGTGACGCCCGGCTCGACCAACGCCTTACGGGCTTTCGGATCGACCTGAACCGACTTCATGCCCTCGAGCGATATCATGAGACCGCCGTCGCACACGGCGTTGCCGGCGATGTTGTGGCCGACCCCGTGAACCGCAGTCAGCAATCCGTTCTCACGGGCGAAGTTCACGGCCTGCACCACGTCCGAGGCCCCCGCGCACCAGACGATGAGTCCGGGTTTCCGATCGATCATGGCATTCCAGATCGTCCTCGCCTCGTCGTAGCGCGGCGAAGCGGCGGTCAGGAGCTCGCCTTCCAAGCTCGACGCCAACGCGTCGATTGCCTTCTGCCCTACAGTGGTGGTGCCACCGTCCAGGGTCTTCATCGTAAGATCGGCCATGGGCGCTTCCTCCTAGGGAGATTCGTGTGCGTCGCGATCCCCACCACCTCCCCATCAGCTGCCGGCGCGAGCCGTGCCGCGCTCGCGCGACCGGGTAACCTGCGTCAGCGTATATGGGAGCGCAAGTGTCGGCGTTGGAGGTGAAGAGCTGTTAGATCTCCTACCTCGATCCCTCTCCCACCAGCCGCGCCGGAGCGGCTGAAACCCCAGGCACTGGCGTTCCGTAGTAAACAGAACGAGATTCTGTTTCTAGGAGCGTCTTATGATGCGGATCATCAGGGCCCTGGCCTTCTTCGGCGCCGTCGCCGGCGCTGCCCGGGCGCAGGAGCCCCCGAAAGCACCGCCGGACACCGCCGCGCTCGCCGCCCGGGTGCGGGTCCTCGCCGACTCCGCGGGTGTGCCCGGAGCCGCTGTGGTCATCGCGCGAAACGGGCGGATCGAGGCCACGATCCCGATCGGAACCCGCAACGGCACCGACCCGGTCGATGCCGCTACGGTGTTCCGGATTGCATCTGTCTCCAAGGTCTTCACCGCCGCAGCAGCGGCCCGCCTCGCAGCCGATGGCGCGCTGTCGCTGGACGCGGACCTCCGCGCGGGCCGGCCCTGGCTCGCCGACGTGGCCCCGGGGCCTGAGCCAGCGACCATGCGCGGACTGCTCACCCACACCGCGGGCTTCGACGACCGCGTGGTCGGCATGTTCGCGCGCGAGGCGGACGACGTGATCCCGCTGGGCAGCTACCTGCCGGCCCGCATGCCGCCGCGCACCAGCGAGCCGGGCCGATGGACCCGCTACAGCAACCACGGGTTCGCGCTGGCGGGCCTGGCAATCGAGGAAGCCGCGGGCCGGCCCTTCGACGCGGCCGTGGCTGAGTTGGTTCTCGAGCCCCTGCAAATGGCCAGTTCGTCCTTCGCCCAGCCCGTGCCGCCCGAGCTGACCGACCGTATGGCGCGCGCCTACCGGTGCCCGGACGCGCAGTGCGATCCGGTCCCATTCGACTACCGCCACACATCCCCGGCCGGAGGCATGGTCACGACGCCCGCGGACATGGGCCGCTTCATGGTGGGGGTGCTCGACGGGGAACGGGCATCGCTGGGCGCGGGGACGGTCCAGCTGCTCACGACCCGCGCGTGGGGTGCTCATCCGGAGTTGCCGGGCCTGGCCCTCGCACTGATGGAGCAGCCGGTGGCGGGCCATCGAGGGTTGGTACACACCGGTGCCAGCTCGGGCTACAAGAGCCTGCTCGTTCTGGTACCGGATGCCGGCGCGGGACTGTTCGTCGTGACTACCGGAGGCTCGTCCCGCTTCGCGGCAGCCGTACTGGCTGAGTTCGAGCAGCTGCTTGGCGGACCCCCGGTGCAGGCTGGGCCGCCCCCCGAGCCACTGGCCGAGTCCGCACTGGACGAGTACAGCGGCACCTACCTGCTCGGCCGGTCCGCCCGGCGCAGCTACGAGAGCCTCCCCGGACTGTTCCTGTTCAGCCACAGGATCGGGTCCGATGCCGACGGCTACCTGACACGGCGGGAGGCCGGCCGGTTGCGGCGGTACGGACGCGTCGAAAATGACCTCTTCGCTCAGGTAGACGGCAGCGGGATGATGTGGTTCGAGCGGGACCCCTCCGGCACAGTGGCAGCCGTACACGCTGCAGAGACATTCAACGGTGGGCGGTTCCCGGCCAGCTCGGAGCGGCTGACTGCGGTCAAGGATCCGCGCTTCTTCAATGAACTGCTGTCGTGGGTCATGGGGCTCCCGCTCATTGCACTCCTGGCGTGGCTCCTCATCACCGGCGTGGCGCTGTTGCGGCGGGGCCCGAAACGGACGCAGCGCTCGGCGGTCGGGCGGGTGGGACTGCTGGTTGCCATCGGCACGAGCGCGAGCGTCGTGGTGTTCGGCTTCCGGTTTCTCGCCCGGTTCAACGCCCTGGCCATGAACGACCCCATCCTGCTGGCGTACGGTCTTCCCCCGGCGATCGGACGTTGGCTCTGGCTGCCGTGGCTGATCGCCGCCTGCACCGCCGCACTCGCCGGCTTCGCCGCGGCATCCTGGCGCCCTGGGTCGTCGGTGCCGCTCGTGGACCGACTGCTGCTGTCGGTAACCGGGACCTGCGCCATAGTGTTCGTGATCATACTGATCCACTTCTCGCTGCTGCCGCCCGTGGCGTGACCGTGCGCTTCGCTCCCTTCTGGGTTCGTGTGGAGGAGATGGGCGAGGCGGGTGCTCTGCCCGATTGGCTGACCGACAGGCAGGTGCGGGCGCGGGAGACGCGGGAGCGGGTGCTGGCCGCTGCCGCCCGGCTCATCATGCAGCGCCCGTTTGCCGAGGTCTCGATGCACGAGATCGCGGGGGAAGCCGGCATATCCATCGGGGCCCTGTACGCGCGGTTCCCCTCGAAGGAGGCGGTGCTGGCACTGCTGGGTGTGGCCGTCTTCGAGGAGGCGCGCGGCCGGTTCGTCCGGGCAATGGAGGCTGTCCCGGGCCGGGCCGGCTTGCGTGCCCTCGTCGGTGCCTACGTGGACACACTGGTGGGCGAGCTGCACCGCCACCGCAGGCTGTTGATGGACCTGCGAAGGCATGCGGACGGCGCACCCGAGATCCGCGCATTGATGGTCCGCACCAACAGCGCGATTCACGAGGCGTTCCTTACACGCGCCCGCCGACACTGGGACGAGATCGCTCACCGCGACCCTGAAGCAGCACTGCAGTGGGCCCTGTTCACGACGAACGCGGCCGCCCGCGAAGCGATCCTTGCCGGTGCGCTGTCGCAGTATTCGGTCGAGCGCGGGCGCGCTGCACTGCGGCGGGAGCTGACGCAGCTTGCGTGTTCGTACCTGCGGGGGAAGTGACCCGCAGGTGTTCCGGAACACAGCAGGGGCGCGTGGCGTAGCATACCTATGGTGGCACCGAACGGTGCGTCAACGATACCACGGAAGAAACGGGAGGGGGGGACGATGAAACGACTGACGCTGGGACTTCTCGTGGCGGTTGCCGGCGCCGCGTGCTCGGATGGCGTGACGGGGCCCGACGAGCTGAGCGGCGTGTACGCGTATCAGGGAACGGATTCCACCGGCACGCTACTTCTCATAGGCACGCTCCAACTCGCGTTTTCCCCCGACTCGTCGGTCACCGGCAGCTGGGCGATCGACTGGGCACCGGACGCCGACACAGATACCGAGGTTGGACCACAGGTCGGTGAGGGAACGCTGCAAGGTCGGTGGGGCGCCGATGGGCTCTTTCTGGACCTGAACCCCGGTGTCGCGGACAACAACGTGTTCCTCGCCGGTACGCTGGTGCGGGACATCCCGGCGCCCCAACTCGCTGGAGACTGGAGCCACTCCACGCTTGTAGGAGCCGTCGCTGCCGGCCTCTTCACAGCGACCGGCCTGCCATCGGGGATGGAGTAGTAGGTTGTCACAAATGTCGTGATTGGTCGTGTTCGTTCAACGGAAGTAACAGCGCCCGGCACGGTGCCGGGCGCTGATCTTACCGACTTGCGTCACGAGCTTCCGCAGGGCTGGACTTGCCGGTACCCCGCGGGCGTCGCAGCTCACTTCATGGTCATCCCTGCGTGCATGGTGACTTCGGCGTGCCACGCGTTGATGATCTTTCCGTCCGGCATCTGCGCCAAGTTCGTGTAGGTCCCACCACCCTCCATACCAGCGAACTTGCCCGTGCCGCTCGTCATGCCAAACTCGCCACCGCTGGCATCCCCGCTCCACCAGTGCCAAAACACGTCACCCTCTGCATCCCTCGACACGCAATGCCCCGCGACACTGTAAGCCTCGCCGTCGGCCTCGATGACCCATGTGCCACTGCAGTCCTGGCTTGCGAGGTGGAACGGGCTCTCCTTGTCATCGGACACGATGAAGCCCGCGAGGCTTACGGTCCGCACCATCCGGCCGTCGGGAAGCTGATACTTCTCCAACGTTGTGCTGTTGTACAGTCCGTTTCCGTCCCCCGCCCACGTCTGTTGCGCCTGCGCGCCCGCCGCGACCCCGAGGCACAGTAACGTCGCTACTGCGACGCGGGCGCAGTGTAGATGCCACTTCATGGTAGGACCTCCTTTGTTGGGGGGCTCCCGCAGCGCATGGGTGCAATACAACGGCGCTCCCGAGTGCCCAAGGAATTAGGAAGGGTGGTCTCCTCCCGTCGGTGGTCCTGGCGGTCTGTCGTCGGTGTGGCGTCCAGGTGGAGGGCGTCGCTCTGGCGGCGGGCCGTCGAGGCCATCGGCGGTTCGACGGATGGCGCTAATGTGTCGAAGGGACCTTCAGCAACAAGGGGAAGTATTCTCGGGATTCGGGGTCGGACTCTTCCGTGCCAGAGCGTCGGCGAGGCGGTGCAGGTCCGCCCGGAACCATGGGTCACGTCTATGGCCTGCATGAGCACCACCAAACCCATCTCCGCCGAGTTCCCGTTTCCCTCCCACTACGTCGAAGTGCACGGAAGCAGAAATCGGAGAGGAGCTGGCTGGGTGGTACCAGGGACTGCGCTCATGATCGCCGCGCAAGGCCCTCGAGCTAGGGCGGAATCTTGTGGGAAGGATGTCGTCACCCTGAGGGTGGTACCGGCTCTTCCTGGTAGATCCGGACGATTTCGGCTTCCGACTCCTTCAGCGCCTGCACCACCTTGGGATCGAACTGCTTTCCGGCGCCACGCTCCAAGATCTCCACGGCCTCAAAGTGCATGCGCCCCGCACGATAGGGCCGATCGGTGAGCGCCGCGTCGTAGGTATCGGCGACGGCGATGATGCGCGCCCCGAGGGGAACCGAGTCGCCGTCATCCTCGTATCGCGTGTGGTGGTGGAGGATCAACGGGATTACGTCGTTGAGAACCGTCCCGGTCGTGAGAATGATTCGCGCGCCGAGCTCCGTGTGCTTGTCGATCTTCGCCTTCTCCGCGTCGGTGAGCGGCGCCTCCTTCTGAACGAGCTCGATGACCTCGATCTTGCCGATGTCGTGCAGCAACCCCGCAGACCACACATTCTGCAACTCGGCCGCTCCGAGGCCCAGCCGCCGTGCCAGGACCGAGCACACGGCCGCCACTCGCTCCGAGTGACCCTTGGTGTACTGATCCGCCGTCTCGAGGTACTTGATGAGAATCTGGATGATCCCCAGGTATGCTTCGCGCAGTTGACCGGCACGCAGCTTGTTCTTCTCCTGAAGTCTCCCCACGAGGGCTCCCGTCAACGTGAGGAAGCAGGCCCAGATCAGCAGATTCCAGGGGTTGAGGGTGTCGTCGGCCGCGCGCGCACCGAAGGGATCCAGCACGGTGAAGTACACCACGAAGCCCGACGAGAGCACCGCGGTCATGACCGCAAGGCGGGCGCTCCCGTAGAATCCAGCCAGAAGGACCGGAATGAAGTAGAAAAGCAGGAAGGCGAACTTGTGAACGACGAAGGAGTTGATGAAGAAGAGACTCCCCACCAACACGAGCACCAAGACCATCTCGAAGTTGCGGAAGAGCACACCCCTCGCCCGCGGCGCCAGTCCGGGGGGGCCAGGCGGCACCGGCGCTTGTGACGTCTGCTGGAAGATTCTGGGTGCAGGTTCAGGTGTCATTGGACCTGTGGCCGGTTCGCTCACGGTTTGTCAGGCAGACCACCGTCAACATTGTGGCCGCCGGCCATCCTGTCAAACGCGCATCGACTACCCGGCGATGGTCCCACGGATCTGATCGGCGTACCGGCCAGCTTCTTCCTCGGAGGGAATGCAGCGAGGTCGACCCTCCGGTCACCTGCACGCACGTAAACCTGGTATATCTCTTCTGTCCCGGATGCTAGGCCCGCCCAGATTGGCCCTCCGATATCCGTCGAGGGCGCCTCCGTACCGTACCGCAGCTCGCGGCGCTGGCGATCGAAGACCGGCTTGGGAGCGCGTTGGGAATGGGCGATCCGGATCAGGATCACGGCAATCGTTGCCGCGTTGCCTCGAGTAGACAAGCCTGCGGGAGGCGAGCGATGAGGCGAAGCGATCGGGAATTGGGGATGGATCGCGCCATCACGCGGCGGGACTTCCTCAGCGGCATGGCGATGGGGGCCGGGAGGAGCTACCCGCAGACAGCTTGTGCGATCAACCTAAAGGCAAGTCAGGGATGACGAGCTATCGCGTCTCAATCCTCGACTCGATGTCCTTCACACCGGGGACCTGCAGCGCCAGCTGCTTGACTCTATCCGCATCTGCCAGATAGCGCGCGTTGGCCGTGACCGTGACAACGCCATCGCTGGCTTCGACTTCGATCCTCTCATCCGAGATACTCGGCTCCAGCCCCATCTTGGCCCGAACCTCGCTGGCAAGAACTAGATCGTCCAAGACCTTCTGGGACTCGGGGGTTGTCTGGAAATCGCGGCGTGCCGTCTCGGCGATGACCGCGATCGCGCTTGAAACAGGAACGCGTTCGAGATTGATCACGAGGTCGAAGGTGGCCGGATCGCTCATGTCGACACCGTGGACCCACTTCACCCACTTGTCACGTTCTTCATCCAGCTTCCGCGCGTACTCTATCGCTTTCTCCCGCGTGAGGTCGCATCGCTCCATGACAGTGCGGATACGGGTATCGTGGTCGGCAACGAGCATGACTCTCAGGTTGTGGGGAATTCCCTTGAGCAGGAGGTGCCCGGCCTCACCGTGATACACCAGGTCGTCACCTTGGACGGCCTTGGCGATGACTGCCTGCACGCAGTAGATGTAGTGCAGCCTCGTGAGGCCGCGGCCTTCCAGCAGCCCGGGCCTGTGCTTGAGAGCCGATTCCAGCTGGCTCTCCGATGCCCCGAACTCCTTGGCGGTGTCGACCAGCAGTTCCTCTCGGGAGAGGAGCCGATAGCCCAGCTCCTCTCGCAGGCGCTCTGCCAGGGCTTCGATGCCGCTGTACGCGCCCCTCGATATGGTGATTATGGCCACTTAAACCTCCTGCTCTCCGGCCCCTTGAGGCTAAGGTATTGCTCGAGGTTGGCGGCGGCTAGGGCGTGACTCTTCTGATCCAGAGCGTCGGCCTTGGGGGCCCGAGACCCGGCAGAATGTCACATTGAACGCGGGTCCGTGTCGTCCGGTGCCGGGCGCTAGTCGACAAGCGGCCGCTTAAAGTACCACCTGAGGAAGCGAAGTTCTGGTTGGGCCACATCATACTCTCTGGCTTCGATGAGCTCCCAACCATCCCTACCTACTTCGTTCAAGAACTCAAGCATGCCTACCGATACGCTATCGCTGTAATGAAGGCCCATGTCCCTCAGCAATGCCCAACGGTCGCCGCCACTGTATTCCCCATTCGCAGTGGCCCAATACCACATGGACTTGTTGTCCTGTCCACTCCACATCAGCAGGCCGTACTCCCACCCGTCCGCACTTCGGGCATTGGTTGCCAACGCAGCACCAGCGCCAATGGCGGCCATCACCAGAATAGCGGTCACAAGCCCAACGCGGCGCATAGTACCCCCTTTGGAGAATCGTCAGTATTACAAGCCATGATTGGCCTCACCCTCACATCTGCCCGGGTGGGGGCCACGATTCGTGCGAGTAGATCACCCTCCACTCGCCGTCGATGCGCCGGAAGACCCCCGTCCACGCGGTATGGAGGACACCCTGTGACCCCGTCGTGTCGGTCCAGGAGATGTCGTCGTTCCTGGTGACGATCACGGCATCGGGAGCGAGCACTTCGAGATGGACATTTTTAATGCTGACCTCCAGCGCACGGAGCAATCCGAGAAACTGCCTCGTCAACTCGAAGCGGGCATCGAAGTCCTCGATGATCACGCCGTTCATCACTGAGACGGGGCTCTTCGCATAGACGGCACGAATCCGATCGGCGGCCAGCGCTCGACCAGCGCTCGCCATCTCGTCCATCCGTTGCTCGATCGTGTCCCTGATCGCTGCACGTTGCTCATCCGTCAGCTGTGGTGAGGGCGGCTGACAGGCCAGTGCGCACGTAACGATCGCTGCCAGGACCATCGAATACCTCAGCATCGTTCCTCCTGTACTCACCACTCCAGATCCATCACGTAGATGTCACTCTCGGACTGGGCGACGAGCACGTAGAGGTGCTCTTCACCGACCACTGGGATTCCGGCGTCTTCCAGCGAAGGATCGTCGAACTCCACAGCCATGGTAGCCTCGCCCCCGTCGGATGGAATCCACCACACTCCTCTCGTGCGATCACTGGACGTGGCGGTGAAGTAGATTCGCGAACCGTCCGGTGAAAACCGGGGAGTGCTAAGCTTCGGCAATCCCGCGGTCGTCGGCTCGAAGCGCGACAGCTCCTCTCCTTCTCTGGACACCCGCACCCACCACCACCCAGATCTGAGGCACAGCAGGCTCGCGCCGTCGGGAGCCCAATCGTGCTGCCCGCAGGGGAAGTTGGTCACCTGAATCGCGTTGCCCCAAGGAAGGCCTATGCTGTCCCGTGACACGGTCCACAAGGCGTCAGGCCCCTCTCGCTGGGGTCCCTGAGACAAGAATGCGATGGTGAGCCCATCTGGCGACCAGATCGGTCGGCCCGCGTCTGGGTGATCCACAACTTGGTCGGGCGCGCCTCCATCGGCCGAGACGACATAAATGCCGAATGCGGGGCTGCTGTAGAATGCAATCTCATCTCCAACCGGAGACCAAGCCGGTTCGAACACATCGCCGTCAATGTCGGCGATCAACTCAGGCCCCCCGCCTTCCACCCGCTGCTTGTAGAGGTCCAACTCTCCCCTGAGATCGCTGACAAAGACGATCCACTCGCTATCGGGAGAAAGGCTGAAGGTTTCTATGTTCTGGTTGCCCGTGGTGATCGGGACGGCATCGCTGATCGACACGGACCCGGATCCTGGAATGGGAATCGACCTGATGTCCTTCACCTTCGTGAACTTGGCGTAGGCGAGTCTCCGGCCATCCGCAGAGATCGATATCGAGTGGGGATCAATGAGCCCCGGCACCTTTCGTGGCGCTCCCCGCGGCCCGGACGGTCCCACTTCCACCACGAACACCTCCCGCTGCCCATCACGGTTGGACACGAACAACAGATGCCGGCTGTCGGGCAGCCATTGGGGACTCACGTCCATGTGCTCGTCGTCTGTCACGCGAAGGGGTGCGCCGCCGTCACCGTTCAGGACCCAGATGGATGCAGAGAGGATGTTATCAGAGTTTCTCCACGCGGCGTTGCCGTTCACGTAGGCGATCTGTCGCCCGTCGGGCGACCAGGAGAGCGAGTGCGGCCCCCCCGCTCCCGGCAACATTTCCTGCACGACCAGTAACCGGGGCTCGCCCTGGCCCGCAGAAAACGCGAAAATGCTATCCCAATGCGCGAACGCCACTCGGCTTCCATCGCGCGACCACGCGTACCGAATCGATTCACGCGGGACATCGACCGTGCGGACGGGACCACCACGCGCTCCGACCTCCCTCGTGACACAGCCCGAGTTGGTCCAGTAGATCATGCCCTCGCACGCCAAGAAACGGAGTGACGCGCCATCGGGCGTCCAGGCTGGGAGCAATGGAATTTCGTTCGCCCCCTCAGCAAGGCGTGACTCACCGCCAACTCCCACGTCAATAGTGCTTCTCACCACGATGCGCGGATTCCAAACGGGGCCGGAGATGTACGCCACCTCGTTCCCATCCGGCGAGATCGCCGGTTGGAATTCGAGGCCAGGATCGTTGGTTACCCGGACGACATTAGAGCTCGTGATGGTGAGCGGCTCGGGTCTCACCAACCGGTAGAGCACCACCGCTATTACAACGAGTAGAGCTGCTGCCAAAGCGCCGCGAGCCAACCGGCGGTGCTCGCCGGTTGCCCTGGGCTGCCGTACTTCGGCCCCGGTCACCGATGTGCGCTGCGAGATCGCCTCCCCGAACTGCGCCACCGGGTTGAACCGGTCCGCCGGTGTCTTGGCCAGGCTGCGCTCGAGAGCCGCCGCTACCCACCCCGGCACCGACGGACGAATCGTCGTAACACTCGGCGGGTCTGCCGTGAGATGCTGGTGCACGAGACTCTCGACCGTCGGCCCCGTGAACGGCGGCTGCCCCGCCAGCATCTCGTGCAGCACACAGCCCAGCGAGTAGAGATCGCTCCTGCCGTCCAGCTCCTTCTCGCCTCCCGCCTGCTCGGGGCTCATGTAGGCCGGTGTGCCCACCGCGATGCCGGTTTCGGTGAGGCGCTCTCCGCCCGCCGCATCTACCGCCCGCGCGATCCCGAAGTCGGCCACCACCGCGTGACCGCTCTCGAGCATGATGTTCTCGGGCTTGATGTCCCGGTGGATCACCCCCCGGCTGTGGGCGTAGCTCAGCGCGTCGGCCACTTCGCGTGCCACCTGAAGGGTATCGTCTATGGCGAGCTGCCTCTCGCGCTCCAGCCGGTCACGTAGCGATTCCCCTTCCACGTACGGCATCACGTAGAACAGGAATCCCTCGGCTTCGCCGGAGTCGTAGAGCGGTAGAATGTGCGGATGGCGCAGGTTGGCGGCGATCTCGATCTCGCGCAGGAACCGATCGGGACCCAAGGCGGCCGCCAGCTCAGGCCGCAGCACCTTGAGGGCTACCTGCCGGTGGTGCTTGAGATCCTCGGCGAGATAGACCGTGGCCATGCCGCCGCTACCGATCTCACGGTCGATCGTGTAGCGGTCAGCGAGGGCTGTCTTGAGGCGTTCGAGTAGGTCGTCCACAGTGTCCAACCCCACGTGGGTACCGCGCTACAGTACGACGCGACGGGGTGTGTGGCCAGATTGGGAAATGGGAGGATGGTACTCGCCAATCCGCTCCAACACGCCTCTTCTGGTCCAGAGCACCGGCCTCACGGAGGCTAAACCGGCAGAATGTCCCTTCAAACGCGGGTTCGTGTCGTCCGGTGTCGGGATTCGAGGGCAGTACGTCGGCTGGACACGACATCCCGTCGTTTCAGATGTCGTGGTTTGCCTTGTTACCCCAGGGAAGCCACAGGACCAGGCCACACCTTCGTCGTCAGTGCCACCTGTGGTTCTCACTTTGCGAGCCGAAAGCCGACTGCATCACTCCTATCTCTAAGGAGGAACCGCCAAAGCCAGGGTTGTGTCTCACTTGAAGAGGAGGATGTGCGATGCGGAAAGCGACTAGTGCCACTTGGGTAGCCACGGGCGTCGCTTTCACCCTTGGCTGTTCCGGCGATCCCACGTCGAGCGAGCCCGGTCCGAACGCTCTCGAGTTTGTCACGCCCGAAGAAGTGGGTTTCTCATCTGCGGCGCTTCAGGAAATTACGGGACAATTCGAGCAGATCGGGTCGGCCGCTGTTGTGGCGCTCTACGACGGCAAGGTCTTCCTGTCGTGGGGCGAGGTCGACCGCAAGTTCTGGTGCCATTCGATCCGGAAATCGTTCCTCAGCGCGCTCTACGGGATCTACGTCGGGAGGGGTGTGATCGACACGACGAAGACGCTCGCCGAGCTCGGCATCGACGACATACCGCCCAGCCTTACGGACGAGGAGAAACAGGCGCGCGTGGCCGATTTGTTGAAGTCACGGTCCGGTGTCTACCATGAGGCGGCGGCCGAGGCGCCCGAGATGGAAGCTGCCCGGCCGGAGCGAGGAAGCCATCCGCCGAACACCTTCTTCTATTACAACAACTGGGACTTCAACGTTGCCGGCGTGGTCTTCGAGCGGGAGACCGGCGTTGGGATCTTCGAGGCCTTCGAGCAGGAGATCGCACGGCCGATCGGAATGGAGGATTGGACGGCTGCTGACGGCACCCACCAGTACGAGCCAGATAAGTCGATGCACCCGGCTTATCCTTTCCAGATGACCGCGATGGACATGGCCAGGTTTGGCCTCCTCTATCTCCGCAACGGCAATTGGCGGGGCCAACAGGTCGTGCCGCAGGAGTGGGTCGCGGCCAGCACTACGGCGTACTCGATCGAGAACGAGGAGTTGAACATCGGCTACGGCATGATGTGGTACGTCGTTCCGGAAGACTTTCCGGTCTTCGGACCCGGCTTCGCACACTCGGGCGCGGGCATCCACCTACTGCTCGTGCTGCCCCAAGACAACCTGGTGATCGTCCATCGCGTGAACACTTTCGAGTCCTCGACCCTGACCGGCGAGGACTACCTCCCGCTCGTCGGAGCGATCGTGGATGCGCGGATCGACTAGGTGTTCTCCTCCGGCTGCGCTCTCAGTTGCCTCGCCTGGGATCGAACCAGGACTCTTCTGATCCTGAGGGGAGCAGGGCAGAATCGCAGGCTCAGCCAGCCTCAAGACACTGGGACGACCTTGAACGTCGACCAGTCAATCTCGATCATCTCCCTCAACTCCTCGCGTACGTTGATGTACAGCCGATCGCTGTACCGAGAGAGACGCTTCAGCATGCGCTGCAAGTGGCGACGCTGCGCAGCGTGGAGTTCTTCGATGTGGAGGGTGACAGACGACGTCGTGTCCGCGAGCATGCTGTCAAGGTGGCGCGCGGCACGCGCGAAGAACTTGCGATCAAGACCCGCCTTCAGCGACAGCGACAGATTAGCCCCCGCGTTCATCACCTCATCGAGGGATACCTTCAAGGCCCCCTGGCGCACGTAGCGCCGAAATGCCTTCTCGATGGAGCGGACGTAGCCCTTTGCAGGCAGGCCTACCTTACCGGCCATCTCGCCCAAGTGGCGGTTGACATAGTCCCGCATCGCCAGCCCTACGACCCAGTCCTGCATCACCAGCGGAATGAGCCATGCCGTGGACAACGATCTTCCTCAGCATGTGGAGCCGCTCCACCCACGACCACTCACGCCCGCCCAGCGGATCCGTGAGATAGCGGATCTTGTTCTTGATGCGGCCTGCGATGCCGTCGTATCGAACCAGCCGACGCAGCAGCGCCCCGTACCCTCCGACCAGCTCCTCGTATGCCATCCGTTTGGGAATGATGTTCGTGGCGAGCCGCGTATTCTCCGCGTCGTTCGCGCCGGCAATGAGCCTTCCCTCGGCCTGCAGGCGTTCATGGAGCGGGGTCTTGGGCAGCGCCGTCAGGAGCCCGACCATTGCCGTCTGGATGCCCGACTGCATGATGAACTCGTACTGTCTGCCAAACGTCTCGATCGTATCATTGTCGAAACCGACAATGAACCCCCCGAGAACTTCGATGCCCCGGGAGTAGATGCGCCGCACCGACGAGAGCATGTCCCGCCGCGTATTCTGGTGCTTCCTCGTCTCCTTCAAGCTCTCCGCGTCGGGCGACTCGATGCCGATGAAGACCCATGCGAAGTTCGCCTGGCGAAATAGCTCGAGTAGCTCGTCGTCGTGCGCCAGGTTGATGGACGCTTCCGTCCCGAAGCGAAACCGATAACCGTGGTCGCGCTGGTAGTCCCTGAGGAACTTTAGCAGCTGCTTCGCGGCCGGCTTGTTCCCTATGAAGTTGTCGTCGACGAAGAAAGCGTCTCGCACGTTGCGCTGTCTCAGCAGGTCAAGCTCCCGACCTA
>JBDHJM010000035.1:0-45261 GCA_039586895.1 Gemmatimonadota bacterium | reverse complement strand
TTGTTCTGAACCTCCGTTATCGCCGCCGTCAACGTCGTCTTCCCATGATCCACGTGACCAATCGTACCCACGTTCACATGCGGCTTCGTCCGCTCAAACTTTGCCTTGGCCATGACTCCCGATGTCTCCTCTACCGGCTTTCAGCGTCTGCGCTCGATGCGATCTGTCGCAACGAATTACCAAGGACGCGCTCTACCACTGAGCTACGCGAGCAGCAAGCGGGCGACGGGACTCGAACCCGCGACCCTCAGCTTGGAAGGCTGATGCTCTACCAACTGAGCTACACCCGCGGAGCAAATCATCCGCCAAGGGCACCGGCCCGTCCGAACTGCCAATGGTGGGGGAAGGATTCGAACCTTCGTAGGCATTCGCCGGCAGATTTACAGTCTGCTCCCTTTGGCCGCTCGGGCACCCCACCAATGCCCGCTTCGCATCACTCAACCGGCCGCTGCACCAAAAGGGCCGGCAATAAGCACAGGGACGCCAACGCGTCCCTCTGTTTACTGGAGCTGACGAAGGGACTCGAACCCCCAACCTGCTGATTACAAATCAGCTGCTCTACCAATTGAGCTACGTCAGCCGCTCCCGCTTTTTGCGAGCCTAGAACGATAACGACCCCCCCAAAGGGCGTCAACTCCTTGTATTTCGGACTGTTTGGGGGATCGGCGGTGGTACGGGCCCGGGACCTCGGGCTACCCCGCGCGGGGCTTCCAGCGGGTCCCTTCCGCCGTGTCCTCGAGCTCGATTCCCTTGGCCTCGAGCTCGCCGCGGATGGCGTCGGCCTGGGCCCAGTCGCGGGCCGCGCGGGCGGCGGCGCGGGCCGAAATGCGCTCCTCGACCCACGAGCGCAGGTCGTCCTCCACCGCCGCCTCGCCGGGCAGCAGGTCGAGCACGCCCAGCACCCGGTCCAGCTCCGCCAGGGCCGCGGCGGCCTCAACTGCCCCCCAGCGGCCCGAGTCCAGCTCCCGGTTGGCCGCGCGGACGAACGTGAAGAGGGCCCCCAGTGCCTTGGGCGCGTTGAGGTCGTCGTCCATGGCGGCCCCGAACTCGGCCGCCAGGGCCTGCGCGGCTTCCGGCGTCTGCGGTGGGGCATCCGGCCCCGCGACCCGGGCCTCCTCCGCCAGGCGGGCGTGGAAGTCCCCCAGCCGCCGCGCGCCCTCCGCGGCTCCTTCAAGGGCCTCGTCCGTGAAGTTGAGCTGCTGCCGGTAGTGGGTGGAGTAGACCAGCATTCGCACGGCGGCGGCGTCCACGCCCTCTTCCCGCAGGTCCCGGGCGGTGAGGGTGTTGCCGTACCGCTTGGACATCTTGGTGCCCCGGATGAACAGGAACTCGCCGTGCAGCCAGCAGCGGGCGAATAGCTGGCCGGTGGCGCCCTCGGACTGGGCTATCTCGTTCTCGTGGTGCGGGAAGATGAGGTCCACCCCGCCGGCGTGGACGTCCAGCGTCTCGACCCCGAAGCGCTGCCGCACCTCGGAGAGCGACATGGCGGAGCACTCGAGATGCCACCCGGGCCGACCCCGCCCGAACGGCGCGTCCCACGCGGCCCCCACCGCCTCGTCCTCCCGCGTGGCGGCCTTCCACAGCGCGAAGTCCCGCACGTCCTCTTTGTCGTACTCGTCCGAATCCACCCGCGCGCCGGAGCGCAGCTCTCGCTTGTCGAGCTGGGACAGGCGCCCGTATTCGGCGAACTTCCCCACCGCGAAGTACACGGAGCCGTCGTCGGCGCGGTAGGCCACCCCGCGCTCCAGGAGGCGCTCCACCAGCGCGACCATGGGCTCCACGTACTCGGTGGCCCGAGGGTACACGTCGGCCGGACGGATCCGCAGGTAGTCACGGTCTGCGAAGAAGGCCTGGGTGAACGGCTCGGTGTGCTCTGAAAGGGAGACTCCCGCCTTGGCCGCGGCGGCGATGGTCCGGTCGTCCACATCGGTGATGTTCATGACCTGGAAGACTTCGTAGCCGCTGTACGCCAGGTAGCGGCGCAGTAGGTCGCCGAACAGGAACGTCCTGAAGTTCCCGATGTGGGCGTAGCTGTAGACCGTCGGCCCGCACATGTACATCGTGACCCGCGGGGGCTGAAGCGGCTCGAAGGCCTCGAGCCGGCGGCTGAGCGTGTTATAGAGCTGCAACGTCATGGGACCCGCGCGGCGCCGTCGGGCGCTAGCCTAACTCGATAGCAGACAAGGACTTTGGCGGAGGAAAGCTAGAGCCGGCTGCGGGGGGCGTCAACGTCTCGCCGGCGGACCGGGCGAGCGCGGCGCCAGCCGGATCACCCAGCGCGCAGCACCGCCCCCAGCGCCACCGGTCCGAGGACCCAGGTGACCACCGCGGCACCGGCCGCACACGCCGCCGGCAGAGCCACGTGCCAGGTCCGGAGCCGCCCTCCGTCCAGCTGCCGGAGGCCCAAGGTCCACAGCAGAACCGACCACACCAGGATGAGATCCGCCCGGGCGTCGAGCCGCTGCAGCCACAGGGGAGGAGGCCCGCCGCGCCACAGCAGCAGGGGCCCGGTGACGAAGCGATGCGGCAGGGTGACGGCGTCCCCGGCGGTTCCGCCTGGCTGCGCCGCGAGATAGCAGATCGCCAGCTCCCCGACCCGCTGCACCAGCAGGGGCGCCAAACCGAGCAGGACTATCGTCCAGATGGCATCGCGGCGCTCGCGCGCCAGCATGAGGACCGGCTCTGCCGCCCACGCCAGAAGCAGCACGGCCAGCAACAGAGTGGGTGACGCCACCAGCCGGTCGGCCACGACCAGCCGCAGGACTCCGGCCCTGAGCTCGGCCTGCTGGTCATCGAGCAGCCAGTCTCCGGTGGGCGGGAGCGCTTCGGCGAGCAGGTGGATTTGGCGCGGCAGCGTGGCGAGTCCCAGTACGGAGAGCGCCGCAAACAGGCCCGCGGCGAGCACGGCCGGGTGCGGGTCGGCCACCGCCCGACGCAGCGTGCCGCCCGGATCGACGAGCACCGAGAGCGGCTGCCAGGCAGGGCTCCCGGTCCCGATCACGTCCGCACCCCGTGACGCGCTGCGGCCGCCACCAGGATGTCCTCGAGGGCCCGGTAGCGGACTCGTGATGCGGCCACCGCGATCCGCTCCTCCCGGCACGCCGCCAGGACCTCCTCCACCGAGCGGCCGGCGGTGAGGGGCACCGCGACCCCCTGCCCCGTGAGCAGTGCTCCAGGAAAGCGCATGGCCAGGCGATCGGCGTGCGACAGAGCGGAGCCCGCGAGGGTCAGCTCGGCGACCCGCTCGGTGATGAGGCGGGCCGTTGAGACGTCGGCCTGCACCACCCCCTCCCACAGCACGATCACCCGGGTGGCAAGCCGTTCCACTGCGGCGAGGTCGTGGGAGGCGATGAGCACCAGGCGCCCGCCGCGGGCCAGCGCAGCGATCTGGCTTCGGAGCCGCCGCTGCACCAGCGGATCGATCCCACTAAGCGCCTCGTCGAGCACCATGACCGGACCCTGCAGGATTGCGGCCGCCGCCACACCCAGCCGCTGACCCATTCCGCGGGAGTAAGTGCTCACTCTCCTTGCTGCGAAGTCCTCCAGCTCCGCGAACTCGATCGCCCAGCGCACCAGCCGGAGGCGGCCTTGGGGTGTCCGGGCTCGGTGGCTCGCGAGGTACGTGAGCCACTCGGAGCCGGTCAACTCCGGTGGGGCGAGCGGCGGGTCGGGTGCGTAACCCACCAAGCGCCGGGCCTCCCGGGTCCCAGCGCGGTGTCCCAGCACCCAGAGCTCACCTGCCGTGAGCGGCAGCTCACCCGCTATGAGGTTGAGAAGCGTGGTCTTGCCTGCCCCGTTGGGGCCCACCACCCCGATGATCTCTCCCGCCTCGGCGGAGAACGAGCACCGCTCCAACGCGCTCCGGCGGCGGCGCCCCGCGCCGTACGCTCTGGTGATTGCCCGGCACTCGAGCATCCGTCAGGCTCCCGGCCCCGGCGACGACGATCCGCACCAGGACCGCCCTACCGCCCAGGCGGCCAGAGCCACTCCCACCACCACCCAGCCCGCCAGAACCAACAGGTCTCCGGAAAAGGCTCCCTCGTACCACCGCGCCGCCCGCCACGCCAGCGGCAGCCCGTTCCACAGCAGCACCGCCGGGCGCTGGGCATACTCCCACCCTCCGAGCAGCTCCGCGACCCCCGAGGGCGGCACGGAGCCCAACCAGGCAGCGCCCAGCCCGAGCGTGCCCGCGGCAGTGGCACCCGTGAGCGGTGCCAGACCGGCCACCAGGGCGCCCAGTGCCGCCGCCTGGAGTGCGGCCGCGGCCCCCAGCCGCAGAATGGGGAGGGGCCCGCCAGGGGAGCCGAGGATCCCTCCTGCGCCCAAGGCCAGGATGGGCAGCGCAAGCACCATCGCTCCGGCGAGACGCCCCGCCGGGGTCACCCACCAGGGCCCGGCCACCCGCCGAGCTCCCAGCAGAGCCGCACCCGGGGCCAGCAGCCGCGATCCGGCCACTGCCGCGAGCGAGCCGCCGACCAGGAACAGCACGTGGTGTGATCCGGCGGCACCGGAGCCTCGATCCAGGATCGCAATCCCCAGCACCGTGACTGCGAGGAGCGCCACGAGCCGCCCGGCCCGGTGGCGCGCCACGAGCAGCATGCCGAGAACGGCCTCGGCCTTCACTACCTGTGGGTGGGAGCGGCCCGAGGGCGGTGGGCGGAGAGCCTCAGGCTCTCCGCCACCGCCCGTTCGACGCCCGTGTTCGGAGTGCGGGTGTTCGTCGTTTGTCGTCACCCGAAGATCTTGCACATCCCCGTTCGGATCATGTAGCAGTAGCCTCGAATCGCGATCAGCTCCGGTGAGTCGTTGGAAAAGTCGTCGTCGCACGACTTGACCGCTTTGATCGCACAACTGCCCAGTTTTTCGACTGCGTCGGCCGGTTGCGGGTTCGGCAGCATGCCGATCGTCCCGGCCAGCAGCCCAGCCAAGATCAGTCGCCTCATGGTGTCCTCCTCCACGCTCGTACGTGGTGTTGGAGGGCCGTGCGGGCGGCGGATCAGTCTATGTGTGATGGGGTGGAGCGGCCGTATCGAATCGTCGCGGCCGGGGGCCGAGCGACGCGGAGGAGAACCTGCCTGCTAGACCCCCCCGGTGGTTTCCACGGTGATCACCTTCCGCTCCCCGGTCGTCTGCACGAGCACGGCGCTGGGAATCCGGTCCACGTCGTGCTCGCCGTAGATCTGGCCGAACTCAGGCCGAGCGCGCCCAGCACGGTGGCCATGATCAGCACGCTCAGAATGGTGAGCACGGGCGGCAGGCTCACCCGCTCCTCGAAGATGAGCGGCGCCACGACGTTGGCCTCCACCAGGTGGACGCCGATCCCGAGCCCGAGCACCGCGACCGCCAGCGGCCAACCGCTGATGGTCAGCATGAGAAGCGCCGGCAGGATGGTCGAGACGATCGTCCCGAAGAACGGCACGATAGCCACGGCTCCGGTGAACACCCCGAAGGCCAGGGCGTAGGGCACGCGCAGCGCCCAAAGCCCGATTGCAGTGAGCACGCCGAGCACCAGCATCGCGAACATCTGGGCCCAGATCCAGGTTCGCATCGTCTCGCCCAGATCGGCGAAGGTGGCACGCGCGATGTGGCGGTAATCAGGCGGCGCCAGCGAGATCATCCCCTCGCGGTACTCGCCCGGGTTGCGGGCGAGATAGATGGCCATCGCCAGCACGCTCACCAACTCGATGGCCAGCTTGCCGCCCGCCGTCAGGTAGGGCAGCACCGATCCCGTCACGAACGTCGTGGCGTCGTCGATCAGTGTCTGCACGGCCCCGCCGCCCTCGGCCCCGAGCACCGTGCCCTCCAGCACGGGGTAGCGCTCGGCCCAGCTGGCCATGATCCCCTCCAGGTCCTGCGCGTAGCGCGGCAGGGCCCCGATGAGATCCTGCACCTGGGCGACCAGGGGTGGGACGATCAATGCACCTACGCCGGTCACGGCGCCCAGCGTGAGCACGATGGCGAGCGTGAGCGCCAGCGCCCGCTTCAAACGGAAGCGGCGCACCAGCATGTCCGTTACTGCAGAGAGATACACCGCGAGGAGCGCGGCAATGAAGAGGAGGACGATGACCTCGCGGACCCTCCCGAGGAACAGCAGGAGCAGCGCGGCTACGAAGAGCACTACCAACGTCGCCGCGAGCCCGCGCCAGCCGTCTCCGGTCATCAGCCCTCTGGCTTGGGCGACCCGTCGTCCTCTACGAGCTCGGCGTCGGCCACGTCGTCGTCACCGTCTGTCAGCTGCGGCCGGGAGGAGTCGCCGGGCGGCAGCACGCCCATCTTCTGCTTGAGCTCGAGCAGCTGGTTGTCGGTGCTGCCGTGGTACTCGAGCGCCTCGAACTGCTGCTGCAGGGTGTCTCCCTCCAGCTCGCCGGCCAGCTCCGTGGTGGCCAGGGCCTGGCGCTCCATGTCCTCGATCTTCTCCTCCATGCGGCGGAAGCTCTCGAATGCGCTCTTGTCGGACATCGCGGACATCGTCTCCTGAATGCGGCCCTGCGCCTCGACGCGCCGCTGCCGCGCCACCAGGAGGTTCTTCTTGCGCTTGGCTTCCTCGATCTTGTCGTTGAGCTCCCGCAACGAGGCCTTGAGCGACTCCACGTCGGCCTTGTGCTTCACCCAGGTCTCCTGCAGGTGCTGGGCGTGCTGCAGGTGCTCGTTGTGGCGCAGGAGGGCCTGCTTGGCGAGGTCGTCGCGCCCCTCCTGCACTGCCAGCATGGCGCGCCGCTCCCAGTCCTCTGCCGCCTTCTTCTCCTTCTCCACCTGCGCCTGGAGCTTCTTCTCGTCGGCGATGGCGGCGGCCACCTCCTGCTTGGTCTTAGCCAGCTGGCCCCGCATCTCGACGAGCAGCTGATCCAGAACCTTCTCGGGATCCTCTGCCCGCCCAATCAGGGCGTTTATGTTGGCCTTGATCACGGTCATCAGACGCGAAAACATGCCCATGTCGGTGTCACCCCTCCCGGTGCGGTGCCGGCTCGGCCGGCCCTGAGCCGCTCGTTATCTCTTAATAATCAACCATTTGGGCCTTCGGCGCCACATGCGCCGGCCGCTGCGGCCGGCCCTCGGGGCCGCACCCTCTAGCTCTGCCCCGGATCCCCCCCGGGCAGCATCCCGGCGTCGCGCTGCTTCAGCAGAACCCGCTCGGCAAAATCCAGCCGCTCCTGTACATCGGCCAAATCCTGCCGCAGGGCGTCGACCTCGTCCAGGACGGCCATCTGCGCTTCGTGCATCTTTGCGGCTGCCTCGGGCGGGAGCCCCGGCCTGCCCCGGATCCGGTCGGCAATCGCCCTGCCCACCGGCGTGATGGCGAGGAGAAAGGCACTGCCCCCGCCGAACAGAAGCACCACTGCGGTGAGTCCGATGAACTCTTCCACTCAGCCTCCTCCGCCCCTGGGGCTCAGTTGCCCCGCGGCAGGCCGGGGCTCTCGCCCTGGCGGCCCAGCACCCGCTCGGTGAAGTCGAGCCGCTCCTCCAGCTCCGCCACGCGGTACGCCACCTCCTCAACGCCGCCGAGCTGCTGCCGCAGACGCTCGACGTCGGCACGCAGCTGGGCGACGTCACGCGACGAGGGGTCTCCACCCAGCTTGCGGTCGATCACCTTCACGATGACTCGCACCAGCGGCAGCCCCAGGATGATCCCCGTAGCCATGCCGGCGAGCGGGATGATCAGGTTGTCTACGAACATGGGATCCACGGCCTACCCTCCCGACTCGAGGCGATTCTGCTCGCGCTGTTGTGTCAGCATACGCTCGGCAAAATCCACCCGCTCCTCCAGCTCCTGGACGCGATAGCCCACGTCCTCGAGCGCGTCCACCCGGGCCCGCAGCTGCTCCACCTCGGCCGGCGACGCGCCGCCGCCACCCGCGGCGAGCTCGCGCTCGTGCTTGCGCTCGATCCACCGGTTGGCGGTGCGGTACACCCCGTACAGGAAGAAGGCACCCATCCCCATACCGAGCAGGGGCAGCACGACCGTGTTGAAGTAGAACCAATCCGGCATTCTCAGGAGCCCGGGGGCAGCTCGCCCGCGTCCTTGTTGCGCGCCAGCACCCGTTCGGTGAAGTCCTGCCGCTCCTCCAGCTCGCCCAGCCGCCAGCGCAGGTCCTCGACCTCCGCCCGCAGCGCCTCGGTGTCGGCGGCCTGGTCCGGGGAGAGCTGGCGCTGCCCGCCCGCCATCCGATCGGCCAGCGCCTTGCCGAACGGGCCGCGGAAGATGAGCACGGCGCCGATCGTCAGGAACATGGTTATGGGCACCAGGACGGGTACGAGATCTCCCATGTCAGTTCCCTCCCCCGAGCTGCTTGCGCTCGCGCTCCGACGCGAGGACCCGCTCGGTGAAGTCCACTCGCTCGTGCAGTTCCGATACTTCTGCTGCTAGCTGGGTGATGGCGTGGCGCAGCTCCTCGGCCTCGCCCGGGCCCACGGCAGGACGCGGCCGGCTCCACTTGGCGAGGACCGCGCGGGTTACGTTCAGCAGGATCGCGACGCCGCCTCCCACGACCGTGATGATCGCCACCCCGATGCCGATGTCGATTGGATCCATCTGCCCTCCGGCCGTTCCCGTCCCACCGTACGGCCCATGTTTCAAAAAGTGTCGCCCGCACACCGATTGTAAACCCGCAGTCCGCACCGGTGTCGGCGCCGCTCCCGGCGCCGTCGATCAGCCCGCCAGCAGCGACGCCAGGAACCTCCCCGTATAGGACTTGCGCACCCGGGCCACCTTCTCCGGCGGGCCGGCCGCCACGACCGCGCCGCCGGCCTCGCCGCCCTCCGGCCCCAGGTCGATCACCCAGTCGGCGGTCTTCACCACCTCGAGGTTGTGCTCGATGACGACCACCGTGTTGCCCTTCTGCACCAGCCGGTGCAGCACCTCGAGCAGCAGCCTCACGTCCTCGAAGTGGAGCCCCGTCGTGGGCTCGTCCAGTATGTAGAGCGTGCGGCCGGTGTCCCGCTTGCTCAGCTCGCTTGCCAGCTTCACGCGCTGGGCCTCGCCGCCCGACAGCGTGGTGGCGCTCTGCCCCAGGTGGAGGTAGCCCAGCCCTACGTCGTTGAGCAGCTCGAGCCGGTTGCGAATCCGGGGCTGCTGCTCGAAGAACTCGAGGGCATCGGCAACCGTCATGTCCAGCACGTCGGCAATGGAGCGGCCGCGGTAGCGCACTTCCAGCGTCTCGCGGTTGTAGCGCCGTCCCTTGCACACGTCGCACGGCACGTAGACGTCGGGCAGGAAGTGCATCTCGATCTTCACCAGCCCGTCGCCCTGGCACGACTCGCACCGCCCCCCCTTCACATTGAACGAGAATCGGCCCGGCCCGTAGCCGCGCAGCTTCGACTCCGGCAACTGGGCGTAGAGCTCCCGGATCGGCGTGAACAACCCCGTGTACGTCGCGGGGTTGGAGCGGGGCGTGCGCCCGATCGGGCTCTGGTCGATGTCGAGCACCTTGTCTATGTGCTCCACCCCTTCGAGGCGGTCGTGAACGCCCGGCACGAGCTTGGCGCGGTAGAAGCGGCGCGCCAGAGCGTGGTACAGGATGTCGGTCACCAGCGTGGACTTGCCCGAGCCGGACACGCCCGTCACGGCCACGAACAGGCCCAGGGGGAACTCCACATCCACGCTCTTGAGGTTATGCTGCCGCGCGCCCACCACCCGCAGTGCGCGGCCGTCCACATTGGGCCGACGGGACGACGGCACGGGGATCCTCAGCTCGCCCCGCAGATAGCGTCCGGTCAGCGAGGTCTCGTGCTCCAGCACGTCCGCGACGCCGCCCTCGGCGATAACCCGGCCGCCGTCCCGCCCGGCGCGCGGCCCCAGGTCGATCACGTGATCCGCCGCCCTGATCGTGTCGGAGTCGTGCTCCACGACCAGGATCGTGTTGCCCAAATCCCTGAGTCCCTTGAGGGTGTCCAGCAGCCGGGAGTTGTCACGCGGGTGCAGCCCCACAGAGGGCTCGTCGAGTACGTACAGGACACCCACCAGGCGGCTGCCGATCTGCGTGGCCAGCCGGATCCGCTGGGCCTCGCCCCCCGAGAGCGATGAGGCGCCGCGCCCCAGGGTCAGGTAGGCCAGCCCCACGTCCGCCAGGAAGCGCAGCCGCTCGACCACCTCCTTGAGGATTGGCCCTGCGATCTCCGGGTCCAGGCCGCCGTTCCCCAGCGGCAGCCCCTGGAAGAACTCCAGCGCGGCGCCTACCGGCAGGTCCACGACCTCCCCGACGCCGCGACCGCCCACGAGCACGCTCAGGCTCTCCGGCTTCAGCCGGTGGCCGCCGCAGGTCTCGCACGGCACGTCCACCATGAAGTCGGCGAGCTGGACCCGAACCGCATCCGAAGTCGTCTCGTGGTAGCGCCGCTCCACGTTGGCGAGAATGCCCTCCCACTCGACCTCATACGCCTTGCCTTTGCCGCGCGCCGAACCAAAGCGGAAGGTGGCTCCGGGTACACCGTGCAGCAGCGCCTTGACGGCACGCTTCGGCAGCTGCCCCCACGGCTTGGAGAGGTCGAACTTCAGCTCGGCCGCCAGCGTCGGTAGCACCACGTTCTTGAGGTAGCCCTTGGGCTCACCCCAGGGGAGCACCACGCCTTCGAGAATCGAGATCCTCTCATCGCCGAGTACGAGGTCGGCGCTCACATTGCGGCGCAGGCCGAGCCCGCCGCAGTCGGCACAGGCTCCGAAGGGAGAGTTGAACGAGAACTGGCGCGGCTCGAGCTCCGCCATCGAGTAACCGCACTTGGCGCATGCGAACCGCTCGGAAAACACCACACTGCGCGCGCCGCGGCCGGGGCGCACGATCTCCACGAGCCCGTCGGCGGCGCGCAGCGCCGTCTCGATGGAGTCGTGCAGACGCCTGCGGTCGGACTCGCGCACAGTCAGCCGGTCCACCACGAGACCGATATCGTGATTGAGCCGCCGGTTCAGCTTGGGCGGGCTCGTCAGGTCGTACACTTCCCCGTCCGCACGCACGCGCACGAAGCCCTGGCGCCGCGCACTCTCGAACAGGTCCTTGAACGCGCCCTTGCGTCCGCGCACGAGGGGGGCGATCACCTCCAGCTTGGTGCCATCGGACCAGCCCAGCACGACCTCGGTGATCTGCGTGGCGCTCTGCCGCGTTATCGGCGAGCCATCGTTGGGGCAGTGAGGCACTCCGGCCCGCGCCCACAGCAGCCGCAGGTAGTCGTAGATCTCGGTGACCGTGCCTACCGTGGAGCGCGGGTTGTGCCCGGGGGCCTTCTGCTCGATGGAGATCGCCGGCGAGAGCCCCTCGATGGCGTCGACGTCGGGCTTCTCCATCAGCCCCAGGAACTGGCGGGCGTACGCCGACAGCGACTCCACGTAGCGCCGCTGGCCCTCGGCGTAGATGGTGTCGAAGGCGAGAGACGACTTGCCCGATCCCGAGAGCCCGGTGATGACGGTGAGCCGGTTGCGGGGGATCTCGACATCTACGTTCTGCAGGTTGTGGACCCGCGCGCCGCGGACGACCAGGTTCTCGTTCGGCATAGCCTTGCAACGTAGGCAGCCGATGCGATCGCGGTCAATGCACGGCTTCCGGCGAGAACGGGTTGCGGCCTCCACCGGGCCCACGTAATTTCTGCTCCCCCGAGCACCCGCCGAGAAGCTGCCACATGAACGCACCAGGAGCCGTTTCCCACGTGGTCGTACTGACCACGCTGCCCGATGCCGAGACGGCACGGAGCTTCGTGCGGCGTCTGGTGGAGCAGCGCGTTGTGGCGTGCGGCACAGTACTGGGGTCCGCTACCTCCATATATCACTGGGAGGGGGCACTCGAGGAGTCGTCGGAGGTGCAGGTCATCCTCAAGACACGGCGGGACCTGTGGGAGCAGCTCGAGGCGGCGGCACGGGCAGCCCATCCGTACGAAGTGCCGGAGCTGCTGGCACTGCCTGTCGCCACCGGATTGGGATCCTATCTTGATTGGGTGAGCGAGACCGTGGATCAGGGAGGGGTGCGTTGAACACTCGGGCACAGCGCAGGCGGGACAGACGCCGCCGCATGGCGGCGGAGGCCTCAGCACGAGCGGCACAGTACCGGGCTTCGGAGGCGGTACCGGTGTCCCAGCCGGCGCCCGAGCCGGCGCCCGAGCCGGTGGCCGAGCCGGCGGCCGAGCCGGCGGCCGAGCCGGCGGTCACACGCCCGCCGCTGCCCTTCGAACTCGCCGAGGAGATCATGGTGGATAGCAGGAGCGAGGAGAACGAGCCCACGGCCGCGGCCGACGACGCCGCGGACAGTCCGGAAGGTGCCGAGGAGGCTGCCCCCGAGCCTGCCGCGCCGCTCCGCGTGGGAATCCCGACCGAGGACGAGCTGTACGCCACGGCGCGGGAGGCCAGTGACGGCGGCGACGCTGCCGGAGCCAGAGAGAACTACGAGGAGCTGCTGCGGCGCGATCCCAGCCACGTGCGGGCCCGCAACAACCTCGCGCTCCTGCTGGACCAGGGCGGCGATCACGAGACGGCCCTGGAGCAGCTCGACGAGTGCCTCAGGTACGAGCCCGAGAACCCTCAGGTGTTGGTGAACCGCGGTGCCGTGCTGGGATCCATGGGGCGTTTTCCCGAGGCCGAGGAGGACCTGCGCAGGGTGCTGCGCACCGAGTCCGCCAACGCCGAAGCGCAGTTCAACCTGGGCCTCGTGCTGTCCCGCAAGGGTCTGTGGCGGGACTCGATTCCCCACCTGCGCCGCGCCGTGGAGCTCGACTCGGGGCGGGCCGCCGCGTTCTTCTACCTGGGCGAGGCCCTCAACCACGTGGACGACCTGGACGGGGCACTGCACTCGTACCAGCGGGCGATCGAGCTGCGTCCCACCAACCCCAAGGCGCTGTACGGCCTGGGAATCGTCCTTGACCGGCTCAACCGGCCCGACGAAGCGGCCCAGATGTACCGCCGCTCCCGCGAACTCGGCGGAACGTGATCCGCGTCGTCGTGGACGACCTGGCGTCCGTCACCGCGGACGCCGTCGTCCGTCCGACCACAGCCACGCTCGAGCCCGTCACCCCCGAGTTGCGCCGTCTGGAGCAGCTCGGGGGTCCTGCTCTGTGGAAGCAGCTCCAGGTCAAGAAGCCTCTGGACGTGGGCGCCGCGGTCGTCACGGCGGCGGGCGACCTCGCCGCCGAGTTCGTCATTCACGCCGTGATCATGAGCGACCAGGAGCCGGTCACACCCGACGGCGTGCGGCACGCGCTCAAGAGCGTGCTGCAGCGGGCGGCCGACTGGCAGCTCACCACCGTCACCACCCCCCTGGTCGGCATCGGCGCGGGCCAGCTGGAGATCGAGGAAGCCGCACGCATCCTGGCAGACGTGCTCGCTGGTGACATGCCGCACCTCACCCACCCCTCCGAGGTGTGTATAGTGGTGGAGTCGGACGAGGAGCAGGCGATAGTCGAGGCATTCCTCCGGAGCCGTAAAGCCGTATGAACCGCAAGGCAGTCGCAGCCGGCATCCTGGTCGTGTGGCTCGGGATGCTGGGCTGGCTGGTACGCAGAGAGTATTTCCGCCCGCGGGCGGACATCCTGGCCGACGCGGCCCTGAACGTCCCGCCCGGCGCTACCTACTACAAGCTGCTGCTGGCAGGCGAGCACATTGGGTTCGCGTCCAGCAAGGTCGACACCCTGCTCGACACCGTGAAGGTGCAGGACCTGATGATCATGCAGGTGCCCGCGCTGGGAACGGTGCAGCGGGTCGAGGCCCGCACCGACGCCAACCTCACCCGGACCCTGCGTCTGCGCTCCTTCGAGGCCGCTCTCACCGGGACGGACGTCCGCTTCGGCGTGCGCGGCACCGTGTCGGGCGATTCCCTGCTGATCATCGAGGTCGAGAGCGCCGAGAGCCGCCAGGAGCTGGAGGTCCCGATCGACCAGCCGATCATCCTGCCGGGCCTGCTTCCTCTCAACCTGGCATTCGGGGGCGAGCTGCAGGTCGGCAACACCTACACGCTGCGCCTGTTCGACCCGCTGCAGCTCGACGAGCGCGACGTCGACGTGACGGTCATCGCCGAGTCGACTCTCATCGTGCCGGACTCGGCCGAGTTCAACGAGGAGTTCGGTGTGTGGGTGACCGCCCGCTGGGCCACGCTGCACGCATGGCGCGTCAGGCAGGAGGCGCGCGGCATCCAGGTGGAAGCCTGGATCGACGACCTCGGTCAGGTGGTGCGCGCCTCTTCCCCAATCGGCTTCACGATGGAGCGGACGGCCTTCGAGATAGCGTTCGAGAACCTGCGGCGGCGCGACCTGTCCGCTCTGGGCGACGCGCTGCGCGGCGACCTGATCCGCCAGACCGCCATCGCTTCGAACGTCGAGATCGCAGGGGAGTCACTGGCCCAGCTGTGGGTCCGCCTCGGCGGCGTGGACATGGACGGCTTCGACCTGGCCGGCGGCCGCCAGCGGCTGGCCGGCGACACGCTGGTGGTGACGCGGGAGCCGCCCGAGGCGTTCGCGGCGGAGTACCGCCTCCCGTCGCGCGACCCGGTGCTGCAGCAGTACCTGGGCTCCGATCCCCTGATACAGACCGAGGACCCCCGCATCCAGGCACAGGCCCGCCAGATCGTGGGCCGCACGCGGAACCCCGGACGGGCCGCCGCGCGTCTCACCGAATGGGTGTACGGTGCGCTCGACAAGCGGATCACCGTGAGCGTGCCGAGCGCGGTGGAGGTGCTCGAGTCGCGCCGCGGCGACTGCAACGAGCACGCGGTGCTGTACGTGGCGATGGCACGTGCGGTGGGGCTGCCGGCGCGAACGGCGGCGGGGCTGGTGTACGTGAACGGATCCTTCTTCTACCACGCCTGGCCCGAGGTGTACATCAACGGCTGGGTGGCGGTGGATCCCACGTTCGGGCAGTTCCCGGCCGATGCGTCGCACCTGCGGTTCACCATCGGCGGGCTGGCGCGCCAGGTGGAGCTGGTCCGTCTCATCGGCCACTTGGAGCTGGACGTGGTCCGAACGGAGGCTGCTGAATGATCCGCCTCGAGAAGCTCACCAAGACCTACGGCGACTTCGTCGCGGTGGACGAGATAGACCTCCACGTGCCGCGCGGAGAGCTGTTCGGCTTCCTCGGACCCAACGGAGCGGGCAAGACCACCACGCTGCGGATGATCGCCGGAATCCTGCGGCCCACCGCGGGGAGGGTTCATCTGGGCGGCGACGACGTCGTGGCCAATCCCATGTCCGCCAAGCAGCGCCTCGGCTTCATCCCGGACCGGCCGTTCGTCTACGAGAAGCTCACTGGCGCCGAGTTCCTGCGTTTCGTTGCCGGCCTCTACGGGCAGGACGGCGCCGCGGTCGAGCGCCGCATCGACGAGCTGCTCGAGTTGTTCGAGCTGAAGGTGTGGAAGAACGAGCTGGTCGAGTCCTACAGCCACGGCATGCGTCAGAAGCTCATCATATCCAGCGCCCTGATCCACAAGCCGGAGTGCATCGTGGTGGACGAGCCGATGGTGGGGCTCGACCCGAAAGGCGCACGTCTGCTCAAGGACATCTTCCGTGCGTTCGTCGGGCGCGGCGGCACGGTGCTGATGAGCACCCACACTCTCGAGGTCGCGCAGGCCATGTGCGACCGGATCGCCATCATCCAGGAGGGCCGGATCGTGGCGCGCGGCACGATAGACGAGCTGCGCCGCCAGACCGCCGCCGGCGATGCATCGCTCGAAGAGCTGTTCCTCAAGCTCACGGGGGGCGAGGCAGTCCAGGAGCTGGCGGCCATCCTCACCGACTGATGCAGTCACTGGCGCTGATAGTAGGGCCCAAGTGGCGCACCACGCTCGCCCGCGCTCGGCAGGGCGAGGGCGGCGCCGGCAAGGCCTTGGTGATCGGCGTCGTGGGCCTGGTGTTCTGGCTAGCGGTGTTCGGAGTTCTGTACCGTGTCCTGAGCTATTTCCGCAACGTCGAGGAAATCGGACCGCTGCTCGCAGGCAAGCTGCTCGGCCTCACGCTCCTCTCCTTCCTGTCGATCCTGCTGCTGTCCAACGTTATCACGGCGCTGTCGTCGTTCTTCCTCGCCAAGGACCTCGAGCTCCTGGTGTCCTCACCGGTGGACTGGCTCAACATCTACCTCGCCAAACTGGGCGAGACGATGCTTCACAGCTCCTGGATGGTGGCGCTGATGGCCGTCCCCATCTTCACGGCGTACGGTGTGATCTACGACGGCGGCTGGCTGTTCGGCTTCTTCGCCGTCGCTGTGTTCCTCCCGCTGCTCGTGGTGCCCGCCGTCGTGGGGAGCGCGACTACGCTAATCCTGGTGAACGTCTTTCCCGCCCGCCGCACGCGGGACCTGCTGTCGGTCATCGCCATCGGTGCGGCCGGCGGCGTCGTGCTGCTGTTCCGCATAGTGCGGCCCGAGCGGCTGGCGCGCCCGGAGGGGTTCCAGAACCTGCTCGACTTCATAACGGTTCTGCGCACGCCCACGTCGCCGCTGCTGCCCAGTGAGTGGGCCACCAACTCCATCATGGGCTGGCTGGTGGGGCCGCTCGATTGGATGCCGTTCCTCCTGCTGTGGAGCACCGCGGGAGCCTTCGTAGTGCTGGGAGCGTTGCTGCACGCCAAGCTCTACCCTCCCGGCTTCACCAAGGCGCAGGAAGGGGCGGAGCGCTTCATCAAGGGCTGGGTGTGGCGCTCCATCCTGGACCCGCTGTTCACCCCGCTCTCGGTCGCGAAGCGAGAGTTCGTGATCAAGGATCTCAAGCTCTTCTTCCGTGACACCACGCAGTGGAGCCAGCTCATCCTGTTGGGCGTGCTGGTCGTGATCTACCTGTTCAACATCCGGGCACTGCCGCTGTTCACCGGCGAGCAGGTGCCGTTCTTCCTGGTGACGGTGGTTTCGTTCCTCAACCTAGGCCTCGCCGGCTTCGTGCTCGCCGCGATAGCGGCCCGCTTCGTCTTCCCGGCCATCTCGCTCGAGGGACGCCAAATGTGGCTGCTGCGCTCGAGCCCGCTGGATCTCAAGGCGCTGCTCTGGTCCAAATACTGGGTCGGCACGGTTCCGCTGCTGGTGCTCGCGCTCCTGATCACCGTATTCACCAACCTGATCCTCAAGGCCACGCCGTTCATGATGGTGGTCGGGGTCGGCACGATCGTCCTGCTCACTCTTGCCATCAGCGCACTTGCACTCGGGTTCGGTGCACTTTATCCGCAGTTCGAGACCGAGAACGCGGCGCAGATCCCCACGTCGTTCGGCGGCCTGGTCTTCATGATGACCACGGTGGCGCTGCTCGCCGCCGTGATCGTGGTGGAGGCGGTGCCCGTGTATGCGTACCTGCAGGCGACTTACCTGGGGCAAGACGTGGAGGTCAACTCCACCATGGTCGGCGCTTTCGCGGCCGTGGTGGCGATCTGCGCGCTGGCGACGGCGGTGCCGCTGCGGATTGGACTGAAGAGGATGGAGGGATTCGAGTTCTAAAGAGTGACGCCTAGCGGCGGGGGGGAGTGGGGTCTGCCGATCAGTTCGTCAAACTCCCCACACCGCCACTAGGCGTCTATTCACTCAGGTCCTTCTTATTGGATCACGTAGGGAATCCCCCACGCGTTTGCCGCATAATCCTCTGCGTCCGACACTACGAAGGACTGGCTGTCGATCGCGTCCACCGCGATGCGCTCACGCCCCGGGAACAGAACCTCCCAGCTGCGCGTGTAGTACACACCGAGGTCGCCCTCCACGGCTTCCATCTGCCGGCGCATCCAGATGCGCGTGTCGGGGCTCGCGTGGAACATGTGGAGGAACACGTAGAACGGAGGCAGGTTGCCGTCCGATCCGCCCTCCACCCACGCCTTGACCGTCACGAGCTGGCCGACCTCGAGACGCGGCACGCGGCCGTCCACCTCGAATAGCTCGTCGGGATCCTCGATCACGGTGCACAGCTCTTCGTTCACCCAGATCTCGATCCTTCCGATGTGCACCGTCTGCTTCTCTGCATCGGTCATCACCCACTGGGCCGGTGACACCGCGGCCAGACGCCACTTGCGACCATGGTCGCGCCCGTCATCGCCGTCCTGCGGGCTGGGCTGTGGCTCGTCCGGTTTCGGATCGTCATGCCCCGGCTCGTCCGGGTGGTTTGGATCGCCGTCCGTTTCGATCCGCACGAACCTGGCGTGCTGGATCAGCGTGTGCTTCATCGCCTTGCGCACGGGATTGAAGCCGTCGTCCGCCAACAGGTCGAACACGAACTCGCCCTCGAACACGACTTCCTTGGTTACCGTGGCGATGCCCTCGAGATCATCGACCTCGATCGTTATCACTCGCCGCACCGGCCGGCGGTGATGACGGCCCCACATGTGAGGCAGCGGTACTTCACCCTCCACGCCCATAGGAGAGGCAAACACGCCGGCAGCGGCCGGCGCACCCGGCTGGGCGCCCTCGGTACCGAACACGTCCGCGAAGAAGCCGGACGCCTCCAGCACCTGGAGCATGTCTTCCCGATCGTCCGCCTGGGCATTGCCGCCCAGCTCCGTGGGATCGAGACTGCTGTCCGAGCAGGCGGCCAGCGCGATAGCGCCTAATGTGACCGCCGTCACAAATGTCCGTTTCATGGTCTACCTCCCAAGTTCGCGACCAATTTGGCCGTCCGGGATGGTAGACGCCGCGACTTGGGATGGTGTTAAGGGCGTGACGGGCGTCACACGGGAAAAAGAAAGGGCGGCCTGCTGGGGCCGCCCGGTCAGTCGTGAACTGCGAAGCTGATGCGAATGGAGCCGTTCGGCTCTACTTCTGCTCCAGGAAGCCGTATACGCCGATCTTGTCTGGCCCGTACTGGTTGGTCACGAGGATCAGGTACTTGAGGTCGAACCGGGGATCCACGTATTCACGGAAATAGTCCAGATGGTCGTAGTCGATTATCACCTTGGCCGGCAGCATCATGTCGCCTGGGCCCTCGTAATGGCCGCCGAACGCCATGAGGAGCTGCCCGTCACGGTTGAACATCTGGACGTTGTCGAAGCCCGAGTCGACGACATACAAAATGCCATCCCGATCCACCGCGATCCCCTTGGGCCTGAAGAACTGCCCCAGCCCAACCCCATAGCTCCCAACCGACCCTACATAGGACCCATCGTGGCCGTATATCTGGACCCTCGCACCGTACATATCGCTCACGTAGACGCGGTCGTCCGTCACGTATATGTTCGCGGGCGCCACCAACCGTTCCTCTGCGTCCGGATCGACAGTCGCGTCCACGTCCGGGAACGAGTACAGGTGCTCTCGCGTGGCCTTGTCATAGACCCGGATACGACCGCCGGCCCGCACGTCCGCTATCCATATAAGGGAATCGGAGACGAACACGTCCGCTGGGCGCTCGAGATCCGCACCACCCACCACTCCCAGGAAGTTCATTCCCGGGTCGAATACGAGGACCTCCCCGCGGTTCACGTCGGTCACATAGAGGATTCCGTCACCGTCCGCAAAACAGTTGATGGGCTTGGCCAACTGCCCCAGCCCATCCGGCTTGACGTAGTCCATCTCGCGCTCCACCAGGTCCACAACCTCCAACCCGGGAAGCACTGTGTCGCACACGTAGATCTTGCCCCCGTGGATCGCGATGCCGTACGGCTTGACGATCAGGCGCTCGTCCTCATCGACGCTTTCACCCACCATTCGCTGAAAGAAGCTGGCGGAGGGCGTTCCCCTCAGGTCACTGCGCGTCGTGATCCGCGTCAGGAACTGGATCCGCGCCGTGTCCGGCGGAGGCGGAAAGAAGCGCGCTTCCGCGGGCGCAACCTGCTCCGTCTGCTTGCCTCCACACGCCCCGAGCATCCACGCGATCCCTATGCCCACAGCGGCGCGAACCATGAAGGCCCCCGGCCTGCGGGAGAGATTCGCTGTCTTCACCTGTCACACCTCCGATACGAAGCGGGGGACAGCCCAATGACTGTCCCCGCGCAATGTAGGACCCTGCTCGCCGGCCCGCCAACCGTGAAGCGGGCTCTTACTTGTTATGGCAATCCTGGCAGATGCTCACCCGCGACATGCGCAGGAAGAACCCACCTGCATCCGCCGTATTCCAGTCGTGCACGTTGTGACACGTGGCACAGTCCACGTCGGTCCCGCTCGTGAGCGGTAGCGTCGGGGTCGCGTTCAGGCCGCTGCCGGCAGTCGTGTAGTCGATGGCCACCGGATGATCGTCGCTGAGGTCGGTCGTCAGATCGCCGGCTGCGGCAATCTTGTTGGCCCCTGCGGCGCCGCCGAACGCGTCAATGTTGACGGTTCCGTCGTGACAGCTGAGACACAACCGCGACTGCGGGTTCATATTGGCCGCCAGCGCTTCCGGTGTAGCGTCGCGAGTCAGGCTCGTATACACCGTGTAGGTCCCCGATGTCACGGCGTGGTTCCACAGCGGCGCACCCGACCCAGCATCCGCCTGGTTCGACGGATTGTGCGGGGCGTGACATGCCGCACACAGTGTCGGGGCAAACTTGTACTCCCCGGCGCCAGGATCGGACGGGTTGTTCCCGCCGGTCCGAAAGTCGTGAGGACTGTCCGCCAACGTTTGGGCCATCGCAACACACGGGAGCATCAGAGCGACGGCCACGGCAACCAGTGATCGTTTCATTCTCTCCCCCACGGTTCGCAGACTCAGGCCACTCGCTAACACGAGAGTGGCAACCATCTGATGCGCGACGGAACGCGCGTTTACTGCGTAGAGATTACGAATGCAACTCTGAGCGAAGCGTGAAGGTGAAATGAAGAGAATTGTTCTTTGTTTTGTGACTTGTGTCATACCAAAACAACACCCATAACACTAAGCCTGCGACTACAACTGCACATCTTTAGTTCGTCGTGCTGGTGATGTCCCATCAGTCGCTCGCTCTCCCAGGGCAGCGGCGCGCTGGAACGTAACAGCATGGTTTGTGATCGGCGTCACAGCCGGAGGATCTTGTGACTTGTGTCACGGGAACCAGATTGATGACACTTTGTGTGGCAGCGGGCATCATGTTGACGCTCGGCTGCTCCACTGCAGCATCCGTATTCCTGGACGTGCCGCAGCAGCCGGGGCAGACGCAGACAGCGTCCTCCCCTCAGCCTAACGCGTCCCTCACTCCGCGTCCGGTACTGCAGGATACGGCCCGTCCGCCCATCGAAGCAGTCCTCGACCGCGACAGCACGCTCGCGCTCCTACCGATCGACGCCGCCGGACAGGTTGACTGGGTCGAAGCGCGCAGGCTCGGTGTGGTCAGGCCGCGGAGCAGTTTGCCCGGTGAGGTCGCGCGCAACTCGGGAGGCGGCTTCGACTACGATTTCCTGCTCGAAGGGCCGAACGAGATGTTTGACGCCCTGTTCCCGCACTCGGCGCACAGCGACGACATCGCCTGCCAGAGCTGTCATCCGGCCATCTACCCGTACCGCAACAAAACGATCACGATGCGGGAGATAAACGACGGAAAATCTTGCGGGCGCTGCCATGGCACGGTCGCGTTTTCCGCCGCCACGTGCGTGCGCTGCCACTCGGCAATGCCGGCGCCGTCGCCCAAGCCGGCGGCGTTCCACGAGGACATATACATCGGCGCCTCACAGGCGGACGGCGATTCGACGCACGTCCCGTCCAGTCAGCCCGTCCGGTTCCCGCACTGGACGCACCGCATTCGCTACCAGTGCTCGGCATGCCATCCAGCGCTGTTTGAGATGCGTGCGGGAAGCAGCTCGCTCACGATGTCCGACATCCAGAGCGGCCAGGGCTGCGGCGCGTGCCACGACGGAGATTCGGCGTTCGGTCTGTTCCAGTGCGACCGCTGCCACGTGCAGGGAGAACCGCAGGAGCCCACTTCACAATGAAGCGGCTCAGGGTCGCCGTCTCGATTCTCGGCTTGGCCCTGTGCGCCACGCCTGCGCCTGCCCAGTCGCCGGTCACGCTTGAGCGACCCCGTGCGCAAATCGGGTTCAGCTTTGATGGCCGCTGGAACGATTTCGAAGCGCTCGCGGGCGGCCGGTCACTGCGCTACTGGGAGTGGCTCGGCCTGGATCTCCGCGGTGCGGTCATAGATCCACGCCTGCTGCGCTTTTCCGGCGGCATCCGGCCCGGCTTCCGTCAGACGGTGTCCGACGGAAGGCTGGAGGAGCCCGAGAAGAACGCGAGCGTCCTGGCATGGAACGTCGGTTTCGAGCTGTTCGCCAACAGGCCGCTCTCGATATCCGCCTTCACGTTCCGCGACCGCGACGTGAGGCAGAACCGCATTGGTGACCAATCGCAGTACGACGTGACCGAGACTTCCGCCCGCCTCGTTTACGAGAACCGCTACTTCCCCCTCGTCGCGCGGTACCGCGCACGCTCGAGCCGGCGCGTCGGATCGCTGACGGCCGACAACCCGCTCGACGCAACCGCACTGCGCGAGGACATATCCTTCCGGACCATCCGCGTCGCGGCCCAGAACCGAAAGACGAGCCTGTGGTTCGAGCACCAGGCTCACCAGGACCGCATCAGCGGAACCACCCTCGGCAAGACCGATGCAGCCCTCCGGCATCGCCTCCGCTGGGGCAAGGGCAGCAGCATTCGCAGTGCGCTCGAGTATCTGGGCTTCACTGGGCGCGCGAATCTGCAGCAGTTCACGTGGAGAGAGATGGTGCATCTCCAGCACACCTGGTCCGTGTTCTCCGACTACGAGTTCCTGCTGCGCTCCTTCCGGGACGGGGGCATCCCGGGGGCGGAGCGTCTCGCTCTCGTGGCCGTCACGGTGAAGCCCGTCGCTCGCCTCCAGTCCCGCACCCGCGCCAGCTGGTACGGCAGAGACTTCAGCACCAGCTCCACCGGCATGACGCGCCTGCTGGAGCGGATGAGCTACAGTACGCAGCTGCCGTTGGGGGGCAGGTTCACGGCTGCGGCGTCGGTCGAGTACAACAGGTTCCGCTTCGAGCCCGGCGATGCAATCGGCTGGCTGTCCGTCGTGGACGAGAGGCACGTGGTAGACGCCGGCGGCCGCGTAGCGCTCAACAACGCCGACGTCGATGCAGCCAGTGTCCGCGTCAGACGGCCCGACGGCAGCATCGTCTATCAGCTCGGCTTCGACTACCAGCTGCTGCAGGACCCGCCGTTCACCGAAGTCCTGGCGCTGCCGACAGGGAGGATCGCACCCGACGATACGGTGCTGGTGGACTATCGATACCAGGTCCTGCCCGAATCCCGCTCGTCGCAACTGGTCGGGAGCTTCGACGTGAGAGCCGGAATCGGCGGATTAGAGGTCTTCTCGCGGGGCGTCAGGACTGCCGTTCGCTATGATGCCGCGGGTGGAGGCACTGAAGGCGCGCCCGTGCAGAGCCGGTTCACGATCCAGGATCTCGACGAGACTATCTTCGGCCTGCGCGTGAGCCGGATGCTGTGGAGCACGCAGGTCGAAGCCGGCTTCCAATGGAGCGACCGGAGCAGAGGCCTCTACGCGCAGCGCAGCACGGAGCTTCACGGCGCGCTGACGATGTCACCGCGCCGCGACGTAGCAGTCACCCTCGGAATTACAGGGCTCTGGGGCCGCAGCACGAACGGCCCGTTCCAGTCGGCCTCCGGAGGCAGTTCGATTCGCTGGATGCCCCTGAGGACCCTGCTGTGCCACGCCAACCTCTCACTGTGGCGCCGCCGCGTGGGGAGTGACCTGCAGACGTTCGTCGGCGGCGGCGGCGGGGCCACCTGGCAGCCTGGGCTGCTCGAGGTCCAGCTCCAGTTCACCCACGACCGCATGCAGGGCAGCACGAACCAGACTATCGACCGGCTGGCGATCTACCTCTCGAGGAGGTTCTGAGGTGCGGCTGCGGCTGGCCGTCTCCGTCATCGCGCAGCTCGCGGTCGTCCCCCCGGCTGCAGCCCAGCACCCTCACACGGCAGCCACGATGTCGGCAGGCATCGAGTCGTGCCGGCTGTGCCATTCCACGCACGAAGGTGCGCCCGGGTCGGCCGGCCTGGTCACCGGCGAGGACCGCGGACAGGAGCGGTGGCTACAGATGTACGCACCGGGGGCAGGCGCCGTGACGCTCAGCTGCCTGCGGTGTCACCTCACCGAGGCGGAGCGCGTGCGGCAGCCCGAGTTCTCGTACATGGCACCGCTGACCGACCAAAGCACCTTCATCGGCACCGACCTCGGTAACGATCACCCGCTCGGCAGCCTGGACCGACTGAGCCTGGTACCGAGGGTCGACCTGTCCGACCCCCGACAGATGCGTCCGACGGACCTTTCACTGGCCGCCCGCCATACGGTGATCGAGTGCACCACCTGTCACGATCCGCACGACCGGGTCTCCGGCAAGCCGGACGCGTTGAAGCAGAGAGAGGTGTGCGGCGCGTGCCATGACCCCGCGACCTACCAGTACGAGAGCCACTCCGATCAGGCCTGCTCAGAGTGCCATTCCATGCATGGGGCGGCGAGGCAGACGCTGCTTGCCGACCAGGATGCGAGCCGGCTGTGCGGCCGGTGTCACCTGGCAGGATCTTCGATGCGCGCTTCAGAGGATGCGGGAAGCGGGTCGGTGCGGCCGGCGCCCATCCCCACCTCGGGTGAGGGGCACGAGCTTGGCGGCGACTGTCTCGCCTGCCACGGCGGCCACCAGCGCTGAGTAGCTAGAACCGCCCGCCGTCACCGTGCCGATGGCAGCCGTAGCAGTTCTCCTTGCCCGTCATCGCGTAGCGGACGTGACAAGTGTTGCACCAGTAGGCGCCGCTGGTGGTATCGGCCTTGTCTAGGTTATCCGTGATCCCGTAGGCGTAGATCTCCGGATCGCTCGCCTTGCGGTCTTTGAAGAAAAGGTATGTGTCGCCGGCCTTGTTCATCACCGTGTCCACGACCCTGAACAGCGTTGGCGTACCCGGTCCGATATCATCGTCGAGCTCCATGTGCGTCGTGTGACACGCTCTGCACGGGAGCACGTCCCCGACGGCCCATCCGGTACCCGCCCGGAGATCCACGGAACTCCCCGTCCGGGCTCCCATTCCGTCGCTCGCCCAGGTGCTCTGTATGTTCACCAGCTGAGGGCTGGTGTGGTCGAGGACCCCCGTCGGCATGGTGCCGTCGTGGCAGTCGAGGCAGAACTCGCTGAGGGTGTCAGAGGTGGCCGCGTAGTAGTACCAGTTGCTGCCGGGCACGTGGCCGTCGGTGGTGTCGGGGTCGAGAATGAAGGGTAGCGCCGAAGTGGCCGTGTGCGGGTTGTGGCAGTCAGTGCACTCTATCTTCGCCCCGCTCCGCTGCTGCGCGGCGTACTGGATGTCGTGGCGGTCATTCAAGTTCGGGTTGCTGTTGAGTCCCGTGGCGGTCTGCACCCAGTTGATCGCCTGCGCGAAGGCAGAGCTCAAGTCGAACCCCGACGGCCCGTCGCTGTCATGGCAGTTGAGGCAGAAACCTTCCTCTTGCTCCGTGTTGGCGGGAGCCGTCGCGGCCGCGTCTCCGGGGGCGAGCAGCTTCAGCTTCTCCGATCCATGACCCGAGGCGTGGCAGCCGAATTCGCCGTTGCCGTAGCAGCCCACCGATGGGAATATCGAATTGTGGGACGCTGACGTCCAGGCGGCCGAGTCGATGACGGGTACGCTCACACCGTCCGAGAAGGGAGTGGTGTCGCCGTTGGCGCCGTTGGAGTCGTGACACGCCAGGCAGAAGCCGGAAAGCAAGAGCGCCTCGGAGTCCGAGACGTTCGGGTCGCCCGTGAGCACGGTAGATGCCGCGGTGTTGCCTGGGTCGTCTACGTTCCACAGCCGCACGCTCCCCTGCTGGTGCTGGCTCTGGTCGTGACATACGACGCAGTCCAGCGTGTCGGCCGGGCTGGCGGCATGGTGGCTCGCGCGGTCGAACTCCGCCACCACCGCGCGGCGACTGCCCTGGACGCCGTTGTGGCAGTCCGTGCACGCTGTCCCAGACGCTGCGAACCCGGTGTCGTGAGCATGGCAGGTCACGCAGTCTCGCTGGTTGTTGTGTGCCGGCATCCCGCCCGTCTGGCGGTGGAAGTTGGTGCCCGTGTGGCACACCTCGCAGATGCCGTCGTATGTCGCGTCGCCGTCGGCGAAGTCGGTGGTGTCCTCGAACACGACCGGCCTCGCCCCACCCGTGTACCGGTTGTCGAGCGAGAGCGGTATCAGCGCGAGGTTGGTGCCCGCCTCGCCCTCGTGATCGTGGCAATCCTTGCAGCTGGTCGTGTCGGGGGCCGTGTGCTTCGTCCCGGCATGCACCGCGATGCCCTTGGGGATGGTCTCACCGTTGTACATGAACGGCGCCCCGTCCTGGTGGCACGACAGGCACAGGTCCTGGGACCGCGCGTAGTCGAGCAGCTGCTCGTATCCCGCTCCGTGCAGGTTGTGGCAGTAGTCGCACGTGTCGTGCTTCCGCTGCGCCAGAGCGGTTCCGCCGCTCCAACCCATGGCCCCTGCAGCGGGGCTGCCGATCGAGAGGAACCCCACGAGGGCCAGGGTGGCGAGCGGCTTCGGCCGTGCGGAGGGACTCACTGAACCAGCTCCACCGAAGCCGTCCCGTTGCTGACCACGACCACCTCACCTCGCGCGCCCAGCGTCACGTCCATGGGGAGCCGCAGGTTCCCCCCATCGGCCGCATGGTCACCGAGGGTCGTCAGCAGCTGCCTGGTCGCTCGATCGAACACGAGCACCTGACCCAGCAGCGCGTCCGCCAGGTAGATCCGGCTTTCGGCATCCACCGCCATGCCCTGCGGTCGGGAGAAACCGGCGGTGCAGCCGGCCATGCCGCATTCCCCGTCGCCGGATATCTCGGCCACGAAGGTCCCGTCGTAGTCGAAGATCTTGACCGAGGCGTGCCCGCCTGATGTGCCGTAGTCGCTCACGAGCACCTCGCGGCGGCTCGCGTCCAGCGCCACTCCGGTCGGTGCGTGGAGCGGTGATCCAGAGCCTGCGCCTCCGATCGACCGCTGCAGACCGCCGTCCAGATCGAACACTTTGACTTCCCTGGTGCCCCCGGCCACGACGAAGACGAGTCCGAGTCGGTCGTCAATTGCCAGGTCCATCGGGTACGGAGCCGCTCCCTGACCGAACGACTGACGGAAGCCCCCGTTGGCGGCGTACACGTCCACGGTGCCGGTAGTGACGTTGCCCACGAAGATCCTGTCGCCGCGCATGCCTACGGCCAAGGGCTTGCCCTCCACGGCAAACGCCTGGTCCGCCTCTCCGGTGGCGGCCCTGATCCTCAGGATCGCCCGCAGGCGCGAGTCGGACACGAGGAACCGGTCCCCGGGTACGGCGGCCACACGAATGGGAGACCTCATCGAGAGCCAGGCTGGATCGAATGGCTGGTCGAATGCGGGCTCGACCGGCTCCGCCGGCGCGGGAAGCGCTTCGTCCTGGCCGGAGGTCGGTGCCCGGTCGAAGCAGGCCCCGGAGACCAGGATGAGCCCCGCCAGCGCGGCCCATGAGACCGCGGCGCGGGCTGTCCTGGATTCCGTCCGCGTACTCTTCATTCTCCGGCCCCTCCCTCGCCCACGCTTCCGGGCGCACCTACAAACGCGGCTGCACGAGCGCCGCCCGGCGATGCAATCCGCTCGCATCGCCGGTGGGCTACATACGTATGTTGTTGAAGGGGTTGTGTTTACGCCGTGACGGCGGTCACTCCCTCGGATGGCTCGGCCTTGGCCCCACACTCTCCGCAGAACTTCGCTCCCTGAGGGAATGCCGAGCCACAGTTGGTGCAGAACGGCCCGACCGCTGCCGCTTTTGCCGCCGGCTCGGTGAGCCGGCTCCCGCACTCCGAGCAGAACGCGGCGTCGGCCTCGGGCCTGGGCCCACAGTTGGGGCACGTCTTGCCGCGAGCGGCCTGCCGGATCAGCTCCTCGGCCGCATCACTTACGGCCCCAGGCTCACCCGCTTCCTCCGCATCCATCGCGTCCAGCGCCAGACGTGAGTACTTGGACTTCAGCCTGTCGTAGTCTTCGTCCGACAGCTTACCGGTCGCGCGGTCGAACTCGATCTCCCTCAGCGCGAGCAGGGCCTGCACCTTAGGCGACTCGGACTCTTCGATATCGGCGAACTCCACCTCGTCCGCCTCCGCCTGTACCGGGCGCGCTGCGCGGCCGGTCACGAGCGGCTCCAAAACGAGGCCCACGGCGACGAATGCGACGATGACCCCGGCAATGAGCTCCAGCATCTTCCTACTCCAGGTTCCGCATTTCCGCTTCGAGCCGGGCGCTCTCATCGGCACTCATGCCTGCTGCGCCCGCTTCCCGCTCGGCTGCGGCCTCCACCAGCTGGCCCGAGCGTCGGGTCAGCACCCAAATCAACACCGCCCCCACGAGCGCGATCGCCGCTCCCGGCACGAAGTAGCCCGCCAGGTTGAAGCCCTCCTTCTTCGGGGCCATGAGCACGGCCTCGCCGTGCTGTGCGACGAACGCGTCGAGGATCTCCTGGGCTGTCATGCCCTGCTCCACCAGGCCCACCACCTCGCGGTGCATTGCGGGGGATGTGCCGCACGTGAAGTCGGTGGTGCGGCACGTGTAGACGTCCAGGTTGCACCCGCAAGTGCAGCGGATCTTCTCTTCGACCCCGATGATGAAGGGATCGTTCTCGTAGTCCGTTATACGTGCGCGCGGCCGGCCGGCCAGGTCGGGCCGATACAGCCGGTTCGCGTCTGATTCATCCTGCGCCTGCTCGTCCTGCGCGGACAGCACAGCCGGCAGCAGCGCCCCCAGCGAGAGCGCGAGCGCTTCGCGGCGGGTCAGCTCAGCCGGCAACCGCGGCATCTTCCTTCCCGGTAATGCTCGCCGCGTAGCCGGCCATTGCGCGGCGCCGCTCGGCGGTCGTCGCCGCACCCGGCCACAGCGTGACCACGCCACCCAGCACCAGCACGGCGCCGCCGAACCACAGCCACCACACGAGCGGATTCAGCGTGAAGCGGTAAACTGCCTCTTCGGTGCCGGCCACGGAGCCGGCGTACACGATGTAGATGTCCTCGCGCAGGTCGCTCCGGATGCCCGCCTCGGTGGACGGCTCGAACGTGGGGCTGCCGAAGGAATCCACGTGCTGGCGCTTCTCACTCGACATGATGCCCACCCGCTCGCCGTCACGCGCGACCTCCACGGTGGCCACCGTCGTGAAGCGGTTGAGCTCGTTGTACTGCGAAACGCCCAGGTGCGTGAACGTATAGGTGTAGCCCCACGGTGAGCGCATATCCACGGACTCGCCGGGCTGCAGCGATGCCTCGACATCGGCCTTGAACGCCTGGCCCGTGAAGGCGACGAAGTACAGCACGATGCCCAGGTGCACTATGTAGCCGCCGTAGCGCCGCCGGTTCCGGCCAACCAGGCGGGCAAACGCCACCGGGTAGCTCTCGCCGTGCAGCCGGTGCCGCGCCCCAATGCCGCGCCAGAACTCGTGACCGATGGTCACCGTCACGAACGTCGACAGTGCCAGTGCCATGATCGAGTAGAAGTTGCGCATGCCGAGAGCCAGCAGGATCACCGCCACGACCACGCCCGCCGCCACCGGCACTGCGAACTGCCGCTGCAGGTGTCCGGGGCTCGCCCGCCGCCACGCGATGAGCGGCCCGATGCCAGTGAGCGCCAGCAGACCCAGGCCCAGCGGGATGTTCACCTGGTTGAAGAACGGCGGCCCGACAGTGACCTGAGTGCCCCGCACCAGCTCGGAGATCATGGGGAACATCGTTCCCCACAGCACGGCGAAAGCGATGCCGACGAGCATCAGGTTGTTGAACAGGAAGCTCGCCTCGCGCGACACCATGCTCTCGAGCCGGGACTCCGACTCGAGGTCCGGCATGCGGCTCCATAAGAGCCAGGCCAGGAACACGATGCACACGAACAGGAACACCAGGAAGTAGTAGCCGATCGAGGATTGGGTGAACGAGTGTACGCTCGATATGATCCCGCTACGCGTGATGAACGTGCCGAAGATGGAGAGCAGGAAGCTCAGCATGATGAGCACCATGTTCCACTTCTTCAGCATGCCGCGCTTCTCCTGGATCATCACCGAGTGAAGGAACGCGGTCATCGTGAGCCACGGCAGGAAGCTCGCGTTCTCCACTGGGTCCCAGGCCCAGTAGCCGCCCCACCCCAGCTCCACGTACGCCCACCACATGCCGAGCGTGATCCCGATGGAGAGGAACAGCCACGACACGATGGTCCACTTCCGGATGGCGTGGAGCCAGCCCGTGTCGAGGCGGCGCGACAGCAGGGCCGCCACGCCGAACGCGAACGGAATCGCGATGCTGATGTACCCCAGGTACAGCATGGGCGGATGGATCACCATCCCGGGGTTCTGCAGCTGCGGGTTCAGACCGTTGCCGTCCGGCGGCGTGAACGGGAGCCGGAAGAACGGGTTGGCGGAGAACACGATCACGATCACGAAGAACAGCGTGATCGCCGACGTGATCGCCGCCACGTACGGCAGCAGGTAGTCGTAGCGCCGCGACGTGAGCCATTGGGCCAGCGCCCCGAAGATGGCCATCACGACGGCCCAGAACAGCAAGCTGCCCGACTGTCCGCCGTAGAATGCCGACAGCACGTATACCAGCGGCAGATTCCGGCTGGTATAGCTCGCCACGTAGGCCACGTTGAAGTCGTGGCGCACCAGCGCCACGAGAAGGCCGAACGAGGCCACGGTCAGAACGCCCGCCAGCGCATAGGTCGCGCGGCGGGCGCTCTCGATCAGTTCGGGCCGCTGCTTTACTCCTCCGGCGAATCCGACGATGGTCCCCCATACGCCGAGGAGCAGCGCGAGCCACAGCGCGAGTTGTCCGAGTACGGTCATGTGTTAGGCGGAGGGCACGTGTCGGGCGCAATGCCGCGGTATACCACCGGGTACGTCTGCTGCCCGTCGGTGACCTCGAAGGTGATGGTTTGGCTGCCGACGTCGCGCTCGATCGTGCCGTGAACGACGCGCGCGCCCATCTTCACCCCGACATCGTGGAACGTCGGGTCGGCCTCGATCTTCTCGGCCAGTTCCGTGGGCGTGAGGAAATAGACCCCGGTTTCCTTGATGCCCGAGGTCATGAGGAACCCGACGGTGCCGCCCACCATCACGGCTCCAGCGATGAACTTCGTGCGTGCTTTCATAGTGCGAATATATCCTATTCGATCGCTCTGGAAAAGTTCATGAGCGGCGGGTTAAAGCCCCCTTAACGGTTCCCACTCCGGGCCCAGAAAAGAGCAGTTTCCACTGCCCGCCGCCAGCCGGCGTATCCGCCGTCCATGTTCCGTTCGGGCTCGAACCAGGTGTATTCCCGGCTTTCCAGGAACGCCTGCGGATCCGGCCACGTTCCGGCGGCCAGGCCCGCCAGGCCCGCCGCGCCGAGAGCCGTGGTATCGACCACGTCGGGTCGGGCCACACGGGCCCCCAGCGCGTCGGCCTGGAACTGCATCAGCCAGTCGTTGGCGGCCGCCCCGCCGTCGGCCTTGAGCTCGGCCAGCCCCACCCCGGACGCCTGCGCCATCCTCTCGGCCACCTCCCGGGTGCTGTAGGCCATCGCCTCCAGGGCGGACCGCACCAGCTCGGCCCGGCCCGTGCCTCGCGTGACGCCGACGATCGTGCCGCGCGCCTCCGACTCCCAGTGTGGCGCGCCCAGCCCGACCAGCGCCGGCACGAAATACACCCCTCCGGTGTCGGCGATCCCCGCCGCGAGGCCCTCGGTATCGGCGGCGCGGTCAATCACGCCCAGGCCGTCCCTCAGCCACTGCACCGCCGCTCCCGCGATGAAGATCGAGCCCTCCAGCGCGTAGGCCGGAGCGCCCGCCGCGTCGCACGAGACGGTGGTGAGCACCCCCGAGTCGGGGGTGGTGCGCGGCAGCTCGGCCCCCACGGTCATGAGCAGGAAAGCCCCGGTGCCGTAGGTGCATTTGGCCTGCCCTGGCTCCCAGCATCCCTGCCCGTACAGTGCCGCCTGCTGGTCGCCGGCCATGCCGGCAATGGGAACGGGGCTGCCCAGGAGCTCGGCACTCGCCGTGCCCAGGTCGCCGCTCGACGGCCGGATCTCGGGCAGGCTCTCGCGCGGGACGCCGAACAGCTCGAGCAGCTCCGGGTCCCAGTCCCGCCGCTCCAGGTTGTACAGCAGGGTGCGCGACGCGTTGGTGTGGTCGGTGACGAACGAGGCGCCTCGGGTCAGGCGGTGCACCAGCCAGCTGTCGATTGTGCCGAACACGGCCTCGCCGGCCGCCACCTTCTCCCTCAATCCGGAGACGTGGCCGAGCAGCCACTCGATCTTGGTCGCGGAGAAGTACGGGTCCCACACCAACCCGGTGCGGCCGGCGATGTAGGCGTCGCCGAGTTCGGCCTGCAGGTCGCGGCAGCGCTGCGCGGTGCGCCTGTCCTGCCACACCAGGGCATGGTGCAGCGGCTCGCCCGAGGCGCGGTCCCAGACGACGACTGTCTCGCGCTGGTTCGTGATGCCGATGGCGGTGGGCGTTTCCCCCGACTGCTCCGCCGCCTGGCGCGCCACCTCCAGCGTCACCTGCCAGATCTCCTCGGCGTCGTGCTCTACCATGCCGGGCTCCGGGAAGTGCTGCGTGAACTCCCGGTAGACCCGCGACAGCACCCGGCCGTCGGCGGCGATGGTGAGCGCCGTGGATCCCGTCGTTCCCTGGTCCAGTGCGAGGATCGATGGCATGCCACCTCCCGAGTCGTGGAACGCAACTCCGGGGCCGCGCGGCTGTCAACCGGTCAGAGGGCCGGCGCCGCGGCCGGGCCGGGCCAACCCAGGCCCCGTGTCACCCCCAGTTAACGGTTTCTTAATCCCGTTCCGGGTACGCTAGATGCGGCTCCCGGGGGACGACACGTGCCCGCGGGCGCCGCATCGGACCCGGAGGGGGTAATGGCGGTACGGACGATAGACGTGCGCGAGAAGGTGAAGGCAAAGAACGACGAGCTGGCCAGCGAAGTGCGGCGCCGGCTCACCGACCACAGAGTGTGCGCGTTCAACCTGGTGTCCTCTCCGGGCGCCGGGAAGACGCTGCTGCTGGAGCGCACGCTGGAGCGGCTCGGCGGCTGCCTCGAGATCGCCGTCATAACCGGCGACGTCCAGACTCAGAACGACGCCGACCGGCTGGCGCGCCACACCAGCAAGCTGGTCCAGGCCGTCGTCACCGGCGGCGCCTGCCATCTCGATGCCCGCCAGATCCTCGCCGCGCTGGAAGCGATCGACCTCAATCGCACCGACCTGGTGTTCATCGAGAACGTGGGCAACCTCGTGTGCCCGGCGGGATGGGATCTGGGCGAGGAAGCCAAGATCGTCATCTTCTCGGTGGCCGAGGGTGAGGACAAGCCGGTCAAGTACCCGGCCATGTTCCGCAACGCCGACTACGCGGTGCTCAACAAGGTCGACCTGCTGCCCCACCTCGAATTCGACATGGACCGGGCGCTCGCCTACGCCTGCGAAGTGAACCCCACACTGCGGTTCTTCCAGACTTCGGCGCTCACGGGCGACGGCATCGAGGAGTGGTGCAACTTCATCGAGGCGCACGTGCGGGACGCGGTAGTGGCCTAGTCGAGGATCTGCCTGATACCCGGCGCGAACGGCGGGTAGATCACCCCCCGATCGGTTATCAGCGCCCCAATGAGCCCGGCCGGCGTGACATCGAAGGCCGGGTTCAGTGCATCCACCCCTGGTGCTGCGGCGAGCTCTGCGGGGTCCCGCTGTTCGATGGGGATCGCGTCACCGGATGGCAGCTCCGCATCGAAGGTGCTGCGCGGGGCGGCGATGTAGAACGGGATGCCGTGCGCCCGGGCCAATACGGCCAAGCCGTAGGTGCCGATCTTGTTGGCGGCGTCGCCGTTGGCCGCAATGCGGTCGGCGCCCGTGATCACCAGGTCCACCTCGCCGGCGGCCATCAGCGAGGCGGCCGCACCGTCCACGATCACTTGTGCGGGGACTCCCGCGCGCGCCAGCTCCCAGGCGGTGAGACGTGCTCCCTGGCGCAGCGGACGGGTCTCGGTCGCGATCACGCCGATTCCCTTGCCCTGGTCGTGTGCCACCAAGATGGCGGCGAGCGCCGTACCCAGCCCGCCGGTGGCCAGGGCTCCGGTGTTACAGTGGGTGAGCACCGTGGCACCGGCCGGGATCAGCTCCGCTCCGGCCGCGCCGAGCGCCTCGCTCATTGCGCGCTCTTCGTCCCAGATGCGCTGTGCTTCCTGCTTCAGCGCGGGAACCAGCTGCTCGGCGCTGTCGTCCGCGGCAGCCGCTGCCTGCCGCATCCGGGCCAGCGCCCAGCTCAGGTCCACCGCAGTGGGCCGCGCCGCCTCCAGCTGCGCCGCCACTTTCTCGATCCACGCACGCGACGTCCCGTCGCGGCCGGCTGCAGCCGCGGCCAATCCCATCGCTGCAGCCACGCCTATCAGGGGAGCACCGCGCACCCGCAGGGCCTGGATCGCCTCTACCATCTCGGAGACGGTGGCTATCTCCAGCCACACCTCCTCGGCGGGCAGGCGCGTCTGGTCTAGCAGGCGCACGGCGCCAGCCTGCGTCCAGCCGATCACCTCCGGAGCTGCCGTCACAGCCGGGGGAGGTAACGCTCGCGCAGCACAGCCACGTGATGGCGCTCGTGACCGGCGAGCACCCACGGCACGGCCCGCACCGACATCTCCGCCTGGTTGGCCTCGCCGCGGCGCGTCAGCATCTCCGGCTCCAGAGCACGGTAGAAGGCGAGACTCGCCACGCGCGCGCTCTCGAATTCGCCGGCAACGTCGGGCAGAGCCCGGTCGTGGTAGTTGGACCGGGCTATGTAGTCGTCCTCCTCGAAGCCGGGGAGCGGCGTGGCGTCGGCGCGGCTGAAGCGGAAGGCCCGGTACGTGAGCACCCGCTCCACGTCCGCAAGGTGCCCCAGCACCTCCCGGATGCTCCACTTCCCGGGCGCGTAGCGGAAGCCCGCCTGCTCCTCGCTGAGCCCGCCCAGGAGCCCCAGCGTCTCGCCGACCTGCGACTGCAGCAGCTGGATGACGTTGCCGTCGGGCACGCGGTCCAGGTACGGCTGGTAGTACGGGTCGTACTCGTCGGGGGCGGGACGGGCAATGAGCGGCACTGTCATCGGGTGTCCTATGTTCGGCTCGTGTCCCGCTGGCGGGGCCGGAACGCGAACCACAGGATCACGGCCACAACGATGACGCTCATCCCGAGCATCAGGTACTCCAGCCTGAGGTCCGGCTCACCCCGGGCTATGTCGCTCATCGCTGCCCAGTCCAGGAGCAGTACGAACGCCACGAGCACCACTGCCAGTGCCTTGTTCATGATCGGGAAATCAACCTCGGGGCTCCCCGCAACGCCAGGCCGGGCAAAGGAGTGCCCGGCTGCGCTTGGTACTTCCAACTCGCGTGCGCGCAGCCGGGCGGGGGGAATTCAGTGATCCCATGTTGTCTTGCGGCGGCTAGGTGAAGATGATGTGCCCGCCCGCCGCGATGTCGTAGAACTCGCCGACAGTGATGATGTCGGTGATGTTCGGAATGAAGTCATCCTTGCTCAGGTCGAACATGTCGACCGAGGCCTTGCAGGCGTACATGCCCGCACCCGTGTCCGCGATCATCTCCACGAATTCCGGGATCGGCGGGATGTCCAGCTCTTCCATCTTCTTCTGCATCATGTGAGTCACGAAGCTGGACATGCCGGGCACGCCGCCCAGCCAGGTGGCCATGTGGAGGCCCGGGTTTCCGACCGTCGCAACCTTGATCTTGCCCTGCTTCTTCATCGTGATGGCATCCATCCCGAAGAACGTGAAGAACACGTTCGCCTCGATCCCCTCCATGCGTGCGCCGTTGGCCATGATGAGGCCCGGGTACACCCCCTCTAGGGAACCCTTGGAGATGATGATCGAGACCTTCTTTATGGTCTCCTGCGCGTCCGCCGGCGCCGCGATCGTATCAGGCATAGTCGTCGTCATTGTATGGCTCCTCTCCGGCTCAGATGCAGCCGCGCGGCTTCGGGATCCCGCCGATCTTGGCGGCGAGCTTGGCCGGGCCCTTGGGGAAGAGCTGGTACAGCTCCTTGATCGGCACGCCCGACTCCTTGCCGAGCGAGCGGATCGAAGGGGCGTTGCCCGTCTCGAGGTACTGGTTCCGCATGTACTCGACGACCTGCCAATGCCGCTCCGTGAGTTCCGCAACGCCGTTCTCGCGCGCGATCTCCGCGCCAATGTCCTTGGTCCACTGCTCGGGCTTCTGCATGAAGCCCTCTGCGTCGACTTCGACCGGTATGCCTGCGATTGTTGCCGTCATCGTGGTTCCCCCCAAATTGATTAGGCGACTCTGTTGCCTTCGTCGCTCGTCTTTGCCTCATTCGGCGACCCGCCCAGCACCGCGTGGCGCTCCAGCTTCGGCAGGTCATTCCGCTGCTTGCCGCGCATCGACATGCGCGGCGGCACCGCCGGCATGTCGTGCCCCGGCAGCAGCATGTTCCAGTACACCCACTTGAAGAGCATCTTGCCCCAGTGGTTGAACCGCGTCTCCTTGAGCAGCGAGAGCGGCCCCACACCGGCGAACGGGAACTTCCCGGGCAGCGGCTCGACGTCGTAGTTGAAGTCGATCAGCACGGCCTTGCCGTGGCCCGTCTCGATGAAGCAGTTGGCGTGCCCGTCGAACTGCTCGGCCATGGGCTGTCCCGCCAGGTACCGCTCGATGTTCTGCTCCAGGATCTCGGCCTCGAAGTGCGCCACCGATCCGGCCTTCGAGGTCGGCAGGTTGGTGGCGTCTCCCAGAGCGAACACGTTCTCCTTAACCATCGCCTGCAGCGTGTTCTGGTCGGTGTAGACGAAACTCATGTCGTCACCGAGTCCGGGCGAGCGGCTCACGAAGTCGGCGCCCGTGTGGAGCGGGATGCTGACCAGCAGGTCGAAGTCCAGCGACCGCTCGTCCCACGACATGAGCTTGCCGTTGGGCCCGTCCACCTCGCCCGCGTTGAACTCGGGCACCAGTTCGACTCCCTTGCGGTCCAGCAGGTCGCCGAACGCCTTGGCGGCGATGGGCCGGGTGAAGGCGCCGTCGAGCGGCGTGGCGAGCACGAGCTGCACCTTGTCCCTGATGCCCTTCTTCTTGAAGAACCAGTCCGCCAGGAACACGAACTCCAGCGGCGCGATGGGGCACTTGATGGGCATCTCGACGATGTTCAGGACCAGGCGGCCTCCTTCCCACTTCTCCAGGGCCTGGCCCAGCTTGGTGGCGCCCTCTAGGGTGTAGAAGTCGAACATCTTCTGGTTCCAGCCCGGGCCGGTGAGTCCCTCGGTCTCCTCGGGCGCGATCCGGGTGCCGGTCGCCACGATCAGCACGTCGTAGTCCAGCGTCTGGCCGTCCTCCAGGTACACTCGGTCCTCGGCGGTCTCGACGCGGTCGATTCTCTGCTGGATGTAGGTCACGCGCCGGCCCACCTGCGGGCGGCGCTGCTTGACACAGTCTTCGGGCTCGTAGATGCCGAACGGGACGAACAGCAGTCCCGGCTGATATATGTGCTCGTTGTCCTGGTCGACGATCGTGATCTCGACGTCGCCGGCGCGCATCTCGCGCTTGTAGAGCTTCCGGAGGCGGTTCGCCATGATCGTGCCGGCCGTTCCGGCCCCCAGGATTACGATTCGCTTCATTCGGTCTCCTTGTTTGGCCTCCCTCCCCCCAGCGCGCCCAGACTCCAGCGCCAGAGAGGTCAACAACTGAACGTAAGGTAACATAGCACTATCGTATTATTTTTATGATGATATTAAGACTTCTTTAGGGAGTAAGACGTTGTGGAATAGGATGTTGCGGGCGCTGACCGGGACCCGGATCAGGCGAAGGAGGTGAAATCCTCCAGGGATTTGCGGCTTATGTCGGGCACCTCGGCACCAGCGGCCGGATAGCCCACCACCAGCAGCAGGAACGGCCTCTCGCTCTCCGGCCGCCCCAGGACCTCGTTCAGGAAGCCCATCGGGCTCGGCGTGTGGGTCAGGGTCGCGAGCCCGGCATGATGCAGCGCGGCGATGAGCAGACCCGTGGCCAGGCCCACCGACTCAGTGACGTAGTAGTTGCGCTGCTTGCCGCCCTCGGGGTCCACGCCGTAGCGCTGCGCGAACACGGCGATCAGGTAGGGGGCGGTCTCCAGGAAGGGCTTGTGGCGGTCCGTCCCCAGCGGCTCCAGCGCCTCGAGCCACTCGTCGGGGGCACGGCCCTCGTAGAACGCCCGCTCCTCTTCCTCGGCGGCCTCCCTGATGGCCCGTTTGGTGGCCGGATCCTGCACCACCACGAAGTGCCACGGCTGCCGGTTGGCCCCGCTCGGTGCCGTGCCGGCGGTCTCGAGACAGCGCTCGATCACGCCCCGCGGCACCGCCCGGTCCGAGAACTGGCGCACGGTGCGGCGCCGCGCCATCTCCGCACGGAACTCCGCGGCCCGCCGCTCCATCTCCTCGGCGGGATACTCCTCGTAGCCCGGCAGCGGTACGAAGCGGGCCTCGCTCACTTCCGCTTGGCCGACGTCACGGCGATCGGCTCCAGCGGGACGTCCTGGTGCCCGCCCTTGTTGCCGGTCGGCGTCTGGGCTATCGCGTCCACCACGTCCATGCCCTCCACCACCCGCGCGAATACGGCGTACCCGAAGTCCCGGCTGCCGTGATCCAGGAACGCGTTGTCGGCGAGGTTGATGAAGAACTGGGAGGTGGCGCTGTTGATGTCCGAGGTGCGTGCCATCGACAGAGTGCCGCGCTCGTTCTTGAGCCCGTTGTCGGCCTCGTTCTTTATCGAGTCGCGCGTGGGCTTCTGCTGCATGTCGACGGTGAAACCGCCGCCCTGGATCACGAACCCCGGAATCACCCGGTGGAAGACCGTGCCGTCCAGGTGCCCGTCGTCCACGTACTGGAGGAAGTTCTCCACCGTGACCGGGGCCTGCTCCGGATACAGTTCGAGGGTGATGGTTCCCTTGGAGGTCTCCAACACGACCATGCTCGGTCTCCTCTTCTGTGTGGTCAGTCGGCGCCGCCGACCGGCTCTGCGCCGGTGCCGCGCCGGATCCGCATTAGCTGCGCGGACGCCAACGGTAACGGTCCAGATCCACCCGCCCGTGGCCGTCGAATCTAACACCCTCCTGCTCCAGGAGCGCGCGCTGCAGCCGATCGTAGCCGGGCTCCGCGCGGCGGCTGACCTCGCCGCGCGCGTTGATCACGCGCTGCCAGGGAACGCGGCTCTCGTCGGGCAGGGCGTGGAGTGCGTAGCCAACCTGCCGGGCGTGGCCCGAAAGCCCCGCCAGAGCAGCCACCTGACCGTAGGTGGCCACTCGTCCGCGCGGGATGCGGCGCACGACGGCGTAGATCCGCTGGTAGCTCCCGTCCACTCCGGGTCCCCGCGCCCGAAAACAATGCGGCCCCCGAGCCTCCCAGGCGCGGGGGCCGCACTCGGCTCCGCGGCCCGAGGCCGCGGAACCGGGCGCTGCCGAGGTCAGCCAGCCGCTGGGTGGCACATGGTGCAGTACTTGAGGTCGATGCTCTCGTGCCCCGCGGGGGCGTCGGGAATGGCCTCCATCGCTCCCGCCTTGTGGCACATCATGCACTGGTCCCGCCCGTCCAGCGAATGGCTCATCGCGGGGGGCGTGGCGGTCTGCATCGGCGAGTCCGCCGCATGGCACAGCAGGCAGACTTCGTTCGTGCGGTCCGCGTGGCTCGCGGCAGGTGCGTCCGGCACCGCCTCCATGGCTCCGGCGGTGTGGCACATAAGACATTGATCCCGCCCCTCCACGTCGTGGCTCACCGCCGGCGGCTTGGCCGCCTCCTGCGCCATAGCGGGCAGGGCCAATACCGCGGCCACAACGAAGACGGATACAGCACTGACGATTCTCTTCATGGATCGGACCTCCTCGGTGATTGACGCGCTCCAGCGCTCAATTGGTGTCCGCCTGGGTGTTGGGGCGAAAATGCCGCCCGCAAAGCCGGCCCGCGAGAGCGGTGCATACCCACCCCGGGGCATGCACCGCCCTCGTTCTTATACCCCTCGGTTGTCGATGCGTCCCACAGCCTGCGGACTATCCTCCGCCGCTGCCGGGGATGCCTCCCACGTGGCACACCGAGCACGCTGTCGGGTTGCGGCTCGCGATCGCGTCGGCCGTCTTGTCCCAGCCCGGACCGTGCGGGTTCGCGTTGAAGTGACAGCGCACGCAGTCGCCCTCGTTGTGGCACGCCACGCAGCTCTCCAGCGCCTGCCGGGCAGCCTGCCCGTGCCCTGTGGCGAACGCGGCGTTGGCGTCGTGGTAGCCGTCGCCCATGCGGTTGTCGCTGGACGCGAGCCCCGCACCCACATGGCAGTCCTGGCAGTACTGTCCGATGTTGTGGCAGCTGCTGCAGTCAGCCATGCGCGCGTAGGCCTGCACCGGGTGCGACGTCAGGAAGTCCGCCGGGTGGTACCCGGAGGACGGTGAGGCTGCGCTGGGCCGGTGGCAGTCCAGACAGTCGGTGCGCACGTGACAGCTGGCGCAGGCCTCGGGATTCGAGGCCGCCTCGACGCCGTGTCTCTCGGCGAAATCGCCCGAGTGCGACCCGGGCATCGGAGCCTGGACGTGGCACGTTGCGCACGGCGAAGCCGGCGCGTCCTTGTGGCCCGCGTCGATGCCGTGGCAAGCCAGGCACTGCTCCACGACGGGCCGTCCCACGTCCATCGCCGCCGCGCCCGGCGCCTGGTGGCAGCTGGTGCAATCCACAGGCGGGTGCGACTCGTGCGTGAAATTCAGGTTCGGGTTGGGAGCGTACGCCGGAGGCGTCCAGTCCACCCGAGGCTGCATCGTTCCGTTATGGCAGGTGGCGCAGAACGAGGCGTCCGGGTAGTACGAGCCGCCCGGCTGTCCCACGCCCGAATGGCACATGCTGCAGGAGTTGAACAGCGCGGCGTGCGCCGTGTGGCTGAACTCCTGCACCTGAGGCTGCACCGCAGGTCCGTCCGCCGGAGCCGGCGCCGGACCGGTGCCAACCGCCGCCGAGAAGACCGCGGCAATAGCAAGTGTGATCAGCGCTTTCATTGTTATTCGCTCCGACGATTCGGGACCCGGAGGATCGCGGGGTGCAGCGAGGGCGTGTCCATGCCCGAGCCGAAGTAGAGCGTGAGCCCCGCGTTGATCCTAACCTGCTCCCAGTTGTTTATGGCCGCCGCATCGGGCCGGTTGCGGTCCTCGATGTAGTAGCGGGCTTCGATCATGCCCCGGATGTCCGGCAGCGGACGCCAGTCGATCCGGAGGCCGGCGTTCCAAGTGTTCGCGTCGTTGTAGCGGTACTCCAGCGGACGGATGAGCCGGCCGCCGCTTCCGGTGAGCATCAGCTTGCGCATCGCGTCCCACGTGATCGCCGCGTACCACCCCGTCGCCGACGCGCCGATGCTCTTCTCGGCGTGGTAGTCGAAGTCGAAGCGCCACTTGGCCAGGCCCACGTAGCCGCCGCCCAGTGTCCAGCGCCAGCCGTCGTTAGCCACGGTCACGTTGGGCGATGCGGTCTCGGTCTCGTCGAAGCCGAACACCTCGGCCTTGCCGCGCAGCTCCCAGCCGCGGGCGGGCCACACGTGCAGCGAGGCCCAGGCTCCGTCGTAACCGACCGGGCTGAACGCTTCCCAGATGGTCCACAGCGGGAAGAAGGGCCGGTAGCGGCGCCACCCGATGGAGGTGGACAGGAACCGGTTGGGGGTCGCGTAGCTGCCGGTGGCGTACGCCGTACCCCACTGCTTGATGCCGATGTTGTATTCCGCGCCGCCGGTCAGCGTGATCTGCCGCACCGGACGCCACATGAGGTCCGCCGCAGCCCGCTCGGAGAACAGGTAGTTCTGGTCCGAGTTGCCGTCGATCTCACGCTGGTAGATCGCGCGGCCCTGGAAGCCACTGAGCTGCCAGCCCAGCCCGCCGCCCAGCACGTACTGCCGCTTCTGCGGCTGGAACTGGTCGAGCGGGTTGATGTTGGGGCTCGTTACGGGCAGCGGGGCGCCCATTGCCATGCCCCATCCGCCGTAGCCGAACAGCTCCAGTCCCCGCTTGAACAGGAACAGGTCGATCTTGGCTCCGTCGACCCCGGTGTAGTTCAGCCGCGAGCTCTCGTGGAACCGGCCCCCCAGCACGGTGAGCCAGTTGTTCTTGTACTCGGCGTAGGCCTCGGTCAGCTGCACCGTCGGCTCGCTGGCCGGCCACACGGTCGGGCTGGACAGGTCGGTTCCCACCCGCCCCTTCATCCGGAAGCTCAGGCCCTGTATGCCGAGGCCCCAGAGTGACGCCTCCAGCGTGGACCACAGCGGGTTGCCGCGTTGGGCCTCAGAAGGCGGGAAGTACGTGCAGAATGCAGCGCCGGGCACGCACTTGACCGCGAAGCCGTCGGATGATTCGAATCCGCCGCTTGATGCTTGAGTGACGTCGCTGACGGGTACGCTGTCGAGCTGGTAGCCGCGGTACGCGTAGGACATGTACCACGTGTCCAGCCGAACCTGCCAGCCTTGGCCATGGAGTGGGCTCGCCATGATCAGTCCGCCAATGGCGAAAGCCCCTAGAACGAAGCACCTTCTCATATCCCCTCCCCCGGTCGGACTGTAACGAAGCTATAGTAGGGCTCCGGGCTGAGACCGTCCAGACCCGAATTCTTCCCTTTTTCATTAAGCTTCCTTCATTCACCTAGCGGCTGCCGACCCCTCTTAAACGCCCACCCATTGGGCGCTTTCCGCCGCCGGTCTACCGGTACCCAAACAACATCGAGTACACGATCAGGGCGATCAGCGTGAGCCCGATCGCGAGGGCCGTGAAGCCCAGGATCTTGAAGGCCCGCTGGGCTCGCGGCGGATACGGATCCACCAGGTGCTCCTCGAGCTCACCCTGCTTCACCAGGTCCTCGTACTCGTCCGGCTTGTCCCGCTTGAACTCTTCCATCGGCACCCGCCCGGTAAAGATCACCGGATCCATCGGGAATTTGTCCGGACGGAAATGCGTGTTGAAGAAGTGCACCGTGAAGATGAACGCCACGGCCAGCAGCGCCTCGTCGCTGTGGACAATCGTCGCCACGTTCACCGTCCATCCCGGCAGCACCATCGTGAAGAACTCGGGAAACCACAGCAGCACTCCCGTGGACCCGATCACGAACATCCCCCAGAACACGGCGAAGTAGTCGAACTTCTCCCAATAGGTGTAGCGCCCGTACTTGGGCCTGGGGCCGCGCCCGAGGAACCACTTCACGGATTGCCCCAGCTCCACCAGATCGCGCTTGTTGAAGATGATGGAGCTCTTCGACGTGATGAACTGCCACCATGTGAGTCCGGAAGCCCGCTTCTGCCTCCGGGCATCCCACAGGTGGGTGAAGAACACTCCGATCAGGACGACCGCCGCGAAGCGGTGCAGGACCCCCGTCGTGGCGAATCCGCCCGCCAGCTTCGCCGATACCTGTGCCCACCCCATGTAGGAGAACTTCAGCACCATTCCCGTGAGCGCGAGGACGAAGAAGCTCAGCAGCATCACGAGGTGGAGCGTGCGCTGGAAGCTGTTGAAGCGGCGGTACAGTTTCTCACCGGGTTTGGCGTGGTGCCGCTGCCACACCCCTGGTGAGCGCAGCATGCGCCACAGCCACGCCAGCGTGTGCAGCATTGCGAACGACAGCGTGCCCACGAGCAGCGCCGTCATCCCCCAGAACGCCCAGAACAGGAACGGGTACTTCGCCGGGTCGTGGTGCGTGGCGTGGGTCAGGTAGCCCGTGAACTTCATGTTCACGCCGGTGTGGCACTGCGAGCACGTCTCCACTACGTTGCGGCGGCTCAGGGTCGACGCGGCGTGGGTGACCGGCAGAATGTTGTGCGTGCCATGGCAATCGTAGCACTTGGCGGCAGCGGCCTCCCCCAGGCGCGACACCTTGCCGTGGAAGGTGTCGAAGAACGTCTCCGCCTCGTCCTCGTGGCAGCGCCCGCACTGGTCCATCGTGAGCATTCGGAAGTCGGGCTGGTCCACTCGACGGATCGTGTGCGACGTGTGGCAATCCTCGCAGGTCGGCAGATCGTGCGGCGTGAGCTCCGGGTCGCCCACGCCAGGGGAGTGGATGCTCCCTCCGAAGGTCTCCTCGATGCCGTGGTGGCAGGTGCCGCAGGTGCCGGCGACGTTGTCCGGGTGGATCGATGAGCGTGGGTCGTCCGCGGGCAGCGGCTGGTGCGCCGTGTGGCAGCTGGTGCAGGTAGCGGTCACCAGCAGCCCGCTCTCGTACAGCCCCTTGCCGTGGATGCTCATCCCGTAGCTCTCCACGGGCGGCGGCACTTCCGACAGGTCGAGCTCGGCGGTGTCCGCCTGCGCGAACTCCAGCAGGTCGCGCATGATGCGCTCCTCGCGCTCATGCTCCTCGATCCGCACGGCCGCGGCCTCGCCGACCCGGTGACAGCGCGCGCACAACTCGGGAACGTTGCGCGGGAAGGTGGGCGATGCGGGCGTGCGGTTGTCCAGGGTAGCGTGGCGGTCGTGGCAGTCCAGACAGGTGGGAGCGTCGGGGTCGTTCTCGGCCGCCAGCTGGCCGTGCATGCTGGCCTCGTGCTGCCGCACCTGATCCTCGTGGCAGATGCTGCAGTCCACGGGTGCCTCCACGGTCGAGCACGGCCGGTGCAGCCCGGGAGTGACTTCCGTGTGGCACTGGGCGCAGGGCGTCTCCGCGTGCGTTGAGGCCACGAAGGAGGGCTCGTCCACGAACAGCGACATCGAGTCGCCCCGCGCCACGCCCACCAGCGTGCTGTCGCCGTGACACCCCATGCAGTCAGCGTTGGCCGCGCCGGACTCGTAGAACACCCGCCGGATGCGGTGCGGCGCGTGGCAGTCCACGCACGCCGGTATCAGGTGCGGCTGCTCCTCCCACAGGCGGCCTTCGATCACCTGCACGTGCACCTGCTCGATCTGCGCGTGGCACTGGGTGCACGTGGCCGCCACGTTCTCGTGGTGGATGCTGGAGCCCGGGTCGGTGTGCGGCAGAATGTTGTGCGACGTGTGGCATGAGGTGCACACCGCCGTCACCGTGAGCCCCTGCTCGAACAGCCCGGCCCCGTGGATCGACATCGAGTAGTTCTCGAGGATGCGGTCCTGGGGGATGTTGCGCGTGCGCGAGACCGACGTGCCCTCCTGATGACACTCGCCGCACAGGAACGGAATGTTCATCACGGCGGTCGGGGAGCGCGGGTCCCGATGCGATTGCACGTCGTGCGTCCCGTGGCAGTCCACGCAGCTCGGCGCCAGGGGGTCGCCGCGTGCCGCTGCCTGGCCGTGCAGGGAAGCGCCGTGCTCGTCCGCCTGGGTGCGGTGGCACAGGTTGCAGTCGACCGCGGGAACTTCTTCGGGGTGCGGGAACGTGAGCCCGGAGTGGCACATCACGCACTGCATGCCGGCTGCGCCGTGAGCCGAGGCGTCGAACACCTCTGGGCGCACCACCAGCTGCGCCGCGTCGGGGCGGCCCTGGAACAT
>JBDHJM010000034.1:0-43068 GCA_039586895.1 Gemmatimonadota bacterium | reverse complement strand
ACCTGCGCCAGCTCCCTGAGGATCTCCTCGGCGATCATCTCGCGGCCCGACGTGTACAGTGCCTTGGCCTCGAAGGAGGCGGTCGCGCCGCGCACGTAGGAGCGCAGCTGCGGTATCACGAACACCTCGGCGTAGCCCGGGCCCAGGGTGCGGTACACGTCAGGCGCCTTTTCGGGGTTGAGGTTGAACAGGAGCGACACGTCGAGGCTCACGATGAGCCCCTCTGATGACGGCACCCGGGCAGTCTCCATCAGCTCCTGCGTCCGCACCGACATCTTGTGGACGTCCACCATCGGGTTGACCACCCGAACTCCCGGCTGCAAGTAGCGGTCGCTCACGCTGCCGAAGAAGTCCTGCACTCCCACGTGGCCTGCGGGCACCACCGTGATGGCGTTGACTACCGTCCAAGCCACGGCCGCCAGGCCCACGCCGATGGCCGCCGCGCGCTGGATGTTCCGGTTCGGAGCCTTCGTGATGGCGAGACCCAGAATGACCAGCACCAGAATCAAGCCTGCCAGGTACAGCATATCATCCTCCGATTGTTGAATCCGCAGTTGAGAAGCCTGCAAAATATGCCGCGCCGCGCTGCGGTCGGGCCATCTTGCCGGGGGTTCGGCCTTCGGCTTACCTTTTGCGACCCCGACGGCAGTCAGGCCGCCGTCGCGGCCCTCTTCAGGCCGAAACCCGAAGCAGTCGAAACGCCGGACGGGATGGCAGCCGCGTGAAATCATCCGTCAAAGTCGTTCCCCTCGAGCGCGTAACCGCGCCGCTCCTGGCAGTGGCGGTGGGCGAGCTGAACAGCGAGAAGGTGCCCACTTCAATGCTCGGCCTCGATGCCAACGCGGCGGGCGATGTGGCCCGCCTCATCGCGAGTGGCGATTTCACCGGCAAGCGCGATCAGACGGCTCTCCTGTATCCCAAGAAGGGCACCAAGCGCCTTCTGCTGGTCGGCTTAGGCGCGCCGGCCGAGATCACCCGTGGCGCTGTGCGCCGCGGCGCCGCAGTCGCCGCACGCAAGGCTCTCGAGCTCGAGGCGGAGGCGCTCGCCTTCCATCTGGCAAACGAGACGCATGGCGGCGTGCCGCCCAAGGTCGTGGGGCAGGTGGTAGTGGAGGGGACGGCACAGGGAGCGTGGCAGTTCAGCTCACTCAAGGCAACGCAGAAGAAGAAGGGCCTCAGGGCGCTGGAGATCATCGCGACGCGCGAGGAGCGGGGTGACGTGGAGCGCGGCCGCAAGATCGGTGCTGCCATAGCGAGCGGGCACGCTCTGGCCCGCAACCTCCAGGCGCTGCCCGGCAACGTGTGCACGCCGAGCTACCTCGCGGACATCGCGCGCCGCCTCGGCAAGGCGTACGAGTTCAAGGTCACGGTGCTGAGCCGCGCCCAGATGGCGAAAGGTGAAATGGGCGCCCTGCTGGCGGTGGCGCAGGGAACGCTGCAGGAGCCCCGCTTCATCACCCTGGAGTACCGCGCGGCGGGGCGGGCGAAGCCCGTGGTGTTCGTGGGCAAGGGCGTCACGTTCGACTCGGGCGGCATCTCGCTGAAGCCGGCCGAGAAGATGGAGGAGATGAAGTACGACATGTCGGGTGCGGCGGCCGTGCTGGGCCTGTTCGAGACGCTGGCCCACCTGAAGCCCAGAGCCAACGTGGTCGGCATCATCCCGGCCACTGAGAACCTCCCGTCCGGCACCGCCATCAAGCCGGGCGACGTGGTGCGCAGCCTGCTCGGCAAGACCATCGAGATCGTGAACACCGATGCGGAGGGGCGCCTGATCCTGTGCGACGCCCTCGCATACGCGCGCCGTTTCAAGCCGGCATGCGTCATCGACGCGGCCACGCTCACCGGCGCGGTCGTGATCGGCCTGGGCCACTACGCCACCGGGCTCATGGCCAACGACGACCACCTGCTGGAAGAGGTCCGCCACGCCGGCGACCTGGGCGGGGAGCGGTGCTGGCCGCTGCCCCTGTGGGACGAGTACCGCGACCAGCTCAAGTCCGACATCGCCGATGTGAAGAACGTGGGCGGCCGGCCCGCCGGCACCATCACCGCCGGCTGGTTCCTGCGCGAGTTCGTGGACGGATTCCCGTGGGCGCATCTCGACATCGCCGGAACGGCGTGGACCGACTCCGACCGGCCGGACATGGCCAAGGGCCCCACCGGGACGGGGGTGCGCTTGTTCACGGAGTTCGTGCTGGGGCGTGCCGGGGGGTGAGCTTCCTCGGGCGCGTTGCCGTCGCCGGTGTAATCCCTCTCGTCACTTGTAGTCTCTCCGCCGGGGCGCTGGCCGCCCAGGACACCACGCAGGTACGTACCGACTCAATCACTCCGCAGGCGCCCAGCGATACTCTCGCCCCGGCTGCGGGCACGCAGGACTCGGCGGCAGCGCAGGACACCGTCCTGCAACAGCTCCCGCCGACCATTCCCGTAGAGCCCGCGGCGGTGCCGCTGGGGCCGCTGCCCCCGGGCTCCCGCTACGTCTTCACGCGCGACTCGATTCTCTGGTCCAGGTACCAGACCCTCGGCGAGCTGCTCGGGGAGATTCCCGGCCTCTACGTGATCCGATCCGGGTGGCAGGGGCAGCCCGAGTACTCCCAGTACGCGGGGCGCGGCGGCAGCGTGCTGGAGGTCTACTGGGACGGCATGCCGTACGAGCCAGTGGGGGCGGATTCTCTGTTCGTCGATCCCCAGGGAATCCCACTCACCTACATACGGCGCATCGATGTCGTGGTGCAGCCCGACAAGGCCAAGGTGTTCATCGTCTCGGAGCGCAACGAGACCCCCAAGGCCCGCTCGCTGATCCGGGTCATGTCGGGCAGATGGTCCACGGCGGCATACACGGCCATGTTCCAGAAACGATGGCGCTCCGGCGTGGGGCTGGACCTCGCCGCCAACTTCCGCAGCACCGACGGGCTCAACGGGTTGGAGAAGAGCGACCAGTTCGACCTCTGGGCCAAGCTGGCTTGGAACCCGAGCGACAAGATAGGGGCGACATACCAGGTCATCCGGCAGGACTACAACCGCAGCGCGGTGGCGGTCGACACCTCCGGCATACCGGCTCTCAAGGGCGTCCGCACCGACTGGCTGCTCGGTCTTTGGGCGGGCACTCGCGAGGACGGCCTGGGACTGCGCACCGATCTGGGCGTCTCCTCCACGTCTTGGGGCCCCGACTCGGCACAGCCGGTGCCCGACCAGACCCTGCGGCAGGCGTGGCTCGGCGTGCGCTACGCCGACGTGAATTGGAGCGCGGCTGTGAGGGGAAGGGTGGCCGACCAGCGCACCCCGGGCGAGCTCACGGCGGCGCTCGACTGGATGCCCACTTCCTGGCTGGTGCTCTCGGGTGACGGTCGGCTGCGCTCGCACGAAGGCGGGCGCAGTTCCGCCCGGGCGCACGGCTCCGCAGGCCTCATATGGGGCGCCCTCTGGCTGGTGGGGGAGGTGAGCTGGCAGGACGCCGTGCAGGCACCGGCGCTCGCGGCAGACACCGCCATCACCACGCTCGACTACGGCGCACGCTTCGGCGTCGACACGCGGCCCGTCACGGGCTGGGTGGGAGTCACCCGGCGCGACGCGTTCCAGGCGCTGGCTTATCCCCAGCTGCCGTTCATTCCCGAGCTCAACCCCTCCGACGCCGCCACATACGTGGTGGCGGACCTGATCGTGAGGCCGTTTCACTGGCTCAGCGTCTCGGGGTGGTACTCAGATCCGTTCTCCGGCGCCCCGGCAGACTTCCAGCCGCCCAGCCATCTGAGAGGGCAGGTCACACTGCGCTCCAAGTTTTGGCGCACGTTCCGCAGCGGCGCCTTCGACCTCAAGGTGCAGGGCTACCTGGAGCGCTGGAACACAGGAACCGCAGGGCGAGACGAAGACGACGAACTGATCCTGCTGCCGCCAGCCACCTTCTGGGGCCTCCACGCATCGATCCAGCTGGTGAGCTTCAACCTCTTCTACAACCTGCGCAACGCTATGCGCAGCGAGTCGCAGATCGTGCCTCGCTTAGACTACGCCAAGAACGCGCACCTGTTCGGCGTGACCTGGACCTTCAGCAGCTGACCGGATTGCGCTCCCCGAAAGTTGCGCTACGTTGTCCCCGCAGACACCCGACGGCGGCGTAGACTCGTGCTCAAATCGATGACCGGATATGGCGCGGCCCAAGGGCCGCTGGGCGGAGGCCTCCTGGCCCTCGAGGTCCGCACGGTCAACCATCGGCACCTCAGCGTGCAGTTCAAGCTCCCCCACGGGCTGCAGCAGTTCGAGATGGACCTGCGGGGCCGGCTGCGCGAGCGGCTGGACAGGGGGCACGTAACCGTGTCTGCGCGTTGGACACAGGAGCCCGAGCGGCCCACCGACATCTCGATCAACATGGAGCGCGCCCGCGCGGTGACCCAGGCGCTGCTCGATCTGCGCGAGCTGCTGGGCCTGGACGGCGATGTGGACCTGGGGTTCGTGGCGCGGCAGCCGGAGGTGTTCGTCACCCGGGAGAGCGACAGCCAGGCTCCGCATGTTGACGAGCTATTGGAACTGCTGGACGCGGCACTGGACTCGGTAGTGCACCTGCGCGAGCGCGAGGGCGCAGCCCTGGAACAGGACCTCGCCGCGCGCCTCACCAGCCTGGAGCAGAGCCTCGCCTCAGTGGAGGCGGCCTCCCCGGGCCGGTCTGAGCGCGAGCGGGACCGGCTGCGGGCCGCCGTGGAGGAGCTGCTGGACGGGCGCAAGATGGACGAGGACCGCCTGGCGCAGGAGATCGCGCTGCTGGCCGACAAGCTGGACATCACCGAAGAGACGGTGCGCCTGCGCACTCACCTCGACGCATGCCGCCAAGCGCTCTCGGAGGATGCACCCTCCGGCCGCCAGCTCGCCTTCCTGGGGCAGGAGATGCTGCGGGAGATCAACACCATCGGCTCCAAGGCCAACGACGCCGACATCGCACAGACCGTGATCGGGATGAAGGGGGAGCTCGAGAAGGTGCGCGAACAGGTGGAGAACGTGGAGTGAGCGGCTTCCTGCTCATTCTCTCCGCTCCCTCGGGCGGCGGCAAGACGACCATCGCGCGCGCCCTGCTGGAGCGCCGGGCGGATCTGGGCTTCAGCATCTCGGCCACCACGCGGCCGGCGCGCGGCGGCGAGCGGGACGGGGTGGATTACCACTTCCTGTCCACCGAGGACTTCCTGGAGCGGGTGACCGCTGGGGATTTCCTGGAGTCGGCCGAGTACGGCGGGCACCTGTACGGCACGCTGGAGTCGGAGGTGGACCGGGTGCTGGCCGAAGGACGCCACGTGGTGCTGGACATCGAGGTGCAGGGAGCCGACCAGATCCGTCAGCGCAGGGACGATGTTGTGAGTATCTTTATCCTGCCGCCGTCTGCGGAAGTCCTGCTGAGTCGGCTGAAGCGTCGCGGAGCGGACGACCGGGAGGCCCTCTCCCGCCGTCTGATCCAGGCCGACACCGAGCTGCAGCAAGCCGCAACGTATGACTACGTGGTGGTGAACGACGACCTCGATGAGGCCGTCGCCGCCGTGGAGAGGATCATTGAATCCGAGGGGCGGCGGTCCCCCAGACGGGCGGATTTGACCGAGACAATCGACACGCTGCGCGCTGCGCTTGCAATCAAGGCATCTGAACTGGAGAGCTGAATGCAGATCTTCACCCCGACCGAGGTGGCCGAGCGGGCCGGAAACAAGTACCTGGGCGTGCTGGTAGCCGCCAAGTTCGCCCGGTACGTGAACGACTTCCCGCGCGATCGCTCCCTCGAGGAGAAGAAGCTTACCACGAGGGCGCTCGAGAGCCTCACCGAGGGCGACCTCAGCTACCGGCTGGTGCGACGGCGGCGTCAGGAGACGTGAACCTATCTGACCGACGCGTCGTCCTCGGCGTGTCGGGCGGCATAGCGGCCTACAAGAGCTGCACGCTCGCCCGACGCCTTACGGAGGCGGGCGCGGCGGTGGATGTAGTCCTCACGGCGGCGGCAGCGGAGTTCATCCGCCCTCTCACATTCGAAGCCCTCACCAAGCGCCCGGCGCTCACCTCCCTGTGGGAGCGAGGCCGGGCGCTGGCTCACATCGACCTGGCGCGCGAGCCGGACTGCATCGTGGTGGCACCGGCCACCGCACACCTGCTGGCGCGGGCCGCCCAGGGCATGGCCGACGACCTGCTGACCGCTCTGCTGCTCGCCGCTCGCGTCCCTGTGCTGGTGGCGCCGGGCATGAACGACGACATGTACGACCACCCGGCCACGCGGCACAACCTGGAGCTGCTCGAGGGCCGCGGCTGGACCGTGCTGGGTCCGGCCGTGGGGCCGCTGGCCGAGGGCCCCAGCGAGCGGCCGGGCCGCATGGTCGAGCCGGAGGAGATCTTCGCGCACGTCGAGCGCTTGCTGCGCTCGCCCGAGAGCAAGCTGGCCGGGCGCAGGGTGGTGATCAGCGCGGCCGCTACCCGCGAGGCGCTCGACCCGGTGCGCGTGATCACCAACCCTGCCAGTGGCCGCCAGGGCTACGCGTTGGCCGAAGCCGCGTTCTCGCGCGGTGCGGATGTGGTGCTCATCTCCGGCCCGACGCAGCTGCCGGCACCGACCGGCGTGGAGCTGGTGCCGGTGGAGACGACCGCCGACATGCTCGCCGCGGTAGAACGCTCCCTGCCGCAAGCCGACGTGCTGGTGATGGCGGCGGCCCCGGCGGACTACCGATCGCGCCAGATATCGAACGAGAAGCGGCCCCGCATCGAGGGTCCGCTCGAGCTGTGCCTCGAGCCCACCCCTGACGTGCTGCAGCAGACCGCGGGCAAACGGCGCCCGGGCTGCGTTGTGGTGGGGTTCGCGCTGGAGACCGGTGACGGGCTCGAGCGGGCGCGCCACAAGCTGACTCAGAAGGACCTCGACTTCGTGGTGCTCAACCTTGCCGGCGAACGGGGCAGCGGCATGGAGTCCGAGACAAACCGCGTCACCCTGGTTACGGCCGACTCAGCGCGCGAGATCGAACTGCTCCCCAAGCGCGCTGTCGCCGAGCACGTGCTGGACGAAGTCGAGCGCCACCTGTGACCGACCCACGCGATCTGCTGGCGCGCTACCTGGGGCAGCGCGCCGAACTGGGCGACGACGTCGTCTACCTGAGCGGCATCACGCCTCCCGTACAGCCCGCACCGCCGCCGGCTGCAGCCGCCGAGCAGCCTCCAGCCGGGCAGCCGCGCGCCGAGGCGCGCACCGAGCAGCCGCCGGCCCGGGCGGAGCGGGACGGCCCCAGCCCGCGCGTCGGCGGACCCAAGCGCGGCCGGCGCAAGAAGTCGGTAACCGACGGTCCGCGCTGGACCAAGGATCTACCGGCCATCCCGCCCCGCGGCATCGAAGTGGCGGCACCGGCCACCGACCTGTTCAGCGAGGACCCGCTGGCTGAAGCCGACCTGGACGGCATCGCCGCCATGGTGCACCAGTGCACCCAGTGCAAGCTGTGCGAGGGCCGCACCAACGCCGTGCCGGGCGAAGGACCGGCAGACGCGCGCCTGGTCGTCGTGGGGGAGGGACCCGGGGCGGTGGAGGACGAGACCGGCAGGCCGTTCGTGGGGCGCGCCGGAGAGCTGCTCACCGAGATTCTCGCCGCCATCGAGCTGCCGCGGGAGCAGGTGTACATCTGCAACATCGTGAAGTGCCGGCCGCCCAGTAACCGCAAGCCGCAGCAGGACGAGATCGACTCCTGCGTGCCCTACCTGTACCGCCAGCTTGCGGTGATCAAGCCCGCCGTGATACTAGCTATGGGGGGAACGGCGGCGGAGACGCTGCTGGGCACACGGCAGTCGCTCGGCGCCATGCGCAACCAGGTGCACGAGTTCCGCGGCATACCGCTGGTGGTGACCTACCACCCGGCCGCGCTGCTGCGCAATCCACACTGGAAGAAGCCTACGTGGGATGACGTCCGTATCGCACGCCAGCTCGTCGACCAGCGGCGCTGATCCGCTGAGCACCCGGCAAACGCCGTGGAGCGAGGAGGCCGAACAGGCCGTCCTCGGAGCCATGCTGCTCGATCCAGACGCAACGCTGAAGGGCGTCGAGCTGCTGGACGAGGCGGCGTTCTACCGCGACGCGCACCGCCGGATCTTCCGCACGATGGCGCGGGTGGTGGAGCGCAACGACGTGGTGGACCCGGTCGTGCTGCGCGAGGAGCTGATGCGGACCGGCGACCTGGAGGCCGCCGGAGGCACCGACTACATAGCTGAGCTGCTCGACATCGTGCCCACCGCGGCCAACGTCGAGTACCACGCGCGCATCGTGCGGGACAAGGCGCTCAGGCGGCGGCTGATACAGGCAGGCACCGAGATCGTGCAGACCGCCTACGATGGCCCGCAGGACGTCGATGCGATGATCGACGGGGCCGAGCAGCGGGTATTCGAGGTCTCGTTCCAGCGCGGTACGCAGGAGCTGGTGCGCATCAAGGAGCTCATGTGGCGCACCATGGAGCGCATCGAAGCGCGCCATCGCGGCGACGAATCGGTGCGGGGTGTGTCCAGCGGCTTCGCAGACTTGGATTCCAAGACCAACGGGTTCCAGCGCAGCGACCTGATCATCGTCGCGGCCCGCCCCTCGATGGGAAAGACCGCCTTCTGCCTCAACGTGGCCGCCAACTCCGCACTCGAGCACAACGTGCCGACCGCAGTGTTCTCGCTCGAGATGTCACGCGACCAGCTGGTGGAGCGGCTGCTGGCTTCGGAGAGCTTCGTGGACCTGCAGCGGCTGCGCAGCGGCAATCTGCGTGACGACGACTATCCCAAGATGTCTCGCGCGGCGGGACTGCTGGGCACCGCGCCCATCTGGGTGGACGACACACCCGCGCTCACACTGCTCGAGCTGCGCTCCAAGGCACGGCGCCTCAAGGCGGAGCACGACATCGGCCTCATGGTGGTCGACTACCTCCAGCTGCTGCGCGGCCCCTCGAAGACCGAGAGCCGGCAGGAGGAGATCAGCTTCATCTCGCGGTCGCTCAAGGCGCTGGCGCGGGAGCTGGAAACGCCGGTGATCGCGCTGTCGCAGCTGTCGCGGGCTCCCGAGCAGCGCGGCGGCGACCGGCGCCCCATGCTCTCGGACCTGCGCGACTCGGGAGCAATCGAGCAGGACGCCGACCTCGTGATGTTCATCTACCGGCCCGAGATGTACCCCTCGCTGATGGAGCGTGACGGGACCGCGCAAGAGGGCGTTGCAGAGCTCATCCTCGCCAAGCACCGCAACGGGCCCACCGGGACAATCAAGCTCTCCTTCCACAAGCAGTACACCCGGTTCGAGAGCTACTCGGAGCGCGAGCCCGAGGGGGCGGATGGCCCGTAAGTCCCGCTCCGTCTACCGGTGCGCGGAGTGCGGCACGGAGCATCCCAAGTGGGCCGGCCGCTGCGATGGCTGCGGCAGCTGGAACACCCTCGTCGAGGAGGTCGTGGACCGCGCAGCGTCGCGCGGCGGCCGCCGCGGCGCGGCTGCAAGCACCGTCTCCCCCGTAGCGCTCTCGGACATCGTGGCACGCGGCCCCTCGCGCTGGAGCACCGGACTCGACGAGTTCGACTTCGTGCTGGGAGGGGGCATCGTTCCCGGCTCCGTCCTGCTGGTGGGTGGCGAGCCGGGCATCGGCAAGTCTACGCTGCTGCTGCAGTGCGCGGCCCGGCTCGAGGCGGCCGGGGTGCCCGCACTGTACGTCTCGGGCGAAGAGTCGGTAGAGCAGGTGCGCCTGCGCGCCGAACGTCTCGAGGAGAATTCCGGCGCCGTTCGCGTCCTGCCCGAGGTGCGGCTGGAGGCGATAACCGCGCAGGCCGAGCTGGCCGAGGCCCGCGTGGTCGTGGTCGACTCGATCCAGACCACCTACACCGAGGAGCTGGAGGGCGCCCCCGGCAACGTGGGCCAGCTGCGCGAGTGCGGCGCCCGCCTCATGCGCTTCGCCAAGCAGAGCGGCGCGGCCGTGGTGCTAGTGGGCCACGTCACGCGGGGCGGCATTATCGCCGGTCCCAAGACGCTGGAGCACGTGGTCGACACGGTGCTCTACTTCGAGGGCGAGGCGAGCGGCGACTTTCGGGTGCTGCGCGCCGTGAAGAACCGGTTCGGCTCCGTGGACGAGGTGGGCATCTTCGAGATGACCGCGGCGGGGCTCAAGCCGGTGGCCAACCCCTCTGCGGCTTTCCTGGCGGGCCGCAGCGTGGAGACGTCCGGATCGGCCGTCACCGCCCTCATGGAGGGGACGCGCCCGGTGCTGATCGAGATCCAGGCCCTCGCTGCGAAGAGCGGGTACGGCACGCCCCAGCGCGTCGCTACGGGACTCGATCAGCGGCGTCTGGCCGTGCTGCTCGCCGTGCTGGAGCGGCGCGCCGGGCTCTCGTTCCACGATCTTGACGTGTTCGTGAACGTGACCGGCGGAATGCGGGTGGGCGAGCCCGCGTCGGACCTGGCGGTTGCCGCCGCGCTGTGCTCCTCGGTACGCGACCGCCCGGTGCCGCAGGACGCCCTGTTCCTGGGTGAGATCGGACTGGGCGGTGAGGTCCGCCCCATTTCGGGCGCCGAGCGCCGCCTGGCCGAGGCGGAGCGGCTGGGATTTCGCACTGCCTACGTGTCGTCGCGCGGACGCATGAGAGCGCCCCTCGATCTCGTTCCCATTGCACATGTCGCAGAGCTTGCCGCCCGGCTCGCAGCCTGACGTAGGCGTGTTGCTGGCGGCCGGAGGCCGCGGCGAGCGCGCGGGACCGGGCGAGCCCAAGCAGTTCCGTTCCCTGGGCGGGGTCCCCATGCTGCTGCGCGCGCTGCGACCCTTTGCACAGCACCCCCGCGTGCGCCACATAGTGGTGGCGCTGCCGGCTCCGTTCGCCGCAGACCCACCGGACTGGCTGGCCGAGGTCATGGGTGGACGGCTAGCCGTAGTCGAGGGAGGGGTCGCGCGAGCCGACTCGGTGCAGGCGGCGCTGGCCGCACTCGAACCCGAGTGCTCCATCGTGCTGGTGCACGACGCGGCGCGGCCGTTCGTGGAGCCGGGCACCATCGACGCGGTGATCGCCGCGGCCGCGAGTGGCTCGGCCGCCGTTCCCGCGGTGCCCGTCAGTGACACGCTCAAGCGTGCCGGCGGGGAGCCGCCGCTGGTGGTCGAGACGGTCGACCGCCGCGGCCTGTGGCGCGCACAGACGCCCCAGGGGTTCCCCCGCACCATGCTGGAGACGGCGTTCGAATCGCAGGGTGACGCTGCCGAGTTCACCGATGAGGCCGCGCTGGTGGAGTCCGCCGGGCACTCGGTGGTGATCGTGCCCGACGCCGCCTCCAACATGAAGGTGACCACGCCAGAGGACTTCGCGGTGGCCGAGGCACTGCTCGTCGAATGACCGTACTCCCGTTCAGCGACACGGCCCAGGTGCGCGCCGCGGTTCCACGCGTGGCCGCTCACCTCGACGGTGGCGGCCTGCTCGCCTATCCCACGGAAACCGTCTACGGCCTGGGATCGAGGCCGCGGACGGCCGATCTGACGGCTCTGGCCGCACTGAAGGGGCGGCCGCCCGACAGGCCGTTCCTGCTCCTGGTGGCGAGCCGCGCAATGGCGGAGCGCTGCGGCCTCACTTTCACCGCGACGGCGCGCGCCCTGACCGACCGGTTCTGGCCGGGTCCGCTCACCCTGATACTCCCGGGCGGTGAAGGGAAGCTGCCCGACGCGCTGCGCGGCCCCGGCAACGGAATCGCGGTGCGCTGGACCTCGCACCCCGGCATGGTCCATCTGCTGGCCGGCATCGACGCACCGCTCACCTCTACGTCCGCCAACCTGACCGGCGGACGGACCGCCTCAGGTGTCGCCGCCATCCTCGAGACCTTCGCCGCGCCCGTGGAGGACGGCACGCTCCTGGTGCTGGATGGGGGAACGCTGGGCGACGTGCCGCCGTCCACGGTGGTCGACTGCACCGGCGCGGTGCCCAAGCTGGTGCGTGAAGGCGCGCTGGCGCTGGGCGAGCTGCGCAGCGCGGCGGGGAGCCTGGTACGGTGAAGCGCGTGCTGCTGGTGTGCACGGGCAACATCTGCCGCAGCCCGCTCGCCGAGGTGATGCTGCGCCGCGAGCTGGAGCTGCGGGGCGCCGACGGCGTGGCGGTAGCCTCGGCAGGCACCGGAGCCTGGGAGGGCGCCCCCGCCTCGGAGGGTGCCTACCTGGTGGCGCTCGAGAACGACCTCGATCTCTCCGAACACCGCGCCAAGCTGCTGACCCGCGACGTGGTCAAGGAATCCGACGTCATCCTCACGATGGCACGGCACCATCGAGCGCGGGTGCACGAGCTGGGTGGTGAGGGGCGCGTGCACGTGCTGGGGGAGTTCGTAGGACGAACCGGACCAGAGGCCGAGGTGGCAGACCCGTTCGGCAGCGACCTCGAGGTGTACCGCGACACGTACGCCGAGTTGGACGAGCTGATCGAGCAGGCCACCGAGCGGATCGCGGCGGAGCTGAGCGGTGAAAGTAACGGCGCGTAGCCGGCTGCTCGCTGTCCTGGGCGACCCGGTTGAGCACTCGCTCTCGCCGGTGATGCAGAACGCCGCCATCGCGGCGCTCGGGATGGACGCGGTCTACGTGGCACTACGGGTCCCGGCAACCGCCGCACCCAGTGTCTTCGCCGCGCTCGCTGAGGGTGCGGTAGCCGGTAACGTGACGCTGCCGCACAAGGCCGCGATGGCTGCCGCCGTTTCGCGTGCCACGCCGCTCGCGGAGGCGCTGGGAGCCGTGAACACTTTCTGGCCGGAGGACGGCCGCCTGGTGGGCGACAACACCGATGTCGCCGGTGTGCTGGAAGCGACAGACGCGCTCGAAGCCGAAGGCGCATGGCTGCTCGCGGGAACCGGTGGAGCCGCGCGTGCGGTGGCGGCGGCCGCGAGAGAGCGCCGCACCGTCCTCCTGGTGCGCTCGCGCAGCTCCGAGCGCGCCGCCGCGTTCCTCGAGTGGGCCGCGGGGATCGGCGCCCGCGCCGAAGCCGATGACGGCCGCGCGGTAGCCCTCGCAGTCAACGCCACGCCACTTGGGCTTGCGTCTGAGGATCCGCATCCCTTTCCCGACGACCGGATCGACTCCAAAGGAGCCGTGCTGGACCTGGTGTACGCGCCGGGCGGCACGGGCTGGGTGCGGCAGTGCCGCGACCGCGGCCTCACGGCCCACGACGGACGCCACGTGCTGGTGGCTCAGGGCGCGCACGCGTTCGAGCGGTTCTTCCCAGGCAGCAAGGCACCCCGCCAAGTCATGCTGGCAGCTGTGGAGCGCGCGCTGGCCGAGCGATGACCGGGGTGCTGCGGGCCCTGGAACGCTTTCTCCTCCCAAATGCCTGCGTCGCCTGCGAGAGCGCAGTCGAGCGGCGCCGTCCCGACGCACTGGTTTGCAGCCCCTGCCTGGCCCGGCTGCGTCCCGTTTCCAGCGGCTGCGAGCGGTGCCACCAGCCGCTTCCTCCCGTAGGACCCTGCCGCTTCTGCGCCGAATGGCCCGACGCGCTGGAGTGGGCCCGCAGCGCGGTATGGCTGGGACCCGAGGCGCGCGAGCTGATTCACCACTTCAAGTACGAGGGCTACGAAGCCCTGGGCGCGACGCTTGCCGACGTCATCGTGAGAACGGTGCCGCGCCCGGGCCGCGCCGCGATCGTTCCGATTCCGTTGGGGCGGCGCCGCGCCCGCGAGCGCGGCTACAACCAGGCTGAGGTGTTGGCCGCCCAGCTGGCGGCGCGCTGGCGGCTGCCGCTCACAGCGCGAACTCTCAGCCGTGGGCGCGACACCCGCAGCCAAACTTCGCTCGCACCGGAGCAGCGCAGGGCCAACGTGGCGGGGGCCTTTCGTGCCACTCTGCCCGCTGCAGCGGGGGCGGGGGCACGGAAGCCTCACGGTCTCACGGTTATATTGGTGGACGACGTGCTCACCACGGGTGCCACCCTCGCCGCTGCTGCAGCGGCGCTCGCTGAAGCCGGCTGGCACCGAGTGGGGGCCGTTACGTTCGCTCGAGCGCTTCCGTACGCGCTCCGCGCGGGCCGCGGCTACGGCGTGCGGGAGGCGCGGCGGGAGGTCTCAATAGGCGTGGGGCTTCGTGACTGACGAGGAGACGATGGCAATCAAGGTGGGCATCAACGGATTCGGGCGCATCGGCCGCAACGTGCTGCGTGCAGTGGCGCAGAGCGGAGCCGAGCTGGATGTGGTCGCGGTAAATGACATCACTGACGCCAAGACGCTGGCGCACCTGCTGAAATACGACTCGGTGCACGGCCGCTTCCCAGGCACGGTGGAGCCCAAGGACGGCGCCATCGTCGTGAACGGCAAGACCGTGAAGGTGCTGTCGGAAAAGGACCCGGCCCAGCTCCCCTGGGGCGACCTGGGGGTGGAGTACGTGCTGGAGTCCACCGGCATCTTCCGCTCGCGCGAGGCCGCAGGAATGCACCTCGAAGCCGGCGCGAAGAAGGTGGTGATCAGCGCCCCGGGCAAGAATGAGGACCTCACGATCGTGATGGGCGTCAACCACGAGCAGTACGATCCCGCGCGGCACCACGTGATCTCCAACGCGTCCTGCACCACGAACTGTCTGGCACCCGTAGTAAAGGTCCTGCGCGACACGTTCGGCTTCGAGCGCGGGTTCATGACCACGATTCACGCCTACACCAACGATCAGAAGATCCTGGATCTGCCCCACAAGGATCTGAGACGGGCGCGGGCCGCGGCGATGAGCATCATTCCCACGTCGACCGGGGCGGCCAAGGCGACGGGCCTGGTGATCCCCGAGGTGAAGGGCAAGATCGACGGCGTCGCGCTGCGCGTGCCCACGGCCAACGTTTCCCTGGTGGACCTCACTTGCGTGGTCGAGAGGGCCACGACCATCGAGGCCGTGAACGACGCCTTCCGTCAGGCGGCAGGCGGCGAGCTCGAAGGTCTCCTGGCGGTCAGCGACGAGCCGCTGGTCTCCATCGACTACAACGGGGACCCGTACTCCAGCACCGTCGATGCGCTGAGCACGAACGTGATCGACGGCACCCTGGTGCACGTGTCTTCGTGGTACGACAACGAGATGGGCTACTCCGCCCGCTGCATCGACTTCTTGCTGTACATGGCCGGCCGCGGCTGATGAAGCGCACCCTCGCGTCGCTCGAAGGGCAGCCCCTGGAGGGGCAGCGCGCCTGGGTGCGGGTGGACTTCAATGTTCCGCTGGAAGACGGGCGGGTGGCCGACGCCACCCGCATCGAGGCCTCGCTGCCCACCATCCGCTGGCTGGTGGAGCGCGGGGCCCGCGTCGTGCTGGCTTCGCACCTGGGACGGCCCAAGGGCGAGCCCAAGCCGGAGTACTCTCTCGCACCCGTCGTGCCGGTGCTGGAGCGGGAGCTGGGCGCCCCGGTGCAGTTCCTCGAGGACCTGCTGGCCGATGAGGCGGTGCAGCGCACCCGCCAGTTGAAGCGTGGCGAGGTGCTGCTGCTCGAGAACACACGCTTCCACCCCGGTGAAACCAAGAACGACCCGGAGCTGGCACGGGCGTTTGCCCGGCTGGGCGACTTCTATGTGAACGACGCCTTCGGATCGGCACACCGGGCCCACGCTTCGACTGAGGGCGTGGCGCACCAGCTGAAGCCTGCCGTGGCCGGATTCCTCCTGGCGCGGGAGCTGGAGTACCTGCAGGGGGCTCTGGCGGCGCCCGGGCACCCGTTCGTGGCCGTGCTCGGAGGTGCCAAGATCTCGGGTAAGATCGATGTCATCGAGGCGCTGCTCCCGCAGGTGGACGGCATCCTCATCGGCGGGGCGATGTGCTGCACGTTCTTCGCCGCCCAGGGACACGACGTCGGCAAGTCGCTGGTAGAGCCCGACCGCATCGACATGGCCCGGGACCTCCTGGCGCGGGCCGGAGACAAGCTGGTGCTGCCCGAGGGCGTCACGGTGGCCCGCGAGCTGTCCTCCGATAGCGAGATCAAGGACGTCAGACCCGACGAGATAGGCCCCGACTGGGCCGTGTACGACATCGACGAGAACGCCTCCGACCAGTTCATCAAGCGAATCACCAGGGCCAAGACGGTGGTGTGGAACGGGCCGATGGGAGTGTTCGAGACGCCGCCGTTCGATGCGGGGACCGTTGCCGTGGCGCGGGGGCTCGCCGCCGCCACCGAGCGCGGGGCCACCACCATCGTGGGCGGGGGCGACTCCGCCGCGGCGATCGCCCGTGCCGGACTCGGCGACAGCGTGTCGCACGTGTCCACCGGCGGGGGTGCTTCGCTCGAGCTGCTCGAAGGAAAGGAGCTGCCCGGCGTGGCAGCACTGGACGACGCATGACACAGCTGATCTTCGCCGCCAACTGGAAGATGCACCTGGGCCCCGCAGCCGCCCGGGGATTCCTGGACACGTTTCTGGAGAGCTACGAGACGCTGCCCGACAGGGAAGTTTGGTTCTTCCCTGCAGCGGTGGCCGTCGAGACGGCGTCCCGCCTGGTGGAGGGCAGGCCCGAGATCCGGGTGGGAGCACAGAACGTGTACTGGGAGCCCAAGGGCGCCTACACCGGGGAGCTGTCTGTGGGCATGGCGCTCGAGGCCGGTGCGCAGGCGGCGCTGGTGGGACACTCGGAGCGGCGCCACGTGTTCGGTGAGACGGACGAAGAGACGGGACACAAGGTGAGGGCCCTGCTGGAGCAGGATCTCACCCCGTTGCTCTGCGTGGGAGAGAAGATCGAGGAGCGCGAAGCGGGAAGCACGCTGGCCGTGGTCGAGCGGCAGCTGGGGGTGCTCACCGATCTGGCGGCGGACACGCTGTCGCGCATCGTCGTGGCGTACGAGCCGGTATGGGCCATCGGCACGGGTAGGACGGCCACGCCGGCCGACGCGGCGGAAGTCCACGCCTTCATCCGCGGATGGCTGGGCGGGCGGGGCCTGCCTCCCGCGGACGCACGCATCCTCTACGGCGGCAGCGTCAAGCCGGACAACATCCGCAGCCTGGTGGCCGAGCCCGAGATAGACGGCGTACTGGTGGGCGGTGCGTCGCTGGATCCGGTGGGCTGGGCGGAGATGGTGCGCGCTCCGCTCGATTGACACCCGCGGCCGGAACCGGGTAACTTGCGCGCCGCCAAGGACTGAGAATGTTCAACTTTCTGCTGATGATCGAAATCGCCGTCTGCATCCTGCTCGTGGTGACCGTGCTGCTCCAGGCCGGCACCGGCGGCGGGCTCGCCGCGATGGGCGGGGGCGCCTCGACGGACACCTTCCTGGGTGGCCGGCAGGCCGCCACCATCCTGACCAAGGCCACTTGGTGGCTGGGCGGGGTCTTCCTCGGCCTGGCCCTGATCCTCGCTGGTATCTCGACACAGACGAGCACACCGCGCTCGGTGCTGGAGGCCGAGCCTGGGGCTCCGGCGCCGGTGGTGCCGCAGACGCAGCCGCAGCTTCCGCTGGACGTGCAGCCGGAGGGACAGCAGCAGCAGCCGGCGGAGCAGCCCAACTAGCGCGTGAGCGATCGTCAGCCGGCCTACGTCCTGCTGGAAGACGGCGCGTGGTTCCCCGGAACCGCGCGCCGTTCGTTTTCTGCCACGCCCGGCGAGGTGGTCTTCACGACCAACCTCACGGGCTATCAGGAGGTCTTCACCGACCCCTCCTACCTGGGCCAGATAGTGGTCATGACGGCGCCCATGATCGGCAACTACGGCATCAACGAGGAGGATCTGGAGTCGGACCGGCCGCAGGTGACGGGTGTCGTGGTGCGGGAGCTGGCCCGGGATTACTCCAACTGGCGTGCCACCGGGGCGCTCGACGAGTGGCTGGCGGGGCGGGGGATACCAGTCCTGGAGGGGATCGACACCAGGCGCCTAACGCGGCACATCCGCTCTGCCGGGGCCATGCGAGGCATTCTCGCGCTGGGCGAGGCTCCCTCGGACGAGGTGCGCGACGCGCTCGACAGCAGCCCTCGCATGGAGGGTCTGGATCTGGCCTCCCAGGCCACCATCGACGCCGAGCGGGAAGTCGGCGAGCCGGGTGCGCGCCATCACGTGGTGGCGTACGACTTCGGCATGAAGCGCAACATCCTGAGGCTGTTCGCGGAAGTGGACTGCCGCGTCACGGTGGTGCCGGCCGGGACTCCGGCCGCACGCGTGCGTGAGCTGGAGCCCGACGGCCTGTTCCTGTCCAACGGGCCGGGCGATCCAGCCGCCGTGGATTACGTGCTTCCGGAGATCCGCCAGCTCATGGAGGGCGGGATCCCCACCTTCGGCATCTGCCTCGGCCACCAGCTCGTCGCCCTGGCCTTCGGAGGCACGACTGCCAAGCTCCCATACGGCCATCGGGGGGGTAATCACCCGGTCCGGGACCTCGATTCCGGGCGGGTCCTGATCACCAGCCAGAATCACGGATTTGCAGTAACGGGAACAGGTAAGGCCGTCTCAGGTGTCAAGGAACTCGAGGTGACACACCGTAACCTCAATGATGACACCGTCGAAGGCCTAAGGCACACCGAGCTGCCCATACGGGCCGTTCAGTACCATCCGGAGGCCTCTCCGGGTCCCCACGATGCCAGGGAGCACTTCACCAGATTCGCCCAAGCCCTTGACAGTCAACAGGTAAGCCCCTATTAATTGCGGCCCGAGCGCGCGCCGTAGGGGGCACGCGATCGGCAATCCCGGGCCAACGCAAGCGAGGACCGATGACCAAGGCGGATCTGGTCGAGAAAGTCACGGCCGCGATAGCCCGCACGGCCGGCCCGATGATCTCGAAGAAGGACTGTGCGCGGGTCGTGGACGCGTTCCTCGACGCGATCAAGGGCGCGCTGTCCGATCAGAGCAACATCGAGATCAGGGGCTTTGGGACCTTCAAGATCCGGATGCGGAAAACCCGGATGGCACGCAACCCGCGGACCGGCGAGCCGGTCGAGGTGGCGGCCAGGCCGGTGCCTGTCTTCAAGCCCTCCAAGGAGTTACGGGCCATGGTGGCCCAAGAAGCCGAGGAAGGGGCTCCCCAGCAGTAGCATCCCTGCAGCTCCGTTTGCACTACGGGGCGGCCGCACTGAGCGGCCGCCCCGTTTCCTTCAGCCGTATCCAGCCGCCCGCTAGTGCCGGTCCCGGAACGCCTCCCACAGCCTCGTGTGCTTGCTCTCCAGCGGCACCTCTGCGCCACCTATCCAGGCGCGCTCCACGTGAGTCACGATCTGCAGCGGGTCGCCGGTGGTGACGATGAGGTCCGCCCGCTTCCCCGCGTCGATGCTCCCTGTCTCGTCCGCCAGGCCCAGCACCTCGGCCGTGGTCAGCGTGAGCGAGCGCAGTGCCACGTCGCGCGGCAGCCCGTAGGCCGCGGAGCGGGCGGCATGGTAGGGCAGGTTGCGCGCCTGCCCCACGTTGTTCGTACCGAACGCCACGGTGACTCCCGCCGCATCGAGTATCGCCGCGTTTTCCCACGCAGCCGTCACGGGGTCGTCACGCTCCAGGGTGAGCGAGATGCCCGAGGTCACGATCACGGGAATGCCCCGCTCGGCGAGCTCGTCGGCCACCCTGAACGCCTGATCTCCGTGCACCAGCACGGCGCGCACGTCGGGGAACTCGTCCAGGAACAGGAACAGCGAGCGGATGTCCCGCTCGCGTCCCGCCCGGAACAGCACGGGCATGCTCCCGGTCACCGCAGGCACCATGGCCTGCAGCACCAGGGCGTCCCGGTTGGTGAGGTTGGGCTCGAACGGGGCGGTGGGATCGTCTGACGTGGTGGGGCTCGCCGCGTACAGCGTGGCGCGCTCGAACAGTGCGATCAGCTCCTCGATCCGATCGCCTTCGAGCGATGGCTCGTCCCACCAATCGCCCTCGGGACTGGGGAAGTTGATCACCAGCGCCGCGCTGTCCCGCACCGCCATGCGCTCGGGCGTGTCGCCGGCCAGCTGGATCACGGTGCCCATTCCCTGGATTACGCCGGAGGCTCCCACGCTCAGGGCCGTAGTGATGCCGTTGGCGCGCGCCACCGGTATCGCCTCCGCATAGGGGTGGATGCCGGTGAGGGCCCGGATGTGTGGATTGAAGCGGCCCACTTCGCGGTCGTCCCGGCTGGCGGGAACCTGCCCGATCTCCACCATGCCCAACTGGTTGATGGGCTCGATGAAACCCGGATAGACGTGCTTGCCGGTGAGGTTAACGACGTCGGCGCCGGCAGGAACGTCGACCGCAGCGGCCGGCCCGACGGCGGCAATCCGCCCGTCGGCAATGAGGATGACCCCGTCGCTGATGGCTGGACTCGAAACGGGGTGCACCGTGGCTCCCACGAGCGCCGTCACCGGTCCCTCCACGGGCACCGGCTGGGGCTCGGCGCGCCCCACACTCACGGCGTCGCTCACTGCGGCAGCCATCGTGCCGGCCACCCGATCGATGGAGCGAACCGGCTCGCCGCGGGTGGCGGCTTCCCGCTCCCAGTCGTAGTACACGATCCCGTCCACGATCGTCTTGTCCACGCGCGTGTACACGTCGAACGGGTCGCCCGTGAGCAGGGCGATGTCGCCCTGCTTGCCCACCTCGATGGTGCCCACCTTGTCCTCGATGTGGAGCTGCCGGGCAGGGTAGATCGTGAGCATGCGGAGCGCCTCTTCGCGCGACACGCCGCCGTACTTCACCGGCTTGTTCAGCTCGTACACGAAGAACGCCTGCAGCACCTGGCTGTCGGAGTTGAGGGTCGTGAGCACACCATGCCGCAGCATGATGGCCGGGTTGTAGGGAATCGCGTCGTACGCCTCCAGCTTGTACATCCACCAGTCGGCGAACGTCGATCCGCCGGCTCCGTGCGCGGCCATTTCGTCGGCCACCTTGTAGCCCTCGAGCACGTGCGTGAACACATCGATCGTGAACCCGAAGCGCTCGGCGACCCGCATCAGCATCAGTATCTCATCGCTGCGGTACGAGTGCGCGTGCACCCGGATCCGGCCCTCCATGATCTCCACCAGCGCCTCGAGACGCAGGTCGCGGCGCGGCGGCACCCGGTGCGCCCGGCGGTCGCCGCGGTACTCGTCCCACGCGCGGCGGTACTCCTGTGCCGCCGTGAATGCCTGGACGTAGACGGCCTCCACACCCTGGCGCGACAGCGGGAAGCGGCGCAGCCCGTCGGTCTCCCAGGACTTGCGGGTCACGTTCTCGCCCAGGGCGAACTTCACGGTCTGGGGCGCGTCCTGCATCAGGACCTGGCGCGTGTCGTCCATCCCCCAGCGCGTCTTGATGATCGCGCTCTGCGCCCCGATCGGGTTGCAGCTGCCGTGGAGCAGGTGAGCTACGGTCACGCCGCCCGAGAGTGCGCGGTAAATCGAATAGCTCTCCGGATCCACCACGTCGGTCACGCGCACCTCGGGCACGACGGGGGCCGTGCACTCATTGATGTTGCGCATCGCGATGTGGGAGTGCTCGTCGACCAAGCCGGGTATGGCGGTGTAGCCGGCTCCCTCCACGACCTCCACCCCCGACGGTGGCTCGAGGTCGGCTCCGATGCGCCGGATCACGCCGTCCCGGATGAGGATCGACGCGCCCTCGAGCACGGTGTCGGTCGCCGTCCATACGGCATCGAGGTTGCGGATGAACAGATCGCCCCGCGGCACGTCCACCGTCCCGGGCTCGATCTGCGGCTTCCACTGCGCTTGGGCCGCGCCGGCAGAGCCGAGCAGCGCGAGGCTGAGCAGCAGGCTCAACTTGATCGCTTTCATCGGACTGCCTCCCCCGGCATGCCGGTGCGCTTTGCCGTCCAGGTGAACCGCCCGTCGGGACTGGTGCCCGAGCCTTCCGCGTCGTCTCCCTCGACCGTGCCCTCCACTTCGCCGGTCGCCGACTCGCCCGCATCCATGTACCGGATCTGGAACGTGATCTCGTTGCCGGACACCAACCCGTCGCTGATTCGGACGTTGCCGATGTCGAGCTCCATCGTGCCTGTGAACTCCGCTCCATCCTGGGTGAGTGTCATGGTGCCGCCGAAGGACTGCTCGCCAGCGTCGATGCTGATGTCCCACACCCCGGTTACGTCCACGGCCGGCTCTTCGGCCGGCTCCCTCTTTTCCCTGCCGGCCTCGAGTCCGCCCTCCACGAAGGTGTAGCGGATTGCGCTTTCATCCCCGAACAGGGGACCGTCGCTCACCACGAACGTGGCCGGCATCCCCTCGGCGATGCGCACCAGGTATTCCACCCCGTACATCGCCGCCGGAGTGGCGGTGAGAGCCGAGAGCGCCTGCTGCTCGGTGAGGCCGTACTCGATCGCCTTGCGCGCGCCCTCGAGCAGGCCGGCCTCCCCGCCGCCCGAGGTCAGCGCGAACGTCACACCGGCCTGCGCCAGGCGGCCCGCGTTGGCGTAGATGTTCTCGAGCCTCACCCTCTCCCGCTCGGCGGCGGGCACGAGCTCCTCTTCCTGATCGGCCGCGGCACTGTCGGGCTCCTCGTCGGGGTCCCAGCGCTCCGGCTCGGGGAAATCGAGCGACACCAGCACGGGGACCCCGCGCTCGCGCAGCTCACCGGCGACCCGCCACGCCTCGGCCCCTCCCACTATGACCGGCTGGAAGCCGTATTCCTCTGCCATGGCGAGGACGGTGCGGATGTCCAGGGCGCGGTCGGCGCGGAAGAAGACACGGACGCCCCCCGTCATCGCGTCGCGAAGCACGTCGAGATCGGGATCCCACGCGGGCGCCTTCATGCCCTGTGGATCCTGCTGGTGAGCCGCGAGCACGAGCCCGTGGTGCCGCGCGTCCTCGAAGCCCTGCCGGATCACGGCCGCGGTCCCGAACAAGGTGGACGGGAACATCCCGGAGGCGCCGCGCAGCGACATCGCAGGGCCAAGCACCGGCTGCAGCACCAGGCCTGCCGGAGTCTCCGCGCTGGCGCGGAACAGCAGCACCGAGCCGCGGCCCGGCAGCAGGGGCCCGGACGGGTGCACCGCCGCGGCAACGACACCCGCCTTGCGCTGGTCCGCGACGTCCGATCCCAGAGCGGTCAGATGATCGGCCACGCGGCGGTGCGGCATGAAGCCCTGGGCATCGCGCGGCGGCGCCCAGAACGCGAGCTCGTCGCGCTCGAACTCCACTTTGGGGAACTCGTAGTCCGCCTCCCCGTCGCCGTCCACCAGGCCGGGGTACACGAAGAGCGAGTCGCCCTGGAGCACCCTGGCGTCGGGCGCCGGCGCCACATCGGTGCCGATCGCGGCCACGAAACCGCGGCGTACCACGATGGTCACGCCGGGCTGCGTGGTCCCGTCGGCGTGCACCAGAGTCACGTTCTGCAATGCATAAGCCGCCGGTGCCGGCGCCTCAGTCAGCTGCGCCTGCGCCGGCGCCCCGAGTGCGCCGAGCGATGCGGCCAGCGCTGCAATCGCGGGCAGTGTGCGCTTGTTGAGCATGGTCAGCTTTTCTCTAGTCGGGTCATCGAGCGGTAGTCGACCGGAAGCGGGCAACCTCATCGCGCAAGCGGCGGGTGTCAAGCGGCGGGTATATATTTCGTTGTCATGCAAGCGTCTGAACACCGCGCGGCCGCGGCGCCAGCGACGATCAGCGTGACCTGCCGTCTCTTCGCACGGTACGCGGAGGCGCTGGGCCGCGACGAGCTGCAGCTGGATCTCGCTGCGGGAGCCACCGTGGCCGATGCCGTGCACGAGCTGAGGCGCGGGGCGGCGGGCGGCGTCGTTCCCGAGCGACCCCTGGCCGCCGTGAATAGGGAGCATGCCGCTCCCGACACGCCGCTCCGAGACGGCGACGAGGTGGCGCTGCTGCCACCGCTGGCCGGCGGGTGAGTGTGGAGTACCTCACCCGAGAGCCGATCGACGCCGAACGGCTCCTGCGGGAGGTAGGCGACGACGGCCGCGGAGGCGCGGTGCTGTTCCTGGGCTCGGTGCGGCGCGGCGAAGAGGACGGTCCGGTGGTGGCCATCGACTACGAGGCGTACGAGGAGATGGCGGCGGCCGAGTTCGAGCGGATCGTCGCGCAGGCGAGGGAGCAGTGGCCCGAGGCCGGACTTGCGGTGAGGCACCGCCTCGGTGCGGTGCCCCTCGGGGAAGCGAGCATCGCGGTGGCGGCGGCGGCGCCGCACCGCACCGAGGCGTTCGCGGCCTGCAGCTGGATCGTGGATCAGGCCAAGCACCGGCTGCCGGTGTGGAAGAAGGAGCGGTTCGAGGACGGCGCCACGCGCTGGCGCGAAGACTGACGGGGTTCCGAGGGCTGAGGAGTGGGGCAGGGTTGCTGATGGCGCTCTCAATTGCACTGATCGAACCTGAGATTCCTCCCAACACCGGAAGCATAGCACGTCTCTGTGCTGCCACCGGCAGCTCGCTTCACCTGATGCGCCCGCTCGGCTTCTCGCTGGACGATCCCAGACTCAAACGCGCGGGCCTGGATTACTGGGACGCGGTGGATCTGTGGATCCACCCACACTGGCGTGCCTTCCGCGAGGCCGTGTCGCGGGAGCGCTGCCTGTACTTTTCGACGCACGGCACCAACTCCTATTTGGACGCACCGTACGCAGCGAATTCCGTCCTCGTCTTCGGGAACGAGACGCGCGGAATGCCCGAGCGCATCCTGGAGAAACACCCCGACCGGACATTCCGCATCCCGATGGGCGAGGCCGTGCGGAGCCTCAACCTGGCCGCCGCAGCGGGCATAGTGCTCTACGAGGCGATCCGCCAACTGGAGCTCCCCGTGGAGGCGGTGCCGCCCGGCACCCGCACGGAAGCATCTGCCAACTTTCTGGATCAACACGGGACGGGACGATGAAGAAGATCACCGTAGTGGGAGCAGGCCATGTCGGCGCTACGACCGCGCAGCGTCTGGCCGAGAAGGAACTCGCGAAGGAAGTCGTGCTGATCGACATCCTGGAGGGGATTCCGGTCGGGAAGGGTCTGGACATGACCCAGTCAGGACCGGTCGAGTGCTTCGACTCTCGCGTCATCGGAGCCAACGACTACGGCCCGGCCAAGGGCAGCGACATATTCGTGGTCACCGCGGGGATCCCGCGCAAGCCGGGCATGAGCCGCGACGACCTGGTCAAGACGAACGCAGACATCGTCAAGGCTGTCAGCCAGGAGATCAAGAAGGTCGCGCCGAAGTCGATCGTCATCGTGGTGTCCAACCCGCTGGACGTGATGACGTGGGTGGCCAAGGAGGTGACCGGCTTCCCGCGGGAGCGCGTGATGGGCATGGCCGGCATCCTGGACACCGCTCGCTTCCGCGCCTTCCTGGCGGAAGCGATCGACGTCTCGGTCGAGGACATCCAGGCAATGGTGCTGGGCGGCCACGGCGATTCCATGGTGCCGCTCATCTCCTACACCACGGTTTCCGGCATCCCCGTGACGCAGCTGATCGACGGGGACAAGCTGGACGCAATCGTGCAGCGCACGCGCAAAGGTGGCGGCGAGATCGTGAGCCACCTCAAGACCGGCTCCGCTTACTACGCCCCCTCGGCCGGTGCCGTGCAGATGGTCGAGGCCATCGCGAAGGACAAGAAGCGGCTCCTGCCGTGCGCCGCATGGCTCGAAGGCGAGTTCGGCCTCAGCGGGCTCTTCGTGGGCGTGCCCTGCAAGCTGGGGGCGGGCGGCATGGAGAAGGTGGTCGAGATCGAGCTCACAGCCGACGAGCAGGCGGCCCTCGAAAAGTCGGCCGAAGCCGTCAAGAGCACCTGGGGAGTGGTGAGCCTGTAGCTCACCGGCCGCCGGAGAGCCCGGCCCCACCGAAGCTGCGGCCTGGCCCTTTTCTCCTCTCGTTGTGGCTCCCCATCCTATTGTCCGCCGTAATCGTCTGGATACTCAGCGCCATGGTGTGGACCGTTCTGCCGCACCGTAAGAACGAGTTCAGCGGCGTCCCCAACGAGGATGCAGTACGCAACGCGCTCAAGGGGGCTGCCCCGGGCCAGTACTGGGTGCCCTGGGGTCAGGACATGAAGGACGCGGGCCTGCAGCAGAAGTACCAGGAGGGCCCGACGGGCATCATCCAGCTGTGGCGGCCAGCGATGCCCAACATGGGCAAGAACCTGGTGCTGTCCCTCCTGTTCTACGTAGTGGTCGGGATAGTCGTCGCGTATATCACCAGCCGCACGCTGCCGGTGGGGACCGAGTACCTGCAGGTGCACCGGGTGGCGGGCTGCACTGCATGGCTGGCTTATTCGTTCGCCGTGATACCCGACTCGATCTGGTTCGGCAGGCCGTGGAGCTCGAGCGTGAAGACGCTGTTCGAGGCGCTGGCCTACGGGCTGTTCACCGGTGGGGTGTTCGGCTGGCTCTGGCCGGGGATGTAGCAGCACTGGCGGGGCAGGGCGGCGGGCGCAACGCCCGCCGCAGCCCCGCGCCGGCTACTCCCCTTCGTAGACCACGTGGTTGCGCGGTGTTTCCCACAGCACCAGCCGCACCAGCTCACCCGGGAGCCGGCCCTCCAGGAGACGCCAGATGACCACCACCAGGTTCTCGGTGGTGGGATTCAGGTCGGAGAACTCCGCCACGTCGAGACTCAGGTTCTTGTGGTCCAGGTAGGCCACCACATGCTCCTCGACGACGCGCTTCACGGAGTCGAGGTTGGCCACGAAGCCCGTCACGGGATCGACTTCACCCCGCACTGAGACCTCGAGCTCGTAGTTGTGACCGTGGTAGTTGGGGTTGTTGCACGCCCCGAACGCGGCACGGTTCTCCTCGTCCGACATGCGCGGGTTGTGCAGCCTGTGCGCGGCGTTGAAGTGCACCCGGCGCGTCACGGTTACGGTGGGCATGGGACGTAGTTAACAAAGCGCAGCGGCCTGGCGCAACAGCGCCGGCACCTTGCTGACGCGGCGCGGCGGGCAGCCACCCCGGTCCGTTGACCGGAAGCTAGTTCGTTGCTACTATTGGAGTTACAAGATCGTGCCAGGCTCCACACCCACGCGCCGTGCCGCGCTCCTCGGAGTGCTGGTCCCGCTGTGCGCCTCCGTGCTCGAGGCGCAGGGCGGGCTCGACGTCAGTTATGGCCGCTGGTGGCACGACTCCAGCTCCAGCGTCGTGGTCACCGCCGCCTATCTCAACCGCCTGCTCGGGCCGGTCGACTTCGGGCTCGGCATCTTCCACCTCGACGATTCCCGCTCAGCGGTCGACCGCACCCAGAGCGGCGGCGAGCTGTCACTCGGCGTCGGCAGGGTAGGGGGCGGGCTCTACGCGGTCGGCTCGGTGGGGCTCGGCATGCGGCACGACAACGGCAACTTCGACGCCCTGTGGAGCGCCGGCGCCGGGTACGCGCTCAACCTGTTCGGCTTCCTCCAGCTCGCGGCGGAGGCGCGCTACCGGATCGAGGACGGATCGGTGGGCGGCTTCTGGGGACTGGAGCCGGAGGACCGCAAGGGCTTCTCCCTCTCAGCTCGGCTCACCATGGGCCGGCTCGGCCGCAGGAGCACTTCCCGCGGCAGCCCGCAGCCGTCGGGTCCCAGCTACGACCCGCCCTCCGAGTCGGACATCGAGCGCGCAGCGCACGGCGGCGGCGTCACCACCGAATCGGCGGACCTCTCGGTGGACGTGGTGCAGACGGCGCTCGCCGCCATGGGAGAGCCCTACAAGTGGGGCGGGACGGGCGAAGGGGGCTACGACTGCTCAGGCCTGATCCAGTTCGCGTACGGCGAGCACGGGATCTTGCTGCCGCGCGTGAGCCGCGATCAGGTGCGCAGCGGCACCCTGGTGCCCAAGGACCCCGCGGCGCTCATGCCCGGTGACATCCTCGGCTTCTCGATAGAGGGAGGCGGAGTGAGTCACGTGGGTCTCTACGTGGGCGACGGCGCGTTCATTCACAGCGCCTCGAGCGGCGGCGTGAAGCTGTCGAGCCTCACGGCCACAGACCCCGAGAGCCGCTGGTGGCGCCAGCGCTGGGGGGTGGCGCGGAGGATCCTCAATTGACGCCGTTGAGCGAATGGGTTCCGGAGGAGGAGGCCACCGGACGGCTCGACGAGCTGTACCGGCAGCATTCGGGGCGCTTCGGCGTCGATCACATCCTCAAGATCCACTCCCTGAACCCCGAGTCGCTGGAGGGACACTACCGCTATTACGACCACCTCATGCGCGGCCCCTCCGGCCTGTCCCGCGGCGAGCGGGAGATGATCGCCGTGGTGGTCTCCGCCCTGAACGAGTGCGTCTACTGACTGCGCCACCACGGGGCGGCGCTCCGGCGACACATGAAGGACGAGGAGAAAGTCGCGGCGATCGAGTCCGACTACCGATCCGCCCGGCTCAGCGGCCGCGAGCGGGCCATCTGCGACTACACAGCCAAGCTCACCCGGGCCCCGAGCTCGATGCGGGAAGATGACGTCCGGGGTCTGCGGCAGGCCGGGCTCAGCGACGCCGAGATCCTGGACGTGTGCCAGGTAGGCGCCTACTACGCCTACGTGAACCGCCTCGCCGACGGCCTCGGTGTCGAGCTGGAGAGCTACTGGGAGCGGCTGGAAAAGAGGCGCTGAGCCACCGTACATCCCCTTGACAGTACTTGCGCCGAGCTTATACTTCCCATCCACTAGCACTCCATGACATGGAGTGCTAACAGTCGCAACTAACAGTCACACCACGACTTACACATAGGAGGCAGCCACATGCCTGCTACCAAGGGCAAGTCGAAGCTCAAGATCCAGCCACTGGGTGACCGGGTCGTCGTGCGTCCTCTCGAGGAAGTCGAGGAGATGCGGGGCGGGCTGTACATCCCCGACACGGCGAAGGAGAAGCCGCTGCAGGGCGAGATCATGGCGGTCGGGCCCGGCCGGTTCGAGAAGGGCGAGCGCGTTCCGATGGAGCTCGAGGCGGGTCAGAAGGTGCTGTACTCGAAGTACGCCGGCACCGACGTGCGCGTCGACGACGACGAGCTGCTCATCATCAAGGAATCAGACGTCCTCGCCGTGATCGGCTGAGGAAGGGAGACTGACACATGGCACCGAAGGAACTGCACTTTGACGTCGACGCCCGCACCCAGCTGAAGAGCGGCGTCGACCAGCTCGCCGAGGCGGTGAAGGTGACCCTCGGCCCCAAGGGCCGGAACGTGGTCATCGACAAAAAGTTCGGCAGCCCCACGGTCACCAAGGACGGTGTCACCGTGGCCAAGGAGGTCGAGCTGGAGGACCCGGTCCAGAACATGGGCGCGCAGATGGTGAAGGAAGTCGCCACCAAGACGTCCGACGTCGCGGGTGACGGGACCACCACCGCGACCGTGCTGGCCCAGGCCATCTACCGCGAGGGCCTCAAGAGCGTCACCGCGGGCATCAACCCGATGGCGATCAAGCGCGGCATCGACAAGGCCGTGGACGCCGTCGTGGGCGAGCTCAAGAAGATGTCGGTCCCGACGGCCGGCAAGACCGAGATCGCCCAGGTGGGCTCGATCTCGGCCAACAACGACGCCGAGATCGGCGACCTGATCGCCGATGCGATGGAGAAGGTCGGCAAGGACGGCGTGATCACGGTCGAGGAGGCCAAGGGCCTCGAGACCACGCTGGAGACCGTGGACGGCATGCAGTTCGACCGCGGCTACCTGTCGCCCTACTTCGTGACCGACCCGGAGAAGATGGAAGCCGTCCTAGAGGACGCCTACCTGCTGATCCACGACAAGAAGATCTCGGCCATGAAGGACCTGCTGCCTGTGCTGGAGAAGGTCGCGCAGACCGGCAAGCCCATGCTGATCATCGCCGAGGACATCGAGGGCGAGGCGCTGGCCACGCTGGTGGTCAACAAGCTGCGCGGCACGCTGAAGGTGTGCGCGGTCAAGGCGCCCGGCTTCGGCGACCGGCGCAAGGCGATGCTGCAGGACATCGCGATCCTGACCGGCGCGCCGCAGGTGATCTCCGAGGAGCTCGGCTTCAAGCTTGAGAACGCAGTGCTGAGCGACCTGGGCCGCGCCAAGCGCGTGGTGATCGACAAGGACAACACGACGATCGTGGACGGGGCCGGCGAGGAGGACAAGATCCAGGGCCGGATCCAGGAGATCAAGGCCGCGATCGACAAGAGCACCTCGGACTACGACAGCGAGAAGCTGCAGGAGCGGCTGGCCAAGCTGGCCGGCGGCGTCGCGGTGATCAACGTTGGCGCAGCCACCGAGACCGAGATGAAGGAGAAGAAGGCCCGCGTCGAGGACGCGCTGCACGCCACGCGCGCCGCGGTCGAGGAGGGCATCGTCCCGGGCGGCGGCGTCGCGCTGCTGCGGGTCCAGTCCAAGCTCGAGAAGGTCACGGGCAGCGATGCCGACGAGAACGTCGGCATCGCCATCGTGCGCCGCGCTCTCGAGGAGCCCATGCGCATCATCGCCAGCAACGCCGGCGTCGAGGGCTCCATCGTGGTCGACAAGGTGAAGGGCAAGAAGGACAAGAATCTGGGCTACAACGCCCAGAGCGACGTCTACGAGGACATGGTGGCGGCCGGCGTGATCGACCCCACCAAGGTCACGCGCACCGCACTGCAGAACGCAGCGTCGGTCGCCGGCCTGCTGCTCACCACCGAGTGTGTGGTGGTCGAGAAGAAGGAGGAGGAGAAGGTCCCCGCCATGCCGCCCGGTGGTGGCGGAATGGGCGGGATGTACTAGGCCGACGGCCGTCTCCTGCAGCAGCGAAGCGCCCCGCCTCGGCGGGGCGCTTTCGTTACCGCTACCTGGCCCGCGCGATCACCGCCGCAATCGCCGCCGAGTCGGCTCCCAGCAGCCCCACCTGCGGCAGCCGCCACAGCAGCTCGATCCAGCTCTCGTCCTGCTCGAACGCGCGCCGGAACAGCGGCACCGCTGCGTCGGCCCGACCCAGGTCCAGCAGCGTCACGGCCTGCCAGTAAGCCAGCTCGCCGTTGGTGGCTTCGTCCGACAGGTAGCTGTCCGCGCGCGCGTATGCGGCCAGGGCCGAATCCACGTTGCCCGCGGTAAGGAAGTTGTCACCGTCGGTCGCAGCTCGGTACGCGCGGGCCACGGTGAGCAGGCGGCGCAGCTCGCCCAGCGGATCCGCCGAGTCCTCCACGCGCAGGTCAAAGAGCTTCTCCCATGCCGGCGCGGCGGCGTCTCCGCTCACCACCACCAGAGCCGCAGACTGCTTGCCCCTGATGTCGCCTCCCGCCGCCTCGGCCGCTTCGAGCGAGGCCATGAGGCGCTCCGCCAGGTCGCCCTGTGTGGTCTCGAACGCGTGTGCCATGGCGGGCCACACCGCGTCGGAGCGCATCAGGTTTGCCTGCACCGCGTACCGGGCTCCGACGTAGTTGCCCGCCGCCGGGATGTTGCGCGACCCGGTGTGGGAAGCCGCCCGGCCGGCCGCGTCTATCATTCCCACCTGCCGCACCTGGCTGTCCGGGTCCGCGCGAAGCAGCGCCGCCAGCGCCTCTGGAGCCGGCACGCCGCTGCGCATGAGGAAGAGGCCGCGCGGGCCGTAGCCGGGGTTCACGAACGACTGCGTGGCAACGGCTCCGACCCCGGGCTCGGCCCACGTGACGATCGATCCCACGCTGAACCAGTGCGACTGCACCGCCGCGCCGATCTCTCCGGTCGCCGAATCGACGGCGACGATGGAGTAGGTGTTGACCGGGCGCAGTGGGGGTGCCTCCTGCGCGCCGGCCGCGCCGCCGACGAGCAGGGCGGGGGCCATGAACAGCAAGGACCGCATCATCTGACTCCTCCCAGGGTATACAGTCATTCGGCGGGCGCCGCCCGAGTGGCGTCCCAAACCGTACCGGGATACTTTCGAGGCATGATGCACCGTTTCATCACCATGACCTGCGCGGCGCTGCTCTTGAGCCCCGCGGCGCTCGACGGGCAGACCTCTCAGAACGGGAACCTGCCCGACATAACCGGCACCTGGCAAGTCGACACACCCGACGGACCGCAGGAGATCGTGGTGCGGCCGGATTCGGCGGCGGTGTTCAACCAGGAGATCGTCAGGTGGCGCCTGATGGGCGACACCCTGTTCATTGCGTTCGGTGAGGAGTGGGTGGGCTACTACTACCGGCTGCGCGGGCGCTCGCTCCGACTGTGGGGCGGCGACCTCGAGGAGCCGTACGAGCTGAGACGCACCGGTGCGCCCAAACCGCTGCCGGAGGGCATGGAGGTACCCCCGGCGCCACCCATGACTCCGGAGACCGTGATCCCGCCAGACGGCTAGGGCTGCAGCCCGAGGTCCATGACGGAATCCCCCGGCGGTACGGCCGGCAACGGTGCCGAGAGCGCGACCCTATCGCGCGATCTCTCTGATTTCCTGATCGAGTTCTCGATCGCCCTCAACAAGCATGCGATGTACCCCGGCGGCCATCCCTCATTGGAGCCGGCCGCGGACCGCGTCATCGCGCGCGTTCAGCCGCTGCTCGCCAGCCGCGGCACGCTCTCCCTGGGTGTCGCCCGCAGTCAGCTCGTGATCGAGGGCGTGGCGACCGATCCCAAGAACCCGGTGCTCAGCGACCTGGCGAGCCGGCTGCACCGGCACCACCTCGGGGCCGTCATGTTCCGTCCCGGCGTGAACGCACCCGAGCTGCGCGACATGCTCACCCTGCTGGCCGTGGAGGCCGACCGCACCGGAGAGCCTCTGGGGCTGGGCGATGCGGAGCGGCTAACGCAGTGGGGACACCTCCAGCTCTTCCCCCTCACCTACGACCGGCTCGAACTGCTCGACGAGGAGAACGCGCACGAGACCAGCAAGCACCGCACCCGCGGTGCCCAGCTGTGGGTCGGGCTGGCGCGTGCCGCCATGGCGGAAGGGCTGGATGAGGACGACGAGGACGGCACGGATCCCACGGCGGTGGCACGGGCGATCATAGAGCACCCCAAGACCGCAGCGTACGACCAGGTGATCGTAGGCTACCTGCTGCAGATCGCCGAGGAGCTGCGCTCGGCTGGCGGGCGGGAGGCGGCTGAGCTGAAGGAGCGCATCTCGAAGCTCATCGGCAACCTCGATGGGCCCACCGTAGACCGCCTGCTGGAGATGGGCGGCGACCGCACGCAGCGGCGCCAGTTCATGCTGGACGCGTCCAAGGGCATGGCGTTGGACGCCGTGCTCGACCTCGTACAGGCTGCGCACCGCAGCGAGCAGCAGCAGGAACTTTCCCATTCGATGCTGCGCATGCTCCAGAAGCTGGCGCAGCACGCGGAGGCAGGCGGGGGCAAGCGCAGCGGCGCGGCCGACGCGTCGCTGCGGGAACAGGTCGCGGAGCTGGTGAGCGCGTGGGCGCTGGACGATCCCAATCCGGCTGCCTACGGGGCTGCCCTGCAGCAGATGGCGGGCGCGCGCTCGCCGTTCTCCGTGTCGCCCGAGGAGCGCTTCGCGCCCGAGCCCCGCCGCATGCTGCACATGGCGCTCGAAGTGGGACAGATGGGCGAGGCCGTGGCACACGCGGTGGACCAACTCGCCGACAGCGGCGAGCTGGGGTCGGTGCTGCGCACGGTTCAGGAGGTCGACTCCCCCGCGGTGAGCGACGGTGTGTGGAAGCACGTCGCCACGCCCGAGATGGTGGCCCGCGTCGCGGGGCACGAACCGCTCGACAAGGCGACGCTCGAAATGCTGGTGCAGCGCATGGGGATGCCCGCCGCCCAGCCGATGGTCCATGCGCTCGCCGAGAGCGAGGACTCGCAGACGAGACGCCACCTGATCGACCTCGTCGTGCGGCTGGGAGAGGAAGTGGGTCCCCTGGCCGTACAGTGGCTGGGCGACGAGCGGGCGCACGTGCAGCGCAACATGCTCACGATACTGGCCGAGCTGCCGGTGACGCCGAAGGGCTTCCAGGCGTCCGACTACCTCAAGCACCCCGACGCGCGCGTGCGCCGCGAGGCGATCCGCATCATGCTCAAGGACCCGGAAGGACGCGAGCGGGCGATCTGCCAGGCTCTCGCCGATTCCGAGGAGAGGATCGTGCGCGTGGGCCTCGCCGGGGCGCAGGAGGACTGCCCCGACACCGCCGTGTCGCTGCTGGTGTCGCAAGTCGAGAGGACCGGAAATCCCGAGCTGCGGCTCCTCGCCATCCGCGCCCTGGGCCGCTCGCGCCACCAGCTGGCGCTGGAGACGCTGCTCGGTATCGCGTCGCCCACGCACGAAGACGCCCGCGCCGGCCGTGCCCTGGCCGCCGCGGTCAAGTCGAAAGACCCCGAGATAGCGGGCGCAGCGACGGCCGGAGGGAGCGCATAGGTGTCGGCGGAATCCGGATTCCTCAACGCGCTGGCACAGGCGCTGTCCGCCCTAGCCCTCTATCCCAGCGGCCACCGGTCGCGGGAGCGTGCCGTGGACCAGGCCTACGAACGGCTGCGCGATCTCCTCGGTGAGGAGAAGGAGCCCGAGTTCTCGTTCTTGGGTGACGAGGTGGTGTTCGGCACCATGCCGATGAGGGACTTCCGCGGCTGGGAGTGGAACAAGCGGCTCGCCGACGCCGGCATCCAGCGGCTACAGTTCGACGACACGGCCACACGTGAGGAGCTGGCGGAGTTCCTCGACGAGACCATGGCGCGGCTCACCCTGCAGGCAATCGACACCGCCGAGGCACACCAGATGCGGCCCAGCGGCATCCGCTTCGGGGTCCTGGGGATCCGCGGCGCCGACGAGCTCGCGACGGACGAGATCACGACCGCCGACATCGCGTATTCGCTGCGCGATGAAGCCGAGACCATCCGCTGGATGCACAGCGAGGTGATGGACAACGACACGCTGCCGCTCGTAGAGGCCGAGGCGGTGATCCGGTCGCTAACCGTGGCCATGCATGGCGACCAGCAGATGCTGATGCCCCTGCTCAAGCTGCGCCAGTTCGACGAGTACACCACGACGCATGCATTGAACGTCAGCGTGCTCACGATGGCCCTGGCCGAGTGGCTCGGACTCGGGTCGCGCGACGTGCGCGCCTTCGGGATCGCCGGACTGCTGCACGACATCGGCAAGGTGCGCATCCCCCACGACGTGCTGACCAGGAAGAGCGGCTGGGGTGAAAGGGAGCGCCGCATCATGTCGCGCCATCCGGCGGAAGGCGCCCGCATCATCATTGAGACCAGCACAGACCTGGATTTGGCGGCCGTGGTGGCGTACGAGCACCACATCATGATCAACGGGGAGGGCTACCCTTCACTGCACTTCAAGCGCGAATGCCACCGCGCCAGCAGGCTGGTCCACGTATGCGACGTGTTCGATGCGCTGCGTTCCAACCGCCCCTACCGCGACGCCTGGCCGGCGAGCAAGGTGCTCGCCTACCTGGAGGCCCGGTCCGGCTACGAGTTCGACGGGGAGGTGGCGCACGCCTTCACGCGCATGATGCGTGAGTGGGAATCGTCCGCCACTTGGCTGGGAGAGGAGGAGCCGCTCCCGGCGACCTAGTCCAGCCCCTCCAGTGCATACTGTTCGGTGGCCAGCTCGAGCATGGGGAGCGGCTCGTCCTGGAGTGCGGCGACGACCGAGCCCCGGAAACCGCGCTGCGCGAGCGAGCCGCGCACGGCCTCCACCGCCAGCTCGGCGCGGTTGCAGCGGTCGCTCAAGTGAGCCAGCACCACGGTTCTCAGCCCCGGGTGGCACAGCTCGGCCGCGAGCTCGGCCGCCTCCCTGTTCGATAGATGCCCTCCCGGACCCGCGATGCGCTCCCGCACGGCGGCCGGGTAGGGTCCAGTGCGCAGTAGCATGTCGTCGTGGTTCGCCTCCAGCACCAGACAGTTCGCGCCGCGCAGCAGGTAGCGCACCTGCTGCGTGGGACGGCCCAGGTCGTAGGCGATCGCAACACGCCTGCCGGTTGCCGTCTCCGTTGCCGCTACGGCCAGGGACTCGGCCGCGTCGTGGCTTGTGCGGCACACCTCCACCGACAGGGGACCGAACGACGCTGCCGTGTGCGACAAGAGCGGGTGGCACTCGACACCATCCAGCTCCCCCGCCAACGCGGCGAGCGTACCCGGCGACCCATGGACGGCGCACCCCACGCGCTGCGCCAGACGCGCCGCTCCGCGCGCGTGGTCGCCGTGTTCGTGCGTGAGGATTATCCCGCTGAGCTCCGCCAGGTCGATTCCCACGGCGCGGGCGCGCCGCTCGAGCGTCCTGGCACCGAATCCGGCGTCGATGAGCAGCGCGGTGGCGCCGGAGGCAAGCAGGACTGCGTTGCCCCGGGATCCCGAACCGAGGACCGCCACCCTCATCGGGCCGCGTGGTCGTAGATGCGCCCCAGGGACTCCCGAACGGCGTCGGTGACCGCCACCTGACGCCGTGGCAGAACGCGTGTCGCCACGGTGAGAAAGCCGTCGCGGTTCATCTTCTCGCCGCCCACTCCCCACGAGAACGGGGCCACGTACTTGGGCGGCCGCGACGCGCCAAACACGTTCGCACCCGCTCCCACGGCGCTTCCGGTGTCCAACTGGGTGCCTATCGCGAGCTTGGCATGGTCTCCGAACAGCGTCCCCAGATTCTGGCGCCCCGTGTCGATGCGCTCTCCGGCCACGTCGATCCGGATGTCGCCGTAGGTGTTCTTGAGGTCCGAGGTGGTTGTGCCGGCTCCCAGGTTCACCCAGCGCCCGAGCACCGAGTGCCCCACGAACCCGTCGTGCGCCTTGTTGGCGTAACCGAGCAGGACGCTCGACGAGATCTCACCCCGCACGCGGCAGCGGGGCCCGATGGCACGGTTCTTCACCGGCCCGCCCAGGATCTCGCACCCCGGACCTACATACAGCGGACCTTCCAGGCGGGTGCCGCTCTTCACATAGCTGTGCTGCTCGATCACCACCGCGCCGCCGCGCGCATCGATCACGACGCCGGGCTCCACGAGCGCGCCGAGCAGCACCACGTCGGACGGATCGCCGATGAGCAGGGTGCCCTGAGGCAGCTCGTCGCCCGGCTCGTGCGTGAAGTCAGCCGCATCGGCCACCAGCAGGTGCTCCAGCGCGGTGAGCAAATCGAAGCTGCCGTGCAGCAGGAAGCCGTCGACCTCGATCTCGTCTCCGTCGTCCTGTCCCGGCTCCCAGCGCCCCCCGGCCGCCGCCCACCAGCCCACCGTCTCACCGTCGTTCACCAGCCGCGCCGGCCCGTCCGGCAGCTCCGGCCGCACACCAGCCGGTGCGAAATCAGAGCGGCCTATCAGAGCGGGTCCGTCCACACCGGCAGCGGCGGTGACAGTGGGAACGCCCTCTTCGGCGAAGCCTTGCAGGTGCGAAGCGGCGAAGATCGCGCTCGTGGCGCCGCCCGCGATCGCCTCCCAGCGCTCCCGGACCAGCCACGCTCCCGCCCTTAGCTCGCTCACCGGGCGGCAGTCGGCGAACGGGAACCAGGCGGGCGACGGCGCCGGATCGAGCAGGTACAGATCGGTCACGAGTTCAGCTCCCGCAGTTCGTCAGGCAGTGCCTCGAGCAGCGACTTCAACCGCGCCGCGCGCTCCCGTGTCGTGACCAGCGTTATCCCGTGCGCGCGCACCACAACCAAGTCGCTCACACCGTCGGCCACGATCGGCCCGTCCTCACCCCACAGGATGCAGTCGCGAGCCTCGTGGGCGATTGCCTCGCCCACCGTCACGTTGCCATCGGTGTCGGCTCTGCGGACGCGCGCGAGCGCGCTCCAGGTCCCGACGTCGTCCCACGGGAAATCGCCTGCAACAACGGCGACGCGCCCGCTGCGCTCGAAGTGTGATACGTCCACCGCGATTGGCGTGACGGACGCGAAGAACTGATTCACCTGACCGCCGTCGATGAGATCCACGTGGGGTGCGATCTCCGGTGCATGCTCGCGGGTCTCGGCGAAGAAACGCGCGGCGGTCCAGGCGAATAGTCCGCTGTTCCACAGTGCGCCGGCCCCAATGAGCTCGGCCGCGCGGGTGGCATCGGGCTTTTCCAGAAAACGCTTCACGCGGCGGGCGTCGCCTTCCAGTCCGTCCCCCGGCTCGATGTAGCCGTAGCCGGTCTCCGGCCTCGTGGGCACCATGCCAACCGTGACGAGGACGTCGTGGCGCTCCGCTACCTCCAGCGCGCGCTGAGCGGTGAGCCGGAACGCTGCATCGTCACCCACGTGCCAGTCGGCGTGCAGCGAGAGCACCGACGCCTTCGGATCGCGGGCGCGCGCCTCGGCCGTGGCCCAGGTGAGCGCGGGGCCGGTGGACGCCGGGCGCGGCTCGCCCAGCAGGTTCGCGGCCGGCACGTCCGGCAGCAGCTCGCGGGTGCGCTCGAGGTAGGGCGCTCCCGTGACCACAAGGACCCGCTCGGGCGGGATGAGTCCTGCGAGCCGGTCCACCGCCTCGCGCAGCAGCGGGCGCTCGCCGGAAAGGGAGAGGAACTGTTTCGGGTCGCGTGGGGTCGACAGCGGCCAGAACCGCGTCCCGGACCCTCCAGCTAGTACGGTGGCCCAGCGACTCATGGCGTGTCCGGGTGTAGAAGGAGTCTAGAGCAGCTCGGCGATCGCCGCGCGGTGCCGCTGCAGCTCGTAGAGCAAGCCGCCGACGTTCGTTCCCGGCCGGATGAACACGGCCAGCAGCGTCTCGCCGGTCAGATCCGCCAGCAGGGCGGTGCCGCCGTCGAACTCGACCAGGCCGGTCCCGAACTGGCCGCGTTCGGCTGCACTGCCGAGGCGGTTGCAGGCCGCTATCACGGACGGCACCAGTGCGGCGAGGCCATCGGGGTCGAGCCCGTTGCCGGCCCGCGCGTCGATGGTGAGGCCGTCGCGGCCCAGTACGATGACCGCGTCGACGCCGTCTCGACCTGCGAGCGTCTGCACGACATCACGGATGTTCGGCATGGGCGCCAAGCTAGGCGGGCGCTGGAGTGAAGTCAAGCAAAAAAGTGCGGCTTGACCGGCCTATTGGGGGTCGGTACTCTACGGAACACTATCATGACACGTATATCATTGTCACGGTTTCGCTTGGGCGCCCTGTTCGGTGCCGCCGCACTGGCCGCTGCGGCGTGCGGTGAGGACATCACTCTGCCCGATCCGGTGTTCGAGAACAACATCGACACGATCACGCTCTACGCGCTGCGCGGCACGGAGATTCAGCTATCCAGCGCGTTCGACATCGTGAACGACGCCACGGTCCGCACCGACCTGTCGCAGCCGTTCGACTTCGTTTTCGACATCGATCCGGAAGGAACACCCCAGCTCGGAGCGGCCACTCTCGTCGGCGTTACCAACGCTGCAGGCCTGATCGTCTCCGAGGAGCCGTTCGACCAGGTGTTGTCTGCACCTGAGGTGGAGTACGAGAGCTCGGAGCCGTTCCCCATCGTGGAGGGAATGACGCTCATCGGGCAGTCGCGCGGTGAAGACCAGGCATGCTCGCTCGGTCCGCTACCCCGGTACGGCAAGTTCCTGGTGCTGAGCATCGACGCCACGGCCCGGAGCGTGACCCTACAGACCCTGGTGAACCGAAACTGCGGCTACCGAGGCCTCCAGCCCGGCCTCCCCGAGGCCTGACCCCCATGCTCGACGTCCGCCTCCTGCGCGAGTCTCCCGACGACGTGCGGGCGGCCCTGGCCCGCCGCGGAGACTACGACGCGGCGGTCGATTCCGTGCTCGAGCTCGACGCGCGGCGGCGCGACCTGCTGCAGCAGGTGGAGAAGCTCAAGGCCGAGCGCAACAGCGCCTCCGAGGAGGTTGCCCGGCTCAAGCGCGAGAAGGCTGATGCGGCGGCTCTCATCGCGGAACTCAAGACGGTGAGCGACCGCATCAAGCAGCTCGACCAGCAGGTGCGGGACGTGGAGACCCAGCTGGAGGAGCGGCTGCTCAGCCTGCCCAACCTGCCTCTCCCCGAGCTGCCGGACGGCGGCGAATCGGCCAACGAGCTGGTGCGCAGCTGGGGCGAGCCCGCCGGGTTTGACTTCGACCCCAAGCCTCACTGGGAGCTGGGCGAGACCCTGGCGGTGCTGGACATGGAGCGCGGTGCGCGCATCGCCGGCACCGGCTTTCCCATGTTCACCGGCATGGGTGCGAAGCTCGTGAGGGCACTCGTCGACTTCATGATCGACGTGCACACCACCGAGCACGGCTACACGGAAGTGGCGCCCCCATACCTCGTGAACAGCGATTCCGCACGGGGCACCGGTCAGCTTCCTGACCTCGAAGGCGACATGTACGTGACCGAGGACGGCCAGTACCTGATCCCCACGGCCGAGGTCCCCGTCACCAACATCCATCGCGAGGAAATCCTCGCGGCCGACGACCTGCCGCGAGGCTACGTCGCCTACACGCCGTGCTTCCGCCGCGAGGCGGGCTCTCACGGCAAGGATACCCGCGGTCTCATCCGCGTGCATCAGTTCGACAAGGTGGAGTTGGTCCGGTTCTCGGCGCCGCAGGATTCTCCGGCCGAGCACGAGAAGCTGACCAGCCATGCCGAGACGATACTGCGGCGCCTGGAGATCCCGTACCGGGTCGTGATGCTCGCCGCGGGAGACATCGGGTTCAGCAGCGCGAAGACGTACGACCTCGAGGTGTGGGCCGGCGGTGTCGGGAAGTGGCTCGAGGCCTCCAGCTCCTCGACGTTCACCGACTTTCAGGCCCGCCGGGCGAACATCCGGTACCGGCCCCGCTCCGATGCCAAGCCGGAGTTCGTGCACACGCTCAACGCATCCGGGGTCGCGCTCCCGCGCACCATCATCGCGCTGCTGGAGAACAACCAGCAGGCCGACGGGAGCGTGACGCTCCCTGCCGCGCTGGTTCCGTACATGGGCACCGAACGACTGACTCAGCCGTGAACCGCCGCAGGCTCGCCGCCATGCTTCGGCGCGCCGCACCCGAGATCGTGCTGGCGCTGGCGCTGGTGTTCATGGCGCTATCGGTGTGGCAGGCGTGGACCGCAATGCACTCGCTACGGCAGGGGGCGCGCCACACTTCCCAGATCTACGCGCGGGTAATCCCTGCGCTGGCCAACCCCGACCCGGGTGCAGCGACAGAGATCCTCTTCGCGCTGGTAGCGGACGTGGCGGCCAGCGGCATTCCGCTGGTCATCACCGACACTGCCGGACGCCCCATCGCGGTGCGCAACCTGGGGCTCGACCCGTCCGACCCCGAGCTGAGCGAGCTGGTGCAGGACATGGACCGCAACAACGCGCCCATCCCCATTCCTGGAACAGGGGAGCTGCACTTCGCCGCGCTGCCCGCCGCCAAGCGCCTCACTCGACTCACGGTGATCCAGTTCGCCGTGCTCATCGCCACGCTCGCCATGGGCATCTGGGCCTACCGCATAGCCGTGACCCGGCACCGCGACCGCCTGTGGGTGGCCATGGCGCGTGAATCGGCGCACCAGCTGGGCACGCCGCTGATGAGCGCAGGGGCCTGGGTGGACCGGCTCGAGGATGGCAGCTCGCCCTCAGGTGACATTGCCGACCACCTGCGCGGCGACCTGGAGCGGCTGCATCGCGTAGCGCAGCGCTTCGAGCGCATCGGGCGGCCGGCGCGGCGCGACCGGATCGCGGTGGGCGCCATGGCCGAACGGGTGGCCGCCTACTTCGCGCCCCGCCTGCCGCGCCACGCGAGAGCGATCTCGATATCGGTCGATGCACCGCGTGCCGGCCCGGTGATCGTGGGTGACGCCGTGCTGGTGGAGTGGGCGCTCGAGTCGCTCGTGAAGAACGCGGTGGACGCGCTGAGCGGCCGCGGCGGCAGCATCGAGGTCACGGTGTGGGATGAGGGCAATTGTGCGCGCATCAAGGTGGCCGACGACGGTCCCGGGATTTCCGCCGACGTGCGCGCCACGCTGTTCGAACCGGGCGTTTCCACCAAGTCGGGCGGGTGGGGCATCGGGCTGGCCCTCTCGCAGCGCATCGTGGAGGACGTGCACGGCGGCCGGCTCGAGATACTGCCATCCACAAAGGGGGCGGTCTTCCAGGCCGAGCTACCGTTGGTTGCGGCCGGGAAGGACAGTGACTGACTTCGCGCTGAATCCGGACCAGCGCCGCGGAGTCGAGTATCGCGACGGGCCGCTGCTGGTCCTCGCGGGAGCCGGATCGGGCAAGACGCGCGTGCTCACATCGCGCATCGCGCACCTCATCTCCGAGCACGGGGTCGAGGCGCACCGCATTCTCGCTACCACGTTCACCAACAAGGCCGCAGCGGAAATGCGCGGCCGGGTCACCGCACAGCTCGGCCACGAGCCGGCGGGGCTGTGGATCGGGACGTTTCACTCTCTGTGCGCCCGCTTGCTGCGCCGCGATGCGGCGCGGCTGGGGTTCACTCCGCAGTTCACCATCTACGACGAGGACGACCGTCTCGGACTGATCAAGCGGCTGCTTGAGCGTGCCGGATACGCGCAGCGCAACTTCCCGCCGCGCCAGCTCCAGTCGGTGATCTCCGGAGCGAAGAACCGGCTGCTCACACCGGCCGAGCTCGGCGCTGCCGGCGAGGACCGCTTCACCCGAGTGGCGGCCGAGATCTTCCACGAGATGAACAAGGCGCTGGCAGCGGCCAACGCAATGGACTTCGACGATCTGCTGCTGCACCCGCTCACGCTGTTCCAGGAGCACCCGGACCGGCTGGCCTACTACCAGGGCCGCTTCGACTCGATCCTGGTGGACGAGTTCCAGGACACCAACCGCGCGCAGTACCTGCTCGTGCGCCACCTCGGTGCCAAACACCGTGACATCTGCGTTGTGGGCGACGACGACCAGTCCATCTACAGCTGGCGCGGCGCGGACCTCAGGAACATGCTGGACTTCCAGCAGGATTTTCCGGAAACCGCCGTGGTGCGGCTCGAGGAGAACTACCGCTCCACGCAGATGATCCTGGACGCCGCCAACGCAGTGATCGCCGAGAACCAGCAGCGTCTCGGCAAGACCCTGTTCACCGCCCGCGGCGGGGGCGATCCGGTGGTGTTGGTGAGCTCAGCCGACGAGCGCGATGAGGCCGAGTGGGCCGCCCGCGAGCTGCGCGAAAAGGTGGCGAGCAACGCGCTGGTGTACGGTGACATGGCGGTGCTGTACCGCACCAACGCGCAGTCGCGGGCGTTCGAGGACGCCTTTCGCCGTGCTTCCATCCCGTACCGCGTGGTTGGAGCGGTCAGCTTCTACGAGCGGCGTGAGGTGAAGGACCTGCTGGCCTACCTGCGCCTCGTCGTGAACCCGGCCGACGACGAAGCGTTTCTGCGCGCCGTGCAGGTGCCCCGCAGGGGAGTGGGCGCCGCCAGCCTGCGCAACCTGCAGGCCGCCGCCGCGCAGTGGGACAAACCGCTGCTCGCCACGGCTGCGATCGCCGATCGGGTGATCGACCTGCGGCCGCACGCCAAGCAGGCGTTCCAGGGGTTCGCTGAGCTCGTCGAGCGGGCCTCCCAGGGAGGCGA